>CAJQLO010000001.1 GCA_905479195.1 uncultured Gammaproteobacteria bacterium
GTCTTGAATCAGTATTACCTTCGCTATTTCTTCTTGGGCCTCCACTTCTAAATGGTCTAGATCCAGTATTACCATCAGCTCTTCTAGACGGTCTTGAATCAGTATTACCTTCGCTATTTCTTCTTGGACCTCCACTTCTAGACGGTCTTGAATCAGTATTACCTTCGCTATTTCTTCTTGGACCTCCACTTCTAGACGGTCTTGAATCAGTATTACCTTCGCTGCTTCTTCTTGGACCTCCACTTCTTCTTGGTCCATTACTTGTAGAAAAACTTCTTCCAGGTCTCGAAGATTGATGTTGGCCACCACTTCTTTTTCTAACAGACCTACTACTTTTATTAGAACCAGATGGTTTTTTTGCTGTTTTAGGATTTAGTAAATAATCAATTTGATCCCATAGAGGTTGTTCTTCTGGGGAAATAAAACAAATTGTTGAACCCTTTGATCCTGCTCTTCCTGTCCTTCCAATTCTATGTACATAATCTTCAGCTACTTGAGGTAAGTCATAATTAATAACATGCTCAATATGATCAACATCTAAACCTCTTGACGCAATATCAGTTGCAACTAGTACTTTAAATTTCTTGCTTCTAAAGTTACTCATAACTTTATCTCGCTTATTCTGATTTAAGTTACCATTTAGTGCATCAGCTTTAAATCCATCATTTGTTAGATTTTTCGCCATTCTTTGCGTGCCATGTTTTGTCTTAGCAAAAATTAATACGGAGCCATCTCTTTGGCTTAATTGTTTTAATAATTCAACATATTTTTTATTATGATCAATGTTTAAGATTTCATGAGAAATATTTGTAAGTAAAACTTCATCAGACTCTATAGCTATTCTTTCTGGGTTATGAAGGTACTTTTTTGATAACTGCATGATCTTGGCAGGCAAGGTTGCTGAAAAAAGTAAAGTTTGTCTTTCTGAAGGCATGTACTGTAATGTTTGATCAATTTGAACACCAAAACCCATATCAAGCATTCTGTCTGTTTCATCTAATACTAAATATCCGCAATCCATTAAATCCAAAGTTTCTCTCTCAAGATGATCATTAATTCTTCCAGGTGTTCCCACTATTATGCGAGGACCTTTTCTTAGTTGATTTAGTTGCTTACCCATTGCTTCCCCGCCAATCAAGCATGCTGTTCTTAATGAACTCTCATGGCCTATAAGCTGATTAACAACATCAAGAACTTGTCGTGCTAATTCTCGTGTTGGTGTCATTATCAAGGCTGTCATGTTTTCATTTTTTGATAATATATCTACCATCGGAATACAAAATGCAGCTGTTTTCCCAGTACCTGTTTGTGCAGAACCAAGTATATCCTTGCTTTGTAGAGCAAAAGGTATAGTTTGCGCTTGGATTGGAGTCGGTTTTGAAAAGTTCATTTTAGCTAGAGCTAAATTTAAATTTTCGGAAAGATTTAAGCTTTCAAAATTATTCATTAATTTCTCTTATGTTCGTTAAATACATTTTAGTAGAAGATATCCACCAACTGTTATTTAAGTAACATATTACTGAGGCTCTTCTCAAATTACATATATTCTATGTAACTGTGGGTACTTTTTAACAGTTAGTAACAAAGAACACAAGCTATTATTAATAAAATAAGGTTTTATTGCAAAAATAGGTACTTTTGAGAAATTTAGTGAACGAATCTATAGTATAGCATATCTATTTTATTCTAGGTGAAAATAATACTAGAACATGAAAAAATTTATTCTATGCTCTCTAAATTTTTTTGAGCCAAAAGAAACTCTGGATCAATCTCTAGAGATTTATCGAACATGCTTTTAGCATTTTTATCATCTGCCAAGCCTTTATATGCAACACCCAAACTATTAAAAACTTCTTTTGACTCTAAACCCATATCAATAAGCTCATTTAAATATTTCATCGATTCATTAAATTTACCGTTTTTAATAAAATAGTTTGCGATATTAAGTCTAGGATAAATCTCGCTAGGCACAAGCTCTATAGTTTTTTTATAATGATACTCTGCTTCCTGATTATCCATACTGTTAAAAAGATTTGCTAAATTATTATGTGCTTCAGAAGAATTATTATCTATCTCTATGGCTGCCGTATAATTAGCAACAGCTTTTTCAAAATTAAACATGTCAGTATATATAATGCCTAATGAATAGTAAGACTGAAATAATTTTTTATCAATTTTTAATGACTTCTTAATAGCATTTATGGCAAGTTGATTTTCACCCATAGAATGCAATAAGCTCCCATAATTACTATGAAAGACAGCTTGTTCTGGCGCTTTATCAATTGCTTTTTCAATATGTATTTTTGCAGATTCAAAGTCGCCTTCAGCCATAAATATAAGGGAGATTAAATGCAGCGCATTAGGCTCTGAATCATTAACAGTTAGAATTTTATTATATAATTCTTTTGCTTCTTCAAAGCGATTCTGTTTATGAAGATCCATCGCTTCAGCAAAAGCTTGCCTCACTAAAAATTTAGACACTTGTTAGCCTCCCTTGAATTTCATTAATTACATTAGTCCAATCACCAGATGTTTCTTGTCTAAACAATTCTAACGATGGATACCATGGACTAGTACTCTTGTAACTTAAATCCCATAAATGTTTTGGTACTACTGGTAAAATTAAAAATGTAGAAATATTTAAGCTCCCTGCCAAGTATGCTAAATCACTTTCAACACATATTACCAAATCTAAATTTTGAATAATGCCAGCTAATACATCAATATCTTTTATTTCAGATAAATTAATAAAGTTAATATTTTTAGTATCAATGAGACTGCTAATATCTTTTTCAGGAATAGCCGTCTGTTTGGCGGTAGAAGAATTCATATCTGGGGCCAGAAGATAACCTATATTTTTCTTATCCAGTAAAATTTCAGAAAAATTCTCTTTATCTATTTCCAAATAAGGATGCGTTTGAGTATCCATTTTTGGGTTCCACTCAAGGACTTTTGGAATAGAGAGTAAATAAGTATAATAGTCACAGTCAGGCACTTCATCATCATAACTGATAACTTTGTTAATCCATTTTTGTGACTCAAGGATTTTTTTAAGTTCACCCTGTGTCATCACAATTATCTTAGCTCCATCAAATGCAAGTTGTTTCGCAAATCTTATGAATAATAAAATCTCACCAACAGATTGCTCTGTTGCAATCACTAGTGTTTTTCCAGATAAATCTTGTCCAACCCAACGTGGTTTCTTAAATTTTATTTCATAAACCTGAGCCTGCAGCTTCAATCTCCACTCATATTCGTTCCAGCCTTCAGCATAGTTACCTGTCAATAAATAACACATTCCTAGATTTATATGAGGCTCTATATATTCCGGATAAGTATTAATACATGCTTTATAAAAATCTATTGCTTGATTAAACTTTTTTAACTCTTCATAAATAATGCCAACCATTAACTGACAACCTATATGATCCGGGGTAATCTCTAAACATTTCTTGAATGATGATAGAGACTTTTCATTTTGAAGAGTTTGCCTATATGCTTCACCTAAATAAAAATGCACTTGTGATATGTCATCTTTTAATTTAATAATTTTTTTAAATACTTTTATAGCTTCTAAATAGTCTTTCTTTGAACTTAAGACACACCCAAGAGAAATCAAGGTGCCTATATTGTCTGGGCTTATCTCTAAAGATTTATTAATATATGAAATACTTTCATCAAATTTTCTTTGACCCATTCTTATGCAGCCAACAATATGATTTGCGTCAGCATCACTATCTCTAGATAATAGTTCTAGACAAATTTGTTCAGCCTCTTTGAAATTATTTTGACTGAAAGCATTTATAGCTTTAATAACTTCAGGCTTTTGTACTGGGTTTTCTGACATATAATATTTTTCTTAATCATAAAAAAAGAGGGCCTAAGCCCTCTTTAAAATTTATTTTTTAACTATGCTTGGTAAGCAAATGGTCCTGATAAACCAACTCTGTCAGGAGTAGTATTCCATGATCTACCATGATCTGAAAATTCTTGTTTACTCGTAACATTAACATCAACTGGAAATCCAGGGTTAATCGCTAATGGATGAAAGTTACATTGTGCGATTTTACCGTCACCACTTTCAACACCAGCCATTTCCCAACCACCAGCACCGCTAACTTGGAGCATTTTTTTGCCGCTATCAATGCTGCATTTAATCTCAGCTTTTTTAACACCAATTATTTCACCAACTAAGCTTGCTATGACGCCTAAATGGCCGCCATGTTTTCCACTCCATAATTCAACAATTGCATCATGTTGCGCATCGCTTGCATTCTTATCAACATATAATGCTAACTGAAAGCCGCCTTCTGTTAAAACAGCAGGTGCATGCAACCATGCAGAAACTTTTAAACCGTCAAGTTTGACGTCACCTAAGTTGCCTGTTTTGATATCCCATATCAACATTGCCTCACAGAACCCTTTTGTTGGGGCCTGAAGAAAAATGCAGGGACACATTAAATCGCAATTACAACTTTCTGCATAATCCCCTTTAATACTCCAATCCATATAAACCTCCTAAATACTTATCTTTTAATAATCACATATTAACCCCAATAAATCTACTACTTGTGCATAACACTAATATTAGTCAATGCTAATATATCTCTAATAAATTTTAGGGTATTTATCTATGTATAACCCTATACTAAGATATGATTAATTATGAAGTTAATGTCTACAGATAAGTTCTCTAATAAACCCCTAGTTACAAGCCCTATGTCTATTGAATATACAAATAGTGAGAAAACATCAGGAGTGCAAACATTTGAAAACGGTGACGTATATACAGGTGGCCTCCTTGATGGGAAGAAACATGGGCATGGAATATTAGAAACCCGCAGCAAACGAACATATGACGGAGGATGGGAAAATGATGTGCCTCATGGTCTTGGGGTAAATACTTTCCCTAACGGAAAGACTTACAAAGGTGAATACAAACTAGGTAGGCCTTATGGTAATGGGCAATGGATATATAGTGATGGTAAAACATATTCTGGAACATGGGTCAAAGGTGAGTTTGTTAATTCGAATAATAAAAAAGATACGCTTGATTTTAGAATAGCAACATTTCTGATCAATATCCTAGTCATAGGTTTTATGCTATCAGTTGTAGGATTTTGGGTCTTAAGTTTTCTAAAACTTATATAATGGATGAGTGTATATTTAAAACTAAACTAGCAAATGTGCTAATCCAGGTAAAAGATAAGTCAGTAATACAGATTTGTTTTACTAAAAGAAAAATTAAGCTATCTGATAATCCCCACTTAATGAATGCTAAAAAACAAGTAGTAGAATATATCGAGGGTAAAAGAAAAATATTTACTTTGAAGCTAGATCCCAAAGGTACCTTGTACCAAAAGAAAGTTTGGAAAGAATTACAAAAAATACCATATGGAAAATTTGCTTACTATTCATCTATAGCAGAGAAAATAAGAAGTTCACCTAGAGCTGTAGGGAATGCATGTGGGGCTAATAAGTGCTTACTTATTATTCCTTGCCACCGTGTGATTGCAAAAAATTATAACAACAACTCTGTTTTTTCAGGGTTCATCGATAAAAATCTCCTGTTGAAGCTTGAAATTTAATGTTTACTTATGCTAAATTTATTAGATAAGGGAAAACTATGAGAATCAGTAAAACTTTAATATTATTTTGTCTGTTGTCACCTGCGGCAGCATATGCTGGTTCAGGAATAAAATCCGCAATAGAGGCAAATGCGTATAATGCTACAAACCAAGCATTCAGTCATGGTAATTCTGCAATTGAATCATGGGCACGGGATAACATTTCTAGCCTTCGTTTAATAGAACTTGAAACAAAGGTACGAGATTCTGCTAAACCCCATTTTAGATTACTCAGTGTATTTGAATTAACTGGCAATGATCATAATGCATTATTAAGTCAATTTTCTTTCTCTACATTTGATGATAGAGAGACTATTAATGCTGGGATTGTATATAGAACATTTAATTCAACTAAAACTGTTTTATATGGAACAAACTTTTTCTTTGATAAACAACTTCATACAGGCCACCAAAGACTTGGAGTAGGTTTTGAAGTAAAATCTTCTGCATATGATTTCAATCTGAATTTTTATGAAGCACAATCTGATAGGCATCAAATTGGTGGAGTCCCCGAGGTTGCAGCTTCTGGATATGATGCTGAAATAGGAATGGCAATGCCTTATCTTCCATGGGCAAAACTTTATTATAAAACTTATCAGTGGAACAGCGACACACTAGATATAAAGAATGGAGAAAACCTAAGTATTTATATGGAGCCAACATCTAAATTTTCTATAGAAGCAGGTAGGCAAAATGACAGTATGACGGCAGGAGTTAAATCCTATGTTAAATTTAATTACATCATTTGCTGTGGTGACGAGAATAGCAGGCCTTCATTGTTCACAGTATCATCGAAAGCATTTAATTATGCTCCTCTAGAGAATAGACGCATGTATGAAAAAGTAAGAAGGGAAAATAATATAATTGTACTTAAAGGCGGCGGCGGTATAATTGTTCAAGCGTCAGGATTTTGATTATGAACAAAGTTAATAAATATATTTTAGCAATACTCTTTATAATTCCTACATCAAATATTTATGCAGCATGTAGCGGAGGAACTTGTTGTTCAGTATCTTCAGGTGTTACTACAATAGCTGCAGATACAAGTTGTGATATTGAGCCAGACATTTATAGCATTGTGATGAAAAAATTCTATTTATGCACTAGCGAACCTTCAGCACCTACAGCCAGTGCAGCAGTGCAGTATACTTCTGCAGGTTGTACACAAATAGTATCAGCATCTTCCGGTAGCACGGTAGCTATAACACCTGGAGGGGATGCACAAACTTTCCCAGGAGCTGAATTCACTCGTCCTCCTGCGGGCGTGTATACACATGGTGTTATCTTAATGGATAATGTTTTTACAATTAATTGGAAAAAGAAATTTAATGCTCGCCACTTTGGTGGTGATGGCAGTAGTCAGGGATTATATTGCGCAACAGTTGCTGGTTCCGGAAATGAATCAGACAATGGGTCAACTACATGCTCAGACGACAGCACTCTTACTGGGGGCTCATGGGCATCAACCCTTAGATCATTTGATGGATCTGAATCAGATGTTTTTGTGGTTACTAGAACGAATTTAAATAATACCGGATCTGATATTTCGGGATATCTTGTTACGTCAGATGAACAATTAACTACTTCTAAAGGTGCTGTCACAGATTTAATTGGCATTCAATCTTTTGCTAGCCCTGTAGTTGTAACGAAAGACTTTAAAGGGATAAATTTTGCATTTGGTGTTAATCAGGGTAGCCATATTTGGGATAGTGATGGCGGATCTACAGTGAAAATAGAAGCTGGCGGCGGACCATTTCAGGTTGTACTCACACCACTTAGTTATTAAATCTTGAGAAAGTTAAAATATTTTTTTTTATGTTTAATTTTTTCTCTTAGTACACAAAACACAATTGCGGCCTGTATTGGTGAAACATGTTGCAGCGTTAATTCAAATGTCGTAACTTATCCAGCTACTTCTCGATGTCACATAGAACCTGATTTATATGGTATAAAAATCTATAAGATGTACCTTTGCAAGAGTCAGCCCTCTATACCACAAGGCAGTACTGCATCAGATTTAACAAGTGCCGGCTGTACTATTGTTCTTGATTCTGACTCTGGCAGTGATGTCGATTTAACACAAGCCAGCGAAACAATTATATTTCCTAATGCAATATTCTCAAGACCTCCAGCAGGAATTTATACACATGGCGCAATGTATATTAGCAATACATTTAGAATAAAGTGGGCAAGACAATTCAATCAAACTGTTAAAAGTGATAGTAGTACATCAACAGGACAATATTGTTCAACTACATCAGGCACAGGTAATCCATCTGATAAACAATCATTATTATGTCAAAGTGGGTCGGCACCTACAGCCGGTATATTCAATGCCGTACTTAATAATTTCGGCAATGATACAATTGAGATGTTTGACTCGTATCGAAATATAAATGGATCTGGTGCTGATATAAATGCGTACTTAGTTAACTCGCTTGATAATCTGGCTGGACCAGCAACTGCAACAAAAATATATGGTATTCAAACTTTGGCTACCCCCGTTATTATTTCTAAGAATTTTAAAGGCTTAAATATTTCATTTGCAATTAACAAAGGAAGTTTGATATTCCAAAGCGGAGGAAGTTCTGAGATAGGTGCAAGTGTTGGCCCATTCCAAGCTATAATTACCCCTTTGAATTATTAAATAATTATTCGTGACAGGTGTAATCTTCTCGCAGGCATTCAAAGTTTTGGAACTTTACTTGTTGTCACTAAAGATTTAAAATCAATCAACATCGCATTTCAAGTTAGCCAAGGCATGACAATTTGGGAAAATGGCGTTACATCACCAGTAATTAATATGGGTAGTGGACGATTCCAAGTGATAATTACAACAACAGATTATTAATGAAATCGGGAGAATTATGAAAAAAGTTATAGTACCACCTCATCAGGATTCAAATGATAAAAACTGGGATCAAAAAGGTGACTGGGCTGGCTATTTCCCGACTTCTGAAAGTGCTCAATCGTACGCAGATGAAATCACTGATTCAGCATACCACAAAGACAGACTGCGAGCTTTACATGCATTAATTCACGCAGAAGGCAGTCCAGATTATAGTAAATCCACAATCCTTGATTTTGGTATCGGCGATTGCGGACAGTTTGCTAAACTCGATTTGCACCCTAAAAAGGTTATCGGAGTCGATATTAGCCAACATATGTTGGATATTGCGAAAGATAGTTGTTCTTTTGAATTTGAGGGATATTGCGGTAGCTCAGATGTGTTAAAAGATGTCCCTAATAATTGTGCCGATCTAACACTTTGTATTAATACTCTAGGTTATTTATCAGGTGAAGATCAGAAACTTTTCTTTTTAGAAGCGGCTCGGATTGTAAAACCTGGTGGTTTTTTGCTTATTATGACAGGTAACGAGCTTTTTGATTTATTTGCATTAAATTCTGGAACCTCTAAATTTTTTGAAAGCTATTTTAATCAACCAAAGGCTTCAGACGTTTTGTTGGATGGAAAATTGGAGCGGTTTAAAAATGCAGACCGTAGAAATCCGTTAAATTTTTGCCATGAGCTTAAAAAATATGGATTTAAAGAGACAGCCCAATCTTTTTCACAATGGCATTGTAAATTACCATCTGTCGCAAATAGAGAGTTTGACGGTGATTTGAGAAAAGCAAGAGCTGCAAGTCGGGATCATGATTTTGATCCAAATTCACAGCCTGACATTAATAAATGGAAGTCTTTTTTTCAATGCTCAATGTTCGCTTCAATGAGCCAAAAGATCTAAGCTGTTTTTTTATTTACTCTAAAGCGTACGAAATCGTTTCTAAAGATAAACAAAAAGTCACACAAAACTGTGACTACAGATTATTAATTCATATCTACAATATTAGCTAAATAAGGCCCTTTATCGGCTTCATGAAAGCATTAATAATTTCGTCTTGATTCATATATACAAAATAAAAATAGAAAAGAACTGAGAATACTCCAACAATTTTCTTATTAATAATTTTATCTAATCTAGAAAATACACACAGACATTGAGCAAAAGAATATGCAAAATATCCAATAGCGCCAAAAAATAAAAATCCAATTAAACCTAATATAATCATAATTATAAGATAACGATTTTTTTATTCTAAAACAACTGTAATCTCTCTATTTAAATCACAACTAGCTTGCTCGTAATTTATCAAATTTATAAATGCACCCATTGGGGTAATAGCATCAACAGCCCGATCAAATAAATATCCTATTCCACTAGTAATCATCATATTCTCCGTCTGGCTATTATTGGTTTCCTTAACAACACCATGAGCACCATATAAGTCTCCTGCCTTACAAACAACATTAATTGATGAGCACTCAGTATTGAATATTATTTTTTTTGGAGATAAGACATCAAGCTTAGCGGAAGATGAATATAGACTGCATACCGCATCAATAGGTTTTTTTTCAACATTAAGCGTCATTAAATCAATCTCTAGGGCGAATTCTTTTGGTTGCATTGATGCGCAAGAAGTTAATAACAGTAAGAGAGAGCAAAAGATTATCTTTGACATTATCAGCTTACTCTATTTATTATATTATAAATTAATTTATTAAAAATATTTTCAGGGCTTCTGAAAACTTTTGTTTTAATCGTAGCGCCATCTGCTAAATTTTGACAATATACCTTAACCTCTTTAGAAGTCTTATATTTTATAATACTTCCTTTGTTTTTCTTGAGATCTTTTTGTGTTTTTTTGCCAGTAATATATTTTTTACCTTCATAGTCTAAGAGATCATCTGTTGCCTGAAATATTAAACCAAAATTTTTTCCATATTTCCGATACTCCCTTTCTCTTGCCAGAGTGTTTGTACCAGATAATATTAATGGCGATAACATGCAAAATTCAAAGAGCTTTGCTGTTTTTAAATCATGCATCATTATAATTTCTTTCATAGATACGTTTTTTTTCTCATAAAGTAAATCTAGTGACTGACCTCCTGCAAGACCATTTTGTCCAGACATTTTAGCGAGATTGTTTATCAGTTTTAGCCTAATGTTAGGATTGATATGTGTTTTAGAATCTGACAGTAATTCAAAAGCAAGCGTTAAAAGGCTGTTCCCTGCTAGTATTGCAACAGCCTCTCCAAATTTTTTATGCGTAGTTGGCTTCCCTCTCCTAAGATCATCATTATCCATTCCTGGTAGATCATCATGGATTAATGAATATGCATGCACAAGCTCTGAAGCAAGAGCTAATCTCATATAATTTATTTTTTTTATTTTTAAAATTTTTGATAATTCTATGATTAAGAAGGGTCTTACTCTTTTGCCGCCATTAACTACTCCATAATTCATGGCATTCCATAAAGCCGTACCATCTCTTTTTGAAAGAAAAAATTTTTTTGCATAATTATTAAAATCTATAGTTGTATTTTTTAACTGTGTTTCTAAATTCATATATAAATTAGTATTTTTTAATATAATGGTACAGATTTTAACATATATTAATTGACTAAAATAAGATATGATTCATTTTTTTACCCAATAATACTAATACCCTCTTTCATTCGATAATTGCTTATCATGCTAAAGAGCATTATATTAGTTAAATATGAAAATAATTGTTAATCAAAAATTACTGATGCTCGATGGCGAAATGAATATAGAAGGTTTATTATCGGAGCTTTCTGTATCTACAAAATATATGGCGATAGAAGTTAATGAGGTAATTATACCAAAATCAGAATATACAAAATATCTACTGAAAGAAAATGATATTGTTGAAGTTATTAATGCTGTGGGTGGTGGCTAAAAATTGAATAAATTTATTATTAATAATAAAACATATAACTCAAGGTTAATAGTTGGGACTGGAAAATATAAGGACTTTAAAGAGACAAAGTTAGCTATAGAAGCAAGCGGTGCAGAAATGGTTACTGTTGCAATTAGAAGGATGAATTTAGGACAAAAACAAGATAGCCCAAACCTTTTAGAATTCATAGATCCTGAAAAATATACTATTTTACCAAATACAGCAGGATGCTATACCGCAGCAGATGCAATCAGAACATGCAATATTGCTGCAGAGATATTAAATGGAGAAAAGCTAGTTAAACTCGAGGTATTAGGAGATGAGAAAACATTATATCCAAATACAGTAGAGACATTAAAAGCTGCTGAAATATTAGTCAAAGATGGCTTTAAGGTTATGGTTTATACGACTGATGATCCACTCGTAGCTAAGGAACTGGAAAGCATTGGTTGTGTTTCTGTTATGCCATTAGCTTCTCCAATAGGAAGTGGCCTTGGGCTACAAAATAAATATAATATCTTATCAATTGTAGAAAATGCAAATGTACCAATCATAGTAGATGCTGGAGTAGGAACAGCATCTGACGCAAGCATTATTATGGAACTAGGATGTGATGGAGTCTTAATGAATACAGCAATAGCATGTGCAAAAAATCCTATACTTATGGCTAGTGCAATGAGAAAAGCAGTGGAAGCAGGATACGAAGCATTCAATGCTGGCAGAATTCCAAAGAAAAGATATGCTAGTGCATCATCGCCAATTGAGGATAATATTTGCGATAATGAATGATCTAAAAAAACCAAAATTTTATAGCAATCATCGATATAGACAAGACCAAAAAAAAGAGAAATATTCAGAATCTCATAATAATCTTAAAGAGTTATTAATAAATGGTCAGCTAAATATCGTAGATATTGGTTTTGGAACTGGGACCTCAACAAAACAACTTTCCTCTAGTGATAAGAATAACTATATTGGAATTGAATCATATATGCAGGGCATAAATAATCTAAAAAAGTATATAAAAAAAAATAAAATAGAAAATATGTGTGTCTTTCATGGAGATGCAATAGAAATAGTTAATGAAAAATTACCAGACTCATCTATTGACCAAATATTAATTTTTTTTCCAGATCCTTGGCCAAAAAATAAACATCATAAAAGAAGAATAATAAATTTGTATACATTAAATTTATTTTTCAAAAAATTAAAGAAAGGTGGGCTATTACATTTTGCAACAGATCATATAATGTATGCATACAATACTAAAAATATGTTTGAAAAATTTACTGGTCAGAAAATATTATTTAATTCCAATAGAAGAAAACGACCTATTACAAATTATGAAAGAAGAGGATTAAGAAGAAAAAACTTTGTATTCGATTTAATTATTAAAAAATAATTAGTTAGCTATTGGCTTTTTAGAAAATAAAATATGAATCAAAAACCCAAAAATGATTCCAGTCCAAATATGTGTTGTGACTCCTTCATAAATCTCAATAGATAACATTGGAAATATTAAAGTACTCGCAAAAGTAATCCATGTAATGGTTCCTAGTCTCTTGCTTTCAGAATATAGCTTACCCATTTCTTTGATCCTAATTAAAGGGATAACGGCAAAAATAACTATAATACCAAGCGTTGCTTGCGGCAGGCTAAATAATAGCGGAGTTGCAAATAGCAATGTTATTCCCACAACCATCATTGTTACTATAGAAGAAAGTCCACTATATGCCCCGCTTGCTTCATTAACTGCTGATCGTGAAAACGAACCAGAAACTGGGATACTTCCGCTTATGCCAGAACTAATGTTTGCAATACCCTGGCCTAAAAGCTCTTGATTAGAATCAACCGGAGTTGGATTTTTGTATAATTCCACTCCATTTGAATCCTTAGGAGGTTTTTTTGAATATAGCTGTTTAGCTATAGCAATAGCTTCCATGAAGCCAACAAATGCAATGATAAGTGTATGTATTATAAGCATTGGGATAGACCCATTAAATATATTAAAATCTGGAATTTTAAAATCTGGCAAACCAGGAGGAATATAACCTACAACTGGCCCTGAATAAGATTGCGCTAAAGAATATGATATAGATAACAAGACTGCAAAAAATACAGCTAAATTACTTAATGTCATAAATTTAGTAAACTTATATTTAATCAAATACATTAAAAATAAAATCAATATTGATAAGCCTAGTGCTTCAAAATTAATTGGGGTGCTTGCAAGCAATAACTCTGGATTAATTAATTGTCCTAATGAGATTTTAGGCATTCCAAAAACTTTGCTTAACTGAGATGTGGATATAATTAATGCTGCAGCAGATGTAAATCCTAATAACACATGTTCTGGGATTGTATCAAAAACTTTTCCAGCTCTAAAAAGAGCTAAAGTAACCTGAAATACCCCGACGGTGACTGCTAAAATAATGGCATAAAATATATACAAAGAAGTATTGCCTGCCGATAAAGATGTGACAGCAACAGATGTTAAAAGGCATACCATTGCAACAGGACCGGTGGCCAAATATCTAGATGATCCAAAAAAAGCCGCGATACCAACTGGGACCAAAGCAGCATATAAACCATATACTGGTGGCACATCAGCTAAGGCAGCATATGCCATTGACTGAGGAATAATAATCATAGCTATTGTTGTGCCAGCTATAATATCTCTTATAATAAAATTTCTACTAGACAATGATTCAGGAAGCCATGTGCTGAAATTAAATAACATGGTTTTGATATTAATAATGTAATCCTCTACTCTATATTTGATAAAATATATGTTTTAAATAAACTGATTTATATTATCATAATAATTAGATGTTGTCTTGAGGTGAATATGAAGTATAAAAAATTAGGCAATACAGATCTCAATGTTAGTCTTATTTGTCTTGGGACAATGAGCTTCGGAGAACAAAATACAGAAAAAGATGCTCACGAACAATTAACTTTTGCTCTAGATCATGGTGTGAATTTTATTGACACAGCAGAAATGTATGCAATTCCTCCAAAAGAAGATACTCAGGGCTTAACAGAGAAATATATAGGTTCTTGGGTTAAGAAAAATTTAAATAGGGAAAAATATATAATTGCCACAAAAGTTGCAGGTCCTGGTATGGAATATATTCGAGGTGGAACAAATTTAAGCAAAGAACATGTGACTCAGGCGATAGACACCTCCTTAAAAAGACTAAATACAGATTATATAGACCTTTATCAGGTTCACTGGCCAGAAAGAAAATCAAATTATTTTGGTAAGTTAGGGTACACGCAGTCAGAAGACATTGGTATTGCTATTGAGGAGACACTATCTGCGCTCGATGATGCTATCAAGGCTGGGAAAATAAGATATATTGGTATCTCAAATGAAACTCCATGGGGTGTTCATGAGTATTTAAAATTATCAGAATCAAAATCATTACCTAAGATTCAAACCATACAAAATCCTTATAGTCTTTTAAATAGAATATATGAAGTAGGTTTAGCTGAAATATCCTACCGAGAAAATATTGGTTTACTAGCTTATTCACCACTTGGCTTTGGGGTCTTAACTGGAAAATATTTAAATGCAATGCCCAATAAATCAAGGCTTGGATTATTTGGCGAGTGGTTTACCAGATATAGTAATGAAAAATGTCATGAGGCCACATCTAAATATCTAGCTATTGCTAAAAAATATAATATTAGCCTATGCCAAATGGCACTGGCATTTGTTAATACTAGACCTTTTGTTACCAGTAATATTATTGGCGCTACAACAATTGAACAACTCAAAGAAAATATTGAAAGCATAGATATAAACTTGAGCGATGAAATTATTGAAGAAATAAATAATATTCATGCTGATATTCCTAATCCAGCACCCTAATAAAATATTAACTTAACTTTGGCTTGTGTCTAAAAAATTACTAATCTCTCTCATGTTTGGCATTATTGATATATATTGATCAGCATTCTCTTTACACTCATCATATATTTTAAAAATAGACTCGGCACTAACATCAAATAGATTAGCAATTAATCCAATCGCATTAGTTCTATTGTCTCCGCGGGACTCTTTCCAGCGCACACATACAACTAAAATTAGATTAAAATACTCATCTTTTTTATTAAAATCTCTGGAAGAGGAATCTAAACTATTCTCTTTTAAATAAAAATTAATATATTCCTGCAACTGGATTGGTATTATTTTTTCTTCCTGCAGATAGTGAGAATATATTGAAACTAATTCTTTATGCTCATCAGATTCAACAGTTCCGCATAATATTCGGTCAAGCTCTTGTGTGTAATATTCCCACAAACCATTATCTAGCCAAGCTATATTTTTCATACTTATCTTCTAGTTTTAATTATTTTTGTCATTCTTAATAACATAGTCTACAGCATCGCTAAGATCATTAAACATTGGTATATCATATTTAAAATTATTTTCGATGTCTTTGCCATTACCCGTCCTAAGCCCCAAAGGTTTACATTTAGATGACAATGATGCTTCTATATCTCTTGGTGAATCACCGATGGAATAGCATTCTTTCAGGGAGATATTTAATCTTTCAGTTATCTCACTAAACATTCCAATCCCTGGTTTTCTATTAACAGAATCATCTATCGGCAGACTTGGGCAATATAGAATAGCTAAGACTGACCCACCTATTCGATTAATTTGCTTAAGCATTTTAAGATTAATCTGAATGAAATCATTATAAGATATAATACCTCTACCTAAACCAGACTGATTACTAATAATGATTACCTGATATTCATTTTCTGTTAATTTTTTAATTGCTTCTAAGCTTTTAGGAATTGCATTCCATTCATCAGCAGATTTTATATAATTTGGAGAATCAATATTTATAACACCATCTCTATCAAGAATTATATATTTTTGATTATTCACGTTAGAAAAAAGTCTTTAAAATAACTAGACACATTGTCTAAAGGTATCTGTTCTTGTAGCATAGTATCCCTATTTCTGATTGTAACTGTTCCTTTCTCTAGAGTATCAAAATCAACAGTAATGCATAAAGGTGTGCCAATTTCATCATGTTTTCTATAATTTTTTCCAATATTTCCAGTATTTTCAACCACAACTCTCCCAAGTCGTAAAGATTGAAGTGTGTTTTTAAGTTTAAATGCTGTATCAACTAATTCTTTATTATTTTTCTTTAATGGTATTACTGCAACTTTAATAGGCGCTAAATGTGAAGCAAAAGAAAGAACTATTCTCTCTTTACCTCCCTCTAGTTTTTCAACATGATAAGCTTCGTTTAGAATTGCTAATACGCCTCTATCAACACCAGCTGATGGCTCTATAACATAGGGAACTACAAATTTATTTGTCTCAATGTCTTGGACAGCTAGTTTTGAGTTTGATGAATTATTCAACGCTGTCTTAGATGACAGATTAAGATCATTTTGATTTTTACTATGCGAGCCTAAATCAAAATCAGTTCTATTTGCTATCCCTTCTAATTCTTCTAGGCCATGTGGAAATTGGTACATTAAGTCAACAGTTGCTTTTGAATAGTGGGCTAAATCATCATCTGGCACATTAAGTATTTCTAACTTCTCTCTAGGTATTCCTTGTTCAGTCCACCAGATAATTCTATTATCAACCCATTCTTTATGCCATTTATCATCTGACCCAGGTTTGACAAAATACTCTAATTCCATTTGCTCAAATTCTCTCACTCGAAAAATGAAGTTGCGTGGAGTTATTTCATTTCTAAAAGCCTTACCAATTTGAGCAATGCCAAACGGTAAAGATCTAGCAGTTGAATCAAGAACATTTTTAAAATTAGTAAATATTTGCTGTGCAGTTTCAGGTCTGAGATATGCAAAATTACTCCCATCTTCAATAGGCCCGACATTAGTTTTAAACATTAAGTTAAATGGTCTTGGCTCAGTTAGATCAGACGAACCACAGCCAGGACATTTATTATTTTCAATTGTGTCTGCTTTCCATCTTGACTTACAAGCTTTACAGTCAACCATTGGATCAGTAAATGTATTTTCATGACCAGAATGTTTAAGTACATCAGGATGCGTTAGAATAGAAGCGTCTAACCCTTCTATATCATCACGGTCATATATCATTGAACTCCACCAGGCATGTTTGAGATTATTTTTTAGTTCAACACCTAGCGGCCCATAGTCATAAAGACCTTGGAAGCCACCATATATTTCATTTGATTGAAATATAAAACCTCTTCTTTTACAAAGAGCAACTAAATCATCCATAGTATGAGCTGTCAAAATGTATCCTGTGGTGCATGAAAGTAATGATTATATATCATAAATTCTATTATAATAATTATAGATCAAATTAAAATTATAAACTTAAATTGTTCTATAATTGAATTATTCTGAGCAGTACCTCCTATTATATTGCACTATATTAGTGCATTTATTCCATATTTGAGCACTCTAATGTGCTATAATAAGGCATAGTATGTAGTTCATTAGATAATATGCACTATATCGTTACATTAACAAGAATTTATAGTTGGCATGGTTAATGCAAGAATATAGGTACACAAATAACATAGAGGAGCAATGAAATGAGTGTCGAGGATGTACTAAAAATAGTAAAAGAAAAAGAAGTTAAATTTATTGATTATAGGTTTACCAATACAAGTGGGAAAGAACAACATGTTACAGTTACAGCAACTGAAGATGGAATTAAAACAGATTTTGCAGAAGGCAAAATGTTTGATGGTTCTTCGATAGCTGGCTGGAAAAATATTAATGAATCTGACATGATATTAATGCCAGATGCGAGTACTGCAGTAATGGACCCATTCTTTGATGAGCCAACTCTAATAGTGACTTGTGACATCATTGAGCCAGATGACGGCAAAGCATATGAAAAAGATCCTAGATCTATAGCTGGAAAAGCTGAAAAGTATTTAAAAGAATCAGGTATCGCTGATACAGCTTATTTTGGACCAGAAAATGAATTCTTTATATTTGATGATGTGAGATTCGAAGATAAGCCTGGCAGCTCTTCTTTTGCAATTGACTCAACTGAAGCATGCTATAACAGTGGCAAGAAGTATGAAGAAGGTAATATGGGGCACAGGCCATTAATGAAAGGTGGTTACTTCCCTGTCCCGCCAGTTGATGCGTTACAAGACTGTAGATCTGCCATGGTCACAACTTGTCAAGAAATGGGAGTTCCTTGTGAAGTCCATCATCATGAAGTTGCTACAGCAGGGCAATGTGAAATTGGTACAGTTTTTAATACATTGGTTGCCAAAGCAGATGAAGTACAAAAATTTAAATATGTTGTGATGAATGTTGCACATGCCTATGGCAAAACTGCTACATTTATGCCTAAGCCTATAGTCGGTGATAATGGAAGTGGTATGCATGTACATATGTCACTATCAAAAGACGGTAAAAATATTTTTGCCGGAGATAAATATGGGAATATGTCGGAAGACGCTTTATTCTATATTGGTGGAATCATAAAACATGCACGTGCACTAAATGCATTCACTAATGCGTCAACCAATGGTTATAAAAGACTAATACCTGGATTTGAAGCTCCTGTAATCCTTACTTATTCTGCACGTAATAGATCTGCAGCAATAAGAATTCCTTATGTTATGAGTGATAAAGCTAGACGTATTGAAGTAAGGTTTCCTGACTCAACCGCTAACCCATACTTAGCATTTAGTGCTCTAATGATGGCTGGTCTTGATGGCATTAAAAATAAAGTTAGTCCAGGTGAAGCAATGGATCAAGATTTATTTGAGCTAACTCCTGAAGAAGAAAAAATGTTGCCAACTGTTGCGCCTGGATTAGATGTAGCGCTTGAAGCTTTAGATAAAGACCGAGATTTCTTAAAAGAAGGCGGTGTATTTACAGATAAAATGATAGATTCTTATATTGGACTTAAATATGAGGAAGTTCAAAGACTAAGAGCTTCAACTCATCCATGTGAGTTTGAGATGTATTATAGTCTATAACATTAATGACCGCCCTCGAACATGAGGGCGGTCTATATTTTTTCTAACTATGAGTACCATTACTAAAAATAAAAATATGAATCCTATAAATTCAAGTTATGACATATTAGATAACTTAAGAACTGCGATACTTATACTTGATAAAGACTTTAATTATGTCTACACAAATGCTTCGGCAATCGATTTACTTGGTTCTGCAGCTGCTATAAAAAAACTTACAGAACTACGTTGTGAAAATATTAGCCTCTCAACATATCTAAATAATATTAGTTTGGATTCACAATCTGTGATGCTTAGAGACTTGAAGTTTAAAAATTTTGACCGCATAGAGCGTATTGTTGACTGTAATATCTCTAGTTACTATGATGATGAAATTCAATATATATTACTAGAGTTGAATGAAACTGGGAGACTATATAATATCTCCCTTGATCAAAATTTAATAGATCAACAAAAAGCTACCCGAGAAATGGTAAAAGGCTTGTCTCATGAGATTAAAAATCCTTTGGGTGGCATTATGGGTGCAGCACAACTTTTAGACAGAACATTAACCGATAAATCTCAAGCTAAATTCACTAGAATTATTCGCAAAGAGTCTGAAAGATTATTAAAGTTAATTAATGCAATGGCATCACCATTGCCATCTGTGAACAAAGATATGATTAATATTCATGAGGTTACTGAACATGTAACTGAATTATTTAAATATGATGCAGATAACTTGGGTGTTAGTTTTACTAAAGATTATGATCCTAGTATTCCACAGCTCTATCTTGATAAGAACCAAATAATTCAAGCGCTTATAAATATAATAAGAAATGCTATTCAAGCTATAAACAAAGATGGTGAAGTTACAATTAAAACGAGACCACTTTTAAAATATACAATTGGGGATACAAGACATGATTTGGTTATTAAAATTGATGTCATAGATAATGGAATTGGAATACCAGAAAAAAAATTGAAAGAAATATTTTATCCAATGGTAACTACAAAAAATGATGGTATGGGGCTTGGCTTAACTATAGCTCAATCTATCATCATGCAAAATAAGGGAATTATTGAATGTAAAAGCAAAAATAAAGAAACAGTTTTCTCTATTATAATTCCATGGTGCACTGAATGATTAAATCTAAGCTCTGGATAGTTGATGATGAAGAGAGCATCAGAGAAATATGCAAAAGCGCACTAGAAGATAGTTTTATTATAGAAACATTCCCTAATGGGTCAGAAGCTCTATTAGCCTTAAATTCAGATAAGCCGGATCTTATAATAACAGATATCAAAATGCCGGGGCTTTCTGGATTAGATTTACTTGAAAAAGTTTCAGAAAAATATCCTGGCTTGCCAACCATTGTTATTACCGCACATTCAGATATCGATAATGCTCTATCAGCGTATAAAGGTGGTGCGTTTGAGTATCTCTCAAAACCTTTTGATGTTGATAAAATTAGATCTCTTGCGTTGAAAGCCCTGAATCAACCTGACCCTGCTATAACTTTAAAAAAATCCAATATAACTACGCAATCATCTAAAATTATTGGACAAGCCCAGTCATTACAAAATCTCTTTAGAGCAATCGGGAAAATATCAAATTCTGATATAACAGTGCTTATAAGAGGCGAGTCTGGAACTGGGAAAGAACTAATAGCTCAAGCTGTTCATGATAATAGTAAAAGAAATATAGAACCATTTGTGGCAATTAATGTAGCTGCAATACCCCATGACTTGCTTGAATCAGAGTTATTTGGGCATGAAAAAGGAGCATTTACTGGAGCTCAAGCGCAGAGAATCGGGAGATTTGAGCAGGCCCAAGGAGGCACATTATTTTTAGATGAGATTGGTGATATGCATCCAGAGTTACAAACAAGATTATTGCGAGTATTATCAAGCCAAGAGTTTTATCGAGTAGGCGGACATAGACCTATTAAATCTGATGTAAGAATTATAGCAGCAACAAATCAATCGATAGAAGATTTAATAACAACTGGTAAATTTAGAGAAGATTTATATCATAGACTAAATGTATTTAAGCTTGTACTTCCTCCATTAAGAGAGCGGAAAGAAGATATAGAATTATTAATAATATATTTTTTAAAGAAATATGCCGCTGAATTAAATACTGAAGATAAGAAACTAGATAATATAACGTTGCAATATCTTATAGAGTTTAATTGGCCAGGAAATATTAGACAGTTAGAAAATATATGCAGATATTTAATAGTAATGAGTGCATCGCCTATCATCACGATAGATGATTTACCAGATGATATATTTCAAAATAATCAAGAAGCCAATATTACTAATCCTAAAAATAATTGGAAATCTGGCCTTCAGCAACACATTCGCGAAGAAATGTCTTTAGATAAAGATATCCTTAAAAAAATAGGTGCCGAAATAGAGAAGCTTTTAATTGAAGAATCTTTAATTGCAACGGACGGAGTTAAATCAGAAGCCGCAAAACTTTTGGGCTGGGGCCGCAATACTTTAGCAAGAAAAGCAAAAAAAGACTACTCAAATAATTGATTTAACACAGCCTTAGGATCAGCATCTAGATATAAAATTTTATAAGCAGCTTCAACAATTTTAGATTCTCCAAATGCTTCTTTATGAGTATTCAATGTTGATGTAGATAAGTACCCTTCTACAGTTCCAATTCTAGAAATAAGCTTTTTTATATTGTATTTTCCTATTATCTTTAAACCTAATTGTCTATTTCTTGATATATTAAAGTAGCAAGTCAAACGCATATCACCATAGCATGACGGGCTACGAACTGTTTTTTCAAGCTCTGCTTCTGTAACCATATAAGAATTCTGATTACTAGTTATCTTTCTAGCAATATTTTGAACATCTATTTGTGATAAGGAAATAAGTTCTTCTATATATTCATCAGGATATAAATTAGCCGTTAAAATCCCTGCTAAAATGCCAGATATATTTTTAATTATACCAGAAAGTTCAACTCCTATAATATCAGCTGTTTTCTCAAATTTAAGATTTTCCGTCTCCATAGTTTCAATAATTGAATTTGCCAATATGTCACACGTTGAAGCGATGCTAACTCTTAAAGGTTTGGCTGCAACTAAATCTTTTGCAAAACTTGGTCCAGAGATAATACATTTTTTTATATTCGGAGATAATGTTTGATCTATGATTTCATGAAATAGTAAACCTTTTGAGTGATCCAAGCCTTTGGTTAACCATGTAATTGATTGGCAAGATTTAAAATAAACACTATAGGTATCAATGATATCTGTAAAACCAGAACTAGATGAAGCAATAATATTAAAATTATCTCCATTATTTATCAGATGATTAAGTTCTCCAAGATTCCTAAAGACAATGTTTTTATTGAAAGATAAATTTAAACGTTTGCAGAATAGAGACTCATTATACTCATTAACCTTATTATGATCACGAAGAAAAACCTCAACTCTATTACCAAGGCATATTAAATGATTGGCTACAGCTAGACCCCATTCTCCTGCACCAAATATTCGAAATGTTTTTATCATTATTTAATGTTTATTTTTTGAAAGCTCTTGTTGATATAAAGCATTAAAGTCAATTGGGGCTATAAATATTGGTGGAAAACCAGCCTTCTGAACAAGAGAAGATATTGTTTCTCTAGCATAAGGGAAAATGACTTCTGGGCATCTTATGTTTAAAAAAACATCTTTAAGTTCATCATCAGCTCCATCTATTATAAATAATCCAGACTGTTTAACTTCAACTAAATATACAACATTATTTTCTGTTTCAGCCTTAACATTAATATCTAATGTAATATCATATGTAGTATCATCAATGGTAGCTATTGCAGTATTTAAGTTAAAAGCAATTTTAGGCGTTGCTTTTATATTATCAAAAATTGCAGGAGCTTCTGGTGACTCTAACGATAGGTCTTTTGTAAATATCCTTTTAACAAAAAATTTAATATCTTTTTTATCCATTCTAATCTTCTCCAGTTAATGGCATATTATTTTCTACCCATGACTTTATGCCACCCTCTAAGTAAAAAACTTGTTGTATTCCTAATTTTGAAAATTGTAATGCAGCCTTAAGAGCATCTGAATCTGTACTAGCATATGCAACAAATGGATTGTCACTCTTAGTATCAAGTTTTTCAATATCTTCGAGGCTTAAATTTTTAGCAGTAACAATATGACCTGAATTAAATTCCTCTGCTGTGCGCAAGTCTATTAAAGTAATTTTTGAATTATTTAAAAGCTTTGTTAATTCATCACAAGACAGCTTCTGGACTTTCCCAAAAAGAGATTTTGTCTCTAAATTAATAATAAGGAAAATGAGTACTGCTAGAGCTATAAATAATATTATATTATTTGCTATAAATTCCAATGAAACCGTCCTTTATTTATCTTTGATGTGAGCAAAAAACTTCTCTCATCATTTCAATGAGCTTTAAAGTTTTAAGATCACTAACTTTATAGAATACTTTATTAGCTGATTTTCTTGCGGATAAAATCCCTTTATCTCTGAGGATAGCTAAATGCTGAGAAATATTACTTTGGGATGTTCCCACATTATTAACAATATCTTGAACACTAAACTCATCTTCCCCTAATTTACACAATATCATCAGCCTTAATGGGTGAGACATTGCCTTCATAGATCTTGATGCGGTTTCCACATCCTCTTGAACTTGTTTTTCTTGAATTGAAATATCTTCTGCGATATCTGAGCTTATATTTTCAGTTTCCATATATGGTAATTTTCTTAATCAATACATCTATATTAGACAAAACTAATAAGATAATAAAGGAATATAATGGTATTATTTTTGTTAATAGAAAAATATAATGAATATTACTATGAAAAATCTAAAACATTACCTATTAGCCTTGCTTTTACTCTCACCATTAAGCTTTACAGCGATAACTATTAAGGCCGATCAAACTGTGCCAGCGCAGAATATAGAACAATTTGTAGATGTATTTAAACGAATAAAAGAGCAATACGTGGAAGAAATAGATGATGAGCAGCTTTTTAAGGCAGCTATTAAAGGAATGGTTTCAGGACTTGACCCACACTCATCCTTTCTTACAAATGATGACTTCAATGAATTAAAAATTGGAACAACAGGAAAATTTGGTGGCCTTGGTATAGAGATAACTACTGAAGATGGTTATGTAAAAGTAATAACTCCAATAGATGATACCCCTGCGAAAAGAGCTGGAATTTTAGCTGGTGACTTAATTGTCAAGGTTGGAGATGAATCTGTTAAAGATATGGAAATTGGTGATGCGGTAAAGTTAATGAGGGGCGAGCCTGGTACAAAAATCCAAATCACTGTTCTAAGAAAAAAGGCAGGTGAACCTTTAATATTTGATATTACACGACAAATAATTGTATCTAAAGGAATTAAATTTAAAGTCTTTGATAATATTGGTTATGTCAGGCTTTCAAGTTTTCAATCAAATTCAACAAATGACCTTAAAAGTGCAATATATAAATTAAAGAAATTAAGCCCAACACCAATAGATGGGCTTATATTAGATTTACGTAATAATCCCGGTGGGGTATTAGGTGCCGCTGTAGGCATTACTGATCTATTTTTACAAGAAGGGAAAATAGTTTATACAAATGGAAGGACAATGAATTCTAAGCTTGAATATTTTGCTACTCCCCAAGACATATTAAATGGATTACCATTAATTGTCATGATTAATGGAGGCTCTGCATCTGCTTCAGAAATCGTAGCAGGCGCTCTTCAAGATAATGAGAGGGCAACAATAGTTGGGAATAAGTCCTATGGAAAAGCTTCCGTGCAAACTATTCAAGAGTTATCAGATGGTTCTGCTCTTAAATTAACTACAGCTCGCTACTATACTCCTTTAGGGAAAGATATTCATACACTAGGCATAACTCCAGATATTATTGTTGAGTATGAAAAAGATAAAGTAGTTGAGTTACCTGATCCATATAATACAGATAATCAGTTATTTGAAACTATTAAAATAGCTACAGGGATGAAAGCTGTTTCTCAATAAACTATAAGATATAAAATTTTGGAAATTATTAAACTAATATTGGTTTCACTAACATTTGTACTTATCTCTGGATGTTCTAACCCTAAAATAAATCCATGCAATAGTGATACACAAGTTTACTCCAACATAAACATGGAGATGAATCAAAAAATATGCTTTAAATCTATAGACAGTTATGATTTAAATTATGAGGGCAAGCCTGAAATAACAATCTATGGAAATCTAATTTTTCCTAAAATTAAAAAAGATAAATATAATGCTGTTATATTATCTCATGGCTCTGGAGGCTTAAGAAAATATCATGATAGTTATGTCGAACTATTAACTAATAATGGATATGTTGTTTTTCAAATTGATCATTACCTTAGTAGAAATATAAAATATGATAAAACTTTCTCTAAAGTATCTGGAATAACTTTTATGAATGATTCATTCAGGGCTCTTGAATTAATTAAAACACATCCAAAAATTAATAAAGTTGCTTACATTGGCTGGTCTCAAGGTGGTGTAGGGCCAATACTATCTCACTTTAGCCAAGCCACAAATCTCATCAATAATAGTACAAATTTATTTGATGCTAGCATTGCCATTTATCCATACTGTGGATTTACATTCAATAAAATAGCTAAAACCAATAATCCTTTGTTAATCTTAACTGGGCGCGATGATGATTTAACGCCAGAGCAGGCATGTATTAATATTTATGAAAAGTTTTCTAAAAATAAAAAGAAAATTAAGCATGTCTCTTTAGAAGGTGCTAAACATGGTTATGATAACCCTTTTTTATTTTTTGGATTTACATTTGATAAACTCCCAAGTCTACATATCATTAATGATGAATGTACCTTAACAATATCTAGTATTGGAGAAATGAGAACACTATCGCATGAGAAAGTTTCGGGGCCCAAAGAGTCAGCTGCATTATTAGATAAATGCTCAACTAAGGGTGTCTCTGTAAAATATAGTCCATCCGCTACTGAAAAAACATATGTTGAAATAATAAAATTTTTAAAGAAAATTTAAAAATAAAACAATCGAGGTTATGAAAAAAAATGAAAACAAGCTCAGCAAAACAAAAAGGTAGAAAATTACAGCAATGGATGAGAGACCTTCTGATTCAAAAATTAGGTGTGCATCCAGAAGATATTGAGTCTAGGAGCATGGGTTCTCAGGGCGAAGACTTGATTATGGCTAGAGCTGCAAGAAAAAAATTTCCATTATCAATCGAATGTAAAAACCAAGAATCAGTCAATGTTTGGAAATCTTATCAGCAAGCTGCTGAGAATTCTGGTGAATATGAACCCATAGTGGTGATTAAAAGAAATCAGTCAAAACCCCTGGTGATTATTGACGCAGAATATTTTGTTGCAATGTTTAAGGAAGCATAAATACTGATTATATACAAAGCAGGTGAATTGCTTTAATCACTATAATCTTTCAACATTTTTTGTATTTCAATACTATGGATTTCTTCAGCCTTAATCATTTCCCTTCCATACTCTTCTAAATAAATACTTTTGCTATCAACTACACTAACAAGTTCTTTATATAATGAGACTGCATTTTTTTCATGTATAGCGCTTTCTCTAAGAAGATCTATAGAGCCATGTTTATTCGATTCTTCAATTATAGATATCTCCAAGGATGGATGTCCATCTAATCCAGTTACTAGCTCGCCAGCTTGCTGTGCATGTAGTAATGATTCTGTTGCCTGTTCTTTAAAAAATGCAGTTAGACTTAAACGATCTCTTCCGGTAACCATTAATGAATAATGAGTATATCTGACCACACCAGCGAGCTCATATTGCATTATTTTATTTAATATAGATATAACTTCTTTTTTGTTTAAATCTTTCATAATATAACTATACCATTAGTAAAATACTATGAATAGTCCTATAATTAAAAAATGAAATACCTCAAAAAAATTATGATATCTGTCAGTTTTTTAATCCCTATCGTTATGCCTATATATGCTGACGACGTAAAACGTCCTGGGGCAAATAATAAAAGTAATATCACGAAAAAAAACGATGCAGAAAGTGGTAAGTCTTTTTTTAAAAAATTAATTGATAGCAGTGATATCAGTAACGAAAAAGTAATGGAGCAAATTAGAATATTATCAGACCTGAGAAATGATGGCATTTTGACAGAAGATGAGTTTGCCCAAAAGAAAACCTATTTATTAAATAAGATAAAATAAGTAATTGAATAAAAATCTTCAAAAAAAGCTAAAAGAAGAAATAAGAGTAATCCCAGATTTTCCATTAAAAGGGATTATGTTCCAAGATATATTTTCTATAACTGAAAACCCTAAATTATTTAAAGATGTTATAAATGAGTTATCAAGTCTCTGTAAAAAACATAAGATAACGAAAGTTGTAGGTATTGAAGCAAGAGGGTTTATATTTGGATCATTAGTTGCTTATAAAAATGCTATACCTTTTGTGCCAATAAGAAAAAAAGGCAAACTTCCTGGGAAAATAATAAAGAAAAAATATAAGCTAGAATATGGTACAGATCAGATTGAAATACAAAAACATTCTATACTAAATAGTGATAAAGTCATGATCATTGATGATTTAATTGCTACGGGTGGAACAGCAATAGCATCTTGCAAGCTACTAAAGAGCTTAACAAACAAGAAACTCACATTTTGTTTTATAATTGATTTGCATAATTTAGGTGGCAGCAAAAAGCTAAAATTATTAAGTAATAATGTAATCAGTATGATTAATGCCGTAGGTTAAATATGTCAAAATATAAATTAGGTATTATAGGCGGAAGCGGTCTTTATAACTTAGAAAAATATGCAAATGCAAAGTATATTGATGTAACTACTGCTTGGGGCAAACCATCTGATCAAATTATAAGCTTTAAGCATGAAGGAAAGGAAATATTTTTTTTACCCAGGCATGGACAGAAGCACAATATACAGCCTTCATTTATAAATTATCGAGCTAATATAGATGCTCTCAAACAGCTTGGCATCACTGATATTATATCTTTTTCTGCAGTTGGCTCGCTTAATGATGCAATCAAGCCCGGCATGTTTGTCGTGCCTGATCAGTTTATAGATAGAACTTATAAACGTATAAATACATTCTTTGATAGTGACATTGTATGTCATGTGTCAATGTCTAAACCTACCAGTGAAAGTCTCATGGAAACATGTGTGAATGCCCTAAAAAAAACTGGCTTAGACTTTGTTCATGAAGGAACATATGTTGCTATAGAAGGGCCACAGTTTTCTACACATGCTGAATCTAAAGGATATAAACTCTATGGTGCAGATATAATAGGAATGACAAATATGCCAGAGGCTAAATTAGCACGAGAAGCTGAGATTAGATATGCAACCATAGGAATGGTTACTGATTATGACTGTTATAAAACGGAATACCTAGATGTTGATATTAATAAAATTATATCGACACTAAAAAGTAATATTGAACTTGCAAAAAAGATTATCGATATACTGATTACCACATTCGATAAAAATATAGATAAAAATGATCCTATTGAAACTTGTTTAAACAGTGCAATAGTTACAGATATTTTAACTGCTAAAAAAGCAACAATAGATAACTTGGATACAATACTGAGAAGATATAAAAATGACAATAAATAAATATAATGATTATATAAAAAAGTTAAAAGACGAAGGAGTATTTATTCTTTCTGCATTAGAACAAGAAACAGAAAATATTGAAGGCATAATACATACTGGTCTTGGAAAGGTAAACGCAGCAATAAAGGCTACAGAGATAATTTTAAACTATAAGCCAAAAAGTATCATTAACTATGGAACCTGTGGCTCAATAAATAAAAATCTTTCTGGTTTAATTTGCTGTACACAGTTTATTCAACATGACATTGACTGTTCTCCTCTTGGATTTAAAAAAGGAATAACTCCTTTTGATAAAATAAATGATATCAGTTTTTCAAAACTTGGCTATGTCTGCGCATCTGGTGATATTTTTGTCACTGATGCTTCAATTATAAATGCTGATGTAGTTGATATGGAAGCATACTCAATTGCAAAAGTATGCAATGCAATGAATATAAAATTTGAATGTTACAAATACATAACAGATAGCGCAGATGGCTCAGCATCTTCAGATTGGGCCCAAAACTGTAGTAATGGTATTGAGTTATTTATGAAAAAAATGTTAGGAAAACCTGCTTAATTAATTTTTTTGAAGTTTAGCCCAAGTTTTATTTGACTGAAAAGTATGAGCATTACAATTAGCGCAACTTCCTATTGATGAGTAATCTAAGTTTAACATTTTTGTTCTATAAGAATTTATTACATCTCCTTGCCATATTTCCTCAATAGAATTACTTTTGACATCACCAATCTGTTCGTTGAGCTCATGATCTAAGCAACATAAACCAATTCTTCCGTCTGCACCAACAACCATTTCTTCCCAAGGATGTGTACAGGCAAAATCAAAACCACTATCGGTACTTTCGGTCAGCTTAGCATGGTGCTCATCTTTAATATGCCCATCATCATAGTTCAACTCATCTTGAGTCCCTCCCCAAGTATTGTAATGATTAACATCAACTTTATCAGCCAGAGAAGACCAATAGGCTATAAAACCTGAAATCTCATCTTTTGTAGGCTTCATGTCAATGATTGTCACTCTTGTTTCAGGGACACTTTTTTTAAGTTCTTTTTTATAATTTAAAAAATACTTAACATTTTTTGTAACAACATCAAAATCTAGCTTTACGCGAATTCCTTCAAAAGTATTTTTATTAAGGCCATCAATATCAAAGTTAATGACATCCAGTAGATCTTCTTCTAATAAAATTCTTGATCGCTTTTCAGATAAGAGCTGCGCATTTGTTGATAGATAAAGTTTAACATTAGGAAGATTTTTTCTTATAATTCTTATTTTTTCAATCATGTTTTTATCAACCGTAGAATCACCCATCCAAAAGAGATTAATTTTTTTTAAAGGCTTGCCTTTGCAGTCATCAACTACTTTTTGAAGCACATCAAATGACATATTCTCTTTCTTACGATCCATTTCTGGTTGCGGACACATTATACATTTAGCATTACAGGCGCTAGTAAATTCTATAGATAGTATTTTTGGAAATATTTCTTTCCGCTTTTTTAAAATATTAAATATATATTTTTTTATATATCCTGTAATTCTATTTCCCAGAGGTATCATTTTATATTCTCAAACATTATAATAATTGTATCAGTAGACATTAACTGCTGTCTATACCCTATAACGTTGGATACCATATGTGTGGAAGATTTACTTTAAAGAATAAGAATAAAATAAAGGAGCTGTATGATATTGATATAGAGCCTAACTATAACATATCTCCATCTTCTGATGTTACCGTTTTGGCAAGTGGGCCAAAAACTATGAAATGGTCATATTCCCCAAGCTGGGCAAAAACTCCGATGAATATTATTAATGCAAGAATTGAAACTCTTGATGAAAAACCGTCATTTAAGGAAGCTAAAAGATGTATTTTTTTAACAGATGGATGGTATGAATGGAAAAGATGGTTTGATTGGGAAAGGCGAGAAAACAAAAAGATTCCATATTATCATACCATTGATAATAGCATTATACATATCGCAGGAATTTATAACTCGACTGGGTGTGCAATAATAACTGAAAAATCAAAAGGAGGCTTAAAAGATATTCATCATAGACAGCCTGTCCTGCTAAATGATAATGAAATTAAATTATGGTTGAGCGGGGATAATATTCAAAATAGTAAACTATCAAATTCTGTTAGTATACATAAAGTCAGCACTTATGTTAATTCAGCTAGAAATAACGACCAAAAGTGTATTGAAAGAATTTAATTAGAGATATTTTTATAGCCATTATTTTTTTTAAATGATTGTAGCTTTTCATCCCACGAAATAAATTCTTGAAGAGCAGGATCATCATCATATTTTTCATCCCCTCTTTTAATAGAAAAATGAGCTGCGCTTCGGTTTTTACAAATTTCACTATATGCATTGCGCGCAATGGGATCTAAAGAAAGATAAAATTCTTCACAGTCCACTAACACTCCTGTGCCAATTTTGTCTTTATCTTTATTAGTCAGGCGTCTAAAACTACCAGTCAATTCTTTAACTTGACTAAGAGTCCAGCTTTCACCAAGATTAGACTTTAAATCTCTTTCCTTTCGTAACTGATTATCCCAATCAATTACTCTATCCTTGCTAATCTCTGTCATAATTATTCATCCTTAAATGCACAACAAAATAACCAAATTAAGAAAAAAAATACAACAATTGATGTAATCATAGCTTCTCCTCTTTCTTTAAGTATGTTCCTAATCATCACTATTTCAAGAGGATATTTAGAATAATTTATGTTATGAGGAGTATTGCTTGCTGTGTTAGAAATATAACCTTAAATCTTATTTTTTCACATATTTTTGTTTAGAAGGAATAATACCTCTAACGCCACCACGTGGATTTTCAATATCACCAACACGTCTTGGAAATAAATGAATATGTAAATGGAATATAGACTGTCCAGCTGCTATGCCATCATTAGCGCCTAAGTTAAAGGCTTTCACTGTTGGATCAATCAAAACTATTTCATCTCTTTGATGTTTTAAGATTTGATGAACAGAAGCTTGCTCGTCATCATTCATGTCAAAGAAAGATGCAAAATGTCTTTTTGGAATAATTAATGTGTGTAACTTTGTTACAGGGTAACTGTCTCGAGTTGCAATAAAAAATTCATTTTCATAAGCTATTTCATCTTCATAACCTTTCTTTTGAATTTTACAAAATAGACATTCTGACATTAAAGCATTATTCCATTATGAATATAAGTGATGGTTGGCATATGTATTAGTGCCATTAATAAAGGTGAAGTTAACACTCCAAAAATTGAAAAGAGTATTCCTATTATACCGGCTATATATTCTTTATTTATTAGAGCAAGTATACCAAATATAAAGGCAATTGGGCTTAATAAAAAAGATAAGATAAATATTCCAATAAAACCAAAAATAATACTAAGGCTCCCATAATTTCGGGCATATTCTCTGATTATAATCTGTGGCTTCTCATCATTCATCTTCAGCGCCTACTTGTAATGTTTTCTTCTTTCAGAAAATAGTTTAACTCTTTTTCTCCAATGTTTATAAGAGTTATTTGTAATATTTTTTTTCATTAGTTTTTTAACGCTATCTTCGCTGAGCCCATATTGTAAATTGATAGCTTCAAAACTGACATCATCAGCAAGAGCCATCTGGATGATTTCACTAACATCAGTTTGAGTTAACTCTTTGCTCATTCTGTTTTTGCTAATTGATTTTGCTTTAACATATGTTTTGCACCCCTTGCTATTACTCTTAACATCATAACCTAATGGCTTTTTATTCTCACCATGATAAACCATTTAATATTTGGTTTTATCTTAACAGTAATTATTCTGATGGCTCTTTCTGAAGACTCCACATCTGAGAATACAACCCCTTTGTACTGAGAAGATAATCATGATTACCGCTTTCAATAATTTTGCCATTATCTAAAACATAAATATTATATGCGTCCTTAATAGTTGAAAGTCTATGAGCAATTACTAAAGATGTAATATTTTTTGAAATTGTATCCATTGAATTTAAAATCTTACTTTCTGATTTTGAATCTAAGCTTGAAGTAGCTTCATCAAATAATATTATTTTAGGTTTTTTTAGCACTGCTCTTGCGATAGCAATTCTTTGTTTTTCTCCACCAGATAATTTTAATCCTCTCTCGCCAACTATAGTGTCATACTTCTCTGGAAGACTATCTATGAAGTGGTGAATGTTTGCTAAAGTTGCAGCTTTTATTACATCTTCTTTAGTTGAAGTGTTGTCAGCATATTGTATATTGAAAAAAATGCTTTCATTAAACAATACTGTGTCTTGAGGTACCACAGCTATATTTTTATGAAGACTATATTGTGAGCAATCAATAATATTTTGATCATCTATTAAAATACTACCCTCATTAGAATTATAAAATCTAAATAGAAGTCTTCCTATAGTAGATTTTCCAGCTCCTGAAGGACCAACAATTGCAATTTTTTTACCAGCAGGTATATCTAAAGAAATATTTTTCAAAATACTTCTATTGTTGTTATAGGAAAAAGAAACATTTTGGAATTTTATATTGCCAGACTTTACAACTAGCTCCTGTGCATCTTTTTTATCAACAATTTCAATATCTTTGTCTAATAACTTTAACAACATATTCATATCTGCTAATGCATATATAATTTGCCTATAAACTATGCCTAAAGTATTTAAAGGTACAAATAACTGTAGCATTAATGCGTTCACAAGCACTAAGTCACCCAAAGTCATTGATCCGTCTACAACCCCGGATGATGCAAAAATCATTATGAATGTTACACCAATTGTAATAATTATAGCTTGACCAAAATTTAGTAATGACATGGTTGTCATGCTTTGCATTGCTGCATTCTCCCATTTAAACAAAACATCACTATATCTTTTAATCTCATATTGCTCATTATTAAAATACTTAACAGTTTCATAATTTAATAAACTATCGACAGCAATAGAGCTTGATTCAGAATCAAGACGGTTCATATCATGTCTAAAATTCATTCTCCAATTAGTTACCTTTAGAGTAAATAATACATAAATAACAATTGTTGAAAATATTATTAATGTAAAATTAATATCATAAGTTGCAAGTAAAATAGCGCCAACCAGTAAAACTTCAATAATTGTTGGTAAAATAATAAACATCATATAGTTAATTAGGGATGATAAGCTTTGAGTTCCTCTCTCAAGATCTCTAACAATTGACCCAGTTTGTTTTTCTAAATGAAATCGCAAAGACATTTTATGAAGATGGTCTAAAACTTTTACTGATATTTTATAAACAGCATGATATCTAACCTTTGCAAATAGAATATCTCTAAGTTCATTAAAAAAAGCTGTAGTGAGTCTTAGTGATCCATATGCAATTAAAAGACCAAGAGGTAAAATTAATAAAGTTTTTTCACTATTGAGAGAATCTACTATCTCTTTTAATAATATTGGGACTGCAACGGTTGCTAATTTTGCAATGATTAAAAATAATAAAGCAAATACTACTCTTGATTTAAATGCCCATATATATGGAAACATTTTTGAAATATTACCTAAATCTGTTCTATCTTTTTCAGGTATCTCTGTTCTTGAGGTAAAAGGCATATTATTAAGATCACTAAAGTATTGAAAAATTATTATAATTCAATAGGGATATTTTAGATACAGCTACTTAAATGGGGTATTAGACCAGGTAGGACATACCCATCCTGTCCATTGAAACTCACTCCACTGTTACTGATTTGGCTAAATTACGAGGCTGATCAATATTGGTTTTCTTAAAGATAGCTACATGATAAGAAAGTAATTGCATCGGTATTACGTAAACTAATGGCGCAATGTAGTGTCCACAAGCAGGCATAGTAATAATTTTAGTTTTATCGTTTTTCTTTAATTTCATTTTTTTATTAGTGAATATATAAACAAGTCCATGTCTTGCTTTTACTTCGGACAAATTAGAAAGCACCTGATTCACAAGATTATTATCAGGCATTAATCCAACAACAGGCATGTCTTTATCAACTAAGGCTAATGGCCCATGTTTTAATTCCCCAGCAGCATAGCCTTCTGCATGTATATAACTAATCTCTTTTAACTTAAGTGCTGCTTCTAGTGCAATTGGATATGATGCTCCTCGTCCTAAAAATAAAGTATGGTGCTTGTTTTTAAATTGTTTTGCCATTATCTTCATGTCTTTTTCAAGCTCAAAAGTTTTATCTAAAATTTTTGGCAATGTCTTGATTTGTTTCACAATCTCATACTCAACAGAATATTTAGCGGAAGATCTTGATAAAGTTGTTGATAATAACAGTAATGCTATTAACTGCGATGTAAATGCTTTGGTTGATGCCACGCTTATTTCTGGGCCAGCTTGCATTAAATAACTATAATCTGATAAACGAGTTATTGTACTCTCTGGAACATTGCATATAGATAAAATAGATTTATAGTTGCTAGACTTTGCTTTTTTTACAGAATATATTGTATCAGCAGTTTCACCAGACTGTGATATTGCAACAAATAGTGTATCATTGGGCACATTAATTGTTCTGTACCTATACTCACTAGCTATTTCAGCTGTACACATAATATCTGATAACTCTTCAATCCAATACTTAGCAATGAGCGATGCATTGTAGCTTGTACCACAAGCAACAAAATGAACATGTTTTATAGATTTAAGCATAACATCGGACTTGGGGCCAAAAATATTTGGCAATATTGTTTTACTCCCTAGCCTGTCTTTAATAACTCTATCTATAATATCTTTCTGCTCAAAGATTTCTTTTTGCATGTAATGCTTAAAACCATTTTTTGATACTGTCTTGCTACTCTGTTTAGTAATTAATGGAGATCTAGTTATTTTTTTGCCTTTTTGATTGTAGAGAGAAACATTATTTCTAGAAACTATAGCTAACTCATTATCCTCAAGGGGTATATATTTTTTTGTTTTACTAATTAATGCATGAATGTCAGAGGCTATATAAGTAGCACTCTTGCCTATACCAATCAATAATGGACTCCCATTTGATGCAACGATAATGCTATCAGGATTGTCTTGATGTATAACAGCAAGTGCAAAAGATCCTTTTAATTTATCAAGAGCTGCTAAAACTATTTCCAATAAACCTTTTTTTTTCGTTACACAAGAAGCTAATAAATGCGCTATTACTTCTGAGTCTGTATCTGATGTAAATTTAAAACCCTTCTTTATTAGAATTAATTTAAGCTCATCTGAGTTTTCAATAATACCATTATGCACAATTGAAAAAGGGCCTGAGTTATGCGGGTGTGAATTCCTGAGATTTGGGATACCATGTGTCGCCCAACGTGTATGAGCTATCCCACATTTCCCTGTCACCTTGGATGTACTTAGTAGTTTTTTTAATTCCTTAACTTTGCCAGTACATCTGATCCTTTTAATTTTAGATGATTTAGAAATCAGAGATAAGCCAGCTGAGTCATAGCCTCTATATTCTAATTTAAATAAGCCTTCAATAAGATCTTTTTGTATGTCTACTGAAGAGACGGCGCCAAATATACCGCACATTATTTTTTACCTTTTGTGGCCTTACTTTTCCATTTTGGTATAGAAATTTGTTTACTACGCGCGATAGTTAGGCTTCCACCACCGGGAGTATCTTTAGTGACAGTTGATCCAGCTGCAATGTAGGAACCTTTGCCAACTTTAACTGGAGCCACTAATCTCGTACCAGAACCAATAAATGAGTTTGACTCAATTATAGTCTTATATTTTTTTTCTCCATCATAATTACAAGTAATACAGCCGGCACCAACGTTAATGTCTGCGCCAAGCTCTGCATCTCCAATATAACTAAGATGATTAATTTTAGTTCTATTTCCTATTATAGAGTTTTTAACTTCAACAAAGTTCCCAACCTGTGCATCATTTTTTAAAATAGTACCCGGCCTTATTCTCGCATAGGGTCCTACAATGCAATTATCACCAATTGTAGCGCCAAATATAATCGTGTTTGGTTTTATGTGTACATTTTTACCAATCTTACATCTATTGAGATAACAATTATGACCAATAGTAGTATTTGAACCTATCGAGACTTTATCTTCAAAGATGCAATTAATATCAATCTCTACATCTTTTTGAACTTTTAAATCACCTTTAATATCGGTTCTCATTACATCTCTAATTAAGACGCCTTTGTTAAGCAAGTCATTAGCCTTTTTAATTAGTAGTTTACGCTCTAAGTCTACTAAATCTTTTTTAGAGTTGATGCCCATAGTTTCTAAGCCATTCTTTATAGTATAACTTGATATTTTATAATTATTATCGCTCAAAAGCTTAATTATATCGGTCAGATAATACTCTTTCTGTTTATTATTATTTTTTATCTTACCAATAAACTTTCTCAAAACTCCTTCATTAATACATATTATACCTGTATTGATTTCATTAACTTTTTTTATTTTACTGCTAGCATCTTTTTCCTCAATAATTTCAACTATTTTTTTATTATCTCTAATAATTCTTCCATAGCCAGCTGGGTTTTCTTGTATGTAAGTACCTAAGCATAAATCAGAATTATCAAGCTTTGAAACCATTCTCTTGAGCGTTACTGGAGATATAAATGGTACGTCACCACATAGTATTAATATTTTATTATTTTTATTTACCGGCATTGAACTTATAGCAATTTTAACTGCATTAGCAGTGCCACAAGGATTTTTCTGATCAACACTTTGTATTTCATTCTGTTTGATAAAGTCTTTTAACTGCTGTGGCGAATTACCTAAAACACAAACTATATTTTTAGAATTTATAGATGCTACTGCTCTGCAAACATGCTCAATAATATGTTCGCCTGATATCTTGAATAATAATTTTGACTTCAGTGATAGCATCCTGGTGCTTTTGCCAGCTGCTAATATGATAGTTGTTAATGACACTTTAGGTCTCCTGGCTAAGACTATCTCTTACCCTTCAGCTTTTTGATTAACCTTAGCTGTGCAGCAGCTTGTGCTAATTCTGTTTTTGCTTTGACCAAATCCATGTCGCTATTGCTATTTTCCATTGCTTGTTTTGCTGCTAATTCAGATTTCTTGGCTCTGTCTTCATCTAAATCTGATTCCCTAATAGCTGTATCAGATAGAATAGTTACCGCATTAGGTTGAATTTCTAATATTCCGCCACTAATAAAAAAGATCTTTGTTTCGCTATCTGATATCTCCGCTCTTACGTCGCCAGCTTTTAACTTTGTCAATAACGGAGTATGTTTGGGAGTTATCCCCACTTCGCCCATTTCAGCCGGTGCATAAACCATCTGGACTTCTGCAGAAAATAATTCTTCTTCAGCACTTACAATATCCAGTCTCATTGTTTTATCTGACATTATTATAACTCATCCGCTCTTTTCTTAGCTTCTTCAACTTTACCAATCATATAAAAAGCTTGTTCAGGTAAATCATCATAGTCACCATTTACTATTGCTTGGAAACCTTGAATAGTATCTTTTAACGACACATATTTTCCAGGTGTTCCCGTGAACGTCTCAGCGACAAAGAATGGTTGAGATAAATATCTTTGTATTTTTCTTGCCCTGTTAACAGACAACTTATCTTCATCAGATAATTCATCCATACCTAAGATGGCTATAATATCTTTTAACTCCTTATATTTTTGTAAGACACTTTGAACTGCTCTTGTAGTATCGTAATGTTCTTGTCCTATAACTAGAGGATCTAATTGACGACTAGTTGAGTCTAGTGGATCAACAGCAGGATAAATTCCAAGTTCTGCAATATTTCTAGAAAGAACAACAGTTGCATCCAAATGAGCAAAAGTCGTAGCTGGACTAGGATCCGTTAAATCATCTGCCGGTACATATACCGCTTGAATTGATGTAATGGAGCCAGTTTTTGTAGATGTAATACGCTCTTGTAAAACACCCATTTCTTCAGCCAATGTAGGCTGATAACCTACAGCTGACGGCATACGTCCTAGCAATGCTGAAACTTCAGTTCCTGCAAGCGTATATCTATAAATATTATCAATGAAAAGAAGTGTGTCACTTCCTGCGTCGCGAAAATGCTCTGCCATTGTAAGGCCGGTCAATGCTACACGTAATCTATTTCCTGGAGGTTCATTCATCTGCCCATAAACAAGCGCAACTTTATCGATAACCTTCGCATCTGTCATTTCATGATAGAAATCATTACCTTCTCGTGTTCTTTCCCCTACACCTGCAAATACAGATGACCCACTATGTTCAGCAGCAATGTTTCTAATTAATTCCATAAGAATTACAGTTTTACCAACACCCGCACCACCAAATAATCCTACTTTACTACCCTTGGCAAACGGACAAATCAAGTCTACTACTTTAATTCCAGTTTCTAGTAACTGAACTTCAGATGCTTGTTCTGCAAAAGTTGGAGGGGCTCTATGTATAGGCATTGTAGAATCAGATTTAATCGGACCTTTGTTATCAATAGGTTCTCCCAAGACATTCATTATTCGCCCAAGAGTTCCTTTCCCTACTGGAACATTAATTGGAGCACCAGTATTTTTAACTTCAAGGCCTCTCTTTAATCCATCGGTTGTCCCCATGGCAATTGTTCTAACAATCCCGTCACCAATTTGTTGTTGTACTTCTAGAGTTAAACCACCTTCTTCAACCAAAAGGGCATCGTATATGTTCGGGATTGAATCACGTGAGAATTGTACATCGATAACCGCACCAATTATCTCTACTACTTTACCTATTTCCATTTAATATGCTCCATTTCTTAATTAATTATAATGCAGATGCACCTGAAATAATCTCAGATATTTCTTGTGTAATTGCTGCCTGTCTATTTTTGTTATAAATTATTTGTAATTCATCAATCAGATCAGACGCGTTATCTGATGATGATTTCATGGCTACCATGCGCGATGCTTGTTCTGAAGCAATATTTTCTACCACAGCTCTATAAGTTAGTGACTCAATAAATCTAACAAATAAAGATTCTAAAACTTCTTTCGCATCAGGTTCATATAGATAATCCCAGTAATGAGAATACTCTTTATCTATTGCTTCATCATTTGATGAAATTGGTAATATTTTATCAATTGTCGGTATTTGACTAACGGTATTAAAAAATTTATTGTAAGCAACATATACTTCGTCAACATCCTTAGATATAAATTTATCGATTGTTGATTTTATTGTTCCTAACAAATCTTCTATTTTAGGTTGGTCACCCACTTGAGTTGACTGAGATATTACTTCGCCACCAATTCTTTGAAAAAATCCTGCTGCCTTATTGCCAAAAACACTATAGCTTGTATCAATTTCATTTTTTTTATTTTCTAGGGTAGACTCAATTACTTTTTTAAATAAATTATTATTTAATCCTCCGCAAAGTCCCCTGTCAGAAGAAACTACTATATAAGCTCTTTTTTTAACTTCTCTGACTTCAAAATATACAGAATTATATTCGGCATGCGCATTAGCAAGATGAGACATTACATAAGATATTTTATTTGCATAGGGACGCGCTTTTTCCATTTGACCAACAGCCTTTCTCATTTTACTTGCAGCAACCATTTCCATTGCCTTGGTAATCTTCTGAGTATTTTGAATACTCTTTATTTGAGTTCTTATTTCTTGACTACCTGCCATTACCAAACACCATTAGTTTTAAAATCATCTAACGCTATTTTCATTTTAGCTGCCATATCATCATTATAATCTAGTGATGAGTTAATAAGATCTATTAAATCTTTATGATTGCTTCTAACAAATTCATGTAAAGCTTTTTCAAAAGACATTATTTTATTAATCTCTACATCGTCAAAGTAGCCTTCATTGGCTGAAAAAAGTGATAGTGACATTTCTGCAACACTCAATGGCGAGTATTGATTTTGTTTCATAAGTTCTGTGACTCTTTGGCCTCTGTCTAATTGTTTTTTTGTAGCTTCATCTAGATCTGATGCAAATTGAGAAAATGCAGCCAATTCACGATATTGCGCCAAAGCTAATCTTACTCCACCACCCAATTTTTTAACTATCTTTGTCTGCGCTGCCCCACCTACCCTTGAGACAGATAATCCAGCATTGATTGCAGGTCGAATACCAGCATTAAATAAATCAGATTCTAAGAAAATTTGTCCATCTGTGATAGATATAACATTAGTTGGTACAAATGCTGACACGTCACCTGCTTGCGTTTCAATAATTGGCATTGCAGTAAGGGACCCTGTTTTCCCTTTGACTTTCCCACTAGTTAATTCTGAAACTGCATCTTCATTGATTCTCGCAGATCTTTCTAATAGTCTTGAGTGTAAATAAAATACATCGCCAGGATAAGCTTCCCTACCTGGAGGTCTTTTTAGAAGAAGTGATACTTGTCTGTATGCCCAAGCTTGTTTTGTTAAATCATCATATATAATAAGTGCGTCTTCGCCAATATCTCTAAAATATTCACCCATTGCACAACCTGAGTAAGGTGCAATATATTGCATTGCCGCTGAATCTGCAGCTGTTGCAGCTACAATTATTGTATGTTTTAACGAATCATGTTCTTCTAGTTTTCTAACAACCTGTGCTACAGAAGATGCTTTTTGACCAATTGCTACATAAATACATTTTACGCCTGTATCTCTTTGGTTAATTATCGCATCAATCGCTACAGCTGTTTTACCTGTTTGTCTATCGCCAATAATTAATTCCCGTTGGCCACGTCCAATTGGAACCATCGAGTCAATAGCTTTAATGCCAGTTTGTACTGGTTGATCGACAGATTTACGCTCAATTACGCCTGGCGCAATCTTTTCTATAGGTGATGTATTTTTAGAGTTAATTGGACCATTGTTATCAATTGGTTCTCCAAGTGAATTCACAACTCTTCCCAATAATTCTGGTCCTACCGGAACCTCTAAAATTCTTCCAGTACACTTTACAATGTCTCCTTCAGAAATATTTTTATAATCACCAAGTATAACTGCTCCTACAGAATCACGTTCAAGGTTAAGAGCCATTCCATATATCTTATTTGGAAACTCTAACATTTCACCCTGAAGAGCCTCGGTTATTCCATATACTCTGGCAATACCATCAGTAACGGATACAACCGTCCCTTCATTATGTGCCGTTGTCTTGAGATCATAATCTTTAATCTTAGCTTTTATGATGTTACTTATTTCGGTTGGATTGATAGTCATATTTATACCTTATACTTAGATTATTAATTGTTGTTCCATTTGGTCTAGTCTACTTTTAATAGTTAAATCGATTACTTCATTATTAGATTTTATTTTTAATCCTGCCATTAATGCTTTATTAATAGAAACCTTTACTTTTACTTCAGATTGATACTTATCTTTTAATAAAGATGTTAAAGAGTCTAATTGGTCTGCTGACACTTCGTGTGCAGATTCAACTTCAACAACACGAATATTATTATGCTTAAATTTTAATGATTCAAAAATCTCTGCAATTTCTTGCATATAAATTATTCTCTTAGTTTCAACAAGTAATGATAAAAAACTCAGAAAATTCTTATTACTAACGTCATCTAAGAAACTTGACAGAAATTTTAACGACATTGCATTATCAATCTTAGGGTCTGACAATATAGCTATGGTCTGAGAATCTGAAACTATGGTTGATAGTTCGGCTAAATGAATAGACCAGTTTTCGATGCTTTTGTCTTCCACAGCAAGCTTAAATGCAGCTTCACCATAAGGCCTAGAATATATATAATTTTCAGACAATTTACTTAAGCTCCTTTAAGGCTTCATCAAATATGGCCTTGTGTTTTTCTTCATTAATTTCTGCCTTAATTATTTTTTCTGCACAAGAAATTGCAATCCGCGAGATATCTTTTCTTAGCGTATCTTTGGCGATATTTAAATCTTGCCCGATTTGTTGATTTGATAAAGCAATAATTTTATCTGCTTCTTTCTTTGAAATTGTTTTTGCTTCACCGATAATATTTGATGATTGTTGGTTAGCCATAGTTATAACATCTGATGCCTTGCTTTTAGCCTCATCAACTATACGGTTATACTCTATATTAGCTTCGTCTATTCTCTTTTCGCCAAGCTCAGCAGAAGCCAAACCATCTGCAATTTTATTGGTTCTTTCATCCATTGCAGACGTAAGCGGTTCCCATAAGTACGCTTTAATAAACCAGACAAAAATAACAAATGTTATCATCTGTCCAAATAATGTTGCTGTTATATTCATATCAAAAACCTATCAATTAAGTTAATTACGCGCCAAGTGCTGCTTTTGCTGCGCCAATAAATGGATTAGCAAAAACAAAAAACATTGCGAATGCTAAAACAATAAATGGGAATGACTCCATTAAACCTGCAGTGATAAACATTTGTATTCTTAATGCAGGCAACATTTCTGGTTGTCTAGCAATACCTTCGATATATTTCATGCATATTAAACCCCAGCCTAATGCTGAACCAAGTCCTGCTGCTGCTAACATAATAGCAACCCCTAAACTTGTAGATGCATAGATCTCGGTAATCATTTGTGGTGTTAGTGTATTTTCCATTTTTTATCCTCGTGTTTAATGTGATTCTTCTGATGCCAAGCTTATATACATGATGGTAAGTACCATAAATATAAAAGCCTGTAGTGTTATTACAAGTATGTGAAATATTGCCCACATACTGCCTGGTATTGGAATTATGTACCAAGGTAATATTGCTATTAATAGAAATACTAACTCCCCAGTAAACATATTTCCAAAGAGCCTTAAGGCTAAACTTAATGGTTTAGCTATTTCTTCTACCATAGTTAGTACAAAATTTATTGGTGCTAAAGCAATTCCAAAAGGATGTACGAGGAATGATTTAAAATATCCTCCAAGACCTTTATTCTTCACATTGTAATAAACACAAATTGCAAAAACTGTTAATGCCATAGCAAAGGTTGTATGAGGGTCAGTTGTTGGCACAACTTTTAAGGCATACTTTCCATCTTGGCCCACAATGCCCATCATCTCTGCAGCTTTAGGTAATAAATCTACAGGAATTAAATCCATTGCATTCATTAAAAATACCCATACAAATATTGTAAGCCCAAGAGGTCCAACTATTTTATTGGGTTTTGGGAAAGCTTCTTTTACAAGTCCATTCACGAAATCTATGAGAGTCTCTAAGATATTTTGCGCCCCTGTTGGTGCTCCAACAGAAACATTTTTTCCAACTTTATATGCTACCCACATTACTCCTAACATAATTAATGTGCTAAAAAACATTGTGTCTACATTAATTTGCCAAAATCCGTCACCATATTGAAGTGGCTGTAAATGATGCGATATATACGCTACCGGATTATCTGTTGCTGGACCTTCGCCTTGACTCATAAAACCTATTCTCGTCTTTCAATTAGTAAATATTCTTGGACTTATAGAAGACATAGCCTAATTGAGCTAAAGAAAATGCTATTATTATCTCTATGGCGACAAGCTTTAAATATACAATTCCTAAGTAGAAACCAATTAAAACTAAAAATAACCTAAAAACAACGCTTTTCAATAACACTAAGGCGCTTCTTGCCTGTTTTTGCTCTGAAGCTGCTTTACCAGCTGAGTTTACACTGCGTGCGAGGAGTAATGAATTTACTATTGACATAAAACCGCCATATATCGACGATAGTATGTTAACTGAGCCTAAGCTCAAAAAAACAAGCGCTACAATTATTGAAATTGAGCCTTGGTATATTATTACCCTTAGCATTTTTGATGTTCACCGTGAAGCAAAAAACCACTTCCTTAATGGTCATGAGTATTATAGAGGACTATTATGTTTAGTTCAATTTATATACAGAAAAATATAGGAATTATTATTTTTTAAATTTAGCCACAATTCCCTGTAACTCGTTCAGGCTCTTATATTTTATTTCTATCTTCCCGGTACCTGCAATATTATGGTTTATTTTAATATCCGCGGCTAAATACTCAGAAAGTTCTTTTTCCAAAGAAATGGTGTCATGGTCAACATCTTTTATTTTTTTGGCAGGTTTCACCTTAAAATTACGGACTAAGCCTTCAACAGCACGGACAGATAATTTTCTTGAAATAGCTTGTTTAATTATTGATTCTTGCAGGGTTGCATCAAGAGCAAGAACTGCTCTTGCGTGGCCCATTTCAATCAAGCCGTCAGCTAGTTTTGATTTTACATATTTCGTAAGGGCGTTTAATCTCAAAATATTAGTGATGTGTGATCTAGATTTGCCGGTGTATTTTGCAATATCATCATGAGTCATGCCATATTCTGCATTTAATTTATGAAGAGCTTCAGCCTCTTCAATGGCATTCAGTTGCTCTCTTTGTACATTTTCAACGATAGCAATCAAGGCCGACTCCTTGTCGGTAACATCCATAACTATTGCGTCAATCATATCTTCTTTGATTGACTGCATTGCTCTCCACCTTCTCTCGCCAGCTATTAGCTCATAACCATCCTTTCCTTTGCGAACTATAATCGGTGCTAGTTGGCCATTTTCCTTAATAGAGGAAGCCATTGATTCAAGAGATTCATTAAAGAACACCTGTCTTGGCTGGTCTTTATTTCTTGTAATCTTATCTACTGGAATAGACAAAATTCTCTGGTTTGAATTCTCATTATCAGTTTGAGGTGTTTGCGTATTTTTATTTACAGGTTTAGCGCTAAGTAGTGCTTCAAGACCTGAGCCCAAGGCTTTTCTTTTCGTCATAAGCTAAATATAACTCGGTATTGAGCAGATGTATAGATTACAGTTTTTCTTGTTTTAATATTTCACCTATTAAAGACAAATATGATAGCGCTCCTTTTGAGTTTTTATCATATTTAATAACAGGCAATCCATGGCTTGGTGCTTCAGCAAGTGTAATGTTTCTAGGTATCATGGTTCTATAAAGCTTGTCAGTAAAAAACTTCACAAGTTGAGCGCTTACATCAGTAGCAAGATTATTTCTTGGATCAAACATTGTTCTTATAATTCCTTTTACCACAAGATTTTTATTACTGCTGGATTTAATTGTATCAATGGTTGTCATAAGTTCGCTTAAACCCTGCAGGGCAAAAAATTCACACTGGACAGGGATAAGAACTCCTGTTGCAGCTGTCAAAGCATTTACTGTTAAGATATTTAAGGACGGTGGGCAATCAATAATTATGTAATCAAACTTAGACTCATATTCTGCTAAAATATTCTTTAGCGTAAACTCTTTGGACTCAGAAGACAAAAGCATAACCTCTGCTTCTGTAAGTTCAGGGGTAGCGGGTAAAATTGTAAATCCTAAATCATTAAGGGGGATCAAACATTGTTCTGTCTCATTCCTTCCTAAAAGAGCATCATTAATAGAATGATTTAAAGCATGTGGGTCAACACCACATCCTCTTGTCGCATTTGATTGTGGGTCGAGATCTACAAGCAAAGTTTTTCTTTTGGTTTTTGCAAGACTCGCACATATATTTATACATGAAGTTGTTTTACCTACGCCACCTTTTTGATTTACGACTGCCAGGACTTCCGTCATTATGTAATCTCTAAAATATATCTATTTGTATCAAAGTAAGGCGTTTCAATTTTTGTAATAGCTATCTTTGAATTTAAACTGTCGCAGTGCTTGCTCATGTTATCTTGTAGAGTAAGTGCATTTGAGCCTGTAAGTAAAAATATTTTTGATGTAGCTCCCAGATTGTTTCTAACCATGTTAACAATATATGCCAGCTTTGCTTCAAATGATAATTTAGATACCACCTTATTACTGAAGTTTTTAAAAATTACCGCCCCAGGGCTTTCTGTTATTGTCATTTTATTAATATCAGTTTTCACTATATCTATATTCTCTAGCTTAAGTATTAGCTTAACATGTTCTAAAAACCTTATAGGGTTATCTCTTCTATCTAACAAGGTAATATGCTCATCTGGCCTAAAAAAGGATAACAATATACCTGGTATTCCTGCTCCTGTACCAACATCTAGTAATGCCCCCTTTGGGAGATGACTGAGCATTGAAAGTGAGTCAAAAAAATCTCTTTGTAAAAAATATGTGCGGTCACGGGTAGAAATTATATTGTTTTGCTCATGCCACTTAAAAAGAATCTCAAGATATTCTTCTATTCTTTCGATAATAGAATCATCAATATTTAATGACAATGCCATTAAAATTTTACTTAGTTCAGGGTCTTGTTTAGTCATAATATTATTTTCAGGTTGGTAAGTAACAGGATAATAGCAGGTTTTTATAAAGAGTGTTTTTTAATATATATTCTCAATAACGAAATAATCGCAGGGGTTATTCCAGAAATTCTAGAAGCCTGGCCTAACGTATGGGGCATAACTTCTGATAATTTTTCTTTTGCCTCATTAGACAAACCTTTGATTTCATTATAAATGATTTGCTCAGGAATTTTTATATTCTGTGTTTTTAAAATATTTGATACTTCTTGGTCCTGTCTTTTCAGATATCCCTCATATCTTTCTTGTATTGCAACCAGGTGACCAATATCTGAATTTATAGTTTTGCCAAAAGACTCTAACCCTTGAATATCTTTATACCCAATATCAGACATTTTAAGCAAACTCTTCATTGTTTGGACATTTTTTAACTTTAGGTTAAACTTTTTTTCTAAAATTGAAGAAACTTTGCTTGATGGCAATATTTTTATTTCCTCAAGCCTTTTGCTTTCAGCTTTAATCTTTTGGATTTTATTTTTCAAAGACAATAATCTCTCGCTAGAGACAACCCCAAGTTTATGACCAATAGCCGTTAATCTTTCATCGGCATTATCTTCACGTAGTCTCAGTCTATGTTCTGCTCTGCTAGTAAACATCCTATAAGGTTCCGTCACCCCCAAGGTTACTAGGTCATCAACCATAACTCCTATATACGCTTGATCTCTGTTAGGACACCACATCTCAATATTTCTTACAGAACAAGAGGCGTTGATTCCTGCAATTATTCCTTGGGCAGCAGCTTCTTCATATCCAGTAGTTCCATTAATCTGGCCAGCAAAAAATAAATTTTTAATTTTCTTAGTTTCTAAATATTTTGTAAGTCCGCGTGGATCAAAGTAACTATACTCTATTGCATATCCCGGTTGAGTGATTTCACAATTTTCCAATCCTTTGATTGTTCTTAAAAAACTTAATTGAACATCTTCGGGCAAGCATGTTGAAAGTCCGTTAGGGTATATCTCTTTATCTGAAAGAGTTTCTGGCTCAAGAAAAACCTGATGAGCATCCTTGTCATAAAACCTTTCCACCTTGTCTTCAATAGAAGGGCAATATCTTGGTCCAACAGAATCTATAACTCCATTGTATAGCGGCGATAAAGATTGATTATCTTTAATAATTTTATGTGTCTCGTTATTTGTATAAGTTATATGACATGGTATTTCAGAGATAATATTTGGCGTTTGCCCATAATGGTCATGCATATATGACAAGCAGGGCTTATTTTTATCGCTTCCTTGCTCTTCTAGTAAAGAGTAGTCTATTGAGCTTTTTAAAATTCTTGGTGGTGTACCAGTTTTAAGACGACCAAGAGAAAAACCATATTTTTTGAAAAAGTTTTCTAGTTCATTTGATGCATTGTCGCCCAATCTCCCCGCAGAAAATGATTTATCTCCAATATGGATCTTGCCCCCAAGAAATGTTCCTGTTGTTAAAACCACAGTTTTTGCAAAAACTTTACTACCATCAGACATTACTACGCCCTGCAAAATCTCTTTATCCAAAATAATATTAGAAACCATTCCCTCTACAACACTAAGATTTTTTTGAGCATCAATTGCTTGTTGCATTTTTGATTTATAGGTATCTCTACATGTTTGAATTCTTGTTGCTTGGACGGCTGGGCCCTTGCTGGCATTAAGCTTCCGCCTCTGCAACGCAGAATGATCTGCAATTTTACAAATTAAACCATCTAAAGCATCAACTTCTTTTGCTAGGTGTGATTTACCTATCCCTCCAACGGCAGGGTTACAGCTCATCTGCCCAATGCTTTCGTGTTTCATAGTAATGAGAGCAACACTAACGTTTGCCCTTGCGGCAGCATGTGCAGCTTCACAGCCTGCATGTCCTCCGCCTATAACAATTACATCAAATTTTTTCATAACTATTTACCAATACAGAAATCTGAAAATATTTTATCTAACAAATCTTCATTTACATCCCCGCCCATTATAGCAACTAAGCTAACATGGGCTAAGCGCAATTCCTCTGCTACTAACTCTAATTGTAGATTATTGTTGCAATCAAGCGCCATGTAAAGGTTTTCTAAGCAAGATTTTAGATGTTCGCGGTGACGCAACCTTGCTGTGCCTGTCGTTTCATCATCTGGAACACTATTTTCAGACAGCTTCTTTTTTAGATTATCAGTGCCAAGATTTTGAATTGTAGATATATTGAAATGATTAACATTGCTTATTTTTATCATTGTTGGGTCAGCCCCAGTAAGATCAATTTTATTATTAACAACCCAATAATTATTAATTTTATTTTCAGCAATTAAAGCTTTGTCCTCTGTATCAAAACCAAGCGAATCATCAACAACATACAAAACCAGGCTTGCGGTATTGATAGATTTTTTTGTAATCTCTATTCCTTGTAGTTCTATGCTGTCAGAAGTTTTTCTAAGTCCGGCCGTATCAATAATAGTAATATTGTTTTTAGCAAGAACCACTTCATGATGAAGAGCATCTCTTGTGGTTCCGGGTGTTGATGAAACTATTGATCCTTGTTCTCCAAGAAGAAGGTTTGCCAAAGATGATTTTCCAACATTAGGCTTCCCAATGATTGTTATGGTAGGTGTTTTATTGACTACTATTCCATTGTCTACAGATTTTATAAGTTTACTCAATTTAGCTATTAAAGAATTTATTGCGTTAAAATTATTTTTATTGCTGTTGTCTGGAGAGTCATCTTCTGGAAAATTAATACAAGCTTCAATGTTTGCTCTAAGAGCAAGCACTTCTTCAATTAGTAGTTCTATATTTTTTGAAAAATTACCCTGGAGCGTTATCATTGCCGCTTTAGATGCACTGATATGAGAAGCATTTATTAAATCTGCTATTGCCTCAGCTTGAACTAAATCAATTTTATTATTTAAAAATGCTCTTTCAGTAAATTCCCCTGGCTTAGAAAGCCTCGCATAAACATCACAGATCTGTTCTAAAATAAAATCCATTGTAATTGGATTGCCATGTGATTGTATTTCTAGCATATCTTCACCCGTATAGGAAGACGGGGCTTTGTAATAAATTACAATTACATCATCAATTAAGGCATTACTCTTCTCGCGTATTTTAACATTGGTTGCAAATCTTGGCTTGAGTTCACTGCCTATAAAATCTTTAATTATTTTAAGTACATTTTTCCCTGATACCCTTATCACGCCTATAGCTGACTTCCCATGAGCTGTTGAAATTGCCGCTATTGTTTCTTTGACGGTCATAGAATTTAAGTGATTATTCTTTTATTAATAACATATTGTTGTGCTATTGAAAGAATATTATTTGTTACCCAATAAAGAACAAGCCCTGACGGGAAAGTTGCAAATAAGAAGGTAAAAACAAAAGGCAGGGTGAGAAATATTTTTGCCTGCATTGGGTCTGTAGGAGCAGGATTCAGTTTTTGTTGAGCATACATTGATATCCCCATGAGGACCGGTAAAATATATAACGGATCCGCGCTTGATAAATCTTCTATCCATCCAATAAAGGGGGCATGTCTCATCTCAACGCTTTCAATAATTACCCAGTACAGGGCAATGAAAACTGGTATCTGGATAAGTATCGGCAAGCAACCACCCAACGGATTTACTTTTTCTTCCTTATAAATTTTCATCAATGCTTCGCTAAATTGTTTTTTATCATCCCCATATCTTTCTTTCAGAGCAGTCATTCTCGGAGTTAATTTTTTCATTTTGGCCATGGATTTATAACTAGCTTCTGATAGTTTAAAAAATACTATTTTAATCAAAATCGTGAGCATAATAATTGACCACCCCCAATTCCCAAAAATTAAATGAATTTTTTCTAAAATCCAAAAAAGTGGCGCCGCAAGAAAGGTTAAAACTCCGTAATCAACTGTAAGCGCAAGGCCAGGTGCCAAGTCTGTTATTTCAGCCTGAACTTTTGGCCCTATATATAGTTTGCTGTCAAAAGAATAAGACTCGCCTGGAGACAAAGCAATATAGTTGTCAACACTTCCAATTTGGTAACTGTTTTTATTGTCCTCAGAAAGCAATCTTGTATAGATCGTCTTTTTATCAGAACCTTTTTCTGATGGCAGCCATGCTGTAAAAAAATAATGTTGAATCATGCTTATCCAGCTTGTTTTTACTTCTTTTTGGAAACTTTCATCCTCTATATCTGAAAAGTCAATTTTATTAAACTTGTCTTCACTATCGAAATAAGCTGCGCCCGTATAAGTATAAAGCATGACGTTACCCTCGGTCTCTTCACCACGACTTAAGGTATTGTATTGTCTCCATTCAATTTTTTTATTAGAAGTATTTTTAACTAATTGTTGAACTTCAATCAAATGACTATTTCTGGTAAATGTATAGCTTTTAGTAACCTCTGTTAAACCAGATGCTGTTCCTTGAATAGACACTGTTAATTTATTATTATCCTCGAGAGAGTATTTAGTTTTAACCGAAGTATATTTCATTGGGGCATCTAATTCTTGGCTTTGGACATTAGCTAAAGCAGTATAACGTGATCCTTTCGTGTTATTTAAAAGCCTAACCTTTTCATTAGAAGACCCAAAATTTTTTAGGTATTTAAGTAATTCTGACGAAACTATAGCTCCATCATCTAGACTGATATTAACTTTCAGCGTGTCTGTTGTTACTTCAATATTTTTGTTGGAACTACCCCTGCTGCTTTTAATGATATTTTGTTTTGGTTCTATATTTTTTTGATTACTTGCCGAGCTTGTTTCCGGAATATTAGGTTGTGAACTAACAATTGACTGGCTAACATTGTTGCTTGATGCATCAAACAGTAAAATCAGAACTAAAAACAAAGAGCTGTATAAAAATATTCTATTATTCATGTATTTTTGACCCAGGTTTTGGAACAGGATCATAGCCATGACTGCCACCAGGACGACAACTAATTAGTCTTTTCCCTGTATAGTAAAAACCTCTTAAAAGCCCATGTTCCTTAAAAGCCTCTAGCGCATACTCTGAACAGGTTGGGATATGCCTACAGCTTGATTGAAGCATGGGTGATATAAATATTTGGTAACACCGGATAATTATAACTGGGATTGCTGTAGTGATTTTATTGATAGTTTCCATTCTTGCATAAGAATATCACTTATTTCATGTTTTTCAGAATAGATTTTTGAAGAAATTAACAAGAGAATGTCGAGCGATCCTAATTCTCCCAAGCAATCTCTAAAACTCTCTCTGATCATTCTGCGAATTCTATTTCTAATAACCGCTAGCTTAACGGCTTTTTTAGTGACCTGAATAGCAATTCTGGATTGATTCAAATGATTATTAAAATACAGTAGAGTAGAGTTTTTTTGCACTATTTTATTAGCATGCCTAAAACTACGCAGTGTATTTGAAGAAACTTTAAGGTATATGTTGTTGTTCACAACAGAAAACTAGGCGCAGAGTACCGCTCTGCCTTTTGCTCTTCTAGCGCTTAAAACAGCTCTACCGGCAACAGTACTCATACGAGACCTGAAACCATGTTTGCGTTTGCGCTTTATGTTGCTTGGTTGAAACGTTCTTTTCATAATATTATTACCCGACTTGTATACTGCAAATTATATATTTCTTTGTCAATATATAATTTTGATTATTTTTGTGAGATATTAGTTTTTCAACCAGTGGAAAAATATGAATAATACAAATTTATGGGATAAATGCCTAGAATCATTTTGCGATAACCTCTCAGAAAAACAAATGAAAACCTGGATTCATCCCCTTGAGGCTAGCTGCAATAGTGACACCTTAAGTGTTATTGCCCCAAATAAGTTTATAAAAGACACTGTTGAAAGTGATTTTATTGAACTAATTAGAGAAACGGTTCTAATTAAAAGTAATAATGAGGTTTCGATAGTCAAACTTTCCTTGCCAGAAGTTAAGGCTACGGCAAGAATAACTCCAAAAATAAAAAGCTCTAGTATAAAGTCTTCGTTGAATGCTGATTTGAACTTTGAAAATTTTGTTGAAGGAAAATCAAACCAGCTTGCAAAAGCAGCCTGTATGTCTGTTGTGAAAGAGCTTGGGCAGTATAATCCACTTTACATATATGGAGGGGTTGGGCTTGGAAAGACTCATCTGCTGCACTCAATAGGCAATGAAATTCTTAAGCAAGACAAGAGGAAAAGGGTTGTCTATCTACATTCAGAAAAATTTGTACAAAACATGATTACCGCGATAAGGACTAATAAAATTGAAGAGTTTAAAGACTTTTACAGATCGGTTGATGCTTTGTTATTAGACGATATTCAGTTTTTTGCTAATAAGGAAAAATCTCAAGAGGAGTTTTTTCATACCTTTAACACGTTGTTCGAGTATAAAAAACAGGTTGTTTTAACATCTGATAAATACCCTAAAGAGATAGCTGGTTTAGAGGAAAGAATTAAATCTAGGTTAGTGTGGGGGATGAGTGTAACAATAGACCCGCCAGATTTAGAGACGCGGGTGGCTATTTTGCATGGTAAGGCCGAAGCTGTAAACCAAAAGATACCAGATGATGTGGCATATTATTTAGCGAAAAATGTATATTCAAACGTGAGGGAGTTAGAGGGGAGCCTAAGGCGAGTTTTGGCTACAGCACATTTTAAACGAGCGCCAGTTACTCTTGCTTTTACAAAAGAGACTTTAAAAGATTTAATTTCTTTACAAGAAAGACTCATGACAATTGAACAAATACAAAAAACAGTTGCAGCTTATTATAATGTTCGAGTGTCTGATTTATTATCTGCAAAAAGAGATAGAAAGATTACGCTGCCAAGGCATATTGCAATGTCTATCGCAAAACAATTAACTAGCCATAGTTTGCCCACAATAGGTGATGCTTTTGGGGGAAGGGATCATACAACTGTTCTCCATGCTTGTAAAAAAGTAAAAGCGCTAAAACTAGCTTCAGCATCAGTAGACCAAGACTGCCAGAACATATTACACACACTAAACAATTAACTGTTAGTAACTCGTGGAAAACAATTCACCAATATATACTCACAGGTTATACACCATTCAAACACTCCGTAGAAAACTCCCGCTAACCCGAACTCCCCCTGAAAGCAGGGCTGTGTTTAACTTTCAAGTGAAATTAACAAAACATAATAATAAAAATAATATATAATTTTAAATATGATTATATCTATACAACGTGAAAAACTAATCGAACCTTTGAAGCAAATGGTTAGTGTTTCTGAAAAAAAACAAACCATGCCTATACTGGGAAATGTTCTTCTTCGAGGTGATAGTGGTTCCCTTTTGCTGGTTTCTAGTGATTTAGAAGTTGAGGTGTCCACGACTGTTGAGCACGCGTCGGAGGAAGGTTTTAACACCACTCTCCCTGCTCGCAAGTTTTTAGATATCCTTAAATCTTTGCCTGGCTCTGATTTAGTTGAAATAGATATTGGTGAAACAAAGGCAGTAATTAAATCAGGGAAGAGTAAATTTACTCTTGCGTCCCTACCTGGTGCCGAGTTCCCTTACAAAAAAGAAAACAATGAGTTTAAATTTAGTGTGCTAGGTGTGGATTTAGACAATCTTATTGGTCAGACTGGTTTTTCCATGGCCACGCAAGATGCAAGACATTTCTTGAACGGGATGTTTTTGGAGGTTTTAGAGAACAAACTTACCGTTGTTGCTACAGATGGCCACAGACTATCAATGTCTTCAGCCGAAACCAAAAACCCCGCCGATGATCCTGTAAGCTGCATAATACCACGCAAATGCATTATTGAAATTAAGCGTATTTTAGCTACATTTAAAGACAATAAAGAGAATATGGTAGAATTTATAGTTACAAACCGTGAAATAGTTATTAAAATAGGTGCTTTTATTGTTAAGAGTAAGCTTATAGAGGGGAACTACCCCGACTATAAAAAAGTGTTTCCTGAATCACTCCCACACAAGCTTACATCAAACAAACAGGATCTAAAGTCAGCTCTTCAAAGAATGGCTATACTTTCTAACGAACAATTTAAAGGCGTTAAACTATCACTTAGTAAAACAGACATAAAACTATCAACAAACAACCCGTCCCTGGAAGAGGGCGAAGATAGTATACCTTGTGAGTATTCGGGCGAGAGTTTTGATATTGGTTTTAATTTAAGTTATTTGTTGGAGGTTATTGATGTGATTTCTTCTGACAATATTGAAATTCAACTCAACAATGCTGATTCGGGGTGTTTAATTTCATCTAAAGACGAAACCTCAATGAATAAATATATTATCATGCCAATGCGGGTTTAGTTTGTATATTAAACAATATTCTGCCTTTAAATTAAGGAGTATTAACCTTGCGACTCTTTTTCCCTCTAAACACGTTAATATTATTGTTGGTAACAATAATGCCGGGAAAACCTCCTTAATCGAGGGTATATATTATTGCTCTGCTCTTAAAAGCTTTAAGGCGGTACCAGCAGAAACACTTATACAGAACACTGAAAACGCCTTTAAAGTTCTTTTAAAAGTGGTTAAATGCGGTGATAATATCAATATATACACAGAAAAGTCTTTAAGTTCTTCTAAAATCGTTAAAGTTAACGAGAAAAAAGTAACAGCGAAAACTCTACTTTTAACCTTGCCCTGTATCGCGCTTTCGTTTGGTGTTGAGAATATTATTATACAATCATCGGAGCAGAGGCGTGGTTTCCTTGACTGGGGGTCGTTCCACGTGGAACCTAACCATTTAGCTAATTTTAAAAACTATACAAAATCTTTAAAACAACGGAATAGCTTGCTTAAAAAGGCCGACACAACCAACATTGATTATTGGACTAATGAGGTAATAAAACACGGGACTCTTGTTCACAAGCAAAGAAGTGAATATTTTGTTGATCTCAATAAGGAGTTTGTTAGCTATGCCAACAAATTAACAAACTTTGACAAGAGTGTTTATAACGATATTAAAAACACCACAATTAGCTATGACCAAGGATGGGATAAAGCTTTTGAGCTAAATGGGGCACTAACACGTGCCTTAGCTAAAGACATGGCTATAAAGCATACAAGCGTTGGTCCACACAGGGCAGATCTCTTGTTTAATGTTGGCGGGATAGATTTAAAAAATATATCTTCAATGTCCACGCAAATCATTATCAGTTTGTTGTTGGTTTTGAGTCAGGCAGAGGTGTTTCACGTGAAACATGGGTTTAGACCAATAATATTAATAGACGATTTATTTTTTGGAATAGACGATAAGAACCTGAAGCTTGTGATAAACTTACTGGTAGGCTCAAAAGCACAGTGTTTTATTACAGCACCAGACCTATATAAAGAAAAGATTAAAAGCCTTGGCAGAAAAGCCGATGAGGTTAAAATGTATGAGTTTATAGATGGAGAAATACAAGAGGAAATTTAATGGCAGATAAAATATATGATTCGTCCAACATAAAAGTCCTAAAAGGACTTGAGGCAGTACAAAAAAGACCTGGTATGTATATCGGTGACACAGATGATGGTAGTGGCTTACATCAGATGATTTTTGAAGTCATGGATAACTCAATAGACGAGGCGTTAGCCGGTTATTGTGACACTATTGATATTACAATTCATGAGGACCAGTCTGTTACCGTTATAGACAATGGAAGAGGAATACCTGTTGATATGCACCCAAGTGAAAAAAAATCAGCAGCAGAAGTTATTCTTACGGTATTACATGCTGGTGGCAAATTTGATGATGATTCGTATAAAGTGTCTGGAGGCTTACATGGGGTTGGAGTGTCAGTTGTGAACGCACTGTCAGAAACCTTGGAGCTAACAGTTTATAAAGATGGAAAAATTTATAGCCAAGAATACAAAGACAGCAAGCCAGTAGAACCATTAAAGGTGACGGGAGACACAGAGCTTAAAGGGACAAAAATTTCATTTAAACCCAGCAAGCAATATTTTACTCTAACAAAATATAATTCTGAAACACTCAGAAGAAGATTCAAAGAATTAGCTTTCCTAAATAGCGGCATCACAATTAGGTTTACTGATGAGGCAAAATCAGTAAAAGACGAGTTTAAATATGATGGGGGAATCCTAGAATATATAAAAGAGTTAACCAGAAAAAAAACCTTAATACAAAACGAAATCATTTACTTTAAAAGCGAAGCAAAGAACATTTCAGTTGAAATGGCAATGCTATGGAGTACCGCATACAACGAAGAGGTTTTGTGTTTCACGAATAATATTCCGCAAAAAGACGGGGGAACACACTTGTCTGGTTTTAAAGCATCTCTTACTAAAACTATAAATAGTGTATTTGACAAACAGCCTGGTGTTAAAAAAGATAAGATTGATCTTACCGGTGAAGATGCACGTGAAGGTATTACAGCAATTATATCTGTGAAAATGTCTGATCCAAAGTTTTCGTCGCAAACAAAAGACAAACTAGTTTCATCTGAAGTGAAAGGAATAGTTGAGTCAAGCCTAAATAAGAAGCTACATGAGTTTTTTGAGGAGAACCCTAAAGAGCTTAAAGCAATTATTGCAAAAGTCTTTCAGGCAGCTAAGGCAAGAGAAGAGGCAAGAAAGGCAAAAGATCTTATTAGGCGTAAAGATCCATTGAGTATAGGCAATCTGCCTGGAAAGCTTGCTGACTGTCAAGAGAAAGACCCTACAAAAACTGAGTTATTTATTGTTGAGGGTGATTCAGCCGGAGGCTCTGCCAAACAAGCGAGAGACAGGAAAACTCAGGCGATTCTACCGCTTAAAGGAAAAATACTAAATACTCAGCGAGCACAAGACCACAAGGTTCTTTCTTCTTCTGAAATTGCTACTCTAATTACAGCTTTAGGCTGTGGGTTTGGAGATGATGTAGATTTAGATAACTTACGTTATGGAAAAATTATTATTATGACTGATGCAGATGTTGATGGAGCACATATAAGAACTTTACTACTTACATTGTTTGAAACTAAAATGAAATTACTTATAGACAATGGTCATGTTTTTATTGCTCAGCCGCCACTATATAAAATGAAAAAAGGCAAGTCAGAAAAATATCTTAAAGACGACTTTGAGCTATCAGATTTTATTAATAATGATGTCTCGAACACACATAAATTATTTATTGATAGCAAAGAAGTATCACAGGAGAAGACCCTTGAACTTTTAAACACTTATTCTACTATGAGCATTATTTTAGGACAATTTTCTTCTAAAAGAGATAAGCATATATTACATAATCTTGCTTTTTTTGAAAGACTATCTCTAGATACTTTAAAATCTTTGAAATTATTAACTTCTTGGTGTAAGTCGTTTACTCAGCACATTAATGAAAATACGCCCATTAATTTATCGTTTGTGCTTACTCCGTCAGAGGATATGTCTGAAGATAAAGTTTATTCAATTAATATCAGCAAAACAACGAATGGTGTTATTACATCGCAAGATCCATTGAGCAAACACTTTTTTAGTTCTGATTCTTATACTGACCTGGTTTCTTTAAAGTTTGGAGCCTACACAAACTCCATGTTTACATATGTTGATAAAAACGATGGTCCTGAGTCTACCCCTTCTAATTTAACAGATTGTTTTGACGCATTAATTGCTGCTTCAAAAGGATCTATTACACTTCAGCGGTACAAAGGTCTTGGTGAAATGAATCCGAATCAGCTTGAAGAGACAACCATGAACGTTAAAAGCAGAACCCTGTTAAAAGTTTTACCTTTAGAGGATGGCAATCAAGTTGTAGTGGAGCTTATGGGCGATGATGTTGAGATGAGAAAACAATTCATTAAACAAAAATATTCTTCTGTTAAAAATTTAGATATATGATTGTTGTCACCTGGAATGTCAATTCTATTAAAGTTCGCCTTCATGCAGTATTACAATATTTGCTAGAAGAAAATCCGGACGTGCTTGTTCTTCAAGAAACCAAAAGTACCGATGAAAATTTTCCTGTGTCAGCTTTTTCTGATGCTGGCTACCATGTAATTTTTTGTGGTCAAAAAACATATAATGGCGTTGCAATCATTTCTAAAGACAAACCTAAAGATGTGCAAATTAATCCTGTGTCTACAGATGAAAATGAGATGAGGTCAATCTCAGCAATTTATAATGGTATAAGAGTCGTTAATCTCTATGTTGTAAACGGCCAAAATGTTGATACTCCAAAATATGAATATAAGCTTAAATGGCTAAAAAAATTAATTTCTTATACAAAGAAAGAGTTAGAAAAAAGTAACGACCTTATGCTTTTAGGTGACTTTAATATTGCTCCTACAGACAATGATGTTTTTGATGTTGAAATAACACATGATGAAATACTTTGTTCGCCTAAAGAAAGAGAATTACTTGCTACACTTCTTTCTCTGGGTTTACATGATCTCTTTAATGACTATGATTATCCCTCCCAAACCTTTACGTGGTGGGACTACCGTGGTGGTGCATTTCAGAGAAATATTGGTTATAGGATTGACCTTATACTTGGATCAAAATCTGTTAAAAAGCGCTGTTTAGAATATTCTATTGATAAAAAAACTCGACATAAATCATGGTGTCTTGCTGAGCCAAGAACATCTGACCATGTTCCTGTGAGAGTTTTATTAGACTAATCTTTTAATGGCAGTTTGAAATTCTCTTTGTTATGATAAGGGAACATTAGGAGATATACCATGAAATCAATTATGGTCATTAATTCAAAAGGCGGTTCTGGCAAGACCACGGTATCTGTAAACCTGGCTGCATATTGTGCCCAATTTGGCTTTAAAACAACGCTGGTCGACCTTGACCCTCAAGAATCAAGCACACAGTGGTTAGAGGCTAGACCTTTGTCCAAAGCAAAAATCCATGGAACAAAAAATTTTAATAAACCTCTTAAAAAAGAGAAAAACACTGTTGTAATTTATGATGTGCCTGCAGCAATATATGGGTCGAGACTTGATACCTATGTTAAAAAAGCTGACATGATTATCGTGCCCGTGCTTCCTTCACCTATAGACATGAAGGCTGCAAAAGTTTTTATTCAATATCTTAGATCTATGGGCCCTGTTATTAGAAATCAAATAAAAGTAGGATTAGTAGCTAACCGCTGTAGAGCGAATACAAATATATTTTTAGAACTGGACACATATCTTTTAAAAGAAAAGGGAATAAAATATATTACCGCTTTTAGAGATAATACGAATTATATAAGATCTGCAAGTACAGGTTTGGGCATTTTTGAAATGGGCGCAAGTGCAACTGCACAAGACCGTGAAGAATGGAAACCATTAATTAAATGGTTAGGACTAAACTCCTAAGGATTTTTTTATTCCTGTGGAAGCATCTTTATATACAATGCAGCCATCAAATATTTTTTTCATTTTTTCGACATTAAGAACTCGTGACTCTTTTAAAAAGCTCAGTCTTTTTTCTGAATATGTTTTTAGTGCCTGATTAAAAGTAATATATTTTGGTAACTCAACATTAATAGCTGCATAGACATATTCATAATATGCTGTAGTCTTGATTGGACTCCCATCACTCACATTAATTATTTCAATCTGATTTTCTAAAGCTATTGATGCTATGCATATTCTTGCAAGGTCTTCTACATGTATTATATTTGTTATTCTGCTTTCATTGAGATTTACCAATGGCTCTCTTAATTTAACTCTATCCACAGGAAGCCTCCCTTTCCCATATATGCCTGGCACCCTTAAAATAATTAATTTTACATTATTCTTTTTTGAGAAAGTTATTAACTGATTTTCTGCGTCAACTCTCCTTGTTGCTCTTTCTGTTATTGGAGAAACTTTTGTATTTTCATCTACTGTCTTGCCCCCACAATCACCATAAACTCCACTTGTGCTCATATATATTATCTTTTTTATTTTTAAGTTAGAAATATTTTTTATAAAGTTACCAATTCTAGTATCTTTGTTAGATGAAGTGCTTGGGGGAGCCATATAAATTACAGTACTATTTTCTGTAAATTGTAAATCTATTTTTTCTTGATCAAAATCTCTAATAATGTTTTCTACATTAGCTGACCTATTTTTTTTAGTTCTACAAACTTCTTTCACCGAAAAATTATGCTGATTTTGGAGTATAAGATCTATTATGTATCCACCCAAATAACCACTACCAGCTAAAATTAGTTTATCCATTATTATGCTCTTTGATAATTTTGATGTATTCAGAAGCTTCTTCATTATTATTGATGACCAGTATGTCATTTATATTCTTCATATCTATTCCTTCCGCTAGCCTCATATTTGGGATTACAAGTATATTTTTATTCTTACTTTTAATTAGCTTTAGTTCCGAGACTAAATTTTCTAAAGCTGTTTTGCTTGAAATTATATAGTAATTATTTATATCTTTTTTTATTAAATCTTTTAAAGAGCTTAGATTTTCTGGCTCTCTTTTATATACATCTATAACTAGCACTTCATGGCCTTTTTCTCTAATCTTCTCTTCAAGATAAGCTCTCCCATCTTGGCCTTTTATAATTAAAAACTTAGATTTGATAAGAGATTCTTCTGCAATCAGATCTAGAAGTTTTTCGCTAGAATAATTTTCTAAGGGGTGAGCGGCTTCTAAAAAAAATTTTTTTTTAATCTTTTTTGCACTATATTTTCCTAAGCAATATAATTTTATTTCATTATTATTTTTAATTTGCTGATGAATATCAAGCGAGTGATCAATAGCATTTTTACTTTGGAATATTATATTAACCTTGTCATTTAAAATATTTATAACTTTTGTAATATCATATTTAACTGGTAGTATTTTCACCGCTATAATTTGATGAATACTAGCTTTGTTTAGCATGCAGTATTTTCGCATGTCTTCATATATGGATATTTGTGACAGAACTATCAGATTCATTATTTTTTAAGACCTAGCAAGCTTTTAGCGCCTTGTTTTATGAATAGCTTTGCCATATAAGAGCCTGCGCTTTCTAAATTCTTTTTTAAATCTACAATATAGGAGCTCTTAATATGTTTATTTCCATCCAGACTTGAAACATATGCTTCAATTTTCATACAATCATTTTTTATTGTTGCATGTGCGCCTATGGGAGACATACAGTCTCCACCTATTTCCCTAACAAAATTTCTTTCCTCAGTTGCACATTTCTCAACAATATCAGTCTTGTATTTATTTAAAATATTTTCTATATATTTATTTTTTTTCAAGTATTCAATACATAAAATTCCTTGTCCTGCAGACGGAACAAATCCTTCAATAGGAATATATTCAGAAATATGTTTTTTTAAAGACATTCTATGAAGGCCAGCTGCAGCCAGTATTATTCCATCAATCTTTTGTTCTTCCATTTTTTTTAATCTTGTTTGAATATTCCCTCTTATTTCAACTATTTTAAAGTCTTTTGATATATTTCTTAGCATGGCAATTCGCCTTGGACTTGAGGTTCCAATTGTTGCATCAGTTGGCAAGTCGCTTATTGTTTTATATTTTTTAGATATAAATGCATCACAGGGGTTTTCTCTATGCGATATAGTTGTTATAGAAAATTTATTTTCTAACACCACAGGCACGTCTTTAAGTGAATGGACCGCAATATCTGTTTCCCCACATAACAATGACTCTTCTAACTCTTTGAGAAACAAACCTTTCCCGCCATGTATTTTAAATTCTTTTGATGAAACTTTATCGCCACTAGAAACCATTGAAACAATTTCTATTTTATTATGTTTAGAAAGCATGGAGCTTACCATTTTTGCCTGCTCTAAAGCCAGAGGACTATTTCTTGTAGCAATTCTAATTATATTTTTCATATTTATAATTTTTTGTTTGTATTTATACTATACTTACTGATAAATAATGTAATTAAAAATTAACAAATATTATGAAGAATGTAACTTGGTCTAGCAGATTCACAAAGCAAATTGATGCAGAAGTTTTAGATTTTAGCCAAAGTCTAAGCATTGATATTGTTCTATATGATGTTGACATTAGAGTGACATCTGCTCATGTGCAAATGTTATCTAGCTGTGGACATATCAAGGCATCTGAAGCAAAAGCCATTATCAAAGGCCTAAATACTGTTAAAAAGATGGCAGAAAATGATAAATTACCTTGGTCTATTGAATATGAAGATGTACATATGAATATAGAGAATGCACTGGTTGGAATTATTGGAGATTTAGGTAAAAAGATTCATCTTGGAAGATCAAGAAATGATTTGGTAACTACAGACTTAAGATTATATCTCAGGGACTTTATTGACCTTTATCTTCTCAAGTTGAGAGAGACTCAGTATGTTCTTGCTAACATGGCGAAAGAACACTCAGATTCATTATTCCCTGGGTTTACGCATATGCAAGTTGCGCAGCCTGTCACGTTTGGACACCATTTACTGGCTTGGAATGAGATGCTATTTAGAGATGAAACTAGACTTCTGCATACTAGAGAAATTATGAACATGATGCCGCTTGGATCGGCAGCGCTATCAGGAACCTCCTTAAAGATTGATCGGAAAATGGTTGCTAAAAGCTTAGGCTTTAAAAGTATTACATTGAATTCTATGGATGCAGTTAGCGACAGAGACTATGTTTGTGATTTTGCCTATGCAAATAGCATGATCATGATGCATTTATCAAGGATTTCAGAAGAGCTTGTGCTATGGATGAATCCACAATTTGGTCTAGTAGACTTAGACGAGGGGTTTTGTACAGGCTCGTCTATTATGCCTCAAAAGAAGAACCCTGATGTTCCAGAATTAATTAGAGGAAAAACAGGATCAGTTTATGGCTCTTTAATGGGGCTGTTAACTTTAATGAAAGGATTGCCTTTAACATACAACAGGGACATGCAAGAAGACAAGACTTTAATATTAGAGTCCATTGATACGACTATGAGTTGCTTAAGCTTGCTGCCAAGATTAATATCTACAATGAAGTTAAATAAAAATAAAGGGATAGAAATCGCATCAGGTTTTTTTTCAACAGCTACCGACTTAGCTGAATACTTGTCAAAAAAAGGTATGCCCTTTAGAACATCTCATCATGTAGTAGGTGATATTGTAAAATTTTGCGAGAAGAAGTCTCTGCAACTATCAGATTTAACGATTGATGAGTTGAAAGGGTTTTCAGCATTAATTTCTAATGATGTATATAAAGCTCTTGATCCAATGACATGTATAAAATCAAGGACAGGGGTTGGTGAAACCTCGCCAGCATCAGTAACTAAGCAAGCAAATGCTGTATTAGCCAGGCTAAAAAAATCTGGTTTTAAAAAGTGAATATAAAAAATGTAGCCATGATACTACTATTTTTTAGCAACCATGCTTACTCAAGCCCGCCGACCATAGAAGAATATCAGGATAATAATGACATAGAGGCCCATAACACATATATATATGGACTTGAGCGTGGACTTGACTGGGCAAATGAGTATATGTTTCAAAAGCATTCTATAGAAATTTATTGCAAGCCCTCGGATCTTTCTTTGTCATCAAAGCAACTTAGAAAAATTATAGACAAGGCAATACAGAAAAATATCACATTTTATACTAAATATAAGAATGCACCCTTGGTAGGATTGGCATTGAGAAATGGGTATATAGACACTTTCCCATGTAATTAGTAAGGGGATTATAAAATATATTACTCTAGGCCCTAGCGGATTAAATATTTTTCTCTATAATACTATATAAAGACAAAAGGAGAATCAATCATGGCAGAACACCCAAAACCACAAGGCGATGATATTATATTGCCAGACGGAAGTGTTGTTGGTACTTGGAATGGAGAAGATGTTAAAGATCTCCAGGTTGAAGTTCAACGAATAATAAAAGAACAGAAAGACGGTGGTGCAGATCGTAATAATTTACTTATTAGATTTGGCATTCCTCATTTCGATCAAACACCAGATCATCTGAAACCTTTTATTGCATATGCGCTTTGGGGCGTTGATAAGACTGGTAATTGCCTAACTCATAGAAGAGCAGATCATTTTGAAACTGTAGAAAAAATCAATGAGAAATATGGTAGTGAAACAGCAATAGCAGCAGCTCAAAGACATAGAGACTAAAATTATAGTTTAATGGGCTCTATCTAAAGAGCTCATTAAATTTTTTCAAGCCATTGAATAAAACTTTCACTTACTTCATGAGTTATTGTATGTCCAAAATTACCAGTATGCTGAGTTAGTCTCGTGGTTTTAGTTTCTAGAAAAACTAATGTTTTTTTAAAATCATCATAACTAATTGCTTTATCCTCACAACCATGTGCAATAAATATATTATTATTCTTCAGGGGAAATTCTTTAAATTCATTTGCAGATGGCATATAACCCGATAATGCAGCACAGCCACTAATTTTATGTCTTGATTTAAACAGCAAACTTAATGACAGGGCCGCCCCTTGAGAAAATCCCCCAACTATAAGTTTTTTATTTTGATCTAACGACAAAGATTCAATTAAATTATCAATAGCTTCAATTGATTTACTAAGACCATCATAGTCTTCTATTAAATCGCCATTGCTATTTCTAGTTGGCAGAGGATACCATGAATTTTTCCCATCTATAGTTGGCGCATTAGGCAATACAATATATGCGGTTTCATTCAACCTCATATTTATTAACTTCATCGTTGGTTCAAATGACCAATTATTTGAGCCATATCCATGAAACCAAAGAATATTTACTTTAGAACTCTTTTTATTTCCAATAGCTATAAAATCGTCATTATTTAAATTCATTATCAGCCTAGTAGCAATCCAATATTATGACTATAATGTATCATATGTCAGAAAAAATTAATCATATCCATAGCATGGCTCTTAAATATGTCTTGGCCATACCATTTTTGATAATTATAACATCTTGTGGAAATAAGGGGCCATTGACCGTGCCTCAAGAAAAAATGGAAAATCCTATAGAACAACAAGAATCTGGTAATAATAGTTATTGAGACCAACAAATGACCACAACATATAATGACGATATATTGTTTTTTGATGGTATAAATATACTAGATTTAGCTTTATTAAATCAAACACCTTTCTATTTATATTCTGAAAATATAATTGCTAATAATTTTTTAAAATATCAAAAGAGTTTTGGAGATAACCCTCATTTAATATGTTATTCAGTTAAAGCAAATTCTAATTTATCCATATTATCTTTATTAGTAAAATTAGGCTCAGGATTTGATATTGTATCAGGCGGCGAGTTATCAAGAGTAATTCAGGCAGGAGGAGATCCCAGTAAAACTGTATTTTCTGGTGTTGGTAAAACTGAAGAAGAAATTAGATTTGCATTATCTAAGAATATTATGTGTTTTAATATTGAGTCTAGGGATGAGCTACGCACAATAAATGCCATAGCCCTAGAAAAAAAATCATGTGCAAATGTTTCTATACGCATAAATCCCGCTATTGATGTAGACACGCATCCTTATATTACTACTGGGATGCAAGATAATAAGTTTGGCATAGAGCAGTCAGAAATTTTAGACATATACAAAGAAGCTCATGAGTTAAAAGGAATTAATATAACGGGCATAGATTTTCATATAGGATCACAAATTATGGATATAGGTCCTTTCAAAGAATCTATTTTAAAAGTTATTGCCATAGCCAAGGAGTTGAAAAAAAACAATATAAAGTTAAGCCATATAGATATTGGTGGAGGCCTAGGCATACCTTATGATAATGAGAGAAGCCCAGACAAGAGTCTTTTTATTTCTGAAATAGTTGATTTGTTAAAACCTCTTGCAACCAAAATATTAATTGAACCAGGTCGCTCCATAGTTGGAGAAGCAGGCTTATTAATTTCAAAAGTAATTAATATAAAAAAATCTACATCTAAAAACTTTATTATAGTTGATGCGGGGATGAATGATCTTTTAAGGCCACCCCTGTATAACGCATACCACTCAATTAAAGAAATTGTTGATAATGGTGCTAATAAGATAGTATGTGATGTTGTGGGTCCTGTATGTGAAACTGCAGATTTTATTGGCAAAGACAGAAACCTCTCTGTGTTAAAGGGTGACTACATAGCGGTTGAATCTGTTGGCGCATATGGCTTTTCTCTTTCTTCTAATTATAATACTAGAATGAAATCAGCAGAATACCTCATTGCCAAAGATGGCCAGAATATAAAAAAAATTAGGGATAGAGACACTATCAAGCAGATACTTGAAAATGAGACAAAATATTTATTATAAATATAGATTGAGAAGATAAAATGCAAGTCCCTTTTACAAAAATGAATAGCCAGGGGAATGATTTTGTTGTCATTGACAATACAGGCTTGCTTTATCAGTTTGATAATAAAAAGATTCGTTCAATTTGTTCACGAGATATTGTTGGTTGTGATCAGCTTTTATTGTTAAATATAAAAGATTCAAATAATGTTACCTGTGAAATTTTCAATCAAGATGGTTCGTCAGCAAAACAATGCGGGAATGGGATGAGAGCAATCATGCTTTTCTTGAATAGAAAGTATAATTTTTTTAACTCTAAAATATTTGTGAATTTAGTTCCATATAATGTCAGCTTTGTTAATGAAAAAGAAATAAAGGTCAGTATGGGCAATGCGGTATTTCTTGAAAATATTCCTAATGATGCACCTGAAAATATTTCAATTAGTGCAAAGGATTATTATTATGAAGTTTCAGTAAATAGTGGAATACGACCTTGGTCATTTTCATACTCTCACTTATCTATAGGAAATTCTCACTGCATTGTCTTCTCTAAAGGCTCTTTTGATGATAAAGAAAAAATTTCTAATATTCTTAATTCTTTATATGATAGCAGTGTTAATATATCGTTTGTTTTAAATACAGAAGAATTTGTGCAAGAACATGATAGCCCGATTATCTTGCGTGTAAATGAGCGTGGCGCAGGATGGACAAAATCTTGCGGTAGTGGAGCTACTGCGGCAGGTGCATTTATTTCAAGGTTTATGTTATTGCCAGAAAACGGATCTAAAAAGATTAATGAGTTAGATATAAGTCAAGAAGGAGGAGAACTAAAGATACAGAATATTTTTATGACAGATCTGGACGGCAAGTATTCTCCTGAACTCTATCTTTCTGGTCCAAGTACATTTGAATATGATGGCGTATGGAATGACTGACATTGCTGAAAAAATTCAAGACTTTCTTATTTATTTAAAATATGAAAAACAATATAGTAGCGCAACACTAAAGAACTATAATCTTGATTTAATAAAATTTAAGATACATCTTTTGAGTTTAGATGTTTTTATGATATCTGAAATAACAAATGACCATATTCAAAATTATATAAATAAATTAAATCGTGCTGGACTGATAGCCACATCTCTTTCTAGAAAAACTTCTTCTATTCGTTCGTTTTTTAATTTCATGATTAAAAAGAGAATAATTAAAAGCAACCCGTCAAAAAAAATAACTGTTCCTAAGAAGCTACAAAAACTGCCATATATATTATCTGTTAAACAAGTTGATTTGCTATGTGATATTCCTTTAACTTCATTTGCTTCTATAAGAGACAAGGCAATGATTGAATTAATGTATGGTTCTGGCCTGAGACTTAGTGAAATAACGTCTTTGGATACTCAATCGGTTAGTCTAGATGATAAAATGCTCTCAGTTATAGGGAAAGGCAATAAGCAGAGATATTTGCCTATAGGATCTAAAGCAATTATAGCCTTATTAGCTTGGGTGAAAATACGTTCAAAGCATGTAAAAGACCAAGAAAAAGCATTTTTCTTAAATAAGTTTGGCGGCAGGCTATCTAACAGGTCAGTTCAGATTAGGCTTGATTACTGGTGTAAGTCCCTTGGTTTAAACTGTAAAATTAGTCCACATACATTAAGGCATTCTTGCGCAACTCATTTACTTGAGGCTTCAGGTGACCTGCGTGCAGTTCAAGAGTTTTTAGGCCATGAAGACATTAGCACAACCCAAATCTACACTAATGTTAATTTTGAATATTTAAAGAATATATATATTAAGGCACACCCAAGAGCTAAAGAGATTAAAGATTAGTTTCTAATATAATAGTCAGTGAAATAGTAATAATAAAAATATATACTTAGTTCATGATTAAACCTTTAGAAATTAGATATATTAAAAAAACAAATACAGTAGCGCTAAGTTTTGAAGACGGAATAAGTGCTGACCTAACGACCGAATACCTTAGATGCTTTTCGCCTTCAGCTGAAGTAAAAGGGCATGGTCCAGGACAAGAGGTACTACAAAAAGGCAAAGAAAACGTTTACATAGACGCAATTGAGCCAGTAGGAAATTATGCTATTAAAATTATATTTGATGATGGGCATAGTACAGGCCTCTTTTCATGGGAATATTTATATGATCTTTCAATAAACTATAAACCTTATTGGCATGATTATTTAGAAAAATTAGCTGAATCAGGATATGTTAGGAAGAAGCCATGAGTAAAATAAAATCTATAAGCACAATAAATGCTCCAGCAGCTTTAGGCCCATACAGTCAAGCTATAAGGGCTGGTGGATTTATTTATATTTCAGGTCAGATTCCACTTGTGCCAGAAACTATGGAGATAGTATCTAGTGACTTTAATAAACAAGTAACGCAGGTTTTTAATAACTTAAAAGCAATTATTGAAGAATCTGGAGCTAGCATTTCTAATACTGTTAAAATAAATGTATACCTGAAAGATTTATCAAATTTTCAGAAAGTAAATAGTGTTATGGAAGAATTCTTTATAGAAAAACCATTTCCTGCTAGAGCAGCAGTTGAAGTTAGTAGACTGCCAAAAGATGTTGATATTGAGATGGATGCAGTTGTATTTGATGATGATTAGTTTAAATGGTTATTACAAAAAGATTAGATGATAGAGACTTAGAAGGATTGCCTGGTATTGGCCCTGCCACTAAAACACAACTTAATAAAATTGGTATCAATAGAATCAGCGACCTGATTTTATTTCTTCCAACTTTTTTAATTGATAAAACCAAATTATCTGACATATCTTCTGTTTCTAATGGGGACAGTTGTCTCTTTATAGGTAAAATTACTAAAGTATTTCAAACAAGAAATTATAAACCAAATTTAATATTAACAATTGACATAGGTGGCGTAAATATTCAAATAAGATTTTTACATAAAATTATTATTTATTCTGGTTTAAAAACTAATATGGAAGTACGTATTTCAGGAATAGTGCGAATTAAGGGAAAATTAGTTGAAATGATTCATCCTGAAGTTGAAATTATTAGTAATAAAAAGCAAATTGAAAATGTAGTGCCTTATTATAAAACTAAAAAAATGGTATCACAAAATAAAATTAGATCATTTATTAAACATGCATATGATTATGTATGTAGTAAAAATAACTCAGATATTTTCTCTAATGAGATTTTAGAAAATCTTGAAATACCCTACTATATTGATGCGCTAAAATATTGCCATTTCCCGTCTTCTGATGACTATGATATATCAAATGCTAATTTTGAACTAGGAAGACAAAGATTTGTTATAGAAGAGCTTCTCGCTTATAAGTTGTTACTTTTAGATGCAAAAAAGATTTATGAATCAAATAAGTCACATGCTTTTAATATCTCCGAAGATGCTATTGATGACTTTATCGTATCTTTACCCTTTGTTTTAACAGCATCACAAAAAAATGCAATATCTGATATCAAAAATAGTTTTTTAAAAAGTTATCCTACTAAAAGACTTGTACAGGGTGATGTTGGATCAGGAAAAACTATAATTGCAGTAATAGCCTCATATTTTTCTAAACTTTCAAATCTTCAAACAGGAATTCTGGTGCCAACTGAAATTCTTGCAGACCAACATACAAACACTTTTAAAAAAATATTTTCAGGTTTTCCAGTAAAGATAGAGTGTCTGAAAAGTAATTTAACGCCACGCGAAAAATCTAGAATTATTGAATCTGTTCAGTCAGGTGATACTGATATATTAATTGGTACACACTCTATAATTCAAGACAATGTTCGTTTTCTTAATTTAGGGCTTATAATAGTTGATGAACAGCACAAGTTTGGAATCAATCAACGAGCATTACTTACTCTAAAGAATAGTGAAAATCCATCAATCCCACATGAATTATATTTATCAGCTACACCTATTCCTAGATCATTATCATTAGTTTTATATGAAGGGCTAGATTATACAATAATTAGTGAATCCCCAAAGAATAGAAAAACTATCAACACTCAGATGATTGATCATGATAAGCGTTCAATTCTCCATGATAATATTTCTAAAATATTGCATGACAAAGAACAAGTCTATTGGGTTTGTTCTTGTATTGATTATACTGAGTCATCAGAAAGTGAATATGTCCAAGGAGTCTATGAAGATTTGTCTAATAGATTTGCAACTACTTCAATTGGTATGCTTCACGGTAGAGTGGACTCAAAAGAGAATATTAAAACTATGAAAAAATTTGTTAGTGGTGAAATTCAAATACTAGTTTGCACAACTATGATTGAAGTTGGCGTAGATGTTGCTAATGCAACATGTATAGTTATTGAAGATCCTAATAGATTTGGACTGTCACAACTACATCAGCTCAGAGGAAGAGTGGGCAGGAGTGAAAAACAAAGTTATTGTTATCTTGTTTGTAAAAATAATTTAAGCGATCATGCACTATATAGGCTAAAAGCATTAGAATTAAACTCAAGCGGATTTAAGATTGCAGAGGAAGATCTAAAGCTTAGAGGTTCAGGAGACTACCTAGGGCATAAACAGTCAGGAGCTAATCATAATTTTAAATTAGCTACACCTGATGATGCATTAAATAATTACGACCTTGTACGTGAATCCATGAACTGTGTCGATAAAATTGATGAGGAAAGTAAAAATAAACTAATTAAGCGATGGGGCAAAGATTCGGCAGAAACGATTCAGTTGTAGATTATGACAAATCAATATTTATCTAAATGGAAAAATGAAAAAAAGTTAATTAGCTTAAGTCTTAAAACAAAACTAAGTGTTATAGATCAAAATTCATTAACAAATAGATTAATGTATAAAGATAAACATGGATTTACAGTTAATGTTTTAAATCAAGAGAGTAGATATCTTAATCAATCAATGAAATGTAATTTGCCGAATAAAGTAAGAGGAATTGGAGTTTATAGAAAAGTTATTTTATCTACAAATTACTACCCAAAAATTGAAGCTTATACATTCATGTTAATTAAACATGTTTCTGGGAAAGAAAGATTTTTAAAAATTTTAGGTGCTAGATCTCTTGGCACATATATATTAAATCCTAGGCGTTTTAAAAAAAAATCTATAGTATATAAAAGAGTAGGTAGGAGCATACATAGAATTTCAATATATAATTATCGATACAAAAATATTTATCTTAATGAAATATTTCCGGATACTATAGAATTTGAAAACATATCATATTTAAATGCTAGAGGAAAGTTTACTAAATGATTTCACTATTAATGGCGATAATGGGCTAGTAAATTTTTTATTATCAGATATATATACAAAATTATTTAGCCCCGCATGATAAGCTGAATTAATATTATCAAAGGTATCTTCAACTAGAACTGAATATTTATAGTCTAGCTTTAATTTTAGTCTTAAAATATGCCAAAACTGTATATCTTCTTTGACATAGCCTAACTCATGGGAACAAATCATCTCACTAAAATATTTTGAAATATCAAACTTTTTTAATTTAATATTTAAAGTAATGCGGTGCGCATTTGTAATTAAAAATAATTCTTTCCCTTTAGATTTAAGCTTATCTAAAATATCTAGCGATCCATCTTTCAGACATATTCTGTCCATATTTGTTTCTTTTTCTTTTTCTTTCGCTATATCTATATCAAGAATATTAGACCAGTAAGTTATATCGTACCAATCTTTAGTCTTTTTTTTATAATAAAAAAGAGAATGGGTAAAATTAATTGCATCAGAAAGAGCAATATTATTTTTTTCGGCATAAACTTTTGGTATATATTCTTGCCAAAAAAAATTATCATATTTCGTGTCTAAAATTACCCCATCAAGGTCTATTAGAAAATACTTGTTATCTTTCAATTCCATAATAATTACTGTATCATTATTTGAGTAAATATAAGAACTTATCTTACAATGCCTACCATAAAAAATAAATCAATCATCATAACCACGAAACTATTTAAGCTTAATAAGCTGAATATTGAGTTTAGTAATAAAGCAACAAGAGATTATGAAGTAATATCTGGAACAGGAAATGGGGCAGTTATGATTATCCCTATTTTAGGTGATGATATATTATTTATTAGAGAGTATGCGGCCGGGATAGATGATTATTCACTTACCTTTCCAAAGGGTAAAATTGATGATGGTGAGTCTATACTTGTTGCAGCAAATCGTGAGCTACAAGAAGAGGTAGGATATAAGTCTGAGAAAATTAAAAAAATTTATACTTTAGATTTAGCGCCGGGCTACATGAATCATAAGACGCATATTGTTCTTGCTGAAAATCTAGTACCTTCTAAACTTGAGGGAGATGAACCTGAAGATCTTGAAGTTATAAAATGTAAGAAGAATGATATAAATAAACTAGTATTTGAAAATAATAATATAGACTCACGTGTGCTTGCTTCACTATATGTGTATAACCAGGTTATAAATGATAATAAACCATAAAAAATTTTTAGAGTTATTACCGTCACTCCATGAGATTTGTAAGATAACTGGTGAACTTCAAGTTAAGCATCATAAGACGAATATAATTTTTTCTACTAAAAGTAATAAAACGCCAGTTACTGAAGTAGATATACAGTCCAGTTTAATTATAACCAATGGTTTAAAAAGTTTGACGCCTGGAATACCTATAGTTTCTGAAGAAGACTATGATGATACCTTGGCATATGATTATTTTTGGTTGGTTGATCCACTGGATGGAACTAGAGACTATATTAATAATGGTAATAATTTTTGTATTTGCATTTCACTTATATCTGATAATTCACCTATTTTAGGTATTATATATTCTCCAATATCTAAAGATTTTTATTATTCATTTAAGGATGGTGGCGCATTTGTTTTAAAAGAAAATTCAGAGCCTAAGAAAATTACTGCTCAAAAAATGTCTAATACTAATCCTAATAAAATTTTTACTAGTGCATCTATAAGAGAAAGAGTATTAGAAGTATTAGCTGGCTCTATTATTAACTATGAGTTTATTAAACAATCAAGCGCTTTAAAATTTGGAAATATTGCCTCTGGAGAAGGATGTTTTTATCCCAGGCTTGGACCGACGCATGAATGGGATACAGCAGCAGGTCAAATCTTAGTTGAAGAAGCTGGTGGTATTGTGGTTGATAAGTTTATGAAACCACTTCGATATAATAAAAATAAAATATTTATCAATAAAGAGTTTTTTGTAATTAGTGACCCAGATTATGATTGGGAGTCTGTTATTAATGAGATTTTTCAGTAATTATTTTTGCAAGCTCAAAAGCTTTTTTATTAATTTTTCTGAGTAGCTGGTATTTCCCTAATTTCCCCTTATTCCATGTTGTTAGGGAGGATTCGTAGTTTTTTAGCAGTTTCTTGATAGGTTCTTCTTTCATTAGTTTTGGTTACATTTTATGATATCATGGATTACAAATTATTAACTATGTTTAAATTATTATTCGAAAAAATATCGCCTAAGAAATTTTATTATTTTGCGACCTCTTTAATTCCATGGGCATTCCTATTCTCAGTAATATTTATAGGTTATGGATTATATTTAGGACTATTTAGAGCACCAACTGATTATCAACAAGGCGAAGCGTTTAGAATCATCTATGTTCATGTGCCTAGTGCTTGGTTATCATTATTTGCCTATACATCTGTATTTATATGTTCACTAATATCTATTATATGGAAGATAAAAGTGTTTGAAGTTCTATCTATTGCTTCTGCTAAAAATGGCGCCATGTTTACTTTTCTTGCTCTTGTGACGGGTTCTATTTGGGGTAAGCCAATGTGGGGAACATGGTGGGTTTGGGACGCTAGATTAACTTCAGAATTAATATTGTTTTTTATATATTTATCTATTATTTTTTTATACCATGCTTATGATGATTATAGAAAGGGTGCCAAGGCAGCTAACATTCTTGCTATTGTTGGTTTTATCAATATCCCTATTATTCATTTCTCTGTAGAATGGTGGAATACTTTGCATCAAGGACCATCTGTTATGAAGTTTAGTTCTCCCTCAATTGCCTCAGAAATGTTATATCCATTAATTTATACCGCGATAGGTTTCACATTTTATTTCATATTGGCTGTACTTTTGTCTGCAAGAAATACATTGTTAGAGAGAGAAAAAAATACTAGTTGGGCTAAATCAATCTAGACTTATCTTTAGAGCTTTGCTACATGCCAATGGTGTAATCAATAAAAAAATAAAGAATAAAAATAGCATTAAAGTCAGCTCGACACTATAGTTCATTTTAAAAAAAGAATTGTTAACAGCACTAGTCCCAAATATTAGTATCGGAATATATAAGGGCAAGACTATTATAGAAACTAATATTTTATTCTTTCTAAGGCTTATGGTTAATGCGGCAGCAATGGACCCTATCAAACTCATCGTAGGGGTTCCTATTAATAATGTCACAAATAAAGTTAATGTCGTTGTTGTGTCAAGACCAAGAACCATGGCTATTAAAGGAGCAACTATCACAATAGGTAAATTAGATAATAACCAATGAGATAAAATTTTTATTAATATACTAAGTTCAATTTCATCATCCTTTATTAAAAACATTTCTAAAGTTCCATCATCATAATCTTCTTTAAATATTGTTTCTAAATTTAAAATACAGATTAAAAGACAAGAGATCCAAATCATTAAGGGTAATAATTCTAACATAATTACTTTTTCTACATAGCTAGTAGATATATTAAAAAAAATAATTATGATAAGAAAATATACTATAGGCATGAATATTTCATATCCAGATCTTGATGCCAGTAAAAACTCTTTAGTTATGATATTTAATATTTTCATTAGGAATATACTTTATAATTCTCAGTAGTAAAAAATGGTTCTTTAATTTTTTTATGACTGGTCATTATTAGCGCGCCACCCTTTTTTAAATATTCTTTAGTAGTATCATTAAAAATATTTATTGATTCTTCATCTAATGCACTATATGGCTCATCAATAACCCATAATAAAGAATTTGTTATCAAAGTTTTCATTAAAGAAACTTTCTTTTTTTGGCCATGAGATAAATTTTTTGTTAGCATACTTTTCTGCCGAGTCATCTTATAAGTCTCCAATGCTTTCTTAATTTTTTGTTGGGAGTTTTTAGAATTAACAGTTAAAGCATAAGATAAATTTTCCTCAACAGTAAGGTTGCCTTTAGTTCCATATTTATGACCAATGTAAATTGTTTTTTTAAAAAGATCTTCATCTCCACTGACATTTTTGATAAATCCCGAGGTTGGCTCTGTCATTCCAACAATTATTTTTAATAGAGATGTTTTCCCAGACCCATTTAATCCATACAAGTTTAATGCCTTTGATTTTTTTATCTGGAACGATATGTTTTCTAAAATAGATTTCTCATTTCTCAATAAAGATATATTGTCTATTTCAATTAAATGATTATCCATTCTGATAAGTCTTGGTGAAAGTTATTACCGCATAAGGTATTAATCCATTATTAACTGGTTTTTCTTCGGGGACTAATTGATCTTTTAACACAATAATTCCATCAGGGTCAGAGTAAATATATTCACCTTCCTGAAAATTTATATTTGCAAAATTTAAGGCTTTCTTATATTCACCTATATTATTTTTTTGGCTTTTTATGGGCATAGTATTTATTGCTTTTATCCCAATTGGAATATTATTGATAATTTCTGAGTCCCTAATGCACCCATTAATAATAAAGCCAGACCATCCATTTTCGAATGCTTTCATTGCTAGGTTATCGCCTAGTAGAGCACATTTGGTAGATGCTTTACCCTCTACAACCATAACGTCGCCGTCAACTTTTTCTTCAACTAGTTTCTTAACATATGAATTATCTTCTATAGCAATCACTGTTCTAATCATCCCATGAAATTTTTTATTTTTTCCATATGACTTAAAGATTGGGTCGCCTATTTGAATATCATCATTTTCATCACAAATATCTGCAGTATTAAATAAAATCATATGCTTACTCTCTTCCTTAAGTTTCTAAGTATTATTAAAGCAGGAAATGCTATCAGTGAACAGAAAATAAAGTAATATTCCCATCCTAAAATTTCTACTAAGAATCCAGATGAACCTGAAAACAAAGTCCTTGGAAGAGACATTATAGCGGTCATTAGAGCAAACTGTGTTGCCGTAAACTGTTTATTGGTCATATTGGCTATGAATGCTAAATATGCTGTATAACCCATTCCAGCAGCAAGGTTTTCTAATGTTATAACGCTTGCTAATAACATTAAACTTTTAGTTGAAACAGCAAGTATTGCAAAACCTAATGTTGCTATTGCTTGAAATATCCCAAATGATACTAATGACTTATACAGTCCAATCTTAATTGATAAGAGACCACCAATGAATGCCCCAACTAATGTTGCTATAAGACCAAATACTTTAACAACTGTGCCGATCTCTGTTTTCGTGTAACCCATTTCTAGATAAAAATTTGTACTTAATGAGTGCGCCATTGTGTCGCCAACCTTGTATAACAAGATAAACAGTAAAATTAAAATAGGTATAGAGATATTATTATTTATGCTATCTCCATGTCTTTTAAAAAATTCTACAAATGGATTTCTAACAGCATCTAAAAATGTTGATGGCTCTGAGAAATTAACTGGTTCATCAGCAATTAAAGTAATTAAAACGCCACCAATCATCACTAATGCCATAATTAAGTATACAAATTGATAAGACATCAAGTCAGCAAGTATTAAGCCACCAGCACCAGCACTTAGCATCCCTATGCGGTAACCTAGAACATAAGATGATGCGCCCAGAACTTGCTCATTATCTGATAATGATTCTCTTCTGTATGCATCAATGACAATATCTTGTGATGCAGAAAAAAATGTTACGAATATCGCAAGCAATGCAACATTGGCTGCATTCATTGCAGGATTTGTCATGCCTAGTCCTATTATTGAGAATATCAGTAAGACTTGAGTTATTAATATCCAACCTCGTCGGCGTCCAAGCTTTGATATAACATATCTATCAAATATTGGGGCCCAGAGGAATTTTAATGAATACGGGACTCCCACTAGTGCAAATAAACCAATTGTGGACTTTGATACGCCTTCGTCAGTTAACCAAGCTTGCAACAAAGTTATTGTTAATAACAATGGAACACCAGAAACAAAACCCATTCCTAATGTTATTAGCATTTTTTTTTCTAAATACGGAGAAATATTTTTTAGCATCTTATATATCATAATCTATTATTAATGGGCTGTGATCCGAAAATCTTTCTTTTTTATAAATATCTGCTGATAATATTGCTACATTTTTTGGTGAAGAGAGCATTTGATAATCTATTCTCCAGCCTACATTATTATCCCAGGCCCGACCTCTATTTGACCACCATGTATAATTATCTGGCTTATCGTTGATAAATCGAAATGCATCTATGCAATTATAGTAATTAATTATTTTATCTATCCAAGCTCTTTCCTCCGGTAAAAATCCAGAATTTTTTTTATTCCCCTTCCAATTTTTAATATCAATTTCTTTATGTGCAATATTCCAGTCACCGCAAATTAAAACTGGTTTATTTCTTTTTTTCATCTTTTTTAGATATGATTCAAATTTTGACATAAACTTATATTTTAATTCCTGCCTTATTTCTCCTGATGACCCTGATGGAAAATATATAGAGATGATATGCAGCTTATTTAGTTCTAATTCTATAAATCTACCTTCATTTGCAAAAAGTTTTGACCCAAAACTTTTATTTATATTTTTTGGAGTTTCTTTTGCATAAATACATACCCCGCTGTAACCCTTTTTTTCAGCAACTGACATATATCTTTTGTAACCAGTAATATTAAAATCATCAGAGCTAATTTGGTCTTCTAATGCTCTAACCTCTTGGAAGCATATTAAATCTGGTTTTACTTTTTTTAGCCATTTAAACAAACCTTTCTTTTGGCTTGCCCTGATTCCACATACATTTAATGTTAAAACTTTCATATTCTTTATTTACACTATGTTAAAATATATAATAAATACTCATAATATTAATGAACGACCTTAAAAAACAATTTATAGAATTTACATTAGACCATCAAATACTTCGTTTTGGTAATTTTTCTCTTAATTCTGGCAGACAAAGCCCGTATTTCTTTAATACAGGTCTATGTAATACTGGCGAATTACTTGCTAAATTAGCAAAATTTTATTCTGATTTATTAGTAGAAAATAATATAAAATATGATTTTATTTTTGGCCCTGCTTATAAAGGAATAACATTAGCCACGTCTATTAGTAATAGCTTGTATAATTCTCATGATGTTAACAAACCTTTTTGTTTCAATAGAAAAGAATCTAAAGCGCATGGAGAAAAAGGTATATTTGTTGGCTCTCCACCAATAGGTAACGCGCTAATTGTTGATGATGTTATTTCGTCTGGTAAATCAATAATTGAGTCAATAGATCTTTTGTCAAATAATGATGCAATACCAGTATCTGTTTTAGTTGCTTTTGATAGGATGGAGGTTGGGTTAGCCAAAAGGGCTTCAATTGAGATTTCAGATAAATATAAAATACCAGTCTATTCAATTATTACTCTTGATGATATTGTTGAGTTTCTTCAAAATAACAAGACAATGACTTTAGAGTTAGAGTCAATGACTCAATATATAACTCAATACAAAAGATAATTTTATATAATTAAACTAACACCTACTATTATAGTAATGGTTTGATAAATAATTTTAATTGTATGATTACTTTTAGATAGTGATATTTTTGCCCCTAAATAACCACCTATCAAAGACCCAAAAAATAATGCTGGCAAAAGTATCCATTCTATTTCAGTTACCAACCCCAAGGTGATCGCACCTAAAGCATTAAAGAATATTCCAACTATTATTAATGTATATGCAATTGCTTTTTTGTAGTCCATGCCATACCAAGAAATCAATATAATCGTAAAAATTAGTCCAGTCCCTGCAGATAATGAACCATTTAGCAAACCAGTAAAAAATATTAACGAATAACCAATTAAATTATCTTGAAGAGTGTTTGAATATTCGTATACTATTTCACCATGATTTTTAGTTTTATATGAATATAGACTGATAGAAACTATTAATACGCCTAACAGCAATCTAGCAAGTTGATCATCAGTGAAGGATATTAGCTGAGCACCTATAAATACTCCAGGTAGACCAGCTAATAATAATTTTATTAGTAAATCTTTTTTAAAAGAAATAGTTTTTGCGAATTTACTTGTTGCACCAATGCCTAATGCAACAGTTGCTATTTTATGTACTGCTAATGCATTTATAAAAGGGATATTAAATAATAATAATATTGCAGGCAACTGGATTACACCTGCTCCACCTCCAGAAAATGCAGAAAAAATATTTGAAATAAGTGATATTGCTAGTAAACAGATTTGTTCAAACAAATTACTTCCTTCGTATCATTGTGCCTATACCTGCATCTGTAAATAACTCTAATAAAACAGCATGATCAACCGTCCCATCAATTATCTGAACATGTTCAACCCCTGAGGCAACAGCTTCTAACGCTGACTCAACCTTTGGTAACATCCCATCAGATATTATTCCATTTTTAATTAACTCTTTAACTTTTGATGCATTAATAGATTTAATTAAATTATCATCACTATCTAAAATTCCAGCTGTATTTGTAAGCATTAAATATTTACCAGCTTGGAGTATATATGCTATTTTGCCTGCAACTAAATCAGCATTAATATTATATGTCTTCCCATCATCGCCTATTCCAATAGGAGCAATAACGGGTATAAATGGAGAGCCGTCTAGCAGGCTTACAACTTCTGGGTCAATACTTTGTACTGTACCAGTATTTTTAAAATCGATATTTTTGAATTTACCTTCACCAATAACCTTCTTTGCCCTAATTAGTCCACCATCTTTACCTGATAAACCAACAGCCTTTCCTCCATGAGATGATATGCAGCTAACGATCTCTTTATTTATCAGACCACCTAAGACCATTTCAATTGGATAGATAGATTCCGAGTCAGTAATTCTCATACCATTAGCAAACTCTGATTCAATTCCAAGTTTTTTTAGATAAGAAGTAATTTGTGGGCCACCACCATGAACTATTACTGGGTGCAGACCTACTTGTTTTAATAAGACAACATCTCTTGCAAAATTATTTTTAAGAGTTTCATCAGTCATCGCATGCCCACCAAATTTTATAACTATTACCTTGCCAGACAATTGTTGAATATATGGTAATGCTTCAATTAATATTTTTGCAGTGACGGGCGTAATTTTATTATCGCCTCTATATATGACTTCTTCTTTTTTCATATTTCCTCAGAAAGGTATTTTTATATTATTATCAACCATTAACATATTCTTTTTTACTATGCCCTGAATCTTGTTCAGAATACTTTTATTATCTGCCTCAAATCTCAACACTAAGTTAGATGAAGTGTTAGAACATCTTATCAAAGCCCAGCCATCTGGGTATATTATTTTCAACCCATCAATATCAATAATACTAGCATTATCGAATTTCGTTAGTTTTGCAAATAAATCCATGAAAGTAAAATGATTATTGCCAGAGAATGGTATATTAATTTCAGGCGTCGTTACTGATACTGGTAAATCATTGAGTATTTCTTCATAATTTTCATTATTTGATAGTATTTCTAATAATCTTATCGATGCATATATGCCATCATCAAAACCTTTCCATTTATCAGCAAAGAATATATGTCCACTCATCTCGCCCCCCAACAATGCCTTTTCTTTAATCATTGCTTTTTTTATGAAAGAATGACCAGTCCTGGAAAGCACTGGAATACCATTATTTTTTATAATTTCATTTTCAAGATGCTTTGTGCATTTTACATCATAAACAATTTTTGCATCTCTATTGTTTTTTAAAATACTTCGGCTAAATAGTATCATAAGCTGGTCAGGCCAAATAATATCTCCATTGCTTTTTAAAACAATTATTCTGTCACCATCTCCATCATATGCAAACCCAATACTAGATTTATTACTTTTTATTTCATTTTTTAGTTGACCTAAATTTTTTTCATTAGAAGTATCTGGGGGATGATTTGGAAAATTCCCATCAACACTTTCGTTTATTATATGTGTATTAATTTTAAATGCAGAAAAAATACTTTTAGCAACAGCTCCTGTTACTCCATTACCGCAATCAATCGATACATTGAAAGGAAAATCTACATTAATATCTGCCGTAATTTCTTTAATATATTTTTCAAGAATATCTTTATTATAAATAATCTGTCCTTGTCTATTGTTAGATGTAAATTTCTTAGAGATTATTAAATCATAGAGCTCTAGAATATATTCATCAAACAAAGTCATACCATTAATGACCATTTTTATTCCATTAAAATTTTTTGGGTTATGACTTCCAGTTATCATTAACCCATTATCAATATCTAGGTCATATAATGAAAAATATAAAAGCGGAGTAGGCAGCATTCCAATATCTATAACATCAACACCAGTTGATGTTATACCTTCAATTAGATTTATTTTTAATGATTTCCCTGATAACCTTCCATCCATACAGACGCTAACTTTTTTTGTTTTTGAGACTTGTAATATTTTTGTTCCCAAAGCTTTGCCGAGAAGATTATATAGTTCCTCATTAATTTGCTCAGGATATTGACCTCTAATATCATAAGCCCTAAATATTTCCTTTGAAATATTCAACCTCATGTTCTCCCTGATGAACCAAAACCACCTTCGCCTCTTTCTGTTTCATCAAAATCTTTTACTAGCTCAAACTTTGGTTGATCAACAGTAATAAATAGTAGTTGAGCGATTCTATCGTATGGGTTAATTTTAAATTCAGCATTACTTCTGTTCCAACAGGAAACAAAAAGCTGGCCTTGATAGTCTGAGTCTATAAGGCCTACTAAGTTACCTAAGACTATACCGTGTTTATGGCCTAGCCCAGATCTAGGAAGTATTAATGCTGCATGAGCATTATCGCCTATAAATATGGCAACACCAGTTGGTATTAATTCAGTCTGGTTAGGAAGCAATGTTAACGTATTATCCAATGAAGCTCTTAAGTCAAGACCAGCAGAGCCAGGAGTAGAAAATGATGGTATGCTCTTTAAGTTTTTATCTAAGATTTTAATCTTAACTTTACTTAACATTTTTTTTAACTAGTTGAAGTTTATTTGAATATTCTATAGCTATGAAGTCTAAAATTTTATTAGCAATATTTGATTTTTTATCATGGCTAATTTTTTGTGAATGTGTATTAGATAACATTATTACTTCATTATAGTCTGACTCAAAACCTAATTTTAATTCATGGTTAGCAATATTTCCCACTATTATATCAAGATTTTTTTTTGCTAATTTTTGTTCTGAATTTTCTTTTAAACTATTTGTTTCAGCAGCAAAGCCTACAGTAAAAAGATTTTTATGTTTTTTAGATATAGTTTCCAATATATCTATGCCTCTAGTAAATTCTATAGTAATATTGTTTTTATTTTTTTTATACTTTATATCTGAATAATTGGCTGGCTTATAGTCTGCGATAGCAGCTGTTGAAATAAAAATATCAAAATCAGAAACTTTTTCCTTAACAGCTTCATACATCTCTGATGAAGTTTCCACATATGTTGTCCTTATATCTGCAATAGGATTTAACGTAACTGGACCTGATATTAGTTCTACACTAGCTCCTTTTACCTTTGCAGCCATTGCAATAGCATATCCCATTTTGCCTGAACTATAATTACTCATAAATCTTACTGGGTCTATGGGTTCTCTTGTGGGACCAGCAGTAATAAGAATTCTACTTCCTGATAACTGAGATGTTTTGCTCTGTTCCTTAATTTTTTCTATTATTTCCTCAGGGTGAGTCATTCTCCCGTAACCTATATCTCCACACGCATGACTACCATAATTTGGTCCAATTATTTTTATATCTGCATCATTAAGTTTTTCAATACTTGCCTGAGTTACTTTATTGTTCCACATATCGGGATTCATCGCGGGTGCAATAAATAATGATTTAGTAAATGCTAAACATATTGTAGATAGTAAGCCATCTCCATGACCATTTGCTAGTTTATTCATAAAGTTTGCAGTACATGGGGCTATAAGAATTACATCTGCCCATTTAGCTAAGTCAAGATGTGTAAAATTAGTTAAAGTATTTGACCCTTCATCTTCAGAGATCACTTTATTTCCAGATAAAGACTCAAGAGTTGTTTCTGTTATAAATAGTTCAGAGCTTTTTGTCATTACAACTTTTACATTGCAGCCCTCTTTTTTTAATCTACTGGTAATATCAGCTGCTTTATATGCAGCTATACTTCCAGTAATACCGAGTAAAATATTTTTTTCAGTTAGTATGTTCATATCAATTTATTATTAAATTTTTATTATTTAATAGTATTTAAAAATTCTACTAATGATTGTATTTGTTTTTTGCTATGACCGCTAGTTAAATTAATCCTAATAAGGTCATGATTGATAGGCACTGTTGGATATCTTATCCCTTGTATAAATATATTTAATTTTTTTGCTCTTTTACAGATATCCATCACTTCTTTTGGGTTACCAACTGTCATAGTTTGAATAGGTGTATTAGAATTATTTATATTTACTTTAAATATTTTTATAAGCTTCTTGAAATAAGCAATATTAGAATATAAATTTTTAACTATTTTTTTATCATCCATTATCATATTTATGCTTTCTAAAGTAGTTTCTACCAAGGCAGGAGGTAATGCTGTAGAATAAATATATGGCTTAGATTTTTGAATAAGCAAGTCTATTAATCCCTTAGAGCCACAAACAAAAGCACCAAATGTTCCAACAGCTTTTCCAAAAGTTGCTACATATGCATCAATTTTTATTTTACCTAAATTTAAATGATTAATAGAGCTAGGAAATTTTTTTTCATTTTCTCTTAAAACACCAAAGCCATGAGCGTCATCAATAAAGAGTAATGCCTTATGTCTTTTTGCAATTGATGAAATTTTGAGTAAATCGGCTTGCTCTCCAGTCATACTGAATACAGTATCTGTAAATATAATTTTTGTTGGAGATTTTATCTTCTGTATTTTATCTTCTAGATCAGCATAGTCAAGATGCTTATACCTTACTAGTTTTGTTTTTGAAAGCCTTGAACTTTCTATAATAGAGTTATGATTTCCTTTATCTTGAAAGATAGTAATTTCATTTTCTGAAATAGCATTAATTAAACCTACATTGGTCAAATATCCAGAGTTAGATACTAATGTAGATTCAAAGCCTAGCAATTTAGTTATACGTTTTTCAAGACTTTCATGAGCTTTGCTGTAACCGCTTATTAGCGGGGATGCTCCTGAACCAATACCATACTCATCTACGCACTTTTTTAATTTTATTTTAAGTTTTTTATTATTTGCTAAATTTAAGTAATTGTTACTAGAGAAATTATTTAATATTTTCCCAGAAACTTTTATTAATGAGTCTTGGGCAGACTCAGTAGTCACTCTATTTCTATAATTGTTATCTTTTTTTAAATTTAAGATTATATTTTTAAAATCAGGCACTTATTTTTATGATGCATGTGGTTTTTGAATATTATTAATAGCTACAGGTATATCTTTTAATTTTTTTTCAGTAGGAAGTTCATCTGACTCAATCTTCTCAGAACTATTTGAGTTACCCATTGTATTAATTTTTAACTTTTTAAGAAGTTTACGGTCATGATCTATTGTTGAATTTTTTGTAGTTAATAATTCTTCGCCATAAAAGATTGAATTTGCACCTGCAAAAAAACATAATGCTTGCATTTGGTCATTCATCGCATCTCTTCCTGCCGATAATCTAACATAAGCTTTTGGCATTGCAATTCTAGCTAGCGCTATAACTCGAATAAAATCAAATTCATCTACATCAAAATTGTCAAAATATGGAGTCCCTTCAACTTTCACTAATCTGTTTATTGGGACTGACTCTGGATGTACTTCTAGGTTAGCTAAAACTTGAATTAATTTTACTCTATCTATATTTTCCTCCCCTAGGCCCAATATCCCTCCACTACATACTTTGACTCCAGCATCTCTAACATGTTTTAAAGTATCAAGTCTGTCCTGATATGTACGAGTAGTAACAACTTTTTTATAATACTCTTCTGAAGTATCTAGATTATGATTATAGTAATCTAGTCCTACTTCTTTTAATTCTTCTGCTTGAGTTCCGGAAAGCATCCCTAGTGTGACACATGTTTCCAAACCCAGATCTTTAACTTCTTTTACCATTTCTTTGACTTTTGCTAGATTACTTTTAGTTAAATTTCTCCAAGCTGCGCCCATGCAGAATCTAGTTGCTCCGCTTTCTTTAGCATCTTTGGCTTGTTTTATGATATCTGATAAGGGTAATGTTTTTTCAAGATTTATATCGGTATCATATCGTATGCTTTGAGAGCAGTATTTACAATCTTCCGGGCAGCCACCTGTCTTTATAGACATTAATGTAGATATTTGAATTTCATTTGGATTATGATATTTTCTATGTAATTCATGGGATTTCCATAGCAAATCATTAAATGGCAAATCGTATAGTTTTTGCAATTCAAGAACTGTCCAGTCATTTTTAATATCAAGATTTTTCATATTATTCAAATATAATTAAATATTAGACCAAAAGTAATTATTAATCCAAAGATATTATTATTTTCGAATGCAGATATGCATTGGTAAGGCTTCCTTGATCTGACTAGTAGGTTCTGGTAGATAACGCATAGTAACGATATCAGCACAAAAAAATAATATACTAAATCAAAAGAGTTTATTAGTCCTAAAAACATAAATCCTATAACAATACTGTAATGTAAGTTTAGAGAATACTTTATATCTTTTTCTCCAAAAAATAATGCGGATGATTTTATGCCGATTTTTTTATCATCATCTTTATCTGCCATTGCATAATAAGTGTCGTACACGATTGCCCATATAATTGTTAATATATATAACAGTATACAATTGATATCAATAGAGCCTTTTTCCAGCATAAATACCATTGGTATGCTAGAACCGAATGCCATTCCTAAAATTAATTGAGGTATTTTAAAATACCTTTTAGTTAAAGGATATATGATTAATAAAATTAAGGAGAATATTGTTAATAATATAATTTTAAAACCCAACATCAATAATAATATAAAGCATACGGTAATTAATAGTCCAAACAAAGTCAGGGCTTCCTGATTTGAAACTTTTTTTGAAGCAAGAACACGATTTTTTGTTCTTTCTACTTTAATATCAAAATCCTGGTCAAAGTAGTCATTAATAATGCATCCTGCTGATCTCGTGGCAACAATCCCAACTGCAAATATTATTAAATATATTATATTAGGGCTGCCTTGGGTAGAAATCATAAATGCCCATACGACTGGCCACATTAATAGGAGAAATCCTATTGGCTTATCTACCCTCATTAATTGTAAATATAGTTTATATTTTTCCATCTAGCCCCATTTGAAAATATTTATGGATTATAGATTCTTGATTTTCAAGAAGCCAGTCTATATCGGGTTTATTAGTCATTGCTTTATGAATGGCCTGGCTAGTGGCCTTTCTATGAATATCAAAGAGAATTTTATGGTCTAGGTTATCATCACTAGATACTGATGGATTCAGCCATACCGATACAATTACTCCAAGGTCATTTGCTTTTTCTTTGGGTATATCGCCATTTCTAACAGAATCAAGAACTCCATTTGCTATAGCGGCTTGCACAGTACCCATTAATATATTTGTATATCTATTTTCTTTAACAGTAACTTTGCTAACCATCAGCGTTGCAGGTTTAACCATTATATCTGTATTCATTATTGCAAGAACTTTTGAGTGACCTTTTGATTGGTCTCCAATTAAGTTAGCAAAAGCTGTTCCAAATGGACCATCTAGTTCACCTATCACAACTTCTGGCTCTGCAGCTGTTCCAGCAGGACCACCTGCAACTAAAGCCTCTCCTATTTTCATTATAAATTTTTCGTTCATATATTTTTCCTACCTGAGTGAATTTATGCCTATAATATATGTTAAGTTTATGAAAAGGAATAGACGAATGATTAGAAATTTCAATAATAAAAAACCAAATATCCATATAAGCGCATATGTAGATGAGCAAGCGACTGTAATAGGTGATGTAACAATTGGGAAAGATAGTGCCTTATGGCCGCAGGCTGTAGCTAGAGGGGACATCAATAGCATAATAATAGGTGATAGAACTAATATACAGGATGGTTCTATTTTACATGTTACTCATGCTGGAGAATTTTGTCCTTCAGGATATCCACTTAGTATTGGTAGTGATGTAACCATTGGACACTCTGCAGTTATACATGCTTGCACAATAAAGAATAAATGTCTGATCGGCATGGGAAGTATTATTTTAGATGGTGCAATTATTAATTCTGAGTGCATGATTGCAGCAGGTGCCTTAGTAGGCCCTGGCAAAATAATTGATAGTGGTTACTTATATGTGGGTAGTCCAGCAAAGAAAGCACGCAAATTAACTGAGAAGGAATTGGAGTTTTTAATTTATTCTGCAAAAGGTTATGTAGACTTAAAGAATAAATATTTAAAACTAAAAACCTAGAATTTTATTTAGATCTTTTGTTTCTGGCTTAAAACTATTCCAAATATTATAGGATAATGCTGCCTGTTCTATGAGCATACCTAGTCCATTATGTGTTTCTTTAACACCATTATTTTTAGACCAAGTCTGAAAACTTGTAATACTTTTGGAATAAAATAAATCATAGCTAATACTTGAGCTGTCAAAGATATCAGTTGGAAAACTTATTTCATTATTATTTAGGCTAACAGGAGTTGTATTTATGACTATATTATATTTTGAGCCTTTTTTATAATGAGATATATTTGATGAAGTTTTATGTTTATCAATTATTTGGTCTATTCTTCGTTCAGTTCTGCTTAAAATATCAATTTTTTCTATATGTATTTTACTTAGAGAATTTATAATGCTTCTTGCGGAACCTCCAGCACCAAGTATCAATATTTTCTTTTGTACTAAATTTATACCTTTATTTTCTAAGTCTTTAAGGAGTCCTTCTCCATCAGTATTGAAAGCTTTAATTTTACCATTATGTGCCATTAAAGTATTAGCACATTCACACTCTAAAGCAGATATATCATGTTCATTAGCAAAATTAAATGCTAGTTCTTTGAACGGTATAGTTACATTGGCGCCATATCCTTTTTTAGAGAAGAAGCTTTGAGTATGTGTTTCAAAATGATCTTCTGATTCTGGCTCAATCATTTTATATTGAATGCTAATACCTTGCTGTCTAGCAAATTCTTTATGAATTTTTGGAGATAGGCTATGTCCTATAGGGTTCCCTATAACTGTAAATTTTCTTACTTCATCCATTTTAATGCATCCTTTGCATAGTAAGTAATAATAGCATTAGCTCCTGCTCTTTTCATACACATAAGAGATTCTAGAACTACCTTCTTTTCATTTAGCCAGTTATTTTTTGAAGCAGCTTTTATCATTGCATATTCACCGCTAACCTGATAAATAAATATTGGCACATTAAATAAATCGTCTATTTTTGAAACTATATCTAAATATGGCATTCCAGGTTTGATCATAATAATATCTGCGCCTTCTGATATATCCATTTCTACTTCACGCATAGAATCTTTTTTATTTGCATAATCCATTTGATAAGTATCTTTATTAAGAGCTCCAAGATTTTTAACAGAGCCTACAGCATCCCTGAAGGGCCCATAAAAATTTGACGAATATTTTGCAGCATAAGATAAAATTTTTGTATCTATAAATTTATTTTTTTCTAAAGATTTTCTAATAGCCTTTATTCTCCCATCCATCATATCTGAAGGAGCTATTATATCTACTCCACATTCAGCATGACTTAAAGATTGTTTAACCAATACTTCTATAGTTTCATCATTAAGAATTTCTTTATTAGCCCCTAATATTCCATCTTGCCCATGAACCGTATATGGATCTAAAGCAACATCACTTATTATTGCAATATCTTTTATAGATTTTTTAATACCTCTTATAGCTCTTTGCATCAAGCCATTTTGATTAAATGATTCTGTTCCTTGAATATCTTTATACTTTTTCTCGATACATGGAAATAAAGCTATACCTTGAATACCAAGTTTTTTTAAAATCTTTATTTCTTTAATTGCAATATCTATACTCATCCTATAAATATCAGGCATGGACTTAATTTTTTCAGTTTTATTATTTCCTTCTATGATAAAAATTGGCTGTATTAAGTCATGGGGAGACAATATATTCTCCCTAATTAGGTTTCGAATAGGGCTATTATTGCGAAGTCTTCTTAGCCTTATATTTGGAAAATTTTTTTTCATTTTATTATTCTAACACTTTTTATTTTAAGAGAAGATGTTATATTAATCTATCTACAATTATAACAATGGAGGTTATATGTCTATTTGGCATGAAAAATTCACTTTAGAACATGTTATTTCTTTAAGAAATAATAATTTAAATAAGCATTTGGGCATTGAATTTATTGAGTTGGGTAAAGATTATATTGTGGCTAGAATGCCGGTTGAAGACTTTACGAGGCAATCTAGGGGTATACTACATGGTGGAGCATCATGCGTTCTAGCAGAAGCTCTCGGAAGTATTGCATCTAATATGTGTATAGATATGAGAAAACAAAAGGCTGTTGGTTTAGAAATAAACGCAAACCATGTAAGACCAGTATCTAGTGGATACGTTACAGGAAAAACTACCGTCGCAAGTCTCGGAAGATCTGTCCATGTATGGAATATTGATATAAAAAATGATGCCGGTAAAATGAACTGTGTTTCTCGATTGACGACAGCTATAGTAAATCTTAAAGAAGATGAAATTGTAAAAAACTCTCAACTCTTAGATGGTTTACTAAAAACTTAAGGTCTATAAAAATTTCTTAAGATTTTTCTCAAATAAAGTTAATTTAATATCTTTTTTACCCGTCCATATTACGCTGGGAGGCATCGACATTAATATAGAGTCTGCTCTGCCACCAGACTGTAATCCGAATATAGTTCCCCTGTCATAGACTAAATTAAATTCCACATATCTACCGCGTCTAATTAGCTGAAAGGTTTTGTGTGCTTTATTATATTTTTTCTTAGCACGTTTCTTAATTATCTTTGTATAAGATTCTAAATATGTATTTCCTATATCTAAAACAAAATCTTTATAGAAACTTTTTTTCTGGTTATTAAGGTTATCAAAGAATAAGCCTCCTACCCCTCTCTTTTCATTTCTATGTTTATTAAAAAAGTATTCATCACATTGTTTGCTAAAGTCCTGATAGAAAGTACTTTTATATTTATCACATACTTTTTTAGCTGATTCATGCCAAGATTTTATATCATCTAAATATACAAAATATGGAGTAAGGTCAAATCCACCGCCAAACCACCAATTTTTTTTTGACTTATTATCTGTTTCAAAATATCTTATATTAAAATGTGAACAGGGTACAAAAGGATTATCAGGATGAATAACAACTGAGACACCTGTAGCAAGAAAATTTTTAACATTTCCTTTTACTTTTTTTGCTAATGCGCTATTTGGTAGAATAAGACCCTCTATTGAAGAAAAATTCACCATTCCCTTTTCTATTACTCTTCCATCAGAAAGCTCACAGCTTATACCACCACCACCAGATTTATACTTCCATCTTGTTTTCGAAATTTTTACTTTTTGATCTAAACCATGAAAGCCATTAATAATATTTTTTTGTAACTTTTTGAAAAGTAATTCTATCTCTATAAAATCTTTAGACTTTTTCATTTCCTTATACTCTCATTAGTTATCATATTAATTATTATACTAGGATTACTATAATTACCTATATTACCTTCTATCAAATAATCTACTTTATTCTGAAATTCAGATATAAAGACTTTTTGATCTTTAATATTTTTATCTCCACTTATATTGGCACTGGTTGAGATTATTGGACTTTGAAATTTGTCACATATTTTATTAATTACTGGGTGATCTGATATTCTTATCCCAATAAGACCTGTATCTTTATCTGTTAACCAACATGGGACATCTTTTTTTGCTGGTATTAACCAGGTTGTATGACCAGGCCAGGTAGACTTTACTTTTTCAGTGATAATATTAATGTCCACTAGGTTTGTTAATTGATTGATACTTGAGGCAACTAAGAGAAAAGGTTTTTTTGAGTTACGATTTTTAATATTAGAAATTTTAACCACAGCTTTTTCATTCCATGGATCACAACCTAATCCAAATACTGCTTCAGTTGGATAGCCTATCACGCCTCCATCACTAAGCAGTTTAATAGCATTCTCAGGAGAACCAATTATCATTTTTTCTTAGCTCTAAACTTCCTTCTAAATTTCTTTTTTGGAGCATTCTTTATCATTTCAATGCATGTTTCTTCATCTAAATCTTTAGGCTCTATATCTTTTGGAATTTTAGCATTCACTTTTCCATTAGTTATATAAGGACCAAATCGGCCATTCAGTACTTTTATTCCAGACTCTTCAAAGAAATTTATGTTTGCATTTATATCAGCTTCAATTTTTTCTTCTATTAGCTCAATAGCTTCTTTTTCTTCAATACTAAAAATATCTCTTCCTCTAACAGAAACATTAGTCTTGCCGCATTTTAAATATGGGCCAAACGGGCCTATATTTATTAAAACATCGTCTTCTTTGAAAGTTCCAATCTTTTCGGGTAAACCAAACATCCTGATGGCATCATCCATGGTGATAGAGTCAATATTTTTTTTCTGTTCATAAGTAAGCGCAGCCCACTTGGGTTTTTCTTCATCTTCTTTAGTTCCCATTTGAATAGTTGGACCATATTTAGTTAGTCTTACAGTTACTGGCCTGCCAGTTTCTGGATGGGTTCCTAAATTTTTTAATTCTCTTGTTTCTGATATATCTACTGTTACTAACTTGTCTTCAAGATTAACTCTAAATGGTTCATAAGTAGATTTAATACAAGTCATAGGGTCTTGCTCACCATTAGCAATTTTATCAAGATTATCCTCTAGTTTTGCTGTGAAATCATAATCTACTAAATCATTACTAAAATGTTTCGTAAGAGTATCACAAACAACTTTTGCTAGTGCTGTTGGCTGGAAGTTGCTAGCCTCAGGGTCGACATAATTACTGTCAAGTATTTTTGATATGATGGTAACGTAGGTAGATGGACGGCCAATTCCTAATTCTTCTAATGCTTGAATTAAGCTGGCTTGATTGTACCTAGCTGGTGGTTGTGTAAATTTTTGGTCTACACTAATTTCTTTAATAGAAAGTTTATCTCCTTCTTTTAGACTACCTAAAATTCTCTTATTTATTTTTTCTTTTTCATCATTTTCAGATAAGTCATATATTTCTTTGAATCCATTATCTTTTAAAAAAGAACCGCTATACTTATATAAAAATTTTTCTCCCAAAAGAAACTCTATCCCTACTTGTTTATAGGTAGCATCTATCATCTGAGATGCCACTGTTCGTTTCCAAATTAGTTCATATAGTTTAAAATCAGAATCATCAAGATATTTTTTAACCTTCATTGGGGTATTAAATATTGACGTAGGCCTTATTGCCTCATGTGCTTCTTGAGCATTTTTTACCTTTTTTGAATATTTTCTTATTTCTTTTGATTTATATTTTTTATGACTTTCATCTAAATAATTCCCTATATCTTTCAGACATTCATCCGATAAGCTTGTAGAATCAGTTCTCATATATGAGATTAGACCAACTGGCTCACTATCTCCAAGCGTCATGCCTTGATATAACCTTTGTGCAATTGCTGAGGTTTGTTTAACAGAAAAACTTAATGTTGAATATGCTGCCTGTTGAAGGGAAGCAGTAGTAAATGGAGCACGAGGCTTCAATTTCCTTTCAGAGGTTTTAATACTATTAATTGGAATATCTTTGAATTTATTTAATTCATTTTTTATTTTGTCTGCATCTTTTTCATTTGTAATATTTGTGATATTTCCCTTTTTTATCTTTTCTCCATCAATTGATATTAGGTCTAGATCTATGCAGTCATCTTTACTGCAAGCAACTAAGGTACTAATCCAATACTCAATAGGATTAAACGCACTTATTTCATGTTCCTTTTCCACTATAAGTCTTAATGCTGGACTTTGTACTCTGCCACCTCTCGCCATCCTACTAACTTTTTTCCATAAAAATTCTGTTATATCGTAGCCCATCAGATAGTCTAATGTTCTCCGTGCTAAATAAGCATTCCATAGGTTATCAGATATTTGTCTTGGGCTTTCTAATGCTGCCAATACAGCATTTTCTGTAATTTCGTTAAATGCAACCCTGTATGTTTTTTTCCCTTTCAGGAGTTTAGCTTTATCTAGAATATCGTATATATGCTTAGAGATTGCTTCACCTTCCCTATCCGGGTCAGTAGCAAAATATACAGTATCAGCATCTTTAGAATACTGTTTTATATCATTAATTATGTCTTTCTTATCTTTTGATATAGACCAAACAGGAGAATAGTTATTTTCTACATCAATCCCTTTTCTTGAACTAGCCATTAAATCCCTTACATGTCCAACGGAAGCGACTACCTTATAGTCATCTCCAAGAAACTTTTGTATTGACTTCACTTTAGTGGGTGACTCCACAATTAATAAATTTTTCATTTTTAACTTTAACTCTTATAAATATGCGTTTTTTTACTTTATACTATTAAAATGAATATATTTACAACTATTTTTGAGAATCATTAATTATGGAATTATTAAATGTGCTGCATTTTCCAGATAATAGATTGCGTAAAAAAGGCAAAAGTATTGATATATATGATGATAATCTTAATATAATTGCAAGGAACATGCTCCATACGATGTATGAGTGCAAAGGGATTGGTTTAGCCGCAGTTCAAGTTAATATTCAAATAAGGCTGATTGTTATAGATGTAAGCGAAGATAGGAATGAGCCATTATTTCTTGTTAATCCAGTAATTAATTCTAAAGAAGATAAGATAATTTTTGAAGAAGGCTGCCTTTCAGTGCCTGGATTTTATGAACCGGTAGAGAGATTCAATCAAATTACCTATAGCTTTCATGATCTAAAAGGGGAGCTACATGAAGCTAATGCTAATGGACTTTTAGCAGTTTGCATACAGCATGAGATTGATCACCTTGATGGAAAATTATTCGTTGATCATATATCTGATATTAAGAGAGACAGAATAGCTAAGAAAATAAAAAAGCAAACATCACAGGGAATATTATCTGCTAGGAAAGGCGTTCCCTATTCAATATAACCATTTGGATAAATTAAGTTGAATATTATATTTTTTGGAAGCCCATCATATTCTTGCAAAGTTTTAGAGTCATTACTGGCAAATAAACATGTTGTTCAAACTGTTGTTACTCAAAATTTTAAAAACAATAGAAGAACAAAAACTCCAGTAGGCTTACTTAGTGAAAGCAAAAATATAAATACACTATATCCTGCAGACCTCAGTGACAAAAAATTTATTAAAATATTGAAATCTTATAATGCTGATCTTTATATTGTATATGCTTATGGAAAAATATTGCCTCCTGAACTAATCATGTTGCCAAAATATGGAGTAATAAATATTCATTGCTCTCTTCTTCCAAGATGGAGAGGGGCTGCTCCAATACAAAGAGCTTTGGAAAAAGGTGACCTAAAGACAGGTATAACATTTTTTAAAATAGATAAGTCATTAGATACAGGAGCTATTATAGCTTCTTATGAATATAATATTGAAGAGAATGACCATGCTTTGTTATTAGAAGATAAGCTCACTCAGATAGCAGTTGATCATCTTGAGGAAGTTTTTATATTAAATTCTAATTCATCTAATTTTATCCAACAAAGCGAATCTTCTGCAAGTTATGCTAAAAAAATTCATAAAGCCGAAGCTATTATAAATTGGAATGATGATGCTTGTTCGATATGTCGGAAAATTAGAGCCTTAACGGGTGGCCCTGTAGCAGAAACAGAACTATTTGGAATTAAATTTAAAGTTTGGAAAGCAAAAGAAGTACTGCATGCTGGTGATGAAGAACCAGGGAGACTCATTAGGTTTAATTATGATGAATTATGTATTGTTTCCAACAATGGTGCTGTCAGTATAGAAAAATTACAATTACCAGGAAAGAATATAATCTCTGCAAGAGACTTATTTAACTCTAATAGTGCTTTTGTTGGTAAAATCAAGCAGTATTTAAATAAATAAATAGTATATATCTATTATAATTAGCTAAATATGGTGTAGAATAAACTCGTGAAAATAACCCAGTAAAAGAAATGAAAAAAATCATAGTCTTTGGCGGTGGTCAGGTTGGTTCATCAGTAGCCAAAATACTTTCAGATGATGGAAATGATATTACGCTCGTCGATTATGACAAAGAGGTTTTGTCTGATCTACAAGAAAAAATGGATATAAAAACAGTTCATGGTCTTGCGTCTTATCCCTCGGTTCAAAAAATTGCTGATGCTGAAAATTGCGATATGGTTATTGCGGTTACAGGCAGTGATGAAGTTAATATGGCCGCATGTCATGTTGCAAAATCAATTTATAATGTTCCTAAAAGAATAGCAAGATTAAGAGCAAATGAATATTTAAGAGATGAAGATGGTTTTGATAAAACTCATTTTTCAATTAGTGAGGTAATAACCCCGAATATATTAATAACAGATTATGTGAAAAATATTTTAGAGCACCCGGGAGCTTTTCAAACTTTTCAATTCTCATCTGGTTTGGTACAAGTTGTTGCGGTTACCGTTTTACCAGAAGGCCCTTTATCAGGAAAAAAGTTGTCTGAGTTTAGAAAACATATGCCTAATGTTGATGTTAAAGTAATAAGTATATATAGAGACAAAAAGCATAACATACCTAATGGTGACACTGTTGTTCTTCCAGGTGATGATGTATATTTTTTGGCAACAGAAGAAAATATGCGTTTCATGAGCGAGTTAAGAAAAACTACTGAAAAACCTCATAATGTCATGATTGCTGGAGGTGGGAGAGTTGGATCGGCATTAGCAAAAAAACTTGAGTCAATTTATAATTTAAAGCTTATAGAAAAAGATAAGCATGTTGCAAAGCAGGTTGCTCAGGAATTATTGTCTACAGTTGTCCTGAATAATGATATAGCTGATGAATCACTATTAAATAATGAAAATATAAGTGATGTTGATTATTTTTGTGCTGTTACAAATAATGACCAAATGAATATTTTGTCAGCAAAACTTGCAAAAGATATGGGCGCGAAAAGAACGATAGCAATCGTAAATAAATCTTCATACAGAAATCTTGTATCAAAAGAAATAGATATTGTTGTATCTCCTGAAGATGTGACAATTGGATCACTACTGGCTTCTGTTAGAACCAGTGATATTGTAAATGTCCACCAGCTTGCAACAGGTGATGCAGAGGCAATGGAAATTATTGTTCATGGTGATGCCAAGACTTCAAAGCTGGTAGGAAAAAAAATATCTGAATTAAATTTACCTATTGATATAGTTATTGGAGCTATCGTGAGAAAAGAAGCTGTTATGCTTGCGAATGATGATTTAATCATTGAGACAGATGACCATGTTATAATATTTGTTTTAGATAAAAAAGATATATCTAAAGTGGAAAAAATGTTTCAGGTGAGTGTAGGTTTTTTCTAGAATATGAATTATTCAATCATTTTAAAAATTATAGGAATAATGCTGATTCTTTTTAGCTTAATGCTTTTTATACCAATTTCTGTTTCTTTGTTTTATAGCGATGGTAATCTTGAAACTTTTTTGAATTCTTTAGCAATAACCTTATTTTTTGGTCTTATTTTATATCTTCCCAATATCAAATCTAGAAGTGATATTAAAACTAAAGAAGGTTTTCTAATTGTAGTTTTGTTTTGGTTAATTCTTAGTATTTTTGGCTCAATTCCTTTTATGTTTGATAAGCAATTATCTCTTAGTTTTATAGATGCTTTTTTTGAATCAATTTCAGGATGGACAACAACTGGAGCAACAGTAATTAATAATATTGATATACTTTCTCCTTCATTATTAATATATAGGCAAGAGCTGCAGTGGCTTGGTGGCATGGGAATTGTAATATTAGCTCTTGCTATATTGCCAATGCTTGGAGTTGGAGGAATGCATTTATATAAGGCTGAATCTACTGGTCCAATTAAAGATAATAAAATATCACCTAGAATTGCAGAAACAGCTAAAAGTCTTTGGTCAATTTATTTAGGCTTAACTATAATATGTGCAATTGCTTATTATCTTGCTGGGATGTCAATATTTGATTCTATAGCACATAGTTTCTCCACTATTGCAATTGGTGGATTTTCTACCCACAATTTAAGTATTGGATATTTTAATAGTAATTTAATAGAGCTAATCTGTGTTTTCTTCATGATTATTTCTGCATTAAATTTTATTTTACATTTCATGGCGATAAAAACCAAAGATATTAAAACGTACCTTCATGATACTGAGTTTAAATCATATATTTTAATTATACTCTTTGTATTTCTGACTATAGTTTTATATACATATATTGAGAAAAATGAAGATTTGACAGCTATGCAAATACTTTTTCAGTCAGTATCATTTATAACAACATCTGGTTTTACTAGTACAACATATTATTCGTGGCCATCATTTGTAACATCATTATTGATTGTAATAAGCTTTATAGGTGCATGCGCAGGATCAACTGGTGGCGGGTTAAAAGTAATAAGAGTAATAATACTTTTTAAATTATTAAAAAAAGAATTACTTAAGATCATACATCCCACTGCAGAAATTCCAATACGGGTAAATCAATCAAATATAAATGAAGAAACATCAGCAACATTATATAATTTTTTTATATTTTATATTTTGTCTTACTTAGCTTTATCGTTTCTCCTTTTGATGTCTGGACTTGATATGATCACCTCTTTTTCTGCTGTGGCTTCATGCATTAATAATCTTGGGCCAGGACTTGGTGATGTTGCATTGAATTATGGAGATATCAATATATTTGCTAAATATGTTTTATCCTTTGCTATGATTTTAGGCAGGCTTGAAATTTTTACACTATTAATTGTAATGACACCATATTTTTGGAAATATTGATAATATTATGGGAAATGAAGCAAAACCTTTTTTATCTAAAACCAATCCTTTAAATATTAGTAAAAGTGATGGAGAGCATTTTTCATTAAAATATCTACTTCCTCATTATTGGCCAACATGGCTGTTATTGATATTATCTTTTTTAATTGCTTTTATGCCAAATATTATTAGAGTTATATTGGGAAATATTGTAGGAAAAATTATATTCCTTATGAACTCTAAAAGAAGAAGTATAGTAATGGCAAATCTTTCTTTATGTTTTAAGAGTAAAACAAAGACTGAAATTAGTAATATTTGCAAAGCATACTTTTTTTATCTAGGAAGAGCTTTTGTTGATATGTCATTACTTTGGTGGAGAAGTAATCCATTCTTACAAAAAAATTGTGAAATTTCTAATCAAGAATATATTGACAAAGCATTATCTAAAAATAAGGGTGTAATATTATTAGTCGCACATTCTGTTTTTCTAGATTTTGGCGGGAGGTCCTTATCAGGATATCCAATGGTGAGTATGTATAAACCATTTAGAAATAAATTATTAAACTGGGTTATTGGGAGTGCTCGTAGTAGAAAAACCGATAATATCATAGTCTATCCAAGAGATAATTTTCCATTTCGAAAAATAATAAAAGCACTTAGAAAGAAAGCTATATTCTATTATCTTGGTGATGAAGATCTGGGGAAGGATAATTCAGTATTCTCAAAGTTTTTTGATGAAAAAAAATCAACACTCATCTCTATAAGCAAAATATCGAAGCTATCTAGTTGCGTTGTCATGCCATGTGTTAATTATTATTGCCCCATCTCTAAAAAATATAAAACATATATTGGGGAGCCATTAGATGAATTTCCATCCAATGACAAACAAAAAGATGCTGATACAATAAATATTGCACTACAGAAAGTTATTTCACGAGACTTAGAACAATATATGTGGAGCCTAAGATTATTTCAGACACGACCTGATGGTAAAAGCTACCCATACAAGTAATATAGCTTTATATTAATCATTAGCTATTAACTTTATTTAATATTCTCTATAATCATTTGTATGAACCTATTCCCAGAAATAACAGAATATAAGCATGAATATCTATCTGTTGATATGACTCATGAATTATATATTGAGCAATCTGGAAACCCAAATGGTATTCCTGTTATTTTTTTGCATGGTGGCCCAGGTGCAGGCACTAATTATTTTTATAGAAGATTCTTTGATCCTAAGGTTTATAGAATAATTCTATTTGACCAACGTGGTTCTGGAAAATCTAAACCTTATGCGAGCATTATTAATAATACAGCTAAAGACTTAATTGATGATATTAAAAAAATTATCACTCACCTTAGTATTGAGAAATCTATAATATATGGGGGTTCTTGGGGCTCTACATTGGGATTATTATTTGCAGAAAAATATCCAGAACTAGTTCACTCTCTTGTATTACGAGGTATATTTTTATGTAGAAAAGCTGATATTAATTGGTTTTATCAGAATGGAGCTCACGAAATATATCCAGATCATTGGGATACATTTATTTCTGATATTCCTATTCAAGAAAGAAATAATATTTTAACAGCATTTCATAATAGAATTCATGGTAAAAATAAAGATATTAGTCTTAATTTATGTAAGAAATGGGCAGAATGGGAGGGTAAGTGTTCGACCCTATTACCATCTAAAGCTGTCATAGATAATTTTTCAGATTGTTCTGAATCATTGTCAAAAATAGAAACTCATTATTTTATGAATGACTGTTTCATAGATGAAAATCAAATTTTAGATAATATTGATAAAATTCTTAATATAAAATGTCATATTGTTCATGGAAGATTTGATATTGTATGTCCATTCAAACAAGCATATGATTTACATCAGGTTTATAAAAAGTCTAGTATAAACATAATCAATGATGCTGGACACTCTCTTTTAGAGCCTGGAATTACAAATAAAGTTCTCGAAATATTTTCAAATCCCAATGAACTTATATCTTAAATTCTCTTGCAGTTTAATATTAGTGTTTTTTATATTAACAGATGTATATGCTGATATTATTCCAAGTAAAATCCGTGAAGAAAATATAAATAATCAAATTATTGAGTATGTTTTTGATGCTGACATAATAAAAATATCTTCTGATATTGAAAATAACTTTAATTTAATTGCTAATGAAAATAGTGAGTCTAAGTATTCAATTTTATTGCTACATGGAAGAGGCCTTTATCCTACAGAACCCAATGTCATAGACCCATTAAGAATATCATTTATTGAAGAAGGGCTTGATACTTACTCATTACAGCTACCTGTTTTAGATAAAGGTAAATCCTATAATGAATATAAACAAATTTTTAAATATTCAGACGCAAGAATTACATCTGCTATTAAATTGATACAGCCCAAAAAGCTTATTATTATTGCTCATAGCTGTGGTGCCCATATGTTTATTTCTTGGGCTAAAAAAAATAATATTAAAAATTTATCTGGTTTTATTTTAATTGGGGCAGGGGCAGTAGATAAGAGTCAGAAAATGATTGATGGATTAGATTATAATGATATTAGTATTCCAATTCTAAATATCTATGGAGAATATGACCATGGCTCAGTAAAAGATTATGCGGCTATTTTTGATGATGCGATTAAAGATAAAAATGATTATTTTTCAAAAAATATAGAAATTAAAGGCTCTGACCATAATTATTTAAATGAAAGTAATTTGTTGGTAGATATTGTAAATTCATGGCTTAAATCTTTATAATATGTTATAGATATCATATGAAAAAACGTATAGCACAAGTTGAAAGAGTAACAAAAGAAACGCAAATAAAAGCGGAGATAAACTTAGATGGTCAAGGTGACTCATCAATTAAAGCTGATTTGCCATTTTTAGAGCATATGTTGGAGCAAGTTGCGCGACATGGTATGTTTGATTTAACAATTTTAGCCAAGGGTGACTTAGAAATAGATGCTCATCATACTGTTGAAGATGTTGGTATAGTTCTAGGCCAAGCTTTGGAAAAAGCACTGGGTAATAAAATAGGTATAACTAGATTTGGTTCAGCATATGTCCCATTAGATGAATCGCTATCTAGGGTTGTTCTGGATTTTTCAGGAAGACCTGGTTTGGAGTTTAATGTTACATTCCCAAGATCCCGTGTTGGAGAGTTTGATATAGATTTGTTGCAAGAATTTTTTCAAGGTTTTGTTAACCATGCTAAAGCTACTATTCATATTGATAATATTAGAGGCGGTAATTCGCATCATATAGCAGAGACTATATTTAAAGCATTTGGCAAAGCCTTAAAAATGGCAGTCACAATCGACCCAAGGCAAGCAGACAAAATACCGTCTACAAAAGAATTAATCTAATGGCAGATATTGCTATCATTGATTATGGCATGGGTAATGTACATAGTGTATGCAAAGCTTTAAACAAAGTTTTAGACAAAAATTCTACGGTAAAGATAACTAATTCGCTCAATGATTTGTCAGATTGTTCTCATATCGTCTTTCCTGGACAAGGCGCGGCATCAGAATGCATGATTAATATTGATAAAAATTTAGATATTGTAGAGTTTAAAAAAATTATATCACAAAAGCCCTTTTTAGGAATATGCATGGGTTTGCAGGTACTGATGACTCATAGTGAAGAAAATGAAGGATCTAACTGCCTAAATATTTTGGATGGAAAAGTTCTTAGCATAAAGAGAAAAATGAATTCAAATCTTAAAGTTCCTCATATGGGATGGAATAAAGTTAAACAAGAAAGTAAGCATCCTCTTTGGGGAAATATACCTAATGGAGCATTTTTTTATTTTGTGCATAGTTACTTTGTTAAGCCTTTAGATAAATCAAATGTACTATCAACTACTAATTATGATTTAGATTTTGCATCAGCACTTTATAAAGATAATATTGCAGCAGTTCAATTTCATCCTGAAAAGAGTTCTAAGATGGGACTAAGATTGCTTGAAAATTTTATAAACTGGAATGGTGAGATTTAATGAAAATACTTCCTGCAATTGATATTAAAGAGGGTAAATGCGTAAGACTTACTAAAGGTGATTATAGCCAAGTAACTCATTATTTTGATAACCCATTAGATGTAGCAAAGAAATGGATTGACCAAGGGTCTATGAATTTACATATAGTTGATTTAGATGGAGCGAAATCTGGAGAAACTATTAACTATAATATTATTGCTGAGATTAGGAATAGTTATCCAGACATTTATATTCAGATTGGTGGTGGAATTAGAGATATTGAAAGTATAAATAAATATATTAACATTGGTGTTAATAAAGTTATAGTTGGAACTCGTGTAGTTTCAGACCCAAGTTTTTTAAAAAGAATACCATCTGATATTAAAGAAAAAGTAATAATTGACCTGGCTGTTAAGGATGGTAAGTTAGCTGTTCATGGCTGGAATAATTCATCAGATTTTACCTTACAAGATTTTATTAAAATTTTAGAATCTAATAATATTCAAGAAATTGTTTTTACAGATGTAAGTAAAGATGGGATGTTAGAGGGAATGAATTTTCCAGAGATTTCAAATATTTTGAGTTTTTCTAGTATTCCATTAATTGCTTCCGGAGGTGTAACTTCAATCGATGATATTAAATATCTTTATGGGATGAATGAAATTAAAATATCTGGTGTAATTATCGGCAAGGCTTTATATGAAAATAAAATTAATCTCAAAGATGCAATTAAATTATCTAACAAAAACTAATGTCTTTATATAAAAGAATAATACCCTGTCTAGATGTTGCCAATGGCCGTGTAGTTAAAGGAACTAAGTTTATAAATATTGTAGATGCAGGCGACCCAGTTGAAGTAGCTAAACGTTATGATCAAGAAGGTGCAGATGAAATTGCTTTCTTAGATATTACTGCGACGCATGAGGCTAGAAAAACAATCATAGAAACTGTTGAAAAAGTAGCTTGTGAAGTTTTTATTCCTCTAACTGTTGGAGGCGGAGTCTCCAATTATAGTGATGTGTTAAATCTTTTAAGCGCAGGTGCAGATAAAGTTGCCATAAATAGTGCTGCAGTAGCTAATCCAAATTTAATAAATCAGGTTACAGACAAGATTGGTAGACAATGTATTGTGGCTGCAATAGATGTTAAGCAAAATAAAAATAATAGCAACTGGACCGTTTATACTCATGGAGGACGAAATTCAACAGAAATAGATGCTTTCCAGTGGGCTAAAGAACTATGTGATAGAGGTGCAGGCGAGATACTTTTAACTAGTATGGATAGAGATGGCACTAAAAAAGGTTTTGATTTAGATTTATTAAATCTCATTTCTAGCGCAGTATCTATACCTGTTATTGCATCTGGGGGAGCTGGAACACTAGAGCACTTAAGAGATGCTGTTGTAGTTGGTAAGGCAGATGCTGTATTAGCTGCAAGTATATTTCATTATTCAATATACTCAATTCAAGAGGCTAAGGAATATATGAGAAAACATGGAGTTTTAGTACGAATATAATAATTTGTGCTAATCTAGTAATATGATTGAAAACACTAAATCAAATATTCTTACAAAGCTAGAAGGTATTTTGAATGATAGAAAAAGCAATGTATCGGAAGACTCATATGTCTCACAATTGTATAAAAAAGGGAATAAGTCTATAAATTCAAAAATTATAGAAGAAGCAAACGAATACATAGATGCGGTCAGTAATTCTGATCGTGACCATATTATTCATGAGGCTGCTGACCTTTGGTTTCATACATTGGTATCATTAACTTTGAATGGAATATCATCAGATGATATCCTTAAAGAACTTGAAAATAGATTCGGTCTATCAGGATTGGAAGAAAAAAGATTAAGAAAAAAATGAGGTATTAAAGATGTTAAGCGGCATATCACCATGGTCAATATTACTAATATTAATTATAGTAGTTGTTTTGTTTGGAACTAAAAAACTTAGAAATGTTGGGTCAGACTTAGGAACAGCTATTAAAAGTTTTAAAAAGTCATCAAAAGAAGATGATGCTAGTAGTAAAACTGTTTCTGCAAAAAAATCTGCAAAAGAAGATAGTAAATAAGCCCTATGTTTGATATAGGTTTTTGGGAATTATTCCTAATATTTTTACTGTTATTGTTTGTTGTTGGGCCAGAAAGGCTTCCAGCAATTGCTGGTTATTTAGGGAAATGGTTTGGAAAATTTCAAAGATATTTCTTTGAGCTTAAAGATTCTATACAACGTGAAACAGAGGAACCTAGCAACCAAATCAATAAGTTATTAGACGACCAAAAATCTTCAATGGACAGATTACAGAAAGAAATTAGCGACAAGAAAGAGGAAGATGATAAATAATGGATTCTAAGGATCAAATAAATAGTTCCTTCAAATCTTTAGTCCCCCATTTTCAGGAACTAAAATCAAGAATTTCCAAATGTTTATTATTTGTACTTATTTTTTTTATAATACTATTTCCATTTTCAGACATAATATATACACAATTAGCTGAACCTTTGATATCAAGATTACCAGAAGGAAGCAACATGATAGCAATTGATGTTGCCTCTCCATTTTTTATTCCGTTTAAACTGGTAATGATTTTATCTATTTTTATATCAATTCCCTTCCTTCTATATCACTTATGGATGTTTACAGCCCCTGGACTTTATGAAAAGGAAAGAAAGCTTGTGTTACCGATTCTTATATCTAGTAGTATATTGTTTTATTTAGGTGCAGCTTTTGCATACTTTGTTGTTTTCCCTTTAATATTTGCTTTTTTTATTAGTATTGCCCCTGAAGGCATTGCTGTAATGACAGATATCAGTAGGTATTTGGATTTTGTGATAACACTTTTCTTCGCATTTGGCTTCGCATTTGAAGTTCCGGTAATTACGGTTTTATTAGTTTTAACGAATGTCAGTACTCCTAAAAGTTTGTCTACAAAGAGACCTTATGTTATTGTTGGAGCATTCGTAATAGGGATGTTTTTAACGCCACCAGATGTTATTTCTCAGACCTTATTAGCGATCCCAATTTGGTTTTTATTTGAAGTTGGAATTATTTTTGCACGTATCCTTACCAAGAATCGTGGTAATAGTGATGTTGTTTTATATGATGATGTTGATAAAAATAATAATAAAAAGGATGACAAATAACTATGGCTAGAACTATTTGGTTTGCAAGACATGCTCAATCAGAATATAACAAGAAAAAACTTTTTACAGGGTGGCATGATCCTGATTTAACACAACATGGTATACATAAAGCACATGATCTAAAGGAAGAGCTTTATGGAGTCATATTTGATCATATCTATTCTTCACCTTTAAAACGGGCCCTGTCCACAGCGCAAATATTGTCTGATGATAAAGATATAAAGATAGATGACAGACTTAAAGAGAGAAGTTATGGCGACTGGTCAGCCAAGAACAAAGAAGAGGTGAAGTTATCTGAAGGTGTTGATAATTACTATGCAGCTAGAAGAGGATGGGAAACTAGCCCTCCCAATGGTGAAAGTTTAAAAGATGTAAGCTTGCGTGTTAAACCCTTTATAGATGAGTTGCCTGAATCTGGAAATATTCTTGTGGTTTCTCATGGGAATACAATTCGTGCAATATCTGTATTATTTGGCGTGAATACAGAAAGCAATGTTAATTCTTTCGAGATTAAAGTTGGGACTGTATTTAAGGTAAAGAGCTAGTATCTCTACTAGCTCTTTCATACGGAGGTGTATATAAGTATATTAACATATAATAATATAAATTCAATACAAATTTTACCCGCGAAATCTCACATACTCAAAATATATCAATCACATAATTAATCCTTAATAAGAGACATTTTGAAAATAGAGAGCATGACCTATTCACCTTAATAGATAGCAAAAGTTTAATAATTGGCACGGTATATGCATTGTTATATGTAGAAGGAAAATCCTTTTTATATATATGATGGTTAAAACTAGGTCAAACTCCTCAAAAGTTGTCTCTCCCCGAGGATCTGGTTTTAGCTGCATCCTTAACTAGTAAGAATTAATTATAATTAAAAAAAGTATTTATGTTTAGATGCTTTAAAATTTATGGATTCATGGAGGTTATTTTTTTGTGAATGCCTGTCCATAAATCATATCGGATCTCTATGCTCTTAATCGCTGCATCCAAAGCTTGATTATATTTTAAATCATTATTTTCACATGACTTTTCAAACAGTATTAATGATAATGGCCCATGCCTATTTGAATCTATATCAATATGTCTTTTTAAATAAAGTTTCAGGGAATTATATTTTGAAGATAGGTCAATTTTTGCTAATAGTTGCTCAAACATTCCAGGAAGAGTTACTTCTCTGCCATATGTGAATAATGCAGATACAATATGAAGCTCATTTGTATTCAGTAATTTATTATTTTCATTTAAAAAATTAAAACATTCAGGCTCTAGATCGTATTTATCAAGGCTCTTTAGTTTATTTTTTGAAGCATCATTTATTATAGACTCAATTATATCTGTTTTTGCATTAATATTTTTCATGCTAGATAAATATAAATCAAAATGTGACATAAAAATACCATCTGAAATTTCATCTGATTCTTCAGCCATAACTATTTCATTGATTAATCTTGCTATTCCATTTTTAGAAAAATTATTTGGATACCAAGGTGTTGATGATGGGCAAATCATACTCTGTAATTTTTTTACAATACACATAAAGTCCCAAACCGCAAAGACATGGAACTCCATAAATATCTTCAAATGATCTTCTGTAAATATATCACTCTTAGAGAGTAATGGATGATTGTTCAACGCATCTATTTTTTTTTTGAGTATAAGCTCCTTCCTCATTATCTTCACATCATTCCTTTGAGTTAGATTATTACCAGATATTAAATATACTATATCATTTAGTATTTTTAAATATCAGTCACTGGCAAGAAGATTAAGTATTTTCTTGCCAGTGGCCTTATATGTTAGAAGTTATATCTCACGGATACATCAATCCCATAATTTGCTCCTTGAACAGGAACATGATCTTTGATCAGAGATGAATGGTTTCTAATAGTTTTATTTAGAATATTATTTCCATAAAGATTAAATACTAAATCTTTATTAGAATCATAAGTAATCTTTTTAGAATATCCTATATCTAAATCAAGGTGTGAATTTGTCTTAGTCTCAATAGAAGACATATCACCTTGGGATTCTGTATATATAAGATCTGCATAATAAGTATCACTTTTATTATTTTCATACTTTAGAGATAAAGTATTTTTAGCAGGGCTTAATCGAGGTATATATGTATTATCATCAAATACACCCGAAATATCATCTCTACTCAATGTTACTAACAGGTCAGCATTTCCTATTATATATGAGCTAGACATTGATATTTCATAGCCTTGCATAACTGCACCTTTTTGACTCCAAGTTGCATCAGTCTTACCACTAGTAGTCGTAGACTCATCTTTCAAGTAAATAAAATTATTAATATTATTTCGATATAAGTTTAAGTTTACATCTATATCATTAAAATTATATTCTAAATCTAATTCAATATTTCTCGATACTTCTCTTGAAATTCTATTATTCCCACGTTCATATCTTGAAGTAGCTCCATGCACGCCGTTTGCAAACAATTCAGCTACAGATGGACTTCTAGATATATGGGCATAATTCATATTATACATGAATGATTCTCCAAGATTAGCAGCGAAACTTGTACCAAAGCTCAAGGATGTATCTCCATATCTTTGGTTATCACTATCTCTGGAATTAGATTCATATCTACCAGCAAAATCTACTTCATATGGTCTATTTTTAGTCCTTACGAAATAAGATACTGATCTTTCATATGCCTCTGATGATGGTAGATAAGCGCCTGTCATCGGAGATTTAGTATGACCATACTGAAGGAGAAACCTTTTTTCATATAACTCATCATCTAAATTAAAATTGAAATCAAATGATGTTCTATTGCTGTCTAAAGATGCAGCTCCATCCTCTTCATGTTCTTTTAAAAAAGAGTTTGAATTTCTAAAAGAATAGTCAATAGAATTAAAAAGTGGAACTGTATTAAATTTACCTTTTAAAGTATATGTTTCAGTTTCAGTTTTTGTAAATAATCTATGTTCTTCCTCTTCTTCATGATGTCCCTCTTCTTCTTCTTCGGCATGATATGGAAGACCATAAACGCCATCCGTATTCTCAAAAGAAAAACCAAAGTATCCCCACTCTCTTGGGAAAGATAGACCAAAACTAGTGTTTTGATTTTTATGGTCTGAGTTAGCAAGTGTGCTTAGCTCTAACCCTGTCTCCTCGCTCAAAAGAGAGCCATTGGGTATATTATAGTTATCCATATGCTTGTTATTAATAGAAAAGAATATATTTGCATTTAAGTAGTTTTTCTTAAATAAAAAATTATGTCCATATCCATTGTTAACTGTTGTGTAATCAAGCTTTATAACTTCATTATCATATTTATTTTCGCTTATGATGTCTGTGATGACATTAATAATGCCGCCACTAGTTCCACCACGATTAAATATTGACGAAGGTCCTCTTAATATTTCTATATGTGAAATATTATTCAAATCAATATTATTTATATGATCTCCGCTCAAATTACTGAGATCATTTACAGGTATATTATTTGAAAGCAATCTTGTTCGATTGCCAGTTAAACCTCTTATTACAGGCTGCCCAACAGCTGCACCATAATCGGCATTTGATAATCCGGATAATCCTTTGAGGTTATCCCCGATACTTTTGTTAACATTTATCTCTTCATTTTGCATGATATGCAGCGGATATTTACTCTCACTAATTGAGTTAGTAAATTCAGATGATGTAACACTGATATCACTCAGTTCTTCAGCTGATACTACATTAATGCATACAAATAATAGAGAAACTATAAAAATGTTCTTAAACATTTGCGTCTCCTTTATAAATTAATTTAAACTAAATTGAATTTTATAAAAGAGGTGGTGCCCTGGAATTAAATAGGAGTTTTTGATTATTACCTATTAAAAAAGACTGCAAGTATGATGCAATGAGCAAAATACCAAAAATTTGTAAAATTAAATTTAAGCCTATGTCAGGAAGAGCAGAATTGGAGCTCAAATGACATGTTATACACTGATGACTCTCTTCATTCTCATGCTCATCAAAATGTAAGTGAAACTCACTTATCATCTGTGATGAAATAAACAAAGCTAAGACAATTTTAGCAACTAATTTTACAGATTTATTTTTTGTCATATATTTGTCTATTTAAAATGGGCCCGGGAGGACTCGAACCTCCGACCAATGGATTATGAGTCCACTGCTCTAACCAACTGAGCTACAGGCCCGATTATTTATTAAAAAAACTCAATTTCTTTTTTTTTAAATACTTTTGATGATATTCTTCAGCTATCCAAAAATTACCATTGAGCTCAATTGTGGTAACTATCTTATTGTTAAACTTGTTCCTATTCAATTCTTTTATTTTATTTTCGCTAGAAAGCGCTTCGAAATCATTTTGACAAAATATTGCTGATCTATATTGTGTCCCAAAATCTGGTCCTTGACTATTTAGTGTCGTAGGATCATGTATTTCAAAAAATAAGTCCAAGAGTTGATCATAAGTAATTATTTCTTTATTATAAAATACTCTAACTGCTTCAGCATGAAATGTATCTCCTTGGCATATGTCTTTATATGTTGGATTATTGGTTTTCCCACCAATATAGCCAACCTCTGTTCCAATGACACCTTCCGCAGAACTAAATTTATCTTCAATACCCCAAAAACAACCAGCTGCCAATATTGCTATATCACTCATTATCTAAGAAACTTTTTAGATTATGGGCCCTAGACGGATGTCTAAGTTTTCTTAATGCTTTTGCTTCAATTTGTCTTATACGTTCTCTTGTCACATCAAATTGTTTACCGACTTCTTCTAAAGTATGATCTGTATTCATATCAATTCCAAATCTCATACGAAGTACTTTAGCTTCTCTTGGAGTCAAACTAGACAATATGTCTCTTGTTGAATCAGCTAACCCAGTGCTTATAGTTTCATCGAGTGGTTTTTGTGCATGCTCATCTTCGATAAAGTCTCCAAGATGAGAGTCTTCATCATCACCTACTGGAGATTCCATGGAAATTGGTTCTTTTGCAATCTTTAAAACTCTTCGAACTTTATCTTCTGGCATTTCCATATGTTCAGCTAATTCTTCAGGGCTCGCCTCTTTACCATTTTCTTGTAGTAACTTTCTCTGAATTCTATTTAGTTTATTTATTGTTTCAATCATATGTACTGGAATTCTTATCGTTCTTGCCTGGTCTGCGATAGATCTAGTAATCGCTTGTCTGATCCACCATGTTGCATATGTAGAAAATTTATAACCTCTTCTATACTCAAATTTATCAACAGCTTTCATTAGTCCTATATTTCCTTCCTGAATAAGATCTAAGAATTGCAATCCTCTGTTCGTATATTTTTTCGCAATTGAAATTACGAGCCTTAAGTTAGCTTCAACCATTTCTTTTTTAGCATTCTTTTCTCTTATTTCACCAATCCTTTTATCTTTATTAATAATTTTAATTTCATTGATTGAAATATCTTGATCTTCTTCAATGGCATAAAGTTTTTTTTGGAATTTTTTAATCTGATTTCTAGTCAATTCTTTTTCATTATCATCTAGCTTAGAATCTTCAATATATTTGTCTATAAATTCTAAATTACTAAAGTTGCTATTTTTTAATTCAACTATCAATATCTTTTTAGGTATTTTTAGAGTTTCTATACAAATCTTCCTAATTCCTTTTTCAAACTTTGCAATTAATGCAGTAATATTTTCAATTTTTGCTGAACGCTTCTCTTTAAAAAGAGTCGTGAATTTAAAACATGAGGTTTTGTCTCTTATTAAATTAAATACATCTTTATATCTATCATCTTTGTTATTTTTGTAAGTACTATATTCAAAATATAAGCCACTAATTTCATTAACAGCAGCAATAACTAATTCTTTATCCGGTGAATTGTCAATTTCTTCTTCTTCTTCTTCTTCACCATCTTCTGCTGGTTGACCACTATCATTAACTTGAGCTGCCTCAACTTCTTTCCCGTCTTTTTCTTCTGCTAATTTAAGAACATTTGGGCTATTAGGGGGGAGTTGCTCAGTTTTAAATTCTTCTGATGAATCTGCTTTTATATCCAAAATAAAATCTGATATTAAAGATTCTATTGCTTCTTCATCTTCTATGTTAGCAAATACCTGTGTAAAAAATGATGCTGATTCAGGAAATCTCTGGACTGCTTCATTTATTAATTTTTGACCTGCTTCAATTTTTTTAGCGATCACAATTTCGCCAGCTCTATTAAGTAATTCTACAGTACCCATTTCACGCATATACATTCTGACAGGATCTGATGTTCTGCCAAATTCTTCATCAAGGCTGGATAGGACCTCAACAGCTTCTTCTTCGCTTATCTCACTATCTTCATCATCTGTGACTTCTTCATCATTAAGAGTAGTTTCTTCTTCTGCATCTTTAGCAGATTCAACTACCTTTATCTTAAGATCTGTTATGAGTTTGGTAATTTGTTCAATTTGGTCGCTATCGAACAGATTATTTGGTAATAAATCATTTAAGGCGGATACAGTCAAATAACCCTGTTTCCTCCCTATTTCGATTAATTCCTTAATCTCTTTCTGCTTACTTTTCGATAAATTTGAATTGGCCATAAGATACTAAGTTGCCTAAAAATGATGTATTATATCATCAATATTCTTGTATTAAACAAATAAATAGACTGACTATTTATATAATAAGGATACTTTGGGGGTTATTCAATTATTTATCATGACAGAATTAGCAACTCCATCCTGTAATTTTGACGAGAAAGCCCATGATTTCAGCCTGAAAGGGACAGATGGGAAGACTTGGACGCTACAAGATTGTGCTGGCCCGAAAGGTTTGCTGTTAATGTTTATATGCAATCATTGCCCATATGTTAAAGTTATTTTAGATAAACTTGTTGTAGAAACAGATGTTTTAGCAATGAAAGGTATTGGGTGTGTAGCAGTTAATCCAAATGATTTTATTTCGTTTCCAGATGATTCGTATGAGAACATGAAAATTGTTTCTAAAAAAAATGGCTTTGGCTTTCCTTATTTGATTGATACTGACCAAGAAGTGGCAAAAAAATATAACTCTGTATGTACGCCAGATTTTTTTGGTTATAATGCTGATTTTAAATTACAATATCGTGGAAGATTTGATGATAGGGGTTCAAAGAATATATCGAATCCCAATCAAAGTGATTTATTTAAAGCAATGTTTGAAATTGCAAGAACAGGGAAAGGTCCGCTTAAGCAAGAATCAAGTATTGGATGTTCTATAAAATGGAGAAAGTAATAACTAATATATCTTATGAATAAAAAAGATTTATCAAATGCAATTAGATTCTTAAGCCTAGATGCTGTGGAAAAAGCTAAATCTGGACATCCTGGCGCTCCTATGGGAATGGCTGACATTGCTTATGTTTTGTGGAGTAAGTTCTTAAAACATAATCCTTCTAACCCGAAATGGCTTAATCGAGATAGGTTTGTCCTTTCAAACGGGCATGGTTCAATGCTGCTTTATTCACTCCTTCATTTATCGGGTTACAAACTTACAATAGAGGATATTAAAAACTTTAGGCAATTACATTCCCTTACCCCTGGCCATCCTGAATGTGATATTACCCCAGGAGTTGAAACAACAACAGGTCCTTTAGGTCAAGGATTAGCAAATGCTGTTGGCATGGCTATCGCAGAAAAATCTTTGTCTAATGAGTTCAATAAACCTGGCTTAGAATTAATTAATCATCATACATATGTGTTTGCTGGAGACGGCTGCCTAATGGAAGGGATATCGCATGAAGCATGCTCTTTGGCAGGAACACTTGGACTTAATAAGTTAATCCTTATTTATGATATGAATAATATTTCAATTGACGGGGATACTTCTTTAGCATTTACAGAAAATATTAAAAAAAGATTTGAATCATATGGTTGGAATGTAATTGATAAAGTTGACGGCCATGATTTTAAGTCTATAGAAAAATCTATATCACAAGCTAAAAAAGAGAAGCTCAAACCTACTATAATCTGTATGAAAACTACCATAGGGTATGGGTCTCCAAATAAACAAGGTACTAGTGGTATTCATGGAGCTCCACTGGGGAAAGATGAGGTAGAGTTAACCAGAAAAAATTTAAATTGGACATATCCACCTTTTGAAATACCAAAGAGTGTTTATAAGGAATGGGATTATCAGGATAAAGGAAAATTATTGGAGTTAGCATGGAATAAAAAACTTGCTACATATAAAATCAAATACCCCAAGCTCTATAGTGAGCTACAAAGGAGATTAAAAAATAAGTTACCTGCTCAGGTTGATAAAAATATATATAAATTAATTGAAAGTAATTCAAAGTCCATGGCTACAAGGAAATCTTCTCAGGTAGTTCTTGAAAAAATTGGTCCTATAATACCAGAGTTAATTGGTGGATCAGCAGATTTAAAAGAATCTAATTTGGTTTTTTGGCCAGAGTCTAAAGCAATTACAAAAAAAGACTTCTCTGGAAAATATCTTCATTATGGTGTTAGAGAATTTGCGATGTGTGCCATTAATAATGGAATTTTCTTACATGGTGGTTTTCGTCCATATGCTAGTACATTTTTAATTTTTTCAGAGTATGCAAAAAACGCTATAAGAATGTCAGCACTAATGCATTTGCCGGTTATCTATGTATTCACCCATGACTCTATTGGTTTAGGTGAAGATGGCCCAACTCATCAAGCTGTTGAGCAACTTAGTACTTTAAGAGTTATTCCTGGAATGAGTGTTTGGAGACCCGCTGATGTTACCGAAACTGCTTTATCATGGAAATCTAGCTTAGATAAATTATCTGGACCGTCGTCTTTAATTTTAACTAGACAAACTTTACCTGAATTAAAAAGATCTAAAAATCAAATAGAATCTATACAGAAAGGTGGTTATGCTATTTATGATTGTGGAAAAAAAATTGATGCTGTAATAATTTCTTCTGGATCAGAACTACATATATGCATAGAGGCCGCAGAAAATTTATACAAGAAGGGAATTTCGGTAAGAGTGATATCGATGCCATGTATGGAACAATTTATGATTCAGCCAAAATCATATAGAGATAAAATTTTACCTCCAAAAATTGAAAATGTTTTAGCAGTAGAAGCAGGTATAGGGGTTTGTTGGGATAAATTTATTGGGAAAAGGGGTTCAAAGATCGTAATGGAATCATTTGGTTTATCGGCACCTGGACAAGAGGCATTAACATATTTTGGATTTACGAAAAATAATATTATTAAAAGTATTAAAAAATTAATTAAAACTAACGGATGACACTATGACTATAAATGTAGCAATAAATGGCTTTGGGAGAATTGGAAGAAATGTGCTTAGAGCAAATTATGAGAGTAATAACAATGAGGAAATCAGGATTGTTGCAATAAATGATTTAGGTGATGCCAAGATAAATGCACATCTTTTAAAGTATGACACTGCTCATGGACCTTTTTCTAAAAGTGTAGAGGTTAAGGATAGCGTTATAACTATTGATGGGAAAGACGAGGTGATGGTTTTAAGTGAGCGAGATCCTTCAAAACTACCATGGAAAGATTTAAAAATAGATGTTGTTATGGAGTGCACTGGATTCTTTACTTCTAAGGAGAAGGCAATGAATCATATCAAAGCCGGAGCTAGAAAAGTTTTAATATCTGCACCTGGTACTGATGTAGATGCAACTATTGTGTATGGAGTGAATCATGAAATTCTAAATGATTCCCATCAAATAGTTTCAAATGCTTCATGTACTACTAATTGTTTAGCAACTTTAATAAAAGATATTCATGAAAAACTAACCATTGAAAGTGGAATCATGACTACGATACATTCCTATACAAATGATCAAGTATTAACAGATGTATATCATTCGGACTTAAGAAGAGCGAGATCTGCCACGCAATCAATGATACCAGCAAAAACAGGAGCAGCTTCTGCTGTAGGATTAGTTTTACCAGAACTGAATGGTAAGCTGGATGGATTTGCTATTAGAGTTCCAACCATAAATGTTTCATTGGTTGATTTATGTTTTAATTCTAGTAAAAGCGCTTCGCTTGAAGAAATCAACAATATCATTAAAAAAGCATCTGAGGGTAAACTAAAAGGCATACTTGGTTATAATGCCGACCCATTGGTTTCTGTAGATTTTAATCATTCATCTTATTCATCTGTATACGATGAGAGTTTATCGAGAGTGATGGATGATAAGTTTTTTAAAATATGTGCTTGGTATGATAATGAATGGGGTTTTTCAAATAGAATGTTGGATGTTTCAAAAATTCTTGCAAATAATTAATGCAAAAATTATTATCACAAACAAGTATAAAAAATAAAATAGTTTTATTAAGATTAGACTTAAATGTACCGGTATTTGAAAATAAGATATTAAGTGATTTTAGAATTACCAAATCACTTAAGACAATTCAAGATCTTCTAGATAATAATAATCGTATAATAATCTTATCTCATTTTGGACGTCCAACAGAAGGCCACTATGATTCTAAATATAGTTTAGAAAGAGTATCTGATCGTCTTCAGGAACTATTATCTCAGAAAGTCATGTTGGTTAAAAACTGGACTGATGGGGTAAAGTTTGATGATGCAACTAATATTATAATGTGTGAAAATGTTAGATTTGAAGTAGGAGAGAAAGAAAATTCATTATCTTTATCTAAAAAGATCGCTTCACTTGGAGATGTTCTTGTATTTGATGCTTTCGGAGTATCGCATAGGAAAGAGGCCTCTTCATATGGGGTTTCTGATTATTTAGATACTTATGCCGGTCACTTGCTTGAGAGTGAGATTATAAATGCTAAAAAATTATTATCTGTCCAGACTAGACCGTTAACAACTATAATATCCGGTGCTAAAATATCAACTAAATTAACATTAATTAAAAAATTAATATTAAAATCTGACCATATTATATTAGGGGGCGGTATATTAAATACTTTTTTATCTGCTATGGGTAATAATATTGGAAACTCTTTGGTTGAAAGTAGCTTTATTAATGAAGCAAAAGAAATTCTAAATGGAGAACATTCAAAAAAAATTATTATGCCTATAGATGTAGTATCCACAGATAGTTTAAGCCTTGATAACCCTAAAAATAAAAAAATATCTATGTTACAATCTAATGATAAAATATTGGATATAGGTGAAAAAACAACTGATCGTTATATTGACATTATAAGGTCATCGAAGACAGTTTTTTGGAATGGTCCGTTGGGTTATATTGAAAAAAAACCATATGACAATGGAACTATTAAAATATCTGAAGCCATAGCTTCTTCAGAGACATACTCAATTGTTGGCGGCGGTGATACTATCCCGGTAATTGAGAAACTTGGACTTCAAAATGATTTTTCTTATCTTTCTACTGGCGGTGGATCATTGCTTAAGTTTATCGAAGGAGAAGATATGCCTATATTGACTAAACTGGGTATGATTTAATATGAGAAAAAGAACTAAAATAATATGTACGCTAGGCCCGGCATCATCATCTGCAAAAATTATTTCTAATTTAATTAAAGAAGGAACAGATGTTTTCAGAATAAATTTATCTCATTCTTCTGTAGAACAAACAGCTAAGATTATAGATATTCTTAAATCCGCATCGTTGAAGCAAAACAGACCTGTTGCAACTCTTGTTGATTTGCAGGGACAGAAAATAAGAATAGGTACGTTTGGTACAAAGAAACATATCTTATTAAAGACTAATAGTGAGTTTATATTAGATGCAGCTTTGCCAATAAACCAGGGAACTTCTAAGTCAGTAGGGCTAACTTTAAAATCTTTACCCAAATACTTAGATATAGGAGATGAACTCTTGTTGAGTGATGCTCTTATAAAGCTTGAGGTAACAAGTGTTATTAAATCAAAGATATATACAAAAGTTATTCGTGGTGGAAAATTAAAATCATCACAAGGCATTAATAAAAAAGGCGGTGGACTTTCTCTTAAAGGAATAACAGATAAAGACATCAAAGATCTTAAAGAGGCTATTAAGTTAGATATAGATTATGTTGCTGTATCTTTTGTTCGTGATGCAGAAGATATTAAAATAATTAAAAAAATAATAGGTAAAAAACGTATTGGAATCATAGCTAAAATTGAACGCAATGAGGCTTTAGAAAATATAGATGAAATTGTTAAAATCAGTGATGGTTTATTAGTTGCACGAGGAGATTTGGGAGTTGAGATTGGAATTGAGCAGTTACCTGCAGTTCAGGATAGGCTTATTAGGAAAGCAATTTCTTATGATAAATTAGTAATTGTTGCAACTCAAATGATGGAGTCTATGATTGACAATTTAGTTCCTACGAGAGCAGAAGTTTTTGATGTTGCTAATGCTGTGACATCTGGAGTTGACGCTATTATGTTATCTGCAGAAACAGCCATTGGACATTATCCAGTTGAAGTAATACAGGAAGCAAGCAGGATATGCGAAATTGCCGAGAGTACTAACAGAAAAGTTTTACCAATAGCTAGAAAACAGGATAATTTTAAAACAGTTGACCAGACTATTGCTTTGGCAGCAGTATATAGTGCAAGTAAGTCTAATATAAAGGCTATTGCGGCCTTAACAGAAACAGGTTCTACTCCTTTATGGATGTCAAGAATACAATCCATGATACCCATTTATGCTATGACTAAAAATGATAGTACTAGTAGAAGAATTTGTCTTTATAAAGGTGTATATTCAATAAAATTAGCAAATATAGAGTATGTCCATGCTAAAGCAAATCAACAAATTATAGATTTAATGTTAGAAAAAGGTGCTGTTAAAAAAGGTGACCTAGTAATGATTACTAAAGGCGACTTAATGGGTACAAGTGGGGGCACTAATGCTCTTAAAATTGTAGAAGTTGGAAAATTAATTGAAATAGAATAAAATATTTTAAAACTATATATTTAATAATGGAGCTAGGATGAACAAAGAAATACTTAAGCTAACAGCAGAGACAATGATGGCAAAACCTAAAGGACTATTAGCCATGGATGAGAGCTCGCCTACATGCGCCAAAAGATTTGCTGCCTTAAATATACCAGAAACTGAAGAAAATAGGCGACGTTATAGAGAGCTAATAGTTACAACTCCTAACTTGGCAGATTATATTAGTGGAGCTATTCTCTTTGATGAAACTTTCCATCAAAAAATGAGTACAGGACAATTATTTAGAGACTACTTAAAATCTATAAATATTTTGCCAGGAATTAAAGTTGATGCTGGAGCAAAAGATTTTTCTAATCACCCTAATGAAAAGATAACAGAAGGATTAGATGGGTTAAGAGAGAGATTAGCTAATTACGAATCATTAGGTGCAAAGTTTTGTAAGTGGAGGGGTGTAATTACCATTGGCGATCAAATACCATCAGAATCCTGTATTATCTCTAATTGTAATGCTCTGGCCAGATATGCGTCACTATGCCAAGAAAATAATCTTGTTCCAATAGTTGAACCAGAAGTACTTATAAATGGTAATCATTCAATTGAGGTATGCGATAAAATTACAAGAGCTACTCTTAAATGTTTATTTGAACAACTCACTGCAATAAATATATATTATCCTGGAGTTATACTTAAACCAAGCATGGTGATATCTGGTGACAAGAATGAAAAACGTGCTGATTACCAGACTGTTGCAGAGATGACTATTAAATGTCTTAAGGATAACTGCCCAGATGATTTAGGAGGAATAGCTTTTCTCTCTGGTGGCCAAAGCAATGATGAAGCAACAAATCACTTAAATATAATGAATGCTGATAATAAAATTCCATGGAGAGTAACTTTTTCTTATGCAAGAGCTATACAGCAATCAGCTTTGAATAAATGGTATGGTGAAGATAGTAATCAATCAGCTGCTCAAGATATATTAGCAGAAAGAGCTAGACTATGTTCTGCCTCATCCACTGGGAATCTTTAAGTAGAAATTATTTTCAAGAGCTTTAAGAATTCTTTGCGGTTCTTTGTTTTTGTATTATGTATTTTGATTAAAGGTATTTTGGTTAAAGACTTTATGTCTTTATAATTATCCATTCCATCCGGTTGAATATTGTTAATTTTATTTAGAACAATTGCTAGAACAGGTATTTTATGTTTTTGTAATAAGTTTAAACTGAGTAAAATATTATTTATAACTCCAATTTCATCTTTAGCTACAAGTACTGTTGGAATTTTCATTTTTTTAACTAAATCTATATTATATCCATCTGTTGAAATAGGAGAATATAGACCACCAGCACCCTCTATAATTAAATAATCATTTTTAGGTAATAATTTTAACTTATCAATATAGTCTTTAATAAATATTTTTTTATTAGCTAATTTAATTGCTCTATGCGGAGATATTGGTTGTTGAAATCTATAAGGATTTATTAAATCAATATCTATTTCTTTATTAATTAATTTATAAAACTTATTCGCATCACTAGGGATTAATTTAACCTTGCTTTTTTTACATCCAGTTTCAATTGGCTTATAAGGGCTCACTGTAAGCCCTTTAGATTTTAATAAGTAAATTAGATTTTCAGTAATAAATGTCTTACCAACATCTGTACCTGTTCCGCTTATAAATAATTTAAACTGTTTTTTCACTTTTATATGGTAATAAGATTATAAGCAACTTGATATTTTTCTAGCAAAGAATTTTTTATATCTTCTGGTAGCTGAATTTGATTATTATTCCATTTTATTGAAGTTAGATAATCCCTAAAAAATTGTTTATCAAAAGACTTGTAATCTATTTTATTATTTTTATATAACCAAAACCTTGAACAGTCCGGCGTGAATATTTCATCTATTAATACTAATTTATTATCTTTATCTAAACCAAATTCAAATTTAGTATCTGCTATTATAACACCTCTTTCTTTTGCAAAATTATATGCAAACTTAAATAGTTCAATACTAATTCTTTGAATTTTTTCAGTAAGATTCACTCCAATAATACCCTGCATCTGTTCAATGCTAATATTTTCGTCTTTATCTCCTATTTCAGCTTTAGTAGATGGAGTAAATATAGGCTCATTGAATTTATCATATTTTTTATATGAGTTTACCATTTCGATATTATTTACTTTTCCTATGCTTTCATATGTGGACCATGCCGATCCTGCCAGGTGCCCCCTGACAATTGCCTCTATAGGCAAAACTTTAGTTTTTGTTACTAACATACAATTCTTTTGAATATTTTCAGGTATATCCAATTGTTCATCTAAAATATGATTTTGAATAATATGATTAGTTTTATTAAACCAAAACTTTGCCATTTTGGTCAGTAAAACTCCTTTCCCTGGAACTTCATCTTTAAAGACATAGTCAAACGCAGATATTCTATCTGAAGTATAAATTAGTAACCTATCATCACCATAATCATAGATATTTCTCACCTTACCTTTAAATAAAAGATTATATTTATTTAACGAGTCAGTTAAATTTCCCATATTATTTTATCAACGAAAAATACTCACTAAACCTGTTTTTGTTCGTTGCAAATTTTGATTGGGCCTGCTCTGCAAAATCTTTAGATTGACCTAGATTCGATTCAGGATTACCAACTATTACTAGCCCTACCATACCGAGAATATAATGCGGTGTACATTTATATCCATAGACCCCTTCTTCTGTAAATTCTACAACTATCTCTTCATTCATTTTACCATTCCAAGCTTTAGCACCAGAAGGTATCATTTCGTTGATAGAGGCAGCATTATGGCCAGGATTTGCATTTAGCCATTTTACGCTATCACCGGGCTGAATTTTAATTACTGCCGGTTCAAACACCATCATTTCGCCTTTATTTGAACTGAACATTTTCACTTCATACTGAGCCGAATATACATTCCCTGTTAGAAATAAACATATAAAAAAGGTTAATATATTAAATTTATTCATGATTCTTACTCCATTAATTATCAATATATAATATCATGAAAATTACAATATAATTAATATCTCTGTTAACATATAGTCATCAAATAGATATATTTATAGCATAATATGAAAAATTATAAGATTGCTCCATCCATCCTATCAGCAGACTTTTCGAGATTAGGAGAAGATGTTGAGAAAGTGATAGATGCTGGTGCAGATATGATTCATTTTGATGTTATGGATAACCACTATGTTCCAAATTTGACATTTGGGCCAATGGTTTGTGCATCTTTAAGGGAATATGGTATTACAAGCACAATAGATGTTCATTTAATGGTAAAACCAGTTGATAGAATAATTCCTGATTTTGCTAAGGCAGGAGCAAACTATATTACTTTTCACCCAGAGGGTACTGAGCATCTTGATAGAACTATTAACTTAATTAAGGAAAATGGATGTAAGCCAGGAGTTGTCTTGAACCCCGCAACATCTATTGGTTGTCTTGAACACTGTATCAATGATCTTGACATGATTCTCTTAATGTCGGTAAATCCAGGTTTCCCAGGTCAAAAATTTATTAATGGTACTTTAAAAAAAATATCATTAGTAAAAGATCTAATAAATAAATCAGGAAAGGACATCCGACTAGAAGTTGATGGAGGAATTAATTTAGAAAATATTGGCAAAGCAGCCGAAGCTGGTGCTGATACTTTTGTTGCTGGCTCTGCAATTTTTAACTCTAAGAGTTATAGTGAGACTATTACGTCAATGAGAGAAGTATTGAGTAAAATTAAATAAAAGAATTATAACCGAATGACAGAACAAGACTTTATAAAGCATATTGAAAAAGGTTATAATTTAATACCATTGAAATCTACATTAATCAATGATGGTCTTGATCCTATAGACGTTTATCAAAAATTATCAAATATGCCAAAATCATACCTTCTAGAGTCTTTAGAGGGAGAAAAAGACTGGAGTAGATACACAATCATAGGTCTACCTTCAGAAGAATATATAGAATTAAAAAATAATAGAATTAAATATTTTATTTCTAACAAACTTGTTGAAGATGTTGAAACAAATAATCCAATTGATTGGATAGAAGAATTTCAGAAAAAATTTAATGTGCCAAATGATTCTAATCTGCCAAAATTTCAAGGTGGTTTAGTGGGTTATTTTGGTTTTGATACAGTTAAATATTTTGAACCAGCCATCAAAGCAACAATACAAAAAGATGATATGGATACACCTGATATTTGTTTAATTATTTCAAAAGAATTTTTAGTTTTTGATAAAATTAACAATCAAATCCATATTGTAATCTATACACAGAATGATTTGGATAGTTTTAAGGAGTCTCAAGATAAAATTAAAAAGTTAGAAATATTTTTGAGAGATAAAATTATACCTGAACATAAAACTAGCAGACAGCCTAAAGAAAAAATTACTAATTTAGATATAAATTATCATTTTGATAAGAATGACTTTATTTCATCAGTAGATAAAATTAAGAAATATATTATAGATGGTGATGTTATGCAGGTTGTTCTTTCGCAAAGAATGTCTATGGATTTTGTAGGAGAATCTATAAATTTTTATAGAGAGTTGAGAAAGCTTAACCCATCGCCATATATGTATTATTTAAATATGGGTGATTATCAAATTGTTGGCTCCTCACCTGAAATTTTAGTACGTTTAGAAGATGACTTGATTACTGTAAGGCCAATAGCCGGAACAAGACCTCGTGGTAAAAATGAGAGTGAAGATAATATTTTAGAGAATGAACTAAGAAATGATCCTAAGGAGCTAGCTGAACATTTAATGTTAATTGATCTTGGAAGAAATGATGCAGGGAAAGTATCAAAAGTCGGTTCTATTAAGTTAACAGATAAAATGATGATAGAAAAATATTCTCATGTAATGCACATGGTATCTAATGTAACTGGTAATATTGAAAAAAAACTAGGTATGATAGATGTGCTTAAATCTACTTTCCCTGCAGGAACAGTATCTGGAGCCCCAAAAATAAGAGCAATTGATATTATTTATGAATTAGAGACAATCAAGCGTGGAATTTATGCCGGCGCTATTGGATATCTTGGTTGGAATGGTAATATGGATACTGCTATAGCTATCAGGACATGTGTTATAAAGGATGGCAAGCTTAATATCCAGTGTGGAGCTGGAATAGTTAATGATTCTATTGCAGAATTGGAGTGGGAAGAAACATTAAATAAAGGCAAGGCAATTGTGCAGGCATATAAAAATTTAAGGAATAAATAAATATGATACTGATGATAGATAATTATGATTCTTTCACCTATAACATTGTTCAGTATCTTGGGGAACTTGGAGCAGAGTTAGTTGTTCATAGGAATGATCAAATAACATTAGATCAAATAAAATCTTTAAACCCTGAGAAAATTATAATTTCACCTGGACCATGCACTCCTAATGAGGCAGGAATATCAGTAGAAGTAATACGCTCTTTCTATAAATTATTACCAATATTGGGAGTATGTTTAGGACATCAAAGTATTGGACAAGCTTTTGGGGGAAAAATTATCTCTTCTAAAAGAATTATGCACGGCAAAACATCTCCAATATTCCATAATGATAGTGAAATGTATAAAATGGTTTCAAATCCTTTTGATGCCACAAGATATCACTCTTTGGTTATCGATCAGTTATCGCTTCCCGAATGTTTAAATGTTACAGCATGGTCAGAAGAAAATGATGGTATTGAAATAATGGGTATATGCCATAATGACTACCCTACCTTTGGATTACAATTCCATCCAGAGTCAATATTAACGAGTTCTGGGCACCAATTACTTAAAAATTTTTTGGAAATATAAATTGTATCAAAATCTCATTAATAAATTAAAATCAAAAAATGACTTATCTCGAGATGAGGCTAGAGAATTTATTGACTCTGTTCTGCAGGGGGAAATACCATCAAATGTTTTAACTGAATTTCTTAGATTATTAAATCTCAAAGGATTCAGTTCAGAAGAGCTTACGGGTTTTGCAAAAGCTATGAGAAATATTTCTAATAAAGTTAATTATAATGGTGATGTTGTAGACAATTGTGGCACTGGTGGAGATGGATTAAAAACATTTAATATTTCAACCACAGCATCTCTGATAGCTTCTTGCTCTGGAGTATGTGTAGCTAAACATGGTAATAAAGCTATTACTAGTAACTCAGGCAGTGCTGATATATTAGAGGCTGCAGGAATTAATATTAAATTGTCATCGGAACAAGTCTCAATATGTTTAGATAAATTAAACTTTGGTTTTATGTTTGCGCCACTCCATCATTCGTCAATGAGACATGTAGCGGCATCTAGACAAGAGATAGCACCTGATAAAACAATATTTAATTTACTAGGGCCTTTAACTAATCCAGCTCAGGCAAAAAGACAGTTAATTGGTGTATATTCAAAATCTCTTATGAAAATTGTAGCAGAAACACTGATTAAATTAGGAACAGAAAGGGCTATGGTTGTACATTCTGCTGACGGAATGGATGAAATAAGCATATATGATAAAACCCATATTATAGAAATTAATAATTCAGAGATGAATTCATATGAGATAGACCCAAGAGATTATTTTACATGCAATTCTACAATTGCTGATATTAAAGTTAATGATTCAGAGCAGAGTTTAGAAATGATGCTTAGTGTTATAAAAAATAAAGATACGCCAGCTAGAATGATAGCATTATTAAATGCAGCAGCACTTGTATATATATCTGGAAAATCAAAGACTATAAGTGATGCGGTTAAAATATGTGAGAATGCACTTAAGTCAAAAAACGTAGATATAAAAGTAAATGAACTAATAAGGTTAACAAATAGTTTTTAAAATGTTAGATAAAATTATTCAAAATAAAATACTTGAAGTGCAAAAACTAAAAAACCAATTAGATTATTCGGTAAATGATGTAATTGAAATGAACCTTCCTAAAAATAGTTTTATAAAATCAATTCAGGATAATATAAAATCTGGTAAAAATGCCATCATTGCAGAATTAAAAAGATGTTCTCCAAGCAAGGGTTACCTTAACAAGGAGTTAGATATAAAAGGTATGGCATCTTTATATGAGGATTCTGGTGCTGCCTGCATATCTGTTCTAACAGATGAAAAATTTTTCAAAGGATCTATAGATGATTTAATATTAGTTAAAAAAACAATTAATTTGCCAGTGCTGAGAAAAGATTTTATAATTGATGAGAGCCAGATTATTGAATCAAAAGTTATTGGTGCAGACTGTATACTCTTAATTGTTGCCTGCCTAACTAGAGAAAAATTTTCTTCTCTATTGAATTTTAGCAAATCACTAGATTTAGATGTTTTAGTTGAAGTGCATGATGAATATGAATTAGATTTAGCAATGGAATTTGATTGTAAAATGATAGGTATAAATAATAGAAACTTAAAAACATTTGATGTTTCTACTGATACAAGTAAAATACTTAGAAAAAAAATAGTAGATGACAATATTGTAGTTATAAGCGAGAGTGGGATAAAGGATATTAATATAATTAACTCTCTTAACGCAAGTAAGATTCATGCGTTTTTAATAGGTGAAAGTCTCATTATTAATAATGATCCTGCTGCTCTTTTGAAAAAATTGGTTAACTAATATGAAAAAAACTCTCGGTATTAAGCATATAGCATTAAAGGTTAAAAATTTTAAGGATTGTTTAAATTTTTATACTAATTTATTGGAAATGAAAATAGATTGGCAGCCTGATGATGAGAATGCATATTTAACGAATGGCAGAGATAATTTAGCTCTTCACTTGGATGAGACACTTGACTTAACTAGCAAGCATAATAGACTCGATCATTTTGGAATAATGCTTAAAGACAAAGGTGATGTAGACGACTGGTTTAATTTTATGTCTTCAGAAAAAATTACTATATATAAGAAAGTTCAAGACCATAGAGATGGTTCGAGGAGCTTCTATTGCTATGATCCAGATTTAAATATTGTTCAATTTCTATGGCATCCGCACCTTAATAAGTAATGTTAAAACAAATAAGCAACGTCAGCTCAACATTAATTATCAACTCTTACGAAGGATTTTATGCTAATGGGGGAGCTGCTGATCTTGTTTTGAAAGACAATATATTCAATGAATACAATGCTGAAAAGCTCACTCATATTTCTAGGTGTATTTCAAAAACAATCAAAACCGAGATTCTTCATGAATCAAGCCATTCCTTTGAACCATTTGGTGACAGTAGCTCGCTTCTTTTACAAGCAGATTTAGGGGTATATAATTCTGCAAGTTTACATTTAAAAGAGAGTCATATTACATTTCATACTTACATTGAAGATATCTTGGATAATTTTTTGATCATTAGACTCGAACTACATATATCTTCATGTTCGGAAGCAAATGTATTTGAATCACTCAAGGATATTATCAGTGCAGATAATGATATGAAGATATTTCCAAATTTACTAACCATTGATTATTTAAGACGTGGTGCCAAATATGGGGAAAATTCAAATACTATTATAAATGATAACTATAATGTTCTTGATATTAATATTGACTCTAATTACGATATTTTTTCAAATGATACTTCTAATAAAACAAAATCATCACTCTTATTGCTTAGTCAAGAAGCTATGCTGAATAAGTATCAATCTAAAAATAACTTTATGTCTATAGACAAAATATCAGATCTCAGAAATTTCTTATTAAAAAGTTATGCAGAGGAATTCTTGGTAACTGATGAAGTAGACGCTAGATTAATATGATGATTTAACCATCATATGTGGTAAGTTATTTTTTTCATTATTTTTGAAAATATACCCATTCCTTTCTTTACCAGTTCTGGAATTTCTTCCGAACCAATATCTTTTACAGTGCCTCTATGTTTTTCTTCGTCTTCCGCTATTTCTTCTAAAAATATTTTACTTCTGCTGTCTTCAATAGGAAGCAGAGCAATTGAATCTTCCAGATGATCTTTTACTTGTTTTTCTGTTTCTTCTATAAAACCAAGTTTCCACTTATTTTCATTTAATCCAGCAAGAGCCCCAAGAGCAAATGATGCCGAATACCATAAAGGGTTAAGAGTGCTTTTTTTACCATTTAATTCTATCAATCTTAGATTACATAGTTCTAGATGATGATTCTCTTCATCGCATATTTTATATAATTGAGATTTTATTTTTGCTTCTTTTGTGAAAGCGGCTTGTCCACGATACAGGGCTTGTGCACAAATTTCACCCATATGATTAATTCTCATTATTCTTTCAGACTGCAGTTTTTGCTGCTTATTAAGCTCAATCGTGTTTTGATTATGGTTTTTAGGTACGTTATTGCTGTAAATTGCCTCTAAGCCATATTGAATTTCATCTATAAAAGAGTCAATTAATGATTTTTGTTTATTATTCATATCTATTATTTAATCATTATTGAGTCCAGCTATAAATAACTTTTTTTATATATTTCTTGTATACCTGCAATGATATGCGTAAAATCATGGATACTGTGAATATGAACAAAAATACAAACGACAAAGACTGGTACATAATTGATGCAAAGGCAGCTGTCCTTGGAAGGCTGGCATCAAAAATTGCCAGTGTTTTAAAAGGTAAGCATAAGCCTACATATCTTCCATATATGGATAATGGTGATTATATAGTTGTTGTTAATGCAAAAAACCTTACTGTTACTGGTAATAAACTTGAAGATAAAGTTTATTATAAGCATACAGGCTTTATTGGTAATATGAAAAAACCTAATTTAGCAGCAGTTATGGCTAAAGACCCATCTTTTGTCATCATGAATGCTGTAAAAGGAATGTTGCCTAAAAATCCACTTGGAAGAAGTATGATCAGAAAATTAAAGATTTATAATGACGAAAAGCATGACCATCATGCGCAAAAACCTAAAAAGTTAGAGATTTAATATGCATAAAACATACGGGACAGGAAGAAGAAAGACATCAGTAGCACGCGTTTATCTACATGAAGGCACTGGATTAATAACAATTAATTCTCGTGATGTTGATAATTTTGTTCAATCCAAGTCCTTGAAATCATATTTAATGGCTCCATTACAGAAATCTGAACTAGAAGGTAAAGTAGACTTAAAAATAAGTGTTTGTGGCGGCGGTCCAAGTGGTCAAGTTGGAGCTATGGTTCATGGCGTAACTAGAGCTTTAATAAAGTATCAAGGTGATTTATTACCAATTCTACGTAGAGAAGGTTTTGTTACAAGAGATGCTAGAAAAGTTGAGAGAAAGAAAGTTGGTTTAAGAAAAGCCAGAAAAGCTACACAATTCTCAAAAAGATAATTATATTACGTCAATATTTTTTTCATTAGCTATCAATAATTTGTCTGCAGATCGAATTGCAAAAATTCCATTGGTTACAACCCCTGGTATATTATTAAGCAGCTCTTCAAGCTTAATTGGTTCATTAATTTCTAAACCATGAATATCTAGAATCACATTACCATTATCTGTTATAAAATTTTCTCTAAGAACAGGTCTGCCACCTAGTTTAATCATTTCCATGGCAACAGAACTTTGTGCCATTTTAATTACTTCTATTGGAAGTGGAAATTTTCCTAGCATTCGCACATATTTACTATCATCTACCATGCAGATAAATTTAGAACTTGAATGTGCAACTATTTTTTCCCTTGTTAATGCACCACCACCACCTTTAATTAATTGTTTGAACTTATTAGCTTCATCTGCTCCATCAATATATATAGGAATTTTTCCAGCTTCTCTTAATTCTATTACTTTTATATTTTTTGATTCTACAAGTTTGGTAGTTAATTCTGATGAGGACACAACTGCCTCAATCTTTGATTTAACTTTATCCAGCATATCAATAAAGCAATTTACTGTTGACCCAGATCCAATACCTACTATATGACCATTTTCAATATATTGTAGTGCTGCCTCAGCAACTTTATTTTTTTTTTCGAGTTGGTTCATGTAATTGAGTATTTATAGTTAAATTATATTAATATATCCTGTTATTATACATTATATGTAGGTTCAAAATGACAGAAAAAAAATTAAAATTAGTCTATAAAAAAATTACAACTTCTCATGTCTATGATGTGGCACTCAAAACACCTTTGGATTATGCTAAGAGTCTCTCAAAAAGACTTAAGAATGACATCTATATTAAGAGAGACGATTTGCAACCTGTATTCTCATTTAAATTAAGAGGAGCATATAATAAAATTTCGCGTTTAAAAAAATCAAAAAATATTATGCATTTAATAGCTGCATCTGCAGGCAATCATGCACAGGGAGTGGCCCTCTCTTCAAAAAAACTTGGTATTAAGGCAATTATAGTAATGCCAAAAACTACACCTAAAATTAAAGTCAATGCTGTAAAGTCACTTGGTGGACAAGTAATACTTCATGGGGATACCTATGATGATGCTTATGATTTTGCTATAAAAAAATCAAAAGATGAAAAGTTAGAATTTATTCATCCATATGATGATTTAGACGTTATTGCTGGACAAGGAACTGTTGCTTTGGAAATTATAGACCAAATTAAAAATAAACCAGATTATGTTTTCGTGCCAGTTGGGGGAGGTGGGTTATTAGCTGGTATTACTACATATTTAAAATATGAAAGCCCTAAGACAAAAGTTATTGCGGTAGAACCTATTGATTCAGATTGCTTTAATCAAGCATTTATTGCTAAAAAACGTGTAAAACTTAAAAGTGTTGGTATTTTTGCAGACGGTGTTGCAGTTAAACAAATTGGTAAACATACTTTTGATTTAACTAAAAATGAAGTTTTTAGTTCAATTTTAGTTAGTACCGATGAAATTTGTGCTGGCATAAAAGATCTATATGAAGAAACTAGAACGATTGCAGAACCGGCAGGAGCACTATCAATTGCTGGTATTAAGAAATTCATTAAATTACATAAAATAAAAAATAAAACATTTGTTTCAATATTTTGTGGTGCAAATATGAATTTTGACAGATTAAGACATGTTTCTGAGCGAGCTGAGTTAGGAGAACTAAATGAAATGTTAGTTGGTGTTACAATCCATGAAGAGCCAGGTAGTTTTAAAAAATTCTGTTCATTAATAGGGAAAAGGTCAATTACAGAATTTAATTATAGGTATTCTGATAATAATAAAGCACATGTATTTGCGGGTATTAAGCTCAATAATGGGATGGATGATAAGAAGAAGATATTATCTAGCCTCAAATCAAATAAGTATAAAGTTATAGATTTTACTGATAATGAGATGGCGAAATTACATATACGTTATATGGTTGGAGGAGTATCTAAAAATGCAAAAAATGAAAAAGTTTTTAGATTTATTTTCCCAGAGAAACCTGGAGAGCTTCTCCGCTTCTTAAATGCGATTGGAAGTAAATGGAATATTAGTTTATTTCATTATAGGAACCATGGCGCAGACTTTGGAAGAGTACTTTTAGGCATTCAAGTAGAACAAGGTGATATTAAGTCACTTCTAGGGCACTTAAACACCCTTAATTATGAGTTTTTTGAAGAAACTTATAACGAGGCCTATAATTTATTTTTAAGTTAAAAAAAAGGCCCTTTTACGGACCTTTTAATGTTTTTTGTTCTATTAGGTTACCCTTTTAGAACAATTAGAAAAAATTACTATCTTTTCTTACGCTTAGCTACTTTTTTCTTAGCTTTTTTCTTAGCTACTTTTTTCTTAGCTTTCTTTTTAGTAGTTTTCTTTTTAGCTACTTTCTTCTTAGCTTTTTTCTTAGCTACTTTTTTCTTAGCTTTTTTCTTAGCTACTTTCTTCTTAGCTTTTTTCTTAGCTACTTTTTTCTTAGCTTTTTTCTTAGCTACTTTTTTCTTAGCTGCTTTTTTACGCGTTGTTGTTACTTTCTTTTTCTTAGCAACTTTTTTCTTAGATGCTTTCTTCTTTGTTACTTTAGTTTTTTTCTTAGCAACTTTTGCTTTTTTCTTTGCTACCATGACTGTTTTCCTCCGCAGTGTTGGTGGTTATTTTTAGTTTATTTAGATAAAAATGATATTACAAGTTTTTTTTCAATGTTTTTAATAAAAATTTCTCTATTTTATAAGTTTTTATCTTTTTTTTTGAATTAATTTTTGATTTATAATTAAAATAATTATTATTTTATCTAATTATTTTTTTTCTAGAGATAAAATATATTCCCAATCTTTTTTTTCTACTTCTGTAATTGATAAGCGATTACCCTTTTGAACAACTCTCATTTTAGATAGTATTTTTTCACTTTTTAATTTTTTTAGCGTTATTATTTTTGCTAGTTTTCGTTTATATTTTACGTCTACCATCAACCATGTTGGTTTACTTACATCACTTTTTACATCATAATATTTTGCTTTTTTATTGAAGGCTGTATGGTCTGGATAGGGTTTAGAGTTTATGGTCATTAAGCCATATATTCCTGGAATATCGCAATTAGAGTGATAAAAGAAAGCCATATCTCCAATGCTCATATCATCCCTAATCATGTTTCTAACTTGATAGTTTCTTATTCCATCCCAAGGTTCAGTTTTATCTTTTTTTAGATTATCAATGCTATAGTCATCAGGTTCATTTTTCATGAGCCAATATTTCATTTATCTATACCATACTCACGTAACTCATCACTCATTATAGTAATTTCATCACATGCATCAGAATATTCTTTTACTTGCTCTTCTTGATCTAAATATTTGCTTACTATATTTAGTGCGGTCATAACAGCTATTTTTTCTTTAGCCATGCTTGGTGACATTGTTTTTACTTCACCCATCTTCATATCTAAGTATATTGCAGACTTTTGTAGCAAATCAATTTGACCAGACTCACACTTAATCTTATATTCTTGATCTTGAATTATTATAGTTATTTGTTCTTGTTCCATAATTACTCAATATTTTTAATTCTTTCCAACACAGACTCGATTTCTTCTCTAGCCAGTTCGTTCTTTTTTATTAGCTCAGATTTTTCTGTGACAAGCCCAGTTTGTTGTTTTAATAGAAGTGCATTTTCAATTCTTACCTTCTGCATCTTATCCTTAATGCTATTAATGGATAATTTAAGACTTTCCAGCTGTTCACTTATTTTAGACATAATGTTATTTTAAAATCATTTATTTACAGACACATATTATAATGTTTCTATAATAATTAATCTAGCTAACTAATTGGAAAGAAACAATGGATTTATTGCAAATAAACTTAAAAAAATTTTTATTAGATATTGAAAGCCCTTTCTCAATTAATGAAGTTTGTGGCTATTTATCTGGTTTTGCTGCGAGTAATCAGCCGGTAGATAGTTATTTCTCCGCCTTAGAGATGTATTTCTCTAATAAATCAGAGCCTGGTAAAAAACAGCCAGATTATAAGATAGTTATAGATAATATTACTTTTATTAAGCAATCAATTGATAATGGCTTACCTATTTTCCCCTTTAAGCATGAAGAGGAGTCACAAAATAAACTTATAGCCCTAGGGGAATGGTCTAAAAACTTTATACTCAGCACTAACTTCCTTATTCAACAGAAGTTATTGAAAAATACCCTTGATTATCAGGAGATTCTTCATGATTTAACAGAAATTAGCAAAGTTGGTCATAATTATGATATTAATAATGTAGATGAGACTGATCAATATTATATAGAAATTAGTAATTATGTTCTGTCTGCTGTAAATCATATTTATTCCGTTTCTAGAGAGGATAACGTTACTAATGGCTGAGAATACTATGTATAAAAAAAGAAGAAAAAGACTCTTTCAGTTAATGAAGGATAATTCCATAGCTTTAATAGAATCTGCACCTGAAAAAATTAGAAATAATGATTCTACTTATAGATACCGACAGTGCAGTAATTTTTATTATTTAACTGGGTATGACAAACCATCAGCATTACTTTTAGTATTAAAGAAAAATAAGAAGTTAATCACTCATTTTTTTACGAAGAAGCCAAATAAGCATGATGAGGTTTGGACAGGACAACTACCAACTTCTACTACAACTAAAAATTTATATGGATTTGATAAGTGTAGTTATTTAAATGATATTGAAAAGTATCTTATGCTTTATCTTGCAAATACAAAAACTATATATCATGCCTGGGATGATGATACAGTAAATAAGTCAATTTTTAATTCATGTCTCCATAAGCTTGGGGAGAAATATAGGTCAGGCACTGAAATTCCTTCTGAATTCTTTTCATTAAAAAAAATAGTACATAAGCTTAGACTTATAAAAGATAAGTCTGAGATAGATCTTATCCGTGCAGCAGGTAAAATATCTTCGCTAGCTCATATTGAAATGATTAAAAAATGTAAACCAGGGTTAACAGAGAGAGAGTTAGAGGCAGTACTACTTTATAATTTTAATATTAATGATGCATCAGAGGCTTACACATCAATTGTTGCTTCTGGAAAAAATGCATGTGTCCTACATTATATAGATAACTCATCTATGCTTATGAATGGCGATCTTTTATTGACAGATGCTGCCTGTGAGTATAAAAATTATGCATCTGATATTACTCGAACTATCCCAGTTAATGGCAAATTTACAGAAGATCAAAAATTATTATATAATCTTGTTCTGAAGGCTCAACAAAAGGCAATAACAGCATGTGTGATAGGTAATACTTTGCAATATATACATATGGTGGCAGTTAAGGTTATATGCAAGGGTCTTATCGACTTAGGATTAATTAATGAAAATTATAAACAGGCGATGAACGAAAAATTATATAAGAAATTTTATATGCATAATACTGGGCACTGGTTAGGTCTGGATGTCCATGATCCATCAGAATATAAAGAAAACAAGGAGTTAGTAAAACTTGAGCCTGGAATGATTTTTACTGTAGAGCCTGGGCTTTATATAAGATCTGATAAATCAACAGACAAGAGGTTTCATAATATTGGCATAAGGATTGAAGATGATATCTTGATCACAAAAAATGGACCTGAAATTTTAACATTAAAAGCACCAAAGTCTATTGATGAAATAGAATATTTAATGAGTGGAAATAATGGCTAGTAATCAAAAGTTTGATTTTGTTATAAGTGGCGCTGGACTTGTTGGCTGTCTAGTTGCAAGTCAGCTTGCTAAGTTAGGCTTAAAATGCTGTTTAATTGAAAAAAATAAAATTAATGACATTTCATTAGTTAATAATTATTCTCCATTATCATTAAATTATAGATCATATTTGATACTTAAAAAGTTTGAGTTATGGGAAGAAATACTACCCCATGTCTACCCAATTAGAAATTTAACGATTAAGAGTTATCATAGCTTGAATAGACTTACGTTTAATGCAAAAGATATTTATTTGAATGACTTAGGATATGTAGTTGACCGAAGAAATTTACTTCAAGAATTTTTAAATAATATCAAATCTTCATCTAATATAACAATATTTGATCAAGAGACTGTCAGTGGTTTTCAGGATCATACTGAAGATGAGGAGTATGGATTAATTGGAAAACTTTTATCTGGGCAATCAATAGAGGCTAAATATTTGATAGTTTCAGATGGGATAGAATCTAAAATAAAAGATAAATTAAATATAAAATCATTAAAAATTGATTATTCTCAAATATCTTTTGTATTTAATGCAAAAGCATTTTTCAAAAAATATAGTGCTGTACAAATTTTTAATAAATATGGAATTTTTGCTGGTATTCCATATGGTAATGATAGAACAAATATTATCCTAACTATAAATAAAAAAGATATACCTATTTTTTTTAATGATAAAGACAAGATTAAAAAAAATTCACTTCAAAATATTTTCAAAGATTATATGAGTGATATTTCAGACTTAAAATTTGTTAGCCAATATAATCTTCTTACCTCTAGGTCAAAAGAAATTTCAAGAAATAATATAATATTGCTAGGAAATTCTTCCCAGCTTTTACATCCAGTTGGAGCACAGGGTTTTAATTTAGCTGTGAATAATATTGATTCACTAATAAAATTTCTGGGTAATGGTAAATTAGATATTGCAGGTTTAACTAATGAAATTAATAAATCACGCGAATCTGTTTTCGATAATATTGATGTAGCTACTAATATTTTGGGAGGAGAAAAAATTCCATCGAAGCTGCTAAGCTTTTTTTTAATAAACTCAATTAAATCTTCTCAAACAATGAAAAATACATTTTTAAAAAATATGCTAGGTATTAATAACTACCCTTATCTTAATATTGGCGCTGACATATGAAAAATATCTTGATAATTGGTGATGGAATCATTGGAATGCTTGCTGCCATTGTCCTTTCTAATATATATAAAAATATATATCTAGTTAAAAGTAGTAAAAAAAAGCACTACAAATCTAAGATAGATAGATTTTTTTCCATCAATCTTTTATCACAATATTTTTTTATGAAAAATGATATTTGGTCAGATATTATTGTTAGCAAACCTCAGCCCTATAATAAAATTATAACTTGGGATGATACGATAGAAGATAATCTCATCTTTGAATCCTCATCTATTTCATATGATAGCTTGGGTTATATTGTGAAAGAAACATCGATTATTGGTAGTCTTCTAAATCGATTAGTTAATATTAAAAATGTTATAAGCATCAAGGATGTAGATATTAGAGAAATTCGTGATAATACCCATACAATGATTCTTTGTAATGGAGAATCTATTGATTTAGATCTTATTTTAAAGTCAGATAAAAGTATGGACACTTTGTTGGGTTCAGATGACTTTAAATCGAATGTAGTTAATTATAATCAGCATGCGTTAGTAGTAGATTTATTTCTTGACAAAATCTCTATGCAAAATATTGCATATCAAAAATTTATAGAAGGCCAGATAATGGGATTATTACCAATTTCAAATAATCAATATAATTTGATATGGTCAGTAAATAATGATTTTTTAGATAATCTTAAAAACAACAATGATACAAAAATTCTTTCTATTTTGAATAGTCACCTATCAGAGAAAATAGGAACTATTAAGAATATCTCTAATCGAATTATTTTCCCCTTATCAGGTTTCCATGTTGACTCATATATAAAAAATAATATTTTAGTTATAGGAGGTGCTGCTCATTCAGTGCACCCAATGGCTGGTCTTGGACTAAACATGGGAATACAAGATATTTTCTTATTGGAAAATTCATTTTTGAAAATTAATACTGATAATTATGACATAACTCAAGTATTGCAAAACTTTAATCGGTCTTGCACTGAAGAGAATAAAAAAACTTATAATACAATTAATTTTCTTAAAAAATTCTATTCTGATAAATTAATTCCAGATTTTTTTAGAGCAAAATCTTTAAAATTATTTAATAAAAATATATATCTAAAAAATAAAGTTATTGAATCTGCAACTGGAATAGATGTTTTAAAAAGAAGATCAGTAGGAAAGTATTGTTATTCCAACTAAAAACAAGGTAATGCAAAATATTTTCTTCAATAAGAGTGTGTTGGTTTTATATGTTAAATCTGCTCCTAAATATGAGAATACAAGAGTAGTAGCAGAAACAAGAAAAAAGGCATAAAAGTCAATAAAATCAAAAATTGTATTTTCAAATATTCCAAAAATTTCTTTTAAAAATAATGTTATTAATATTCCTAACAAAGCTATTGGTACACCGCAAGCTGCTGCTGTTGCAATACTACCCTTCATGGATTCTCCATAAAATTTGAAATATGGTGTTGTTAAGGTCCCTCCACCAATACCCAGCATAGTGCTTATAGTTCCTGTAAATAAAGAAAATATATTAATATATTGATGTTTGCTATTTTTATTCAAATTCTTTTTTTCTTTTTGATTTATTAGATATATAGCAATTATTAATAAAAGTATCCCATAGTAAATCTTTATAATATCGCTAGTTAATATTGTTATTAAAATTACACCTATTACAGAACCTAGTATTAGGCCTGGCAGCATTTTCTCAAATAATAACCAATTAATTAATTTATTTTTATTATGTTTTATAGCTGCTGAAAGGCTTGAGATAACAACACATGCCAGAGAAGTGCTGACTGCACTTTGCATGAGATATTCTGTATGCAGGTCATGTGAGTTAAATATAAAGAATAAAAAAGGCACAAAGATAATGCCTCCGCCCAGTCCTAAGAGACCTCCAAGAAAGCCTCCAAATGCTCCTGTTATTAGATATAATCCATATATACTCATCAGTATGACTCCCTAAAAGTCATATATTATAGTTTAAAATATTCACAATTGTGGCATACTATATAAAATTAAATTTATAAGTTAATTCATTTTAAATACTAAAAAGGGAAAAACACATGCCAGGAAATCATCATTTATACGTGCCAGGGCCATCTAATGTTCCAGCCGCAGTTCAACAAGCAATTCACTGCCCTATGGAAGACCATAGAAATCCAACAATACCAGGTTTAATTACGCCGCTAGTAGAAGATCTTAAGAAGATTGTTCTTACCGAGAAAGGAAAAGTTGTTTTTTTTCCTTCTTCAGGAACTGGTTGCTGGGAAGCTGCTCTTCAGAGTACGCTTAATATGGGCGATACAGTATTAGGAGCCAGCTTTGGTCAATTCAGTATGTTATGGCTAGATATGTGTAAAAGATTGCAATTTAAAGCAATCACTATGGATGAAGAATGGGGTACAGGAGCTAATCCAGAAAGCTATCATAGGGAATTATCAAAAGATAAGGATCATAAAATAAAAGCTGTTTTAGTTTGTCAAAATGAAACTGCTACAGGCGTTAGGAGTGATGTCTTAGCTATAAGAAAAGTGCTTGATGATCTAAATCATCCTGCATTACTTATGGTTGACGGAGTAAGTTCAGTAGGTAGTTATGAGTTTAGAATGGATGACTGGGGAGTAGATTGTGTAGTAAGTGGATCTCAAAAAGGTTTGATGCTTCCAGCAGGTCTCGGTATCCTGGGTGTTAGTCCAAAAGCATTAGAGTCTATGAAGTCTTCAACTTATCCAACATGTTATTTTGATGTTCAAGATATGATTGCTAAATTAGAGACAGGATTTACTCCTTATACGCCGCCTGTTAATTTATTACGAGGTATGAGAGTAGCTCTTGACATGTTACTAGAGGAAGGATTAGAAAATGTTTGGAAAAGACATCATCGCTTAGCTGAAGGAACAAGAAGAGCTATATTAGATGGATGGGGTATGCAATTGTGTGCTAAAGAAGAAAAGTGGTATTCAGATACAGTTAGCGCAATTGTTGTGCCAGAAGGTGCAGATGCTATACCAGTTATCAGTACTGCTTTTAATACTTATAATCTAGCCCTTGGCGCAGGACTTGCTAAAGTAGCAGGAAAAGTTTTCAGGATTGGACATTTAGGTGATTTAAACGAACTTATGTTATGTAGTGCGATTGCTGGATCTGAAATGGCAATGGCGTCTAATGGAATTAAAGTAGAGCTAGGAAGCGGCATAGCAGCAGCATCTAAATACTGGCTTGATAACCCATCAGGAGCATAATTATGACTAAACCAGTTGCGATTGTTACTAGAAAATGGCCAAAAGAAAATGAAGACAGACTAAAAGAATTATTTGATGTTACTTTAAATGAATCTGACAAGCCTTTTACTGCAGATGAGCTAAAAACAGCTCTTCAAAACTGCGATGTTCTTATGCCGACTGTTACAGATAAAATTACAGCTGATATATTATCAGTTGAAAACAGAAGAGCCAAGATGATTGGTAATTTTGGTGTTGGCTTTAATCATATTGATATTGCTAAAGCTAAAGAGCTAGGCATTACAGTATCTAATACGCCTAGTGTCCTAACAGACTGTACTGCTGACATTGCAATGTCTTTATTGCTTATGGCAGCTCGAAGAGTTGGTGAAGGAGAAAGAGAGCTTAGAGCTGAAAACTGGACAGGTTGGAGACCAACGCATTTACTTGGCACTAAGGTCACAGGTAAAAAACTTGGAATTATAGGTTTTGGTAGAATTGGCCAAGCCGTAGCTAAAAGAGCACACTTTGGTTTTGATATGGATATACTATATTGGGATCCATATGATATTCCTTCGGATGTAACAAAAAAATTTAGTGCAACTAAATTAGATACTATCGAGGATATATGTAGAGAAAGTGATTTTGTTTCAATCAATTGCCCGGCTACAAAAGAAACGCTTCACCTCATGAATGAAGAAAGGTTTAAGTTAATGAAAAAAACTGCTTTTGTTATTAATACAGCACGTGGTGATATAATTGATGAAAAAGCATTAGTTCAAGCTTTAGTCAATAAAGAAATTGCAGGAGCAGGCTTAGATGTTTTTGAAACAGAACCGAATCTTCCTAATGAACTCAAAACAATGGAGAACGTAGTATCATTCCCGCACTTAGGTAGTGCAACTATTGAAACTAGATTAGCAATGGGAAATACAGCTATTGAGAATACTTTAGCTTTTTTTGCAGGAACTGATTTACCAAATAAAGTTGTTTGAGTGATTAGAAATGTCACTTCGTGAAGATGTTGGAAACATATACGAATCTTGTCTTAACAAGTTAGATCCAGCGGATACTGTTTATGCTTATTTAAAAAGTAATTCAGACTTATTTGATAACTATAAAAGAGTCTATCCAATTGCTTTTGGCAAAGCTTCTACAACTATGATGAAGGGTTGTTTAGATTTTATAACAAAAGAGATTCCCGGTATTGAAATAATTTCTGATCCGGTTGTGGTATCAACAAATTCTGATTTTAAAATACCTTACAAAGTTGATTTACATTTTTCATCGCATCCAGTTCCAGATAATACAAGCATACAAGCTGGAGAGAAAGTGCTGAGCTATCTTTCTTCTTCAAAAAAGGATGACTTAGTATTATTTTTAATAAGTGGGGGTGGTTCATCTTTATTAGCTAAACCAGCACCATCAATATTACTTAATGACAAGATACAGTTAACAGATTTATTGCTTAAGTCTGGAGCTTCTATAAATGAAATGAATGCTGTTAGAAAGCATATGTCGAGTATTAAAGGGGGAAGACTTGCGCAGCATGCTTTGCCCTCGAGTTGCCATTCTTTGATAATATCTGATGTAATTAATGATGATATTAGTACTATAGCTTCTGGCCCTACTGTTGAAGATAAAACTACATATCAAAATGCATACGATATACTTTCTAAGTATAATTTACTTGAAACTTGCCCTAAATCAATAATGGAATATTTAAAGAAAGGCATTGCTAAACTTGTTGAAGAATCACCCAATAAAATAGATAATTCAACAAATAATATTATTTGCAGTAATAAATTATTCAGAAAACAATTATCTGTTTCATCAAAAAAATTAGGTTATAAACCCATTGTCATTGATGAAGATTTTATTGGTGAGGCAAAATTTGAAGCAATTTCATTAATAAATAAACTTATAGAAATTTCTAGCAAATACCCTACTGAAAAGTTAGCTATCATATCTGGTGGAGAAACTGTTGTTGATATGAAAGGATCTGGGAAAGGTGGAAGAAATCAAGAGTTAGCACTATCTTTTTTAGCTAATGTTGACAAAATACCATCTTCTTTAGATTGGCTATTATTATCAATCGGCACAGATGGTATTGATGGCCCCACAGATGCAGCAGGTGGAATTATTGATAATGCATCGATACTAGCTCTTTCAAAATCTAATTTAGATATCCATGAGTACTTAGATAATAATGATTCTTATACTTTTCTAGATTCTATTGCATCGCTTTACAAAACTGGACCATCTGGGACAAACGTTGCAGATATTCAGATCATATTAGTTAATAGATAAGTATATTTCTTTTAACCATTTTTCAAATATTTTTACAGTATAATCTATATCTTTTTTTGTATGGCTAGAGGATATAAATCCAGCCTCAAACATTGATGGAGCAAAAAATATTCCATTCTTTAGCATGTATTGAAAAAAGCTTATAAAATTATTTTCATTAGTATTTAAAATATCGTTATAATTAGTGACTTCCCTTTTTGTAAAATAAATCCCAAACATTCCACCCTGGCTATCTGCTGATATATCAGCTTGGTATTTTTGAGCAACCTTGTTTATTTTAGAAATAAAATATTCTGTTTTTTTGCTTAATCCCTTAAAATATTTAGGCTTAGAAATTATTTCTAGAGTTTTTAATCCTGCTGCCATAGCTAATGGATTCCCTGAAAGTGTACCAGCTTGATAAACTCCGCCAAGAGGAGCTAAGTTATCCATTATATCTTTCCTCCCACCAAAAGCTCCAACAGGTAAACCTCCTCCCAAAACTTTCCCTAACGTTGTAAGATCGGGTTTAACACCACATAAACTTTGGGCCCCACCTTTTGCTACACGAAAACCTGTCATAACTTCATCAAATATTAAGATAATATTGTTTTGATTACATAAAATTCTTAATTTTTTAAGAAATATTTTATTCGCCCTAATAAAATTCATGTTACCAGCAATGGGCTCAATTATTATGCATGCTATATTTTTACTTTTAATAGCTTTCTGAACTTGTTTAATATCATTGTAGGGTAAAGAAATAGTATCTTTTGCATTGGCTTTAGTAACTCCTAAGGAATTTGGTGTACCAAATGTTGAAGCACCAGAGCCTGCTTTTATTAAAAAAGAATCTCCATGCCCATGATAACAGCCATTAAATTTTATAACTTTATCTTTTTTTGTGAAACCACGGGCTAACCTAATAGCACTCATCGTAGCTTCTGTACCAGAATTAACCATTCTAACCTTTTCTATTGATGGATATATTTTAGTAATTTCTTTGGCTAGCATCACTTCATTTTTACATGGAGCCCCATAGGTAATACCTGAATGAATAATTCTAGTTATTTCTTTAATAATTCTTTTATCAGAATGTCCTAAAATCTGAGCTCCCCAAGAACCTATAAAGTCTATATATTTATTATTATCTTCATCCGTTAGATACTGACCCTTTGCCTCTTTTATAAAAAATGGTGTCTTGCCAACAGAGGAAAAAGCTCTTACTGGCGAATTAACACCTCCAGGTATATATTTTTTTGCTTGCTTAAATAGTTTAGTTGAATTTTTCACTCTTTAATTAACTCCATCATTTTTTTTATTTCTCGACCTGGGCTGTCATGTTTAAATATCCCTGAAACCATAGAAATCATATCAGGTTTATATTCCTTTATATTCATTAAATTTAATCTATCAATTCCACCTATAACACATATGGGTATTTTTATTACTTTTTTAGCTTCTGATATTATTTCATGATTACAAACAATTGCATTATGTTTTGTACTGGATCCATACATTGCTCCAAATGACACATAATTAGCACCATTTTTTTCTGCTATTTTAGCAGCTTCAATAGACCCATAACATGATTTTCCTATTACTATACTTTCCCCAAGACTTTCTCTTGCCTCTGACACACTAATATCATTTTTACCTAAATGTAGACCACACCCATCTAGATATTTTACTGCATGACAATCATCATTTATAATAAGATGAACATTGTTATCCATGCATAGTTTATGAATTTTAGCTAATAGATACCTTTTTTTCCTATTTGATAAATTTTTAGATCTGAATTGTATTATTTTTATGCCTGAGACTATAACTTCTTCAATCTTGGTCAAATATATTATGTCTGAGTACATATAGTCTGGGCATATTGGATAGATGTCTATAGAGGTATTTTTATTTATCATTGATTATATATAACAAATTAATTGGGTTTATCATAGAATTATGAGAAACTACAAGCTATAAAAATTATGAAAAAATACCTCTGTTTAATTTGTGGCCTGATATATGATGAAAGTATAGGCTGGCCCGATGACGGCATAAAGCCAGGCACTAAATGGGAAGATGTCCCAGAAAACTGGGCTTGTCCAGATTGTGGTGCCACTAAAGAAGATTTTGACATGATCGAGGTGACATAAGTCACATTGTTTAATAGCTTTTCTAGAATAGACAAAAATACTCTAAAAATAGCAATACCCTTAATTATTTCCAATATTACTATCCCGTTAGTTGGTTTTGTAGATAATGTAATGATGGGACACTTGGGTTCTATGGTATATCTAGGAGCCATTGGTGTTGGCTCAATCATAATAAGCTATATCTTATTTAGCTTTGGGTTTATAAAATCATTAACCACGGGTTTTGTCTCACAACATACAGGAAGCAATAATACTAAAGAACTATTATTATCGCTAAGTCATTTTCTATTAATATCAAGTTTCATATCTTTTTTAATTATTTTTTTTAGAGATCAAATCATCATATTCTCTCTAAATTTTATGAATGCTTCTAGCGAGGTGAATATTAATAGCAAGATATATTTAGATTATAGGATATGGTCTATTCCGGCTATTTTTTTAAGAGACATTCTAATAGGTTATTATATTGGTGTTCAAAAAATCAAAGCTGCAATAATTATAAGTATTACAGTTAATCTTTTAAATATTATATTAGACTACTATTTTATTTATATACTAAATTATAGTATTGAAGGCGTTGCAATAGCTTCCTTAATTTCTGAATACTCCGTAGTATTCTTCATATTATATGCAATTAAAAATGAAAACATATTTAAAAACACCAATTTGAAAATTCATGAGATATTTGACTGGTTGATGATTAAGAAAAAAGTTTTGGTAAACATGAATATGTTTTTAAGGTCATTTATATTAATGACTATATTTATCTACTTTATGAAAGTTGGTGCAAGTTATGGTGATTCAGTTCTTGCGGCAAATGCAATACTTCTTAATTTTTTCTTTCTCTTCTCTTACGGGATTGATGGCTTTGCCCACTCCTCAGAAGTATTAGTAGGTAACTCAATTGGTAAAAAAAATAATGTATTATTAAAGCAATCCATTTATTCGACAGGTAAATTTTCGGTCATACTTGCCTCTATTTATTTTATAATTTTTAATGTATTTGATTTGTTAATTATCCAATTTGTAACAGATCTAGAAGTCATCCATACAATTGTATTGTCAAATATTACCTATTTATACTTAATATTTATTTCTGCAACAGTTGCTTTCTGGCTTGATGGTGTATTTATTGGTTCACTTAAAGTCACCTTGTTAAGGAATATAATGATTATTTCAGGGATATTATTTTTTATTGTAGAAACGATACTATTGCAAGGGAATAACGATAATCTATGGATTTCATTTTTAGTATTCTTTACTGCTCGGAGCATGTTACTAGGGATTGCTTTGCATTACCATATGAAGCATAATAGATTTATAACCAAGTGAATTCCTCAAAACTTTCCTACAGAGCAGAAATTGACGGCTTGCGAGCAATAGCCGTAGTCAGTGTCATTCTTTATCACGCACAGTTTGGTTCACTTGGTTCAATAGTGCGCTTTACGGGTGGCTTTATCGGCGTTGATATCTTCTTTGTGATTAGTGGATATCTGATAACACGCATAATTCTTTCTGAGCTTGAGTCAAAAGGTTCATTTAGTTTTCTGAATTTCTACGAGCGAAGAGCGCGACGCATTCTGCCAATGCTCTTTGTTGTTATCTTTGTATCAATACCCTATGCGTCGCAAAAGCTCTTACCATCAGATTTTGTCGAATACGCTGGAAGCACTCTTGCTTCACTTTTCTTTAGTTCGAACTTTTTCTTCTATTTCAGTACGACTGAGTATAATGCTGAAAGTGCTCTACTGAAACCATTTCTTCACACGTGGAGCTTAGGTGTTGAAGAGCAGTTCTACTTGGTTTTTCCAATCTTAGCGATTGTTGCTTATAAATATTTTCGTAAGCACTTTCTAACAATCCTTATTGGCTTGTCTTTACTTAGTCTTCAAGTTGCGGAGTATCTGGAAGTTCGAAATCCTGAGTTAAATTTCTATCTGCCTTTTAGCCGTTTTTGGGAGTTGGCTGTGGGTTCGATGCTTGCCTACAGAGAGTTGTATTACAAACCTTCAAATGAGGGCTTGGCGTCAAAATCTCTTCCGATACTTGGTCTATATTTGATCGCCTACAGCATTCTATTTTTTGACGGTAAAACACCGCATCCAAGTTTTTATACACTTATTCCAATTATCGGCATTGCGTTGATTATTGGGTTCGCGTCTAAGGATGAATTGGTAGGCAAGGTGTTAGGTAGCAAGCCGTTTGTTTGGGTTGGTCTGATTAGCTATTCAGCTTACTTATGGCATTTCCCTATTTTTGCGTTTTCTCGTATGGGAAAAGAACCAACAAATTATGATAAATTTGAATGGATAGCATTAACTGCAATCCTTTCGGTGTTATCTTATTTTGTTGTCGAAAAACCTTTTAGAAAAAGTGATTTGATACGTCGGAAATCTTTTTTCGTAGTGATTGGTTTGGCAGCGATCTCCATATCTTCAATTATGATTTACTCAATGAAAACTGATGGGGTTTGGGAAAGGTATACGAGAGCTCAACAAGAGTTTATTAAAAGTTTTAATCAAAGCGAATACGCATCTTTGGAGCATCCTTTGCTTATTAAGGGACTACATTTAAGGAGTCAAAAGTCCGTATCGAATTGTAGAATGCGTTCTCCCAATGATCCTTGTCGCTTCGGTAATGAAAAGCTTATTTTTTTAGGTGATAGTCACGTTGGTCATTATGAGCGAGCTTTCATTGACCTTATAAAAGAAGGCTTCATATCTTTCAATTATGACCAATGTCCATTTGTTGGTGAGAATATTTGGTTTGGCAATGTGGCAGAGTGCTCTTATGTAAATGAGCAAAGAAAAATAATGATAAATAATTTTACTGAGCCAAAAATAATTTTCATCTCAGCAGATTATAACCAATTTAGAAGTCCTAAACGTCGTGTTGATGATCCTATTTCTGATGGTAGATCTAATAGGGCGAATGGTGAAAAAGTTGATTCTAATGAAGCTTGGAATTCATTCTCTGAAAATATAAGTTGGCTTATTGCTAAAGGCCATAAAGTTGTGCTTATTCGAAGCGTTCCTAGTCAAAAGTTTGAAGGGGCTAGATGGCTTGCAAATAACGCGAACTACATTAGTAAAATGAATTTTCCAAATGTAATAAACGAAACCCTTCCCTCAAGTGTCAAAAGTTATGATGACAGTAGATTTCCAACTATTGACGCCGCTTCGGTGTTGGTGGTCGATCCGATTGAGTCTCTATGTGATTTGGCTAAAGATATATGTTTCGATGTCAAACGAGATTATGGACCTCTTTATAATGGTCCGAGGCACCTCTCATATTTGGGTGCAAACTTAGTTGCAATTGATGTGAGGAAAGATCTAATAGAAAGAGGGTGGCTTTCTGAGTTAGAGACTTCTCAATCGCCTTTTCACTAACGCATTGATACCATTGAGTTTCAATAGTTCCCTTCGTACGCACAAACGAAAGGAGTAGTTAGAAACTTGTTAGAAAGTGGTTTTTAAATGCTATATAAATCAATTGTTTATGCTATTACCACTATTGAGTGGGATAACGGTAATCTATGGGTTTCATTTTTAGTATTCTTTACTGCTCGGAGCATGTTACTAGGGATTGCCTTACATTACCATATGAAAAATAATAGATTTATAACCATCTGAACTGTATATTATTTTATTCTACTTACACATCAAATTTTTTATGATATATTTAGGAATATTTTTAATCTAGCTACATAAGGAGAAGGTAAAATGGGATTTTTCGGAGATCTATTTAAAAAAGCTGAGCCAACTAATGTGACAGTCAAAGGGTCAGGTGAAACATTTGTTGTGCCTGTAGGTATGAATCTTATGAAGGCAGCTATTAATGCTAAAATAGCATGGCCGCATTCATGCAAAGTAGGAAGCTGTGGTTCTTGCAGAACTGTAATAGTTTCAGGAGATGGTTACTATCCATCAAGCCCATGCGATCCAACAACATTGATAAAGCCAGAAGAAGCTGAAAAAGGTATGGTGATAGCATGTCAATGGTATCCCAAAGGTGGTGATATGGAAGTTGAGGTAGCTATCGGCACTGAAGGCGACAAAAGAGGAATGATTTAAAAAATTATTAGATATGGTTTATTGATTCTGAAACTGAGTTAGCAGATTTTTTTGCTAGCTCATAAGAGTCTAAGTTAGTTGCGATGATGGGTTTTTCAAAATGTACCATAACGTTAGTTGAAGATCTTCCCAAGCACCTTAAAGATATTTTTATAAGCGTCTGAGTCTTGTCAGCCCAACAAACAGTATCATCGGATTTAATATTATTTGGATAATCTAAAGGATATCTAATAAATATTGGTTGAACTATAGAGTTTGACTCTGATATGCAATTAAATAGTTTGCTATGAAATTTCTTTATATCAACACCATTTCCAATTCTTCCCTCAGGGAAAAAAATAATTTTTTTATTTCTATTTATATAATCTTTCATTACATCAACAACATGATCTATATCATTTGTATCTCCTCGTTTAATAAATATTGTTCCAGTTTTGGATGATAGGTGTCCAATAACTGGCCAATTTTTAATTTCAGACTTTGCTATAAAATTTGATGGTATTAATGAATTAAGAACTATGATATCAAGAAAACTGATATGATTAGAAACAAAAGCATTTGACTCTTTTGATATCTGACCTTTGAGTATTATCTTTAAACCAAATAATAAAACTAAAATCTTCATCCAGTAAAGACTAATTGTATGATGTATGGGTTTTAGTTTAGAAGCAGTTTTTGGGAAGAATATCAAAATTATTAAACCAATTAAAATATGGCCTATTATTAAAGGAAATCTAAAAGATAAAAACAAGATTTTCATATTGAAATAACAGCAGATAAACTCTCATAGTCTTTAATAGGCTCTGAACAGGTATTATTTTGACAGACATATGCCGTAAACGTTCCTTGATTTATTTTTTCTTTTATTCCCTTTATAGTTACACTTTCATTATTAGCAATGAAATAGATATTGTTATTCATGATATTTAAAGCATAAATATTTTTTTTATATTCATTGATTTTTTCTAGTTCACATCTAATTATGACTAGCTTTTTAGATATATTGGTATTTGGAGCTGCCAAATATAAGCTGCAATGAGAAAACTTAGATCTATTTATAGAATCTGCTGCCGAACTTATAGATTTATCTACAGCTTTAATATATTTACTATTGCCTGTTAATTCATACAATTCTGATAAAACTTCAGTTGCGATACTATTTCCGGAAGGTAATGATTCATCCATATAAGATTTAGGCCTATATATTAACTCCTCATGTGTATCAGATGTGTAATAAAAACCCCCATTCTCTTGATCTTGAAAATTATTTATTAGTGAATCTGTTAAATTTTCTAAAAAGCTAAAATCTTTCTCATTCCAATCTATTTTCAAGAATTCAATACAAGCTTTCGAAAGAAAAGCATAATCATCCAGGTATGCATTAAAATAAGGCTTATCATGGTAACATGCATATAGTTTATTATTTACCCACATATTATTTCTTATAAAATTAAAACATTTTTTAGCAGAATCATAATAATTATTATTCCCTGTAGTTTTATAAGCATTAATTAATCCAAGCATAAGAAGAGAATTCCATGAGACAAGTATTTTTTTATCTGTTGCAGGCCGAACTCTTCCATTTCTTATTTTTAATAGTTTAGCGCATATTAAATCTGCAGAGTTTTTATTATTTATATAGCATTCTTGATTAGTTTTTGTAACATGTAGATGATATTTTCCTTCAAAGTTAGGTTTATCATATACTACAAATATTTCTTTAAATAGTTTGAGCTCATTAGCATTTAAAATATCTTTTAATTCTTCATCAGTCCAAACATAAAACTTCCCTTCCATATGTTCAGAATCAGCATCTATAGTTGAGTAAAAGCCTCCTTGTTTATCTTGCATTTCTTCTATTGCCCACTGGCATGTCTGATTAATTTTATCTAGATATAATGAATTTTTTGTAATTTTATAAGCATTGCATAAAATATCTATCATTGGGCCATTGTCATATAACATTTTTTCAAAATGAGGAATCATCCATAATTCATCTACTGAGTATCTAAAAAATCCACCTTTTAAATGATCATAGATTCCTGCGCATGTCATTCTTGTTAATGTAAGCTCGATTAATTCTAACGTCTCCTTATCATTTTTTTCTGTCGTCTTTATTAAAAAATCTAGATTATTGACATGAGGAAACTTAGGAGCTGATCCAAATCCACCATGGACTTTATCTATAGATGAAATTAGTTCTGATTTTACCTTATCTAGTAAATCTTTATTTATTATATTTTTAGTTTCTTTAGTTTTATTGAGAGTCTCAAAAATATTTTTAATTTGCATATTTTGTTTGCTTATATCATCTCTTTGATTTTTATAAAAATCCATAACTCTGAGTAAAATATCTTTAAATCCAGGAAGACCATGTCTTTCAGTATCAGGAAAATAAGTTCCTGCAAAAAATGGAAATTTTTCAGGAGTCATAAAGACCGTTAATGGCCATCCACCTGTTTTTCCCGTTATTATTGTTTGTGACATTTGATAGATTTTATCTAAGTCAGGCCTTTCTTCTTTATCAAGTTTGATATTAATAAAATTAGCATTCATTAATTCTGCTGTGCCATCATCTTCGAAGGATTCATGAGCCATCACATGGCACCAATGACATGCTGAATAGCCAATAGATAACATTATGGGCTTATTTTCTTTTTCAGCTTGGTCGAATGCTTCTTCAGACCAAGGATACCAATCTACAGGATTATCTGCATGTTGCAGAAGATATTCACTTTTTTCATTTTTTAATCTATTCATTATTTGTTTTTATAGTACAGAATCATAGGCTATTATAATTACTAACATAATTCAATTTTTATAAATGATATATATACATAATATAGACCCAATCTTATTCTCTATAGGCTTTATAGATTTATATTGGTATGGGGCAATGTATGCTATCTCATTCCTCTTGCTAGACTATTTAATGAAAAAAGAGGTTTATCTAGGAAATTTTGATCTTAGTATAGTCATTATTGATAAGATATTATTAATTTCTATTTTTTCATTATTAATCGGTGGCAGGTTAGGTTATGCAATATTTTATAATATTGATTATTATTATTTAAATTTTAATAAAGTATTTTATATATGGGAAGGCGGGATGTCCTTTCATGGAGCTCTATTAGGAATTTTATTTGGCATATTAGTTATTAGCATAAAGGAGAAAATTAATTTTTTTAAATTATCTGACTTCATTGTAGTATTTATTCCCCTAGGATTACTTCTTGGAAGAATTGGAAATTTTATTAATTCAGAATTATATGGTATGCCGACCAATGGTAATTGGGGCGTTATCTTTACAAAGATTGACTCTATTCCCAGACATCCATCCATGTTATATGAATCATTTTTGGAAGGGTTTATTTTATTTATAATATTAAAGATTATATATAATAAAAAACCTATGACAGGGAAGTTAAGTGCTTTATTTTTAATATATTATGCGTTTTTTAGGTTTATAGTAGAGTTTGTTAGAGTGCCAGATATTCAGATTGGATACTTATATAATGATTGGTTAACAATGGGAATGCTTTTAAGTATTCCAATGTTTTTAGTTGGTTTAATTATATATTATTTATCTATTCAAGGTAAAATAGAAAGATGAAACAGTACCATGATTTATTGAAACATGTTTTGTCTCAAGGGCAAGAGAAATCTGATAGAACAGGAACAGGCACACTGTCTATTTTTGGACACCAAATGAGATTTAATTTAGAAGATGGCTTCCCATTATTAACAACTAAGAAAATTCATTTTAAGTCAGTAGCCTATGAGCTTTTATGGTTTTTAAAAGGTAGTACGAACATCGCATATTTGAAAGAAAATAATATAAAAATATGGGATGAATGGGCTGACTCGAAAGGTGAGTTAGGTCCGATTTATGGTAACCAATGGAGATCATGGATTTCTTCTAATGGAGTTAAGTTTGATCAAATTACAGATGTGATAGAAGGGATTAAGAACAACCCTGACTCAAGAAGGCATGTTGTATCTGCCTGGAATGTTGGTGAAATTGATAATATGAAGTTGCCCCCATGCCATATTCTTTTCCAGTTTTATGTGCTCAATAATAAATTATCATGTCAGTTGTATCAAAGAAGTGCAGATATCTTTTTAGGGGTGCCTTTTAACATAGCTTCGTATGCTTTATTAACCATGATGATTGCAGATCAATGCGGACTTGGATATGGTGAGTTTATTCACACATTTGGTGATGCTCATATTTATACTAATCATATAGAGCAGGTCCAACAGCAATTAAAGAGGGATTTTAGGCCTCTCCCTAATTTAAGTATAAAAAAAAATATTCACTCGATATATGATTATGTATATGATGATTTTATTTTAGATAATTATAATCCACATAGTCACATTAAAGCGAAAGTTGCCATATGAGTATTAAAGCACCTCCTTTATCAATAGTAGTTGCTATGGATGAGAATCGTTTGATTGGAAATAAAAATAAAATCCCTTGGCATATTCCTGGAGAATTAAAGCGTTTTAGAGAAATAACTATGGGCAAACCAATTGTTATGGGTAGGAAAACCCATGAATCTATAGGCAGGGTTTTAGATGGGAGGCAGAATATAGTTTTATCATCAAATCCTTTATATAAAAAAGAAGGAGTCACTGTATATCATAATTTTTTGAATATCATTAATGATTTTTCTGATCATGATGAGGTCATGATTATAGGGGGTTCTGAAATATATAAAATTGCACTTCCATATACCAGTAAATTATATATAACTCATATTAATAAGAAATATTCAGGAGATACATGGTTTCCAGAGGTTGATTATTCTAAATGGAAAATAATTAATAGCCAAGAGTTTATAAATAAAGATATAAGTACTCAATACACAATAAAGACATATCTCAAGGTTAATGTATAACCCTGGGTATGGTTAAGACAAATTCAGGAATTTCTGCATCAAAATAATTTTCAGAATCATTTATCATCTGATAACTACCCTTCATTGTTCCAAGCGAGGTTTCTAAAAAAGTCCCACTGGTATATTGGTATTCACCACCGGGATTAATATATGGCTGATCTCCAACCACACCCTCACCTTTTACATTTTGTACTTTACCATTAGCATCCTCAATCACCCAATGTCTGGATAATAATTTGGCACCTATATTCCCTTTATTAGTTATAGAAACTGTATATAGAAAATAAAACTTATTATTCTCAGGATCTGATTCCTGATGAAGATATGTTGTATCTATTGATATTAAAATTTCGTTATTATCTTTTGACATATTTTTCACTTATTGTTTAGTTATAAACTATTTGAATTTATGAATTACTGTTAACATAGTACATTAGGTAATTTTAGACATTTTAAATTAATATTAAAAGTAAAATTTATGAAAATTGATGATTTAAATTTGTTTAGGACCATTATGGAAAAGTATACTTCGAATAAAACGAAGGTCTTGAGTTCTCTTAACAAATTAAAAAAAATTCTTGCTTCAGAATCTCAAGAGACAACTGAGATGCTAGAGATATATAGAAAGTATGCTGCTGGTGAAGAGGTTGACAAGGCTACGATGGATAAGGCAAATAATCAATTTACAGATTTAATTAAAAATGTAGGATTAATTGGGGTATTTGCTTTGCCTGGCGGGCTGGTTGCAATACCTTTATTAGTAAAGCTTGGCAAGAAACTTGGTATAGATATTTTACCAAAGAGTTACAAGGATTAGTTAAATATTCCCGCCTCTTTTTTGTATGCTTATGCCAAGAATTAATGATGGCATTAAAAGAATTACAAAACCACTAAGAAACTGGTAAAAGATGTCAAGATCCATTACATTCAGTAAGGCAGCAAATATGAAGTTTATCCATATATAGAAGAATAAAAGAAACTTATCTGGATTCTTAACCCAAGTCATATGTTGCAACATTAACGTTGTTGGCAGTTTTCCATGCAGGCCATATAAAGTTGTAACCATCAATATTGATACTACAGTGCTAACCAATATCGATTTAGCTAATAATGCAGAAGCGCCTACTGAAATTAACATATTATTTACAAATGACAGGTAGCCTTCGCTCCATAACCAGACAAGTATTACAGAATATGCTCCATATGAGAATGCTCTCACGCCTTCGGCACTTATTGATTTCCATGGATCACCCATAACTTTATCTCCTTAACCTTATATAATGTATTATAATCCAATTTTAGAACTATGGTTAAGCATTAATTAACATATGAGAAAGATATTCATAATAAGCGCCCCATCAGGTGCTGGGAAAACCAGCTTAGTAAGAGAGGTATGTAAAAATTTGAGCTTTATTAGGCCCGCAGTGTCTTTTACCACTAGAAAAATAAGGGATTCTGAGATAGATGAGAAAGATTATTTTTTTATTAATAAAGATGAATTTTCAGATAAAATTAAAAAAAAAGAGTTCCTTGAACACCAAAATGTATATGGAAACCTATATGGCACAACATTAGATTCTATTAGCAAAATTTCAGATCAAGAGCTTGATGTTATTTTAGAGATTGATTACAAGGGAATGTTAGCAGTAAAGAAGGCTATTCCTGAAGCAATCTCAATTTATATCATTCCTCCTAGCATTGAAATACTGAGAAGTAGACTGGAACATAGGGCTGAAGACGATGAATCTGTTATACAAACTAGAATGGAATCATCTCTAAAAGAGTTGGAATATGCTAAATATGCAGATTTTACACTCATTAATGATAATTTTAATTTAGCATTGAATTCACTTATTGGGATTATCTTATTTAAAAAAACCCCAATAGAGCACGTAAAAGACTATATGTATAAACTCATATCACTAAATAAGCTGATTGTTTAAAAAGTTTATTCTGATACAATGTCAAGATTAAATATGGGTGAAATATAATGGCAAGAATAACAATAGAAGATTGTTTAAAAGTTATCGACAATGCATTTGATATATGTTCATTAGCTGGGAAAAGAGCAAAAGACCTTGCGGCAGGTGCCGAACCTCTTATTGATTGCGATGATAAGCCAACAGTTATAGCCCTAAGAGAAATTGCTGCAGAAAAAATAGGAATGGATTATTTTGAAATCAGTAATAAACAGAAAATTGAAAGTCAACTTTTTGGTAGTGGCATTACCGAAGAAGAAGTTGTTAATGAGCTAAGTCAAAAATTAGATGAGATGCCCTCGGTGGAATCTTTATCATCGTCTGCTTCAACAGAAGCTCCAGACACATCTAGTGAAGCACCTTTAGTGGAATCTTTATCATCGTCTGCTTCAACAGAAGCTCCAGACACATCTAGTGAAGCACCTTTGGAAATTAAAAAAGTTATAGAAGACTCTGAAGAAATAAAATCAGAATAATTATAGGCCATTATTAGTAATGGATAAAAAACCAAACAATAAGAGTTCTGACGAATTCAATACATCTAGTAAAATATATATTGATTTTAAAAAAAAACTTCAGAAATATTTAAACCCTTATCAGATAAAAAAAATAGAAAAAGCTTTCAATACTGCGCGTATTGCTCATAAAGGACAACTAAGGAAGTCTGGCGAAGAATATATTCACCATCCGCTTTCTGCAGCGTCAATACTAGCAGACTTTCATTTAGACCATGAGTCTATAATGGCAGCAATATTACATGATGTTATAGAAGATACAGAAATTGAGAAAGATAACTTAAAAAATACATTTGGCGTCAAGGTAGCTGAGTTAGTTGATGGAGTCAGTAAACTTGATAAGTTAAGTTTTTCAACAAAAGAAGAAGCAGACGCAGCAAATTTAAGAAAAATGATCATGGCAATGAGTCAAGATATCAGGGTCATACTAATAAAGCTTGCCGATAGAAGGCATAATTTAGAAACTATTAGCGCTCTAAATTTTAAACAAAGAAAAAAAATAGGAAGGGAGACCCTTGAGATATTTGCGCCTATTGCCCTCCGTCTTGGCATTCACTCTTTAAATAAAGAATTAGAAGATCTAGCATTTGAAACTGTTTACCCTTTAAGGTTTAAAACTCTTCAAAATGAGATTAAAAAATCTAGAGGAAATAGACATGAGTTAATGGGTAAAATTAGAAAGGTTATAGAGGTAAAACTTAAAAATGAAGGCCTGGATATAGAGGTTATTGCTCGAGAAAAACATGTTTATGGGTTGTATAAAAAAATGAAACTAAAAGAAGTTAATTTTTCACATATCAATGATGTTTTTGGTGTGCGCATTATTGTTACTTCAACAGATGATTGTTATAGATCTCTTGGAATTATTCATAATTTATATACTCCTGTGCCTGGCAGGTTTAAGGATTATATTGCCATACCAAAATCTAATGGATATCAATCACTTCATACTTCAATAATTGGTCCTCATGGATTACCTATAGAAATGCAGATTAGAACTAAAGATATGAATATACTAGCTGAGTCAGGAATTGCTTCTCATTGGTTTTATAAAAGCAAGGGTACCCCCTCATTAGAAAATTATACTAAAGAGCAGCAGTGGATTACAAATTTGCTTAGCATTCAGAGAGATTCTGGAAATCCTAAAGAGTATCTAGAGAGTATTAAGGCAGATTTACATCCAGGGAAAGTTTATGTCTTTACCCCTAAAGGCAATATATTGGAACTACCCAAGAGATCAACTATTATTGATTATGCATATGCTGTGCATACTGATGTAGGTAATAATTATGCGTTTGCGGAAGTTGATGGCTTGCCTGTTTCGGCTAATACTATTTTAAAAAATGGACAAAGAGTAGAGATTAATACAAAAAAAAATTTACGACCAGACCCAGGATGGTTAAGTTTTGTTGTTACAGAGAAAGCTAGGCACTCAATCAGAGCTTCATTAAAATTAATTAAGCGTAATGATGCAATAGAGTTGGGAAGAAAATTATTGGAGTCTTCATTTAATGATTTTGGAATTAAATTAAGCGAGATACCAGAGAAAACACTAAAAATTGTTTTAGAAGAATATTCATGCCATATTATTGAAGATCTTTATGCTGAGATTGGGCTAGGAAATAGAATAGCAAAATTAGTTGCTATGAGAATATCTCCAACCGATATGGTAAGTAAGAATATAGGTCCATCTAGTGGTGTTCAAATCAGAGGCACTGAAGGGCTTGTTATATCTTATGCTAAGTGTTGTTTCCCTATTCCGGGAGACTCTATTATTGGCTATATAAGTCAGGAAAAAGGTATTGTTGTTCATAGACAGGTTTGCAGGAGCATCAAGCGCACCAAGAAAACACAAGAAACAACATTAGATTTACTATGGGATGAAAATATAGACGATAGCTTTAATGCATGTATTAAGGTTGAGGTTGAAAATGTCAGAGGTGTATTAGCATTAATTTCATCCCAAATAGCACAGAATGATTGTAATATAGAAAGTGTGACATATGACGATACAAAAGAGACTGGACATAATATAATGGTGTTTATAGTTTCTGTAATGGATATTAAAATATTGACAAAATTAGTTAATAAACTTAAAAAGAATGAACATGTATTAAACGTAGAAAGGAAAAAAAGTTAAGATGAATGAAAAAGTTAACTTTGGTTCAAGAAAGGTCCTTAAAACCAAAAAGACAAAATTAGTTTCAGATATATTTAGTTCAGTTTCAAATAAATATGACTTAATGAATGATGCAATGTCCTTCGGTTTACATAGATTATGGAAAGAAAGGATGTATGTTGTTTCAAAATTAAAAAATTCAGATCATGTTATTGACCTAGCAACAGGTACAGGTGACATTGCTCTAAAATTTCTTTCTAAGAAAAAACTCATTAATATTACATGCCTTGATGAAAATCAAGAAATGTTGGATATTTGTAAAAGTAGACTAATAGATAATGGCTTTGTGCAGAATATTGAATTTATTAAAAGCTCAGCTGAGACTACTAATTTTAAAGAGAACAGTTATACGCTAGCTACTATTGCATTTGGTTTCAGAAATTTTACAGATCATTTAAAGTCTTTAGAAAATATTTACAACTCTTTGATGCCAGGAGGTAGATTGGTAATTATGGAGTTTACAACTCCTAAAAATAAATTAGTTAAAAATATATTTGAAAAATATACACATAACATCATCCCAAAAATGGGAAAAATATTAGCTGATGATTATGATAGTTATAGGTATTTAGCGGAATCAATATCTACTTATTATTCACCAAGAGAGGTTAGCGATATGTTCCGCCAGACCGGTTTTATAAATGTACGCCATGAAACATTAGTTGGCAATATGGTCACTATACATATAGGTTTCAAATGTTAAAAAAAGATTTATCTATAACTTATTATATAAATAAATTGTTTCAAAGCGAACCATTTTTAAAATCAATACCGGATAATTTTTTTAATGACATAGATGGGAAAATAGTAAAAATTAATTTTAAGGATTTGCCTTACAATGTAATTATAAAAATTCATGATAATACTTTTTCCCTTATTGACGATGAAGATAAATTTGATGTAGAGCTGATTGCTAGTCCGGTCATACTTGGTATGTTTATTATAACCAAGGGTTCTGAGCAGTTTTCTAGTAAAATATCAATCAATGGGGATATTGATACAGCAAATAAATTCAATCAGTTTATAAGTAGTTCTGAAAAATTACGTGAACTTGCAACTCATCTTTTAGGTGAAAATCTATCATCTACTCTTGAAGAAAAACTTAGTGGTGCTTCATTATCATTTCAAAATCTTTTCCAGGATGCAACAAAGGATATTGTTGACCTACTTATTGATGATATAAATGTTATTCCAACAAAAAATGATATTAATAAGTTTTTAGATGATGTTGATGATTTAAAAAGTAGAACAGACCAACTATATAAAGAGTATAAAGATGTTTAATAATATTTTTAGGGTCATACAAATTACACGTCTATTTATAAAATATGATGTAGATAAAATGCTAGTTAGCTGTGGAAGCGGTAAATGTAAATTTTATTTTTATATGCTCCCGTGGAATTGGTTTAGAAAAAGACGTGTAGATAACATCCCTCTTAAAATAAAAATGATGCTTGAGGAGTTAGGCCCAATTTTTGTCAAATTAGGGCAAGTAATTTCAACCAGAAAAGATTTACTAGGAGATGATATTGCCAATGAGCTATCTAAGTTACAAGATAGCGTGAAACCTTTCCCGAAAGAAATCTCAATGAGAATTATTGAAGAAGAGCTTGGTTCAAAAATAAATGAGGTTTTTAATAGTTTTACTCCAGAGCCATTGGCTTCAGCATCTATAGCGCAAGTTCATGAGGCGCAGTTAAAAAATGGTAAAGATGTAATTATCAAGGTAGTAAGACCAAATATTAAAAATGAAATTGAAAAAGACTTATTGCTGATGAAAAGGATTGCGGTATTTTTAACATCATTATCTGATGATTTTAAGCGCATGCACTTAATTGAACTTGTAAATGACTATGAAATGTTGGTTTATGATGAGACTGATCTTATCAAAGAATCATCGAATGCTAAAAAAATTAAAAAAAACTTTAAAGATTCAAAATTAATATATATCCCAGAAATTTACTGGGATTACGTTACTAAAAACATATTGGTAATGGAGAGAACTTATGCGACACCAGTTAATGATAAAAAAGAGCTTAAAAGACAAGGTATTAATTTTGAACAACTAGCAACTAATGCAGTTGAAAGTTTTTTTATACAAGTTTTTGAACATAACTTTTTTCATGCGGACATGCACCCTGGAAATATTTTTATTCAAAAGGTAGAAGATAATGTGCAGTTTGTTTTAGTAGATTTTGGGATAATGGGTTCTCTTAGTAATTTTGATAAAAAATATTTAGCAGAAAATTTTGTAGCATTTTTTAATAAAGATTATGCTAAAGTTGCTCGATTACATGTTGAATGTGAATGGGTGCCTAAAGATACCAATATCAGTTTATTAGAAAAAGCTATAAGAGAAAATTGTGAATCAATGTTAGATAAGTCTATCGAGGATGTATCTCTTAGCGATGTTATTCTTGGTTTATTTGATACTGCGCGTAAGTTTAAATTAGAAGTACAACCTCAATTAATTTTAATGCAAAAAGCACTATTATATACAGAGGGGCTGGGAAGAGAATTCCATCCAAAATTAGACTTATGGAAAACATCAAAGCCTATATTAGAAAAATGGATGAAAAAACAAAAGGGGATTCCATCCATTTTAAAAAATCTTAAAAATAACTCTTCAGAAATTATTGACTTGCTTCCTGAGATTCCTGGTGCTTTAAGAAAGATGATTAATTTAATAAATAATGACCAGCTTAATCTTGATAATAATATAAAAAAACTAGATATGATTGAAAAATCAATATCTAAGAATACAAGACGTAATTACTGGATGACAGCAATTTTGATATTCTCGTTATTTGCTATTGTGATAACTTACCTGGTTCATCACAATATTTATTATCAATCTATTTACTGGTATATCCTAATCTTAACTATAGTTATAATTATGTTGAGACCAAGGAAAACATAATGACTGATGTAAATGAAATATTTTCTGATTTAAATGAACAGCAGTTACAAGCAGTAAATTGTTCATTAGGTAATAAACTTATATTGGCAGGTGCGGGTAGCGGGAAAACACGAGTACTCACATGCAGAGTTGCTAAACTAATAAATACATTTGATGTGAGACCTAGTAATATTCTAGCTCTTACATTTACGAATAAAGCATCTAATGAGATGAAGCAAAGATTAGAAAAACTGCTAAAAATTTCTTCTTATGGATTATGGTTTGGAACATTCCATGGAATTTGCAGAAGATTACTAAAAATTCATTGGAAAGAAGCTGGTATATCAGAGTATTTTACAATACTTGACTCACAAGATCAGTTAAGAATTATCAAGCGTGTAATGAAGTCCAAAAATTTAGATGATAATTTATATGATCCTAAGGCTTTACAGTCATTTATAAATAGCCAAAAAGATAAAGGCAAGAGACACAAGGATGTTAATAATGATGATGATAAATATATCGAAATATATAAAGAATATGATGATGCTTGCAGGCAAACTAATTCTGTAGATTTTGCTGATTTAATTTTATTGACTTATGAGATGTTCAAGAATAATCCTCAAATCCTAAGTTATTATAATAAAAGATTTCAAAACATTATGGTAGATGAGTTTCAAGATACAAATACGTTGCAATTTAATTTACTTAAATTGCTTAATGGTGATGCAGGATCATTATATGCTGTTGGGGATGATGACCAGTCTATATATGGTTGGAGAGGTGCAAGAAGCAGAAATATTCAGTTTTTAAAAGATGAATTTAAAAATGTAGAAATCTTCAAACTTGAACAAAACTATCGTTCTACAAATAAAATATTGTCTGTTGCAAATAGTTTAATATCAAATAATAAGGAGAGGTTAGGTAAAAATCTTTGGACGGATGCTACTGGAGGTGACCCAGTGTATGTGTATGAGTCTTATAATGGAGATGACGAGTCTAGTTTCATTGCTCAGAAAATTCAAGAATTAGTTCTACATGGGCATAAGAGGGCTGAAATTGCGCTATTATATAGATCAAATTTTTTATCTAGACGTTTAGAGGAAGAGTTAAATTCTAGAAGTATTCCATATAAAATTTATGGTGGTTTTAGATTTTTTGAGAGATCAGAAGTTAAAGATGTTATTGCTTATCTTAGGATAGCAGTGAATACATCAGATGATTCCGCTTTTGAAAGAACAGTTAATAACCCGCCAAGAGGACTGGGTGAAAAGACAATACAGGTAATACGTGAATATGCTAAAAATAATTCTCTTTCTATGTGGGACACAATTAATCAAATAGAAAAAACAGGTATTAGTGGTGCTCGTGCTATTAATTCTTTGAATAGTTATACTAGTATAATTAAAGAGCTTATTGAAAAACTTAATGATCTTGACCTTAAGAGTTTGATTGAAAAAGTCATAAACTTATCTACTCTTAGCCAGTATTATGAATTAAAAAAGAATGAAGAATCATTATCAAAGCAAGAAAATTTAGAGGAATTATTATCAACAGCTGAAAGATTTTATCAAAATAATATGGATAGTGAAAATATCTTGGGAGATTTTTTAGATAATGCTTCTTTAGAAGCTGGAGATTTACAGTCAAATCCACATGATGATCCAGTACAGCTAATGACAATTCATTCTGCAAAAGGTCTTGAATTTCCTGTTGTATTTCTCACAGGAATGGATGAGGGAATATTTCCGAATGAAAATAGAAATTTAAAAAAAGGTTTTCTAGAAGAAGAAAGAAGATTATGTTACGTAGCTATAACTAGAGCAATGAAAACCTTATACATAACTCATGCTAATATGAGATATATGCATGGTAATAATAATTTTTTAATACCATCAAGATTTATAAGTGAAATTGATGAAGATTTACTAGAGCCTATTAAAAGTAATAATCAATCACCTTCTAATAAATATAGTAGCTTCTCCCAAAAGAAAAAAGATTTTGATGATTATTCTCAAGATTCTAATATAGAGAATTACTCACAAGAAGAAAATACATATATTAAAATAGGGCAACGGGTGAGTCATATGAAGTTTGGAGATGGTGTTGTACTTAGTTATACTGGTAAAAGTGATGATTTGAAATTACATATAAACTTTGAAAGCTATGGTAAAAAATGGCTAGTCTTGTCTTATGCGCAGTTAGATTTTTTAAAATAATTATAAAATTTGGTAATAAATGAAAAGAAGAAAGTTTTTAACATCACTAGGGAGTTCTTTAGCATTAACATCGTTGTTAGGTAATAGTTCATCGTTGCGAGCTAAAGAGAAAACTGAATATCAGTGGAAGATGGTTACATCTTGGCCTAAAAATTTTCCTGGATTAGGAACAGGAGCAGAGAATTTAGCTAAACTCATTACTAATCTGTCTAATGGTAGAATTAAAGTAAAAGTTTTTGGAGCTAATGAACTTGTACCACCATTAGAAGTCTTTGATTTTGTATCGAAGGGCGGTGCTGAATTAGGTCATTCTGGAGCGTATTACTGGAAAGGAAAGAGCCAGGCCTGCCAATTCTTTTCATCTGTACCATTTGGAATGAATTCTCAAGAGATGAATGCATGGTTATATTATGGTGATGGAATCAAACTTTGGGAAAAACTATATGATAAGTTTAATTTAATCCCAAGACCTGCAGGGAATACTGGAGTTCAAATGGGGGGATGGTTTAATAAAAAAATTAATTCTGTGAATGACCTAAAGGGTCTGAAAATGAGGATACCAGGACTAGGCGGAGAAGTGCTTTCTAGAGCAGGTGGAACATCTGTGACACTTGCTGGGTCAGAAATTTTTACAGCCCTGCAGACTGGCGTAATAGATGCAACAGAATGGGTAGGGCCTTATAATGATAGAGCTTTTGGCCTTCATAAGGCAGCTAAATATTATTACTATCCAGGATGGCATGAACCAGGCCCAACTATAGAATGTATGATTAACAAGGACAAATATAATAGTCTTCCAACTGATTTAAAGTTAGTTATTGATATTGCATGCAAAGCAATTAATCTTGATATGCTTTCTGACTATACTGCTAAAAATAATTTGGCTCTACAGTTTCTTAAGTCTGAAAATATTAATATTTTAAAATTTCCAAATGAAGTACTAACTAAACTTAAGGAAATATCAGATGAAATTTTAAAAGAAATTAGTGCAAAAGATGAGATTACAAATGAAGTTTATAAATCTTATGTTAGCTTTAAAGAGGATGTTGAGCCCTGGACAGATATTTCTGATAAGTCTTATCTAGACATAAGATAGTTATTAGTTTAGTAAGTCTGGAAGAAATAATGCAATTTGTGGAAACATGAATACCAGTCCTATAGCTATTATTTGAATTATAATAAATGGTAGCACCCCTTTATATATGTCTTTTGTAGGTATTTCTTTTGGAGCTACACCACGTAAATAAAACAAAGAAAAACCAAAGGGTGGTGTCAGAAAAGATGTCTGCAAGACCATAGCTATTAAGATACCAACCCAAATAGGATCAAATCCATAAGAAAACAATACTGGACCAAAAAGAGGAATTATTATAAATATAATTTCTATAAAATCTAATATAAATCCTAAAAAGAACATTATTCCTAAAGTTATAATTAATGATAGATATTTATTTTCTGGACCATGTGATAGTAAATTTTGAATTAACTCTTCTCCCTCAAACCCTCTAAATACTAAAGAAAAAAATGTTGCTCCAATCAGTATTAAAAATACCATGCTTGTCAGCTTAATTGTTCCCTTAGAGGTATTGCGAATAACATTAAAAGATAATTTATTTTTTGCGAACGCTATCAATAAAGAACCGATGGCCCCCAATGAAGCTGCCTCAGATGGAGTAGCAATTCCTAATACTATTGATCCTAGAACAGTTATAATTAATAATATTGGAGGAAAAAATGAAGAAATTATATTTATATTTTCACCGATATCTTTTGTAATATCTTTATTAATATTATTTATTTTTAAAGATTTTATATAGAAAATAAACATTACTGGTAACAGTAAACCTGGTATCAGTGCTCCAGCAAATAAGTCGGATATAGTAACTGTCTCTGGTGCAAATATTCCAAGATTTAATTGTGCTTGCTGGTATGCTGACGATAGTACATCTGCAAGCAAGATTAATACTAATGATGGAGGAATTATTTGCCCTAGCGTACCAGATGCACAGATTACACCACATGCCAAAGGTCTGGGATAGTTATTCTTAACCATCACTGGTAATGAAAGCAACCCTAGAGTAACAACGCTAGCCCCAACAATACCAGTGCTTGCACCCATTAGTACACCAACTAGTACCACTGATATTGCAAAACCCCCATCAGTATTTTTATATAGTATATTCATTGCCATCAGTAACTCTTCAGCAATTTTTGTTTTTTCTAAAACTAAACCCATAAAAATAAATAATGGCACTGCTAATAAATTTTGATTAGACATTATCCCTAAAATTCTATTTGGTATTGCAAGCAAGTATGAGTAATCAAATACCCCAAACATAATTCCAATAAATGAAAATAATAAGGCGCTACCAGATAAAACAAAAGCTACAGGGATTCCAGAAAGCAATATTATAAAAGTGAATGCAATAAATATAATTGCAAATATTTCAATACCCATTTTTATACCTTTTAATTAATTTTAATAATTGAGATGATGATTGGAGTAGAATGAGAAATCCAGTTAATGGTATAATTGTCTTTAAAATAAATACTAGATTTAAACCACCTGCTTCACTAGATCCTTCAAGAATAAGCCATGACTGGATAACCATACCCATACTTATATATATTAAAAAAAATGCCATTGGAAAAATAAATAATAATATTCCAATTATCGAAATATAGGATTGAATTTTCTTTGAGAAGGTATTAAATATAATATCAATTTTTACATGCCCATTTTCTTTTAAGGTATAGCTTATGCCAAACATAAATATTATGGCATGGCAGTACATAATTAATTCTTGTAAAGATGCAGAGCTTATATTAAAGAAATATCTGAATACTATGCTTATGAAAACCATTAATATCATCATAAGTAAAAGAACCATGAGAATATTACAAATATTTTCAATTAAATTATCAATAATTTTGTCAAAATTCGACATATTTAGATTTGATGCGATGTATTTATTCTATCTTTAAGTATATTTTCAAATATTAATGGGTCTTTTATATGTGTCATTTCTCCAATTTTAGGAAAATGGAGGTCTAGCAGTCTAGATAAATAAAACCTTAGAGCTGCAGAGACCAGGGCATGACGCCAATATTTTTTCTCTAAATTTTGAATACTTCTCTTGTTTGTATAAGCTGAGATTAATTTAATATATTTTTCATTTACAAGCGTACCATCTAGAGCAGTGCACCAGTCATTAACAACTACAGCCAAGTCATAAATTAAGAATCCATGGCAAGAGTAATAAAAATCAATCATTCCAGAAATTTTATTCTTATCAAATAATACATTATCTCTAAATAAGTCTGCATGTATTGTGCCCATAGGTAAATTTTGAGTTAAAAATTCTTTTTGAATATTGATTGCCTTCTCAATTAGTTTTAACTGATCATCTGTAATAACTTCAGCTAATTTATCATATGATTGTACACACCAGCTAATATCTCTTGAATTTTTTATGTTTCTTTTGAAATCTGAACCAAAATTATGAAACTCTGCAAGTAAGTCCCCAATTAATATACAAATATTAGGATTTGTATCTATGATGGATTTACCACTAAGCTTTTCAATAATTGCCGAGGGCTTGCCATTTATTATTACAGACAACTCTCCATTATTAGATTTTAAAACATTTGGACATACTAGTCCTTTACCGCTCAAATGATTCATAAAATCTAAATATTGGCCTACATCTTCTTTTTTAATATTTTCAAAAATTGTAAATATAAATTCATTTTGATTAGTTTTTAGAAGATAGTTGGTATTTTCAATCCCATCAGAAATACCTGTAAGACTGATTGCCTTCCCTATTGAATACCCTAATAAGTGTTTAGACAGTTCATCTTCAGTAATTTTAGTATATACAGACATAGCTATTTCAAATTTTTTAAGTTATAACTTTTGAATGAAATAAACTTAACATAGGTTTGGGTGTTTTGGTTGATAAAAATGTAAATAATTTCGTATTAGTTGATGGTTCCTCTTACTTATATAGAGCCTTTTATGCTCTCCCACATCTAAAAAATGCTAAAGGTGATCCTACAGGGGCTATTTATGGTGTTACCAATATGCTTTCTAAGCTAATCAGGGTGCATGATCCAAAATATTTATGTGTAATATTTGATGCCAAGGGTAAGAATTTTCGCCATAAAATTTATAAAGATTATAAGGCAAATAGGTCATCAATGCCTACAGAGCTATCAGAGCAAGTGCCCCCAATTATAAAATTCATTGAAAGCCTAGGCATTGAAGTGCTTCAGATTCCTGATGTTGAGGCTGATGATGTTATAGGAACATTGGCTGCTCTTGATTATGGTAAAAATATCAATGTTATTATTTCTTCTGGTGATAAAGACTTAGCTCAACTAGTAAATGATAATGTTACTTTAATAAATAGTATGGATGAAAAACGGCTTGATATTAAGGGAGTCATAGATAAATTTGGAGTCCATCCTGAGAAAATCTTTGATTATTTAGTATTGGTAGGAGATACCTCTGATAATATCCCTGGGGTTGACAAGATTGGACCAAAAACTGCCGTAACTTTATTAGCAAAATATGGATCTATTGATGGAATCATCAAAAATATAGGTTTACTCAAAGGAAAGGTTCAAGAAAATTTAGGAAAATCTTCTGAGACGATAGAGTTAGCTAAAAAATTAATAAAATTAAAAACAGATGTAGATGTAAACCTAGATTTAAGTAATTACATGATTGGTGAGAGAGACGAAAATAAACTCTCTGAAATCGCATTAAAGTATGAACTGAAAAATATAATAGATTATTTTTCCATTAAAAAAGATCAGAAGAAAGAAAATAAAAAATCTGCATATAAGTTAATTGATAGCGAAGAAGGTTTAATTAAATTAATAGAAAACTTAAAGAAACATAAAGTATTTTCTTTTGATACTGAAACAACCTCTTTGAATTCGATGGAAGCAGAACTTGTTGGGGTATCTTTCTCTTTTAAAGAGCAAGAGGCTTTTTATATACCCGTGAATCATGATGATATCAATGGCAATATAAAAATCAAAAAAGAAACATTTTATAATTATCTTAAAGACCTTTTTTCTAATAAAGATATTAAGGTCATAGGTCAAAATCTAAAATATGATATGAATGTTTTATATAAATATAATATTATTTTTAATTGTCAGATAGAGGATACAATGATTCTTTCTTATATATATAATTCTTCAAGGAAACATGACCTTGATAGTTTATCTGACCGTTATTTAGATCATATAGCTATTAAATACAAAGATATCGTGGGATCCGGAGCTAAACAAAAAAATTTCTCTGAAGTAACTATTAGTGACGCTGTACCATATGCATGCGAGGATGCTGATCTAACTTTTAGGTTATATAATTATTTATCGAATAAATTATCAACACTTGAGGCTCAAGCTAATTTATATTGTCAGATAGAATTACCACTCGTTAAAGTCATTGCTAATATTGAACAACATGGGGTAATGATTGATGCAAAAAGTTTAGAAAAACAAAGCAAAGATCTTGATAGTAGAATAAAGGATATTGAAAAAAATGTTTACAAGCATGCTAAAAAAGAATTCAACATTAGCTCACCTAAGCAAATACAGGAAATATTTTATAATGATTTAAATTTACCAGTTCTAAAAAAGACTCCAAAAGGACAACCCTCAACAAATGAAGAGGTGATGGAAGAATTATCTCTTATGCATGAACTTCCTAAATTAATTTTACAATTTAGAAATTTAATGAAATTAAAAAATACCTATACAGATAAGCTAGGAAAGCAGGTTAATGAGGTTACTCAGAGATTACATACATCATATAATCAAACTGTGACAATCACGGGTAGGCTATCATCTTCAAATCCAAATTTGCAAAATATTCCAATAAAAACACAAGATGGGAAAAATATCAGAAAGACCTTTATTGCGAAAAAAGGATGCAAGATAATTTCAGCTGATTATTCTCAGATTGAATTAAGAGTTATGGCACATCTCTCAAAAGATAAAAATCTACTCACAAGTTTTATGAATGGCGAAGATGTCCATGCGTCAACTGCAAAAGAAGTTTTCTCATTAAAGGGTGAGCCAAATGAGGAACAAAGAAGAGCAGCTAAAGCCATTAATTTTGGTCTAATCTATGGAATCTCATCATATGGTTTAAGCAAACAGCTTAAGATTGATAATAGTTCTGCCAAAGACTATATAGATAAGTATTTCTTAAGATATAGTGGAATAAAGGAATTCATGGATATAATAAAAATTAAAGCAAAGAAAAGTGGTTATGCTTCTACACTTCTTGGTAGAAGAATATATATTCCAAATATTACACATAGTAATTTTCAAGTTAGAAGCGCTGCTGAGAGAACTGCAATAAATGCGCCGATTCAAGGTACAGCGGCAGATATTCTCAAAATTGCTATGATAAATATAGATAAATGGATTAATAAAGATAATCATCCAATCAAGATGATTATGCAAGTGCATGATGAACTTGTATTTGAAGTGGAAGATCATTTTGTTGATGAAGCAAATAGTAAAATAATAGAATTAATGTCTACCTGCTATAACTTAGATGTCCCCTTAATAGTTGACTTAGGTGTTGGAAATAATTGGGATAAAGCCCATTAAAATTGAAATAGATGATTTGAAGTATCATTATGATGCTATATAATGTTCCCTGAGTTATGAATAAAATATCACTATATATAGCAACATCATTTTTCATCATATTTACCACTAATATTAGTGCTGGAGATATTGCTAAAGGAAAAGAAAAAAGCATAACTTGCATTGCATGTCATGGTCAAGATGGTATTAGCGTTAGCCCTATATGGCCTAAATTAGCAGGACAACATAAGTCATATTTAACATCTCAATTACATGAATTCAAGAAAGGACCTGAAGGCAAAAGAAATAATGCGATTATGTATGGAATATCTGTAGCACTTTCAGATGAAGATATTGATGATCTTTCTGCTTATTATGAGTCTCTTGATAAATCCATAGGAACAACAGCAGACGACTCTTTTGAGCTAGGTCAGAATATTTATAGAGGTGGCAATATGGAATATAAAATACAAGCTTGTATTGCATGCCATGGTCCAAATGGAGATGGAAATGGTCCAGCATCTATGCCTGTGTTATCAGGCCAACATGCTGAATATATATATTCCCAACTTAAAAATTTTCAAAGCAGTATGAGATCAAATGATCCTAATAAAATGATGAGAAATATTGTTCACCGCATGACTGATGAAGAAATGAAGTCAGTTGCGCAGTATATTCAGGGATTACACTAATGAGAGTACTATCCCTTATATCATTAATGACAACATTAGCATTTAGTGGTTTCACTATGGCTGCAGATTCTTCGCAGAAATATATTCAAATATCAAATCAAAAACAAACGGAAAGTGACAAGGTAGTAATATATGAATTTTTTTGGTATGGCTGCCCCCATTGTTACACTTTAGAGCCTACAATAAATGATATAGAATCAAATTTAGATAAAGATACAATATTAATTAAAGTACCAGTTGCCCTTAGGGATTCTTGGGAGCTTCATGCTAAAGTCTATTATACTCTTCAACAAATGAAATTAGATGATAATCTTCATGAGAAGGTATTTACTGAAATACATGTAAATAGTAATAGATTAGATACAAAAGAAAAGTTAGGCAATTTCATCAGAGAAGAAGGTTATGATGCTGATAAGTTTCTAAGTATTTTAGATTCTTTTGGAACAGAGATACGTGTTAAAAAAGCATCAAGATTAGCTAATCAATACCAAATTAAATCTGTGCCTACATTAATTATCAATGGTAAATATGAAACTAGTGGCTCATATGTCAGCTCATATGCAGAACTATATGATGTTGTACAGTTATTAGTAGATAAAGAAAGGTTAAATTGATTTCATAGGAGAGAAAAATGGTTGCTAAAGTTATAAGTGGAAGAGAAGTTGCAGAAACCATATTAACAACTGATCTAAAAAATAAAGTTTTGGAGCTTAATAAGAAAAATATTAAACCAAAATTAATTGTTATGTTGGTAGGTGACATGAAAGCATCTGCTAGTTACGTTGCCCAGAAAGAAAAATTTGCTGTAAAAGCAGGAATAGAATCTGATATTATGAGATTTGAAGCAACTGTTGCAGAAGAAGAAATTTTAACTCAAATTGACAATATTAATAACGATAAGAGTATACATGGAGTTATAGTCCAATTACCATTACCAGATCATATATCTGTTACAAAAGTTTTAAATAAAATTGATCCGTCAAAAGATGTTGATGGTTTCACTCCCACAAATGTAGGTAAATTATTTTTAGGCGAGGATACACTGGTATCATGTACACCTAAAGGCATAATGCAGATGCTGGCATCTACAGGTACTAATTTAAGCGGGAAAAATGTAACAGTTGTAGGTAGATCAAATATTGTAGGTAAACCAGTTGCAATATTATGTTTACAACAGCATGCTACTGTAACGATGTGTCACTCTCGTACTAAAGACCTTAACTCTAAGTTGGCAGATGCAGATGTTGTTATAGTCGCGGTAGGCATACCTAAATTTATTAACGGAGACCAGATACCAGAGGGTTGCATTGTTATTGATGTTGGAATTCATAATATAGATGGTAAATTATGTGGAGATGTTGATTTTGAATCTGCATCACAGAAAGCTTCAGCGATAACTCCTGTCCCTGGTGGCGTTGGCCCAATGACAGTTTGCGCTTTAATTGAAAATACTATAATTGCAGCTGAAAGAATTGGTTGAGCGCCTGAGAAGATTCGAACTTCTGACCTTTAGCTTCGGAAGCTAATGCTCTATCCAACTGAGCTACAGACGCAAATTTATGATGAATTTATTATTTCTTTTAGTATAATCTACACAAGAAAGAAAACATGGAAAAATCTCTAATATGGAACATAAAGTAACAGACGCAGAATTTTATAAGGTCTTTGCAATAGTATCAGTAATAATTGTAGGGTTAGCTATTTTCATAGCGATTCTCTCTAATGTTTTCGCTGGACATGCATCTAGTGCAAGTGAAAACTATAAAGTTGAAATACAAAGTGATACCAATCAAAGAATAGCGCCATCAGGGAAAACAAATCTAGCTAGTAACCCCTCTATTAAACAGGAAGTAATAGTAGCAAGTGTTTCTGCAAAAAAAACTCTTACTGGTCAGGAAGTTTATAATACCGTCTGCATGTCATGTCACACTAGTGGAGCAGCTGGTGCTCCTGTAATTGGTAATAATAACCAATGGTCAGATAGGTTATCAAAAGGGAAAGACACTCTTTATGCTAATGCAATAAATGGGATAGGAATTATGCCTGCGAAAGGCGGGGTAAGCTCTTTATCTGATAATGAAGTTAAGTCAGCGGTAGACTATATTTTATCTGAATCTAATTAATTTATAATTTCTTTTCTAGCTCTTCTATTTTAAGCCTAGTTTTAAGAAGTACTTTCTGTTGTATATCAAATTCTTCTCTAGTCACTAAGTTTAATTTATGTAAATAATCTTCAATCAATATTTTGATACTCGATTTTATATCATCTTTGACTCCACTTTCATTGGAGGGTATTAATTTTTCTATTTTGCCCACAAGTTCTAATATTGTTTTTGAATTCATATCTTTGCACCTATTTTGAGCACATTGCTCACTATAATATCGTTATAATGGGCTTATAAGCATTTATTGTATTGATTGAAAACTATTATATCATGCACCATATTTAATACATATATAGATATATATTATTTAATAAAGTTATGTTGGCACGGTATATGCATTATGTATACCGAAGCTAGACTTTTATCACTGATAAGCGTCGAACTGAAATTTAAAACTTAAAACGATAATAATATAAATGGAGAAAATTATGATAAAAAAACTAATGAGTAAATTTTTACCGGCAGTTATGGTAATCACAATGTCTGTACCTTTCGCCGTTGCATCTGAATCAGCTGTTGCTGAAGAAGGATCTTCGGTTAGTTACAATGTTGGATTCGCATCCGAGTACTGGTACAGAGGAGTTCATCAATCTGATGCCTCTGTAAGCTTTGGCGCTGACTATGAAAATGGTGGATTTTATGCAGGCACATGGTGGGCAGATGTTGGTAATGGCGGTGATGGTTCAGGCAAAGATGGCCTAGAACATGACTACTATGCAGGATATGGATGGAGTATGGGCAGCGCTGATTTGTATGTAGGCGCAACCGGATATTACTATACTGATAACTTTGATTCTGATTATGAAGAAATGAACTTTGGTATAGCAATGGGACCTATTTCTATAGATTATGCTGATGGTCAATATGATGGCAGCGCTAATCAAGATTATGACTATACTTCTATAGCACTAGATCTTGGAGTTGTTGGATTACCAATGACATTCACTGCAGGTTACTGGGGTGGCAGTTCTAGTCTTCAAGGTAATGTCTATACCCTGGATTATTCAACAACAGTTGCAGGCGTTGATGTTGGTTTGCAAATTGGTAAAAACGATGATGATATTACAGCGGGAACAGGTGGAACTAGTACTACAAACACTACGTTTGGTGTCTTTTCACTAGGCTATAGTTTCTAACAATATTTTAAGTTATAATTAAATTTTAGGGAGACGTTTATCAATGAAATTAGTAATAGCAGTGATCAAGCCATTTAAGCTCGACGAAGTAAGAGAAGCACTATCCGCTATAGGCGTGCAAGGTATTACAGCGACTGAGGTTAAAGGGTTTGGAAGACAAAAGGGCCATACTGAACTTTATCGTGGTGCTGAATACGTAGTTGATTTTTTACCGAAAATTAAACTTGAAATTGCTGTTAGTGATGAACTGGTTGATAACACAATAGATACCATTCTAAAAACAGCAAGTACAGGTAAAATTGGAGATGGAAAAATCTTTGTTCTTGAACTTCAAGAAGCAATACGTGTAAGAACTGGTGAAAAAGGAAAAGAGGCTCTTTAGTTAATAAACATTATTAATTAGGAGACCCTAATCATGGAAAATCAACTCATCGAGCTGGCTTATGCTCTAGATACTTTTTACTTTCTAGTAATGGGTGCATTCGTCATGTGGATGGCAGCTGGATTTACAATGCTTGAATCCGGACTTGTCAGAGCAAAAAATACAGCAGAGATACTTACTAAAAATATTTCGTTATATTCTATATCTACCATCATGTATATGGTAGTTGGATATAACTTAATGTACCCAGCAGGAGGATCAGGTGTCATGCCTGACTTAGCATTCTTTTTGGGCAGTGATAATGCAACAGCAGATGTTATTAAAAGCGGTGGGGAGATTTACTATTCAGGGATCTCAGATCACTTTTTTCAAGTAGTATTTGTTGCAACAGCTTGTTCTATTATTTCTGGAGCAGTAGCTGAGAGAATGAAACTATGGCCATTTTTATTATTCTGTGTCTTTATGACCAGTATAATTTATCCAGTGCAAGGATATTGGAAATGGGGCGGCGGATTCTTAGATGAAGCAGGATTTATGGATTTTGCAGGATCAGGCGTTGTTCATTTATGTGGTGCAGCAGCAGCATTAGCTGGAGTTATGGTACTTGGCTCAAGAAGAGGTAAATATAAAGATGGAAAACCTCAAGCAATGCCGGGTGCTAATTTACCTTTGGCAACTTTAGGTACTTTTATTCTTTGGTTAGGATGGTTTGGATTCAACGGTGGATCTGAGTTAATTATTTCTAATGTTGCAGAAGCCAATGCAGTAGCTATGATTTTTGTTAACACTAACTTAGCAGCAGCTGGTGGTGTAATGGGAGCTCTTATCTTAGCGAAACTAATGTTCGGTAAGTCAGATCTTACAATGGCTCTAAATGGAGCAATTGGCGGACTTGTATCAATAACAGCTGAACCTTTAGCGCCAACACCAGGGCTAGCCTTAATGATTGGTCTTATAGGAGGAGTCTTAGTTGTTTTCTCTATCGTTATGTTAGATAAAATGAAAATAGATGATCCTGTGGGAGCAATATCTGCACATGGGGCCTGTGGTATTTGGGGTTTAATGGCAGTTACTCTAACAGGCGGCACATTAGGCGCTCAAATTTACGGGACTCTCGTAATTTTCTTATGGACATTCATTGTTAGTTATATTGTTTGGTCAATTATTAACATGATGTTTGGATTAAGAGTTAGTGCTGAAGAAGAAGATGAAGGTGTAGATTTATCTGAATGTGGTTTAGAAGCATATCCAGAATTCAGTAAATCATTTGATGGAGGACCATCTGTATACCCAAAAAAATAGTTAACTAAATACTATTATGAAAGGCGCGATAATTTATTGCGCCTTTTTACATTGTATAAATGACCATAGTCCTAATGGATAAATAGGCATACTAAACTCATGAAGCGATATGTCCTTAAAACCAATTTTATCTAACTTCTTTTTTGTGGGTATTATTATTTTTTTTTCATCAAGATATGGTGATCCACTTTGCTGAATTAATTGACCATTACTTTTCAGGTTACTAAAAATATTTTTATAAAATTTTTCAGAGTATAGTTTTTTTGCTATTAAATTTGGATCTGTACAATCAATGATAATTACATCAAATCTTAAGGCATTATTATTTTTAATCCACTCATATCCATCTTCTATTAGGACACTAACTTTATTTTTAGATTTTTTATTTAATTTAAAAAATGATGGAAAGAATTCTCGAGATATATTAATGACTTGATTATCAATTTCTACTAAATTTATACTATTTATATTAAGTTTTTCAAATAACCCTCTAACTAAACCAAAGTCTCCCCCGCCTATAACTAATATATCAATGCTCTTGGATTTTTTGCTAATTAAGGAGATACATTTATTATGATATTGGTCATTACCTTTTTCCGTTAACATAAAACAATCATCTAACATTAAAATATTGCCATATTTTTTAGATTTGTATACTTTTATATTTTGAAACTTTGATTTAGCTTTGTATAACAATTCTTCGCATTCTATGCCAAATTGTGTTCCTGATTCTTTATTATATTCTTTTACTAACATTATTCTTTATATATAATCATCACTACTTTAGAGTTTTGTCATTTGCGATTATACTCTGATATTAATATTATTTATATAAGGAATGGTAACGATGGCCGTAGATCATAAACATCTTTTAATCAGAGCTGAGGTAGCTAATTGTCCAATGCGAGATAACCTTGGATATGTGTTAGATTGGATGCAATCCCTCATTACTAAGATTGATATGAAACTCATGCAGGGCCCCAATATTTCTTATGTTGATCAAGAAGGTAATAGGGGAATTACATGTATGGCTTTAATTGAAACTAGCCATATTGTGTTACATGTCTGGGATGAACAAAAGCCAGGATTATTTCAACTAGACGTCTATAGCTGCAAGCCTTTTGACCTTAATATTGTCATTAAACATTTAAAAGATTCTTATGATGTAACTAAGTTACAGTATAAATTTTTAGATAGAAAAACCGACCTTATTATGATTGAGGAAAATTAATCCTTATTTTGATTTTTTTAGTTCTAAATTATATTGTATTTTAGCAACAACATAATTAAGCAACAAGCATGTTTTCTTGTATAAATTTGAATTTTTTCTATAGTCTGCTTCTGCTATAAAATCTACTCTATTTGCTTGAGAAAGTTCTTTACATATAATTACCTGCTCTTTCAATTTCTTCTGATAAACGGCGATGGAATGACCCCCTTCTTTTTTTATCAAAGCCATACTTGGAACATCAGTTAAGCCATCTCCAACATAAATCATATTATCAAATGGAATTGGCCTTTTATCTTCTGACATATGAGTATTAATACTTTCAGATAACTTTTCTTTGCCTTTATTAATCCTAAATAAGTATTGAGTTTTTGTGGTATCAGTAACAACAATTTTTGGAAAGACTGCATGTTTATTTTCATTATAAAAATATTCTGAAGCAAAAATTTTTCTTATATACTTTTTAATAGAGACTCCATCTAGTATCTCCATATGGCCAGCAGATATAATATAATGATAAATCTGTATATCATTCCCAGATAACTTTTTTACATATTTATTTATATTATCAAACCATTCACTTACTCCTTGATAGTATTTAATATCCTTGCCCATTTTAAAAAATTCATTTTTAGATATTTTTATGTTTTTCTCTTTTGCTTGGTCTAGCAAATGTCTCATGAAAACCATCATTGTTTCGCCACCAGTTCTTTTTGATTCTTCATTAATAGAATCCCAAAAACTCTTGGGATTTAAACCTAGCTTTGGAAGCAGGGTATATTCTTGCATAGTTTTCGGAGTAAGTGTTCCATCGAAATCATAAATCATAGCTATTTTATTCTGCTTCATTACATGTCCTCAGGAGCATTTATATCAAATAAATTTAAACCATTTTTTAAAACTTTCTGTATAGCAATTACTAGTGATACTCTACTATAGTTAATTTCATCATCTATAATTTTTATATTTGCATAATAGCTATGAAAACTTTGAGATAGTTTGTATAAATAATTAGTAATCATTTGAGGCTGAAGAGTATCCATTGCTACACTAAAAGTCTCTTCATAGTTATTTAATAATCTTAATAAGTCTTGTTCCTTAGGGTCTATTAATTTTGTATCATCAAAATCTAGATCCTTTAAATTTACTTTTGATATTATTTTTTCTATTCTAGCATGAGCATATTGAATATAATAAACAGGGTTATCTTTGTCTTTAGATAATGCTGTATTAATATCAAAATCTAAATGTTGTTCAATTTTTTTATTAATATAAAAAAAGTTAATTGCATCTGATCCTATCTCATCAACTAATGATTTCAGCGTAATAAATTCACCAGACCTAGTAGACATGGACATTTTTTCACCATCTCTATATAAATTTGCAAATTGTATTAAATGAATAGATATTTTATTTGTATCATAACCAATACCTTTTAATGCATTAGTTAATCTTGGAACATACCCATGATGATCCGAGCCCCATATATTAATTATATAATCATATTTATCTAGTTTAAGAGAATGGTATGCTATATCAGTAGCAAAATATGTTAAGGCTCCATTAGCTCTTACAAGAACTCTGTCTTTATCATCTCCGTATTTAGTGGATCTAAACCATACGGCTCCATCCTTTACATAGGACAAGTCTTTAGATTTTATGTTTTCCAGTATTTGATAAACAAAGTCATCTTTTATTAATTCACTCTCATGAAACCAATTAGAGAATTCTACATTTAAATCATCAAGATCTTTTTTGATATAGTCATTAATAATAATATCAATAACTGAGTCACGAAATATAAGATAAGACTTAAAATCTTTTCTAAGTATATTCAAAAATGACTCATAGGTATCGTTACTAGATAAAGAATTTTTACATACTAATAGTAAGTCTCTATACTGAGATTTTAATTTATCAGCTACTATTGAAATATATTTACCTTTATAAATATCTACATCATCAAATGGTTTTTTTAGACCAACTATACTTAATATTACACTTATTGATAGTATATCTATTTGCTTGCCTATATTGTTTACATAGTATTCTGTAAATACATCATGACCCTGAATTCGTAAAATATTAGACAAGGTTTTTCCAAAAATTAGTCCTCTGCCATGACCTACATGTAAAGGACCTGTTGGATTTGCAGATACAAATTCTATATGTATATTTTTTTTTGTTTTAGTTTTAAATTTTTTAAAAATATCCTTGCTTTGAATTATATCTGTAACTATAGATGCTCTTTTTGAGTCCTCAATAAAAAAATTTATAAACCCTGGCTTTTTAATTTCAATTTTTTTGATTTGTGGATATTTTTTTCCTGTAAGGTCTCTCTTTATATGTTCTCCAATATCCATAGGATTCTTTTTCAGGACCTTGCTTAATTTCATAGCAATATTTGAGTAGTAATCTCCATGTAGTTCATTAGTCGTTTTTTGAACTTCAATAAAACCTTCTTTTGATATTTCTGTAGGGTTTATGCCTTCATCAAAAGTAGCTTCTAACAAGTAGGCTTCAATAATATTTTTTATTTCTATGTTCAATTGGATCCTGTTAAATAGTTAGTATAAGTCAATAGGATCAATGTCTATCGACCATCTAAGGTTACTTTTTTTCTGCTCTAGTATATATTCTCTTATTTCTGATGATTTTTGTAGTAAAAAATTTCTATTATGTGAGTTAATCAGCAATTGATAATAATATCTATTATTTTTCTTTAATATAGGTGCAGGTGCAGGTCCTAATATATTTACATTAGCATTATTAAAGTAATTTTTAATTTTATTAAGGAATAACAAGCCTTCTCCTTTATTTATAGAAGAAACTCTAAATAATGAGAGGTATGAGTGTGGAGGCAGAGATGATTCATCTCTTTCTTTTAATGCTATGTTTGCAAAGTCATTATATCCATTTTCCAATAATTTAGTCATTATTGGATGGTTTGGTTTACGGGTCTGAATAATTACTTTTCCTTGGGTCGAATGCCTTCCTGACCTTCCTGCAACTTGAATTATCATTTGAGCAATTTTTTCTATGCCTCTGAAGTCTAGGCTATATAGGCCGGAATCTATATCAATAATACCTACCAGGGTTAGATTAGGAAAATCATGTCCTTTAACCAACATTTGCGTTCCTATTAAGATATCAATATCACCATTTTTAGCTTTTTCTAAAAAACTATTTAATTTGAAAATATTATTGATTGTATCACTATCAATCCTCATTATTTTAGATTTAGGAAATAATTCATTAGCTTTTTGTTCAACCCTTTCTGTGCCTACTCCTAGAGGGACAATTTCGCTTTCTGTTTTACATTTGCATACATTTTTTAAATCTACTTTTTCCTGTGCACCACAATGGTGGCACCATAATTTTTTTTCATATTCATGAAAGGTCATATGAGTATCACACTTGCTGCATTTTGAAGTCCATCCACATATATTACATAACAAAGTATGGCTAAAACCTCTTCTCCCAACAAATAATAATATTTGTTTTCCATCATTTAATTCTTTCTTAATTGCTCGGATAAGAGTTGATGAAAATCCATCTTTTGTAGTGTCTTTCTTTATATCGACTACAGTCACGCTAGGTAATTTAGTATTACGAAACCTATTCTTTAAAACGATATGATTATATTTCTTTATTTGAGAATTATGGAAACTCTCAAAAGAAGGCGTTGCACTACCCATCAATATTGGAATATTTGCATTTTTGGCTCTTACCAGAGCAATATCTCTGGCATGGTATCTAAATTTTTCAGATTGTTTCAATGAGGCATCATGCTCTTCATCTATCACAATAAGTTTTAGGTTTGCAAATGGAAGAAATACTGCTGATCTTGTACCTATTAAAACATCAATATTGCTATTACGACAATTATCCCAAGTCTTTAATCTCATAGTTTCAGTTAAAGCAGAATGGTATGTAGAAATATCGCAGTCTAAATAATCTTTAAACCTAGATACTGTTTGAGGTGTTAAATTTATTTCAGGTACAATAATTAGAATTTGTCCTTTACCCTCTAGTATCTCTTTTGCAACTCTAATATATAATTCTGTTTTCCCACTACCAGTTACTCCTTCTATTAAAGTTGGTGTAAATGATGAAATATTTTTAATAATTTTTTTATAAGCAATTTCTTGCTCATTATTTAACTTAATATCTTTAATTATTTTATTAGACTGAGCTATATAGTCTTTATCAACAAAGCCATTTTCTATTAAATATTTAATTAGTAATGTTTTCTTAGTTTTACTGGATTTTATGCCATTTTCTAATTTTATCTCTTCATATAATTTTTTTTGAGCATATTTATTTTTAAAATAATTGCCAATATTTTTATCAGTGACTATATATTTATACTCCCTATCATCGTGAGGTTTAATTTTATCTCCTAATTTGATCTTTGAGGGAATGCAACTAAACAAGACCTGTCCAATTGGATGCTGATAATATTTTGCAGCCCATTTTCCGAGTCTAAGAATTTCATTCGTGATTAGAGGCTTTTCATCAATGATTTTATTGAAATACTTTAATTTATATTTAAAATTTTCAGTAGAATCTTGTTTTATTGTCCCCAGACATATTCCTACAAGCTTTTTTCTACCAAATGGAACCTCTACTCTTGTGCCAGCTCTAATATTACTTACATTTTCAGGTATGAGGTAATTAAATGTTTTATATAGTGGTAAATTTAAAGCAACTTCAATCGTTTTTTTCATATCCTATTATACATTTAAGGGTTTACTTCTCTTCAATTGTTTATCCACAGATTTTGTGAATAACTCTGTGGATAAATTAAGAAAATATCTCATATAGTACTTTGCCATTTCATTTTCTTCAAATCGTACACTTTATAATCAATTTAATATATTCATATAAATCAATACTATACATAGATAATAAATCTTTGATTATTATGGAATCTTTTTAAGATTATGTTTATTGAATTTTTTCCACATTGTGAATAAATGCGTCTTTGTTATAGAAAAATACCTATTTAGTGCAGTAATTTACACTGATAACCCCGTTAACATTGGGTTATATTTTTATTCCTATTTTCATGTTCGATATTAGTCCATAACATTTAGGTGTGAATTATGAAATCCTAATATAAGGAGAGATAATTTGCCCATGATAAAACATAAAGTAAGCTATAATTGAAAAGTAGTGATAAATAATCAACAAATACTTAGACTAAATTCTTCAGGTCATCCAATAGGCTGGGTTAATTATGAAACTGCTGCACGTTTATATTGTCTAAATCATGTTATATATGAATGTGGCTCATCTACATTGAAGCTAAGAGGTGGATATAGCCGCTTAACAAAGCAAAGAAGCTTTTTAAATCTTAATTCCATAATATCTACCAAGAATATTAATAAACTTGATTATTCGACCTTTACTCCATCGTTAGTCAATACCACTCTCTTTAAGAGAGATGCCCATAGATGCTTATACTGTGGAAATATTTTCCGACATAATGAATTATCTAGAGACCATGTCATTCCGCTAGCCTATGGTGGCAAAGATATATGGACGAATGTGGTAACAGCATGCAAAAGATGCAATAACCATAAGGGTGCAAAAACGCCTGAAGCCGCGAATATGCTATTACTGGCAATCCCTTTTAGACCATCAAGAGTTGAGTATATTATTCTGAGAGGTAGGACTATAATGGCTGATCAGATGGAGTTTTTAATTTCATATATACCCAAATCTAGCCCAATTTTTCAAAGATACACAAAACCTTAACATTGTTCTACAATAGTTACATGAAATTAGATACTGATGGCCAAATAGTTGTTCTCCTAGTCAATCTTGGCACTCCTAATCAACCAAAAACAAGAGAGGTTAGAACTTACCTCAGAGAATTCTTATCTGATAAGGATGTTATTAGATTACCTAGAATTTTTTGGTTACCTTTGTTGCATCTAATTATTTTAAGGGTGAGACCTAAGAAGAGTGCAGCTTTATACAGGAAAGTCTGGACAGAGTGGGGTTCGCCACTTTTATACAACTCTTTCCTTCAAGCTGGTAAACTTAGAAAAATATTTGCAAAAAATAAGGAACCTAATTTTATAATCGATGTAGCCATGAGATATGGCAAGCCATCTATAGAAAGTAAATTAGTCGAATATAATTCTAAAGGATATAAAAAAATATTAATCCTGCCAATGTTCCCGCAATACTCAACTACTACAGCAAAATCCATTGCTAATAAGTTAGAGTTGATTTTGAAAAAGAATATAGATCTTCGTAAAAATTTAGAAATCTCATTTATAAAAGATTTTCATGATCATGAGATCTATATAAAAGCAGCCGCTAATCATATTCGTAAGTTTCAAGAAAAACATGGTGTACCTCAAAAATTATTATTGTCATTTCATGGCATACCTAAATCTTATGTTGGTGATGATGAGCCATATCAAACTCAATGTTTCATTACTGCTGATTTAATTGCAAAAGAACTTAGCTTGAGTAGTGAGATGTATAAGACTGTTTTTCAATCGAGGTTTGGTAAATCTGAGTGGATTCAGCCTTATCTTGCACAAACACTTGAACAATATCCTCCTGAAGGTATAAAGGATATCCAGGTATTCTGCCCTGGGTTTGTATCTGATTGCTTGGAAACAATAGAAGAAATTGGTCAGGAGTCCAGGGAATTATTTATGGATTCAGGTGGTTTGAAATATAATTTCATCCCATGTCTTAATGGAGATGAAGGGTTATTGGATACGTTAAAGGAACTAATTATAAATCATAAAGAATATTCAATAAAATATAAAAATTTATTATAAATTTTTAGTTAAATTTTTTAAGATTTTTCTTTACGAGTGGATGTTTTAATTTAGCATATTCAGGTAAACCATTTTTATATGGAGGGTAATTTTCTCCTTTAATTAAATTTTCAATATATTTTTTACATTTTGAAGTAATACCAAATTTATCCTCAGTAATAAATGATTTTGGTAGTATTTTTTCAATATTAGCTACATCTGATAGTTTTGCAGTACCAACGTCCCATTGATATGTTGACGTATTTTTCTTATTAATTGTGAGCATGACACCATTTATTTGAGATTTAGCAAAACTTAGGGCTTTATAACCAATAGCATAAGCTTGTTTAACATCAACATCCGAAGCAACATGTCTTGCGGCTCTTTGTAAATAATCTGAAACTGCCCAATGCACTTTATGTTTTAATTTATTAGTAATCATGTCAGCTAGCTTAGGGGCAACACCACCAAGATGTGCATGACCAAAACTATCTTTGCTATCGCTTGCAGCTATAAAATTATTCTTATTATCTTTAATCCCTTCAGAGGCAACTATTACACAGTAACCACATTTTCTAACAGTATCTTTAACTCTTGCTAAAAATTTTTTTTGATCAAATACTACTTCTGGGAATAGTATTATATGTGGAGGAGTATTTATTCCATTTTTTATTACACCAGCTGATGCAGCCAACCACCCTGCATGTCTACCCATCACTTCTAGTATAAATACCTTTGTTGAGGAGTTAGCCATGGATGCCACATCCAGGGAAGCTTCATATGTTGAGACAGCAATATATTTAGCAACAGAGCCAAACCCTGGACAGTTATCTGTTATGGGTAAATCATTATCTATTGTCTTTGGTAGACCAATACAGTTCACATTATAACCATTTGCCTTACAGTAATTTGATATCTTTAGTGTAGTATCTTGTGAGTCACCACCTCCATTATAAAAAAAGTAACCTATATTGTGAGCCTTAAAGACATCAAGAATTCGCTGGAATTCTTTTTTATTTTTTACTGGGTCTTTTAGTTTTATTCTGCAGGACCCAAAAGCCCCTCCTGGAGTATGTATTAATTTTTTTAACTCACTCTTATTTTCTTTACTTATATCTATCAGTTCTTCATTCAGTGCTCCAGCAATTCCATTTTTGCCAACCAATAATTTTCCAAAAAAGGATTTATTTTTTGATAAAGCATCTATTAAACCAGCTGCCGTAGCATTAATTACTGGTGTAACTCCTCCAGATTGAGCATAAAAAATATTTTTTTTCATTTTTAAGTCACCACCAATTTTTGAATATCTTTTGTCCATGAATTTCTTTGACTTTCCCTCATACCCGTTTCTTTAAAAAAGCTATCAATTTTTTTTATATCTATCATGCTCCTCTCTAAATCTTTGAAATCCTTCTTTACATCATCTATATAGTCAAGTGTAGCTAACTTCTTAGAAAGATAAATAATTTTTTTATTTTCTTCAATAATTTTAATGAACCTATTATATTTTTTCCCTATCCTTGCGGGGATCGTTTGTAAATTATTAATAATATTATCTAAAGTTTTGTATTCTCCCATTAAAGCTAATGCAGTCTTTTCCCCTAAACCAGGTGCGCCAGGAATATTATCTGCAGAATCGCCCATAAGACCAAGATAATCTGACAAATCTTGAGGACTAAAATTTAACTTTTCTATTAGTTCTTCGTATGTAAACCTTTTATCTCCATAATTCCACCAAACATCATTTTTGTGTATTAATTGATATAAATCTTTGTCATTAGTTAAAACTATATTATTAAGCTCTAACTTCTTTGTATTTTTAGCAATTGTATAAAGAATATCATCTGCCTCATGAGTTTTACTCGCATTATTATCTAAACCCATCAAAGTTAAAAATTCTCGACATAATTTAAATTGTGCTTTTAATTCATCCGGAGCTTTTTCCCTTGTCTTCTTATAATCAGAATATATTTTATTTCTAAAACATGAACCAAGACTTTCATCAAAAGCAAAAGAAATATATTTAGGCTGATAATCATGTAGTAATCGGATAACAAATCCTGTGAACCCAAGGAATGCAGCTATTGATTCATAATTTTCAGTTTTAACCGGAGGGACAACAAACCAATATTTAAGAACAAACCCAGTAGAGTCTACTAAAAATACATTATTAAGGAATTTTTTATTGAACAATTTTAATTAAATCTCCAATTTTTAAACTACTATCTGGATAGTGTCCATTTAATAGTCTAAGTTTATCTATTGAATATTTTCCAAGTGGCGATGACTTTGCTAATGTTTGATATGTCATACCTTCTCTCACTCTAATTACCTTGATTCTTAGTCCTTTAGAATTTTCTACTTCACTGTCAGTCATTTTAGCAAATGTTTTAGTCATATCTTGCGATGCATTATCATTAGTTAGGTCAGATAGATTAGTTCTTATAATCCATACTTTTGGCTTAGTTTCACTATTATTAGTATCAAATATAGCCGTAAATCTTGAATAAGAAGAGCCAGTCATGCTTTCAGAATAATATAAGTGTGTATGGCCAGCAAGATTATTAAAGGAGAAGTCTTCAGAACTCAATAATTTATTTGTAGTCAAAAATGATGTCTTTTTTATGCCTTCTTTCAAATATTGTTCTGGAGTAAGACCATTTTCTAGATCATCAAGGAGTAATTCATCCATATTAAGTGTCATAGTATCTTTATCTTTTGTAAGGATTAATTGATCAGGTTCATTTTTAAAAATCCAATCATCATTAATATTAAATTTAATAGCTAATACTGGATGATAAAAAATAGAGTTTTTAACATAACCTTCTTCGGGACTAGAGCCATATACCGAACCATCCAAGAGCTTTAAAAATTTTTCTTTGTTACTTTTATTTTTTGAGTCCTGAGTTTTTAATTTACCTAAAGCATTTATTCTTCTATCATGATCTGGATGCGTGGAAAAAACACCATGGTATCCAATATTGGGCTCCCGACCCTCTTCCTTAGCAATTTTCTTTTCAAGCTCATCTGAATTTTTTAGTGTTTTTAAAAAAGCTGTCATTGCTACCGGATCATAATCTGATTTCTCTAAGTAGTCTTCACCCAGTTGATCAGCTTCAAGTTCATACTTTCTTCCATATCCACGATTGATAGCCACGTTTAATAAATTAAATGCGTTACCTGTTAGTTGGCCACCTGGTACATTAGCCTGGATTATTGATAATAATAGACCTGTAACTTGCGCTGTGCTCATTCCTCTGACTCCATGTCGTGCTGTTATATGGCCAATTTCATGACCAATTACTCCAGCAAATTCAGCTTCTGAATTAAAATAATTCAACATTCCTCTATACATATATACATAGCCACCTGGAGTAGCAAATGCATTAAAGGTTGGGTCATCAATAAGAGTGAAATTCCATTTCAAATCAGGTCTATGACTTTTTTTTGCAATTGACTCCCCTAGCTTTTGAAAGTAATCATTTAATTCTTTATTTTTGATTATGTTATTTTCTTCTAAAATCTGCTTATGATATGAAGCACCAATAGATATTTCTTGTTGCTCAGTTATGGTAACAAAATCTGGAATTCCTGAAACAGGATTAGTTGCACAACTACTAATTATGAGTAATATCATTAATGAAGAATATTTCATTAATATATTCATTCTGCTTAACTTATTTAACAAAATATTTTTGCAATTCATTTAATGCCTTTGCTCTATGACTAATTTTATTTTTTTCTTCTGAAGTAATTTGGGCAGAAGTTTTGTTATACTCAGGTAAAAAAAACAAAGGATCATATCCAAAACCATTTTCTCCAATAGGTTTTTCTGCTATGTATCCACCCCATGATCCAGATGTAATAATTGGAAATGGGTCATCTGGGAATCTCATATAAACCATAACGCATCTATAACATGCCTTCCTTTTTTCATAAGGAACATTTTTTAGTTCACTCAGAAGTTTTATATTATTCATTTCATTTGTGGCATTTTCACCTGAATACCTAGCAGATTTTATTCCTGGTCTACCGTTTAAGTATTCAATCTCAATGCCTGAATCATCTGCGATTGATGCTAAACCTGTAATTACAGAGGCGCTTCTAGCTTTCAGTATTGCATTTTCAACAAAAGTAGAGCCAGTTTCTTCTACCTCTGGTATTTCAATATCATTGCAGGTCTTAAGTAGAATGCCTGTCCCATCTAGTATTTTCTTTATTTCTTTAATTTTATCTTGATTTTTTGAAGCTAGGATAATTTTCATATAGATTTTATAAGTTTATCATTCCATTATATACTGTAAAATTATAATAAAAATTAAACAATAAAGATATGAAGAAAAATAATCACATAGACAGCGATGGCAATGTTCAGATGGTAGATATTAGCGATAAAGCCGTAACTCGCCGTAAAGCTATAGCTTCAGGTTATATAAGTTTAAGCGGGATAGCTTTGGACTCCATTAGAGGTGGCAATAAAAAAGGAGATGTATTAACAGTAGCTCAAATTGCTGGTATACAGGCTGCTAAAAATACTTCTACATTGATACCTTTGGCTCATCAATTAAATATCATAAGTGTAAATATTAATTTTAAAATTAAAGAGGATAGGGTCGAGTGTATCTCTGAAATTACCTGTGATGGCAAAACAGGCGTAGAAATAGAGGCGCTATGCGCCACACAAGTATCTTTGTTAACTATTTATGATATGTGCAAGTACATAGACAAATCAATGGTAATATCTGAGATTAAATTAGTTTTGAAAGAAGGTGGAAAATCAGGATTATATGAGGCTAAGTAATGAAAAAAACATTGCTTAATTCTCTATATGTATTGGTCACATTATCATCACTATTTTTTATATATCTTTTTTTTATATTTAATCCTAATGACTATAAGGACGAGATTACTAGCTATATCTCGTCTAAAACAAAATATGATTTTAGGTATAATGGTGAAATAGAGGCATCATATTATCCTAATATCAAGTTTCTAATGTCGGGTATACAAATTTTCAAGATCTCATCTGAGCCAAAAGACATGATGATAGAAGTGTCGTCCATTGAACTCTCTTTATCATTAGAAAAATTAATAAATAGTATTATTGATGTAAATCATATAAAAGCATATGGATTGAAATATCATGGTATTAATGCTGATGATATTTTAATAAAAACATATTCATTATCAAAGTTTTCATTATTTACTGGTTCTGGTAAAAAAATGACTAATGTTAAAAGTATGTCCGCTAAGGCCAAGATAATTGGTGACAATATGAAGATAAGTAATATTTATATAGAAACTGAAATTATGGAAGCTAAAGGAAGTGGATTTATAAATTTGATTACAAAAGAAGTAGAATTTAATTTTATTGGAAAAATTAAAAAATATGAAAACGTAATAAGCTTTTATCAGAATAATTATCCTAAAGAGTTAATGGATGAAGAGTTGCCAATAATGATTTCTGGACAATTAAATAATCTTTCGATGTCTATTGATTTAAGCCATGTAGTTATGCAGAAGATTGAGCCAATCAGAGAAAAAATAATAGATGAAATACAAGATAAAGTAATAAATGAGCTTCGAGATAAAATCAAGCTACCCTTCTAAGAAGAAATCTTTAATTAGAAAAAATATCTTAGATTGGTATGACATAAATGGAAGATCTGATCTCCCATGGAAAGGGCAGGATATATATAAAATCTGGATATCTGAGGTTATGCTTCAGCAAACACAAGTACAATCAGTAATTCCATATTATAAAATGTTCATTGATAGATACCCAAATCTTGAGTCTCTATTTAAGGCAAGCCTTAATGATGTTATGAAAATATGGAGTGGATTAGGTTTTTATAGAAGAGCAGAAAATATATATAAAACATCAATAATAATACAAGAAGAGTTTGATGGAGAATTTCCAAAAAATTACAATGATATATTAAGCTTGCCTGGAATTGGTAGAACCACTGCATCTGCAATCACTACTTTTAGTGGCAATGGTCGTTATTCAATTCTAGATGGTAATGTAAAAAGGTTTTTATCAAGATTTTTATCTGCAGAAGTTGATAATTCTGAATTAAATAGTTTATGGGAACTATCCCAATATTTATTATCAGACACTAGACCCTCAGACTTTATTCAAGCATACATGGATATTGGTTCATTAGTTTGTAAAAAATCTAAACCATTATGCTACGAGTGCCCGGTTAATAAGCAATGTAATTCATATCCATACCAGCCCTCAAATATTTCCAGTAAACCTAGGAAAATTAAAATTAAAGAGAAAAATATATGGTCATTAGTGGTTATAAATAATAAAGGACAGTTTTATCTCGAGAAAATCTCTTATGATAATTTATGGAAGGGCCTATATTCCTCACCAGTTTTTCATAATCAGTCAGATTTAATGGGCTGGACTGAATCTCATAAGATAAAAGCATATATGGAATCTAATACCTGGAAGTTTACACATAAGCTATCTCACATCAAATTTACCTTTAATATAATATTATGTAATATCAAATACCATAAAAAGGTTAGCCTATCTGATGATAATTGGTATAATCTATCAGACATTGATTTTGGGATACCCAAGTATCAAGATAAAATATTTAATCAATATAAGAGTATATATGACTATAATTAATTGTTTAAAATTAAAAAAAGAATCTGAAGCATTAGATTATCAACCATATCCCGGCGATGTTGGTATTAAAATAATGGAGAATATCTCTGCTGAAGCTTGGAAGATGTGGATGGCTCATCAAACAATGTTAATTAATGAAATGAGATTAACACCGGTGGATCCAAAATCTAGAAAGTTTCTTGAAGAAGAGATGGAAAAATTTCTTTTTGGCGATGGTTCTGATGCGCCCGAGGGGTTCGTACCAGAAAAAAAATAATATTGAAGCCCAGGTAGCTCAGTCGGTAGAGCAGAGGACTGAAAATCCTCGTGTCGGCAGTTCGATTCTGTCCCTGGGCATAAAATATATGAACCAAATAAATACAAATGAATTATTAAATAGAGCTCTTGCTCTTCATCATCAAAGAAAGTTTGAAGAAGCTGATGCTATTTATCTAATGGTGATAGAGAATGATGATGCTAATTTTCAAGCTAATCATCTCCATGGATGTATTCTCTCCCAAAAATTAAAACATGAAGAAGCAATACCTTACTTTTTAAAAGCAGTCAAAATAAATCCTGATAACTATGAAGTAAATAATAATTTAGGAATAGCTTACAAGCGTTTAAAAAGTCAAACTGAATCAGAAAAATATTTTAATAAAGCTATATTAATAGATAATAAGAATTATAAAGCATTTTTTAATTGTGCTAATTTGTATATAGATAGCTCCAGATATCTAGATGCTTTGGAATATCTTGAGATTGCCTCTAAGGTAAATACTTTGTTTGCTGAAGCTCCACAAAGAATAGGAGAGGTATATCAGTATATGTTTCAAGATGATAGAGATATTGAACATTTAGAAAAATCTAAATATTGGTTTCTACAAGCCATAGAAAAAGATCCAAATTATATCGAGTCATATTTAATGCTAGGCATGAGTTATTTATGGTTAGGAAATATCTCTAAAGCAGATGAATTGTTTAAAAAAGTATTGAAACTAAATCATTCTAAGGATGCCTATGTAAATAACTATATTGATAAGTATCTTTCTAACATAGAATCATTGACTACTCTTATAAAGCATGAATTTGAACAACTAACATATATTGATAATGATACAGATGGGATTAGAAATCCTAAGTTTACAAAAAAATATTATGATTCATTAAAAAAATTATATGAAAAAGTACAAGAAGATTCTTTGAGTTTAAAAGATATTACGACTGAGATTCAAAAGGATATTTTTAAAGTATTATATAACAAGGCTCCTAAAGATTATTCAGCTAATCTTTTGAATACAGAAAACAATATATCTTCATTAGAGTCTAAGTATTTAAATAGTGATCCTGAAATATTAGTAATTGATAATTTTTTAAGTAGTAATGCTTTGAAAGAACTTCAGTATTTTTGCAGAAATGCCAATATTTTTAAGTACTCATATCCGAGTGGTTATGTTGCAGCATTTTTATCAAAAGGACTTTCGAATCAATTTATACTTAAGTTAAGCGAAGATCTCCGTTTAACTTATAAAAATATTTTTAAAGAGTTAAGACTTACACAGGCTTGGATATTTAAATATGACAGCAAAAAAAAGGGAACGAATATTCATGCTGATCAAGCTGCAGTAAATGTTAATTTTTGGATTACACCAGAAATAGGGAATCAGGATAAGAGTAAAGGTGGTTTAAAAATATGGAATAAATTACCCCCTAAAGAATCAAGCTTTGATTCTTATAATAGTTTAGCCAGTGCGCCAGGAATCCTAAAAATGCTTAATGATAACAATATTAGTAATAAGGTTATTCCATACAAGGAAAATCGAGCTGTAATATTTAATTCACAATTATATCATGCAACTGATAATTTTAGCTTTGAAGAATCCTATGAAAATAGGCGTATTAATATTACTTTTTTATATGATTAATATATTTGCATTGATTACTTTAAATCTAACCCTATCGGACATATAATGTAGTTATGGATACTCCGTTAAAACAAAAGGCAGAATTTAGACTAGGTCAAATAGTTTCTCACTCAAAATTTAGATATAGAGGAGTTATTGTTGATGCTGATCCATACTTCCAAGGCACAGATGAATGGTATGAAAACGTAGCAAAATCGAAACCTGCTAAAAATAAACCCTGGTATCATGTTCTGGTCCATGGCCAAGGAAATGAGACATATGTTGCTGAGGGTAATCTTTTAAGTGATGAAAATACTGACCCAATAGACCATCCATTTGTAGAAGTCTTTTTCAATGAATATGATAATAGCGGCTCATACTCTCTTAAACAGAATTTCAACTAACATTTTATGAAATCCATTTCAGATTTTTTTAAAGATATTACTTCAAATAAAAAAACAAATATTAAACCAAATAGTCTTGAGTCCTTTAAGGATGAAATGGTTTTGTCAATATGTGTTTTATTAATTGAAGTTTCAAAGTCTGATGATGACTATGATGATTCAGAGAAAGAGAAAATAATAGATCTACTTAAAAAACAATTTTCATTGAATGATGATCAAATTGACATCTTAATGATGATGGCTGATAAAAAAAATAATGAAATTGTCTCTCTTCATGAATTAACAGCAAGTCTTAATAAAGAATATACCTATTCTGAGAAAAAAAATGTCATTAAAATGTTATGGGATATAGCATATTCTGATGGACGAATAGATAAATATGAAGATTATACTATTAGAAAAATATCAGATTTATTGCATATCAAGCATAGTGATTTTATAAAAGCAAAACTTAGATAATTATTTGATTCTAAAGGTAGCTATTTTCCCAAATAGATTAGGTATCATTTTTGTCAATAAATTTGTTTTCTGATTATTGTCAGTAATAGAGTGTTCAAGAATCTCAAAATTATTATCTTTGCAAAATTTTAAAAAATCTTTAATTGTGCATAAATGTATATTAGGAGTATCATGCCATGCATAGGGGAGATTACCTGTGACGGGCATTACCCCGCATGTCAGTAACTGAATTCTGGATGACCAATGACCCATGTTTGGAAATGAAATAATAATTTCTTTTCCTATTCTTAACATTTGATTAAGTAGCTCTTTTGGATTTTTAATTACCTGAAGGGATTGAGCTAATACAACATAATCAAATGATTCTAGCTCAAAGCCATTTAGGCCTTTATCTAAATCCATTTGCAAAACATTAACATTGTTCCTAAGAGATAATTTTATGTTCTTAATATCATTATCTATGCCATAGCCACTTATATTTTTATCTTGTTTTAAAATTTTAAGAAGCTCTCCATTTCCGCAACCTAAATCCAATACTTTTGTATTAGGTTTGATCCATGAGCTTATCAATAAAAGATCTTTTCTAAATGCCATTATTTGACTCCAGAATAAAAGATCTCATAATATCAAAATAATCATGATTTCCCATAAGAAATGCATCATGACCTCCGTCTGCAGAAATTTCTGAATAACTTACATTTCTTTCATTATCTAATAATAATTTAACAATTTCTTTTGATCTTTTTGGAGGAAATCTCCAGTCCGATGTAAATGATATAATTAAAAACTTAGACTTACTCTTTTGAAGATTCTTTATCAATGATTGAGACATATCTTTAATAGGATCAAAATAGTCCAAAGATTTTGTCATTAACATATATGTATTGGCATCAAATCCTGTGACAAATTTTTCTCCTTGATACTTTAAATAGCTTTCAATCTGAAATTCTACATCATAATTAAAATTTAGTTTTGATGTTTTTAAATCTCTACCAAATTTTTCCCTCATAGATTCATCTGAGAGATATGTTATATGTCCGAGCATTCTAGCTAACGCTAAACCCTGGTCAGGAGAAACTCCTTTTTCTAAATAATTCCCATTATGCCAATTTGGATCCTTCATTATTGCTTGTCTGGCAATTTCATTAAATGCTATATTCTGAGCAGTTAGTTTTGGCGCAGCTGCTATAGCAATACAATTATTTATTAACTCTGGATATTGAAACGACCATTGTAATGCCTGCATTCCACCAAGACTTCCACCAATAACAAATTTCCAGAAAGGAATGCCTAGGTAACTCATTAACTCTTTTTGTGATGTTACCCAGTCACTTACAGTGATAATTGGGAAATCAGAGCCATAGGTCTTATTAGTTTCTGGATTTATACTTGTGGGTCCAGTAGAGCCATGACAACCACCTAAATTATTTAAACATACAACAAATAATTTATTTGTATCAATTGGTTTGCTGGGGCCAATCATATTATTCCACCATCCAGGCTTCTCTTCCCCTTCATGATAACCTGCTACATGATGATTGCCAGACAAAGCATGACATATTAAAACAGCATTACTTTTATCTTTATTTAAAGAACCATATGTTTCATATCTGAGATCATATTGACTCAAAACCCGTCCAGACAAAAGCTTCAGGGGATTTTTAATACTGGCAATAGTTGGTATTACATATCCAATTGAGTTTTCATCCATTAGACATACCTAGTTAGATTAAAGATAGGTGGCAAAATGATCATTTGTAATAAATTTAATACTACTAGTAAAACAATAGGTGATAAATCTATACCTGACATATTAGGTAATATATTTCTTATTGGTTTATACAAAGGATCACAAATTTCATCTACAAGACTAAATAGCGGATGATTGCTGTATGCAATAAACCAGCTTCCTATTACACCTATAATTACCGCATACCATAAAATATCTAAAATTTCTTTTATCGCAAAACCAAATCCTGCAATAAATAGAGCACTGATACTATATTCAAATCCACTAAAACTAGGATTAATATAAAGTTTCAGTGTCGTCAAAGCAGTAATCAGAATTATAATGATTAAGTCAAAATTACCCACATAAAGGGGAATTATTCTAAATAAACGCAAGGCTGGATCCGTAGCTTTTATAACCAACTGTGAAACGGGGTTATTATAAGATACTCTAGTTACCTCAAATAAAAATCTCAAAATAAATAAGAATTGTATAAAACCTATGATAGTTATTAATAAAAATATAATTGGTTTTGACGCATATGCTTCCATTATTTATTTTTCCCTAATTGTTGAGCTTTATTATAAGCTTCTTTAATTGATTTTGTTAAGATACTTTTAAATTTAAGAGCATCCAGAGTTTTTAGTGCCGCATCTGTTGTCCCACCTTTAGAAATAACTGAATCTTTTATTTTTTTTAAACTTTTCTTTTCATCCATACATGTTATTGCAGTTCCATAAAATAATTCTTTAGCATAAATTTTTGCTTCATTTTCTGAAAAACCAAACTTTTTAAACGTTTGAATTATTGCTTCTAAGAAATGAATGAAATATGCGGGCCCACTTCCAGTTAGCGCTGTAACTTTATCAATTTTATTTTCATTTTCCACAATATGAGATGTTCCAAAAATATTAAAAAATCTTTTTATTGATACAGTCTTACTATCTTTGCAAAATTTATTTGAAAAGATAAATGTAGAAGCATTTCCATATTTTGAGTTAATATTTGTCATTACCCTGGCAATCGGTGTTTCAGGATTAAGTTCTTTTATTAAATTAGTTGTTCTTACGCCAGCCATCAAACTTATAATTACCGATGACTTTGAATAAAATCTCTTTATATCTCCGCAAATACCTTTATATTGATTTGGTTTGACAGCAATAATTATTACTTGGCTTTTAATTAAGTGATGATCTATTACATCACTATATGTGATTGTTGACTTTTTAGCTAAAGACTTTTTTTGAGTATTTTTATCATATAATCTTATCTTTACCTTAGCTTTAGATGATTCTAGTCTATAGAGCAAAGACTGAGCTAAGTTCCCAACACCTATAATTGCAATATCTTTTATTATCATTTTCTTTCACCAAATATCAAACTTCCAATACGTATCATATTCGAACCTTTGCTTAAAGCTAGTTTATAGTCATTACTCATACCTAGTGACAAAGTATCTATATTTTTATATTTATTACTTAATTTATCATATTTCAGCTTAAGTATATTATATGAATTTACATTTTCTTTCAAAGCATTCAGCTTAGAAGGAATTGCCATAATTCCTCTTAATGATAAATACTCATACTTAGAAATATTATTTAAGAATTCATCAATTTCATTAATCATAATACCGGCCTTTGATTCTTCATTGTCTATATTGATTTGAACGCAAATATTCAGTTTCTTTTCTAATTTTTGACATTCTTCATTTAGTAACCTTGCATGTTTTTCAGATGAAATTGTTTGTACCCAGTTAAAATATTTTACTATCTTTTTAATTTTATTTGACTGAATTCTTCCAATAAAATGCCATTCTAAATTATTGTTATCAATTTCTTCAATTTTTTTTATAGCTTCATCTAGATAGTTTTCCCCATACATATGATAACCAGATTTTATTAATTCTCTAATGCTTGATATTGGTTGTGATTTACTTACAATTATTAATCTCGCGGTTTTATCAATTGATTTTCTTTCTATATCAGAATTTATTCTTGATAAAATATTTTGATAATCTTCTTTCATGTCTTATTATTTATTTTTAAAAATAAGAGACATGATAGCCATTCTGATTGATATGCCTGCGGTAACTTGATCTAAAATCACAGAATTAGGGCCATCAGCTACTTCTGAATCAATTTCTATGCCTCGATTAATTGGTCCAGGATGCATTACAATTACATCCTTTTTGGCTAACATGATTTTTTTCTTAGTTAGGCCATAATTATTATAATAATCCTCTGTAGATATAAAAGCTTCTTTCATGCGCTCTTGTTGAAGTCTAAGCATAATTATAACATCAGCATGATTTATACCTTCTTCTAAGTTAGAAAAATAATTAACTCCTATTTCATTTATATTTTCTGGCATTAAGTTTTTTGGTCCAATTACATTTATATTTTTTACTGATAATATTTTGAGGCTCGCTATTAAAGATTTTGCCACTCTAGAATGTAAAATGTCACCAACAATTGACACATTTAAATTTTCAAAACTCCCCTTATGCTTTTTTATAGTATACATATCTAACATTGCTTGGGTTGGATGGGCATGTATACCATCACCGGCATTAATTATAGATATTTTATTACCTACTTCTTTGGCAATATAATGTGGAGTCCCTGATGAGGAGTGTCTTACGATAAACATATCGCATTCCATTGCTTCCAATGTTTTAATCATATCAAGAATCGATTCACCTTTAAGTGTTGAAGAATTAGCTATATCAATATTAATGAAATCTGCTGATAACCTTTTTGTAGCTAGCTCAAATGTAGTCTTCGTTCTTGTACTGGGCTCAAAAAATAAGCTTGCGATTGTCTTACCTTCCAAATCTTTAAATTTGTTACTTTTATTTTTAATATACTTATCAGCTAAATCTATAATTTCATTTATATGCTCTTTTGATAAATTCTCTATATTCAAGAAATGCTGTAATTTATTATTTTTATTGAATTGAAGATTGTAATCTATTTTCATAATCTTATCGTATCATATTTTCGTTGAACCAGCTTTCCAAAATTATGGATGCTGATAAATCATCTAAATCATCCTTCTTTTTTATATTATATTGGCTTTTCCTCATATCGCTATATATTACTTTGCTTTCTTCAGTAGATAAAACCTCCGAAAATTTATCAACTTGAATAGAACCTATGTATTTTTCAGTAATCATAGTGATAAATAAATCTAGTTTCTTTGCAAAATTACTTTTAGTTTTACTATATGGATATCCAATAATTATGACATTAGGCTTCCATTCAGATATTAATTTTTCTATATCTACCCAATTAGTTCCATTTTTTCCATTATAAATAATCTTTAATGGAGTAGCCTTTTTTGTTATTAATTGGCCGATGGCAAAACCAATTTTATTGACGCCATAATCTATAGACATATATATATAATCTTTACTTATCATCATAGTATTGTTCAACGATTTTTATAAACTGATTAGCAATTGAAGAACTTAGATTTTTATCTTTTAATTCTATCTGTTGAATTCCAGTAGGTGATGTTATATTGATTTCTGTTATATAATTCCCAATCATATCTACGCCAGCAAAATATATCCTATTATTTTTTAGATAAATTGCTATATCTTTTAAATGATTAAGATGTTTATGATTTATTTTTTGAACTTTAAATTTACCACCATATGAAAGATTTGCTCTGAAATCATTTTTTGGAGGATATCTGACCAATACATTTTCATGAACAATGCCGTTAGTCATAAGTATTCTTGTGTCACCATTTTTAATTTCTTTTAGATATTTTTGAATCATCATAAATCTTTGAGAGTTATTAGTCATAGTTTTTATTGATGTTAATAAATCTTTTTCTTTATGCGATAGCAGTGAAATATCTTTTCCACCCATAAGGTTTAGTGGTTTTATTACAACTTTTTTATGTTTTTGAACAAAATTAACTATTGCTTCTTGGTTAGATGAAACAAGGGTAGGTAAATTAAACTTAGTTAAGTTATTCCCCAATAGTTTTTCATTATAATCCCTTAAAGATTGTGGAGAATTAATTATGAGCACTCCATGTTTTTCTAAGTAATCTAGCATATGCGTTATTTGTATATATTTTTCATCTACAGGAGGGTCTTTGCGAAATAAGATGCAATCTAATTTAGATAAATTCATTAATGTACTTCGCGATAATTTATAAAAATCCTTTTTTCTTTTAAAAGTTTTTAATTTTTTAGTTTTTGCAAAAACATCTTGATTAATCAAATGTATAGTATCTGGAATAATATATTCAATATTATGATTTTTTTGCAGGGCTGTTATTATTGCAAATGTAGAATCTTCTTTAGGATTGATATCCTCTATAGGATCCATTATGACGCCAAATGAATACATACTTAAGGCTCAATATTATATAGTTCTTTTGAAGCTGCTAATATAGCTAATCTAGCAATAACACCATAAATATAAAATTTGTTCGTATCTGAATATATTGTCTCACTATCACTGGGATTTATACATGCATCTTTAAATGGTATTGGTAAAAATGTCATACCAGGTGAATTTAAGTTTTCTGAATTACTTTTGCTGTCATGAAGCCTATAAAACCCACCTACTAAATTACTACCAAAAGAATAAATAACAGGTTCCGCAACATGATTAGAGGGTTTAAGCTTTTCATTTGAATAGATTCCTTCCTGCAGTATTACTTTATCAACTTTATTACCACCTTTAGTTTTTAGCATTTTAGTTCTTTGTTTTCTATTAAGATTTAGAAGTTCATCTATACTTTTAACTTTCATGATTCCCATTCCATATGTACCTGAGTCAGCCTTAATCATGATATATGGATCTTCTTGAATATCATATTCCTTGTATTTTTCTTGTATAAGAGTTAATAGTCTTGATGCATGGTGTACTAAGCAGTCTTCCCCTTGCTTTGTTTTAAAATCTATTTCCCCGCAGTTTCTAAATAATGGTTCAAGCAGCCAAGAGTCAATCTCTAGAAGACGAGAAAAATTATTAATAACATCAGTATAATATTCAAAGTGTATTGTTTTAGATCTTTTTGTCCAACCTAAGTTTTTATCTGGAAGAATAGGTTGTGTAATATTGTCTAAAATATCTGGAATCCCATCTGATAAATCATTATTTAATAATATAGCATCAGGAATAAACCCATCATATGTGAGCATGTTATTTTTATTTACTAATAGTTCATTAATATTTCCATCACTATTTAGCATGGAAGATACTTTGACCTCATATCCAGCTTTCCTAATAATATTAGATAGTGAATCAATGCTTGAGAGATAGAATTTATTTCTTGTATGATTTTCAGATATAATCAAGACTTTAGTTAATGTTGGAGATATTCTTTCCAACGCATGCTGAACAGCGGCTATATATAAAAAATCTAAATCACTATCAAGATTATTAAATCCAGCAGGAAATAAATTTGTATCAACAGGCGCTATTTTATAACCAGAATTTCTTAAATCTATAGAAGTATAAAATGGCGCAGGGTATTTAATCCATTGTTTTCTAAACCATGCCTCTATATTCATATGATTTTTTATAATAACAGAATGCAGATTCTCGTTAGCGAACGACTTTGTATATTCAGCAATTGATTTTATATTTTTCATTTCAAAAATCTCTTAATATTGTTTGCGCAACCATTGACGCAGTTTCTGTTCTCAATATCCTATCTCCAAGACTGATAATATTCCAGTTATATCTTTCAACTAAATCTATTTCTTCTTTAGAAAATCCACCTTCTGGACCAATTAGAATTATATGTGATTGAAAATTTTTATCTGATTGGTTAATTTTTCTTCCAGACATATGAAAACATATCTTTTGAGCATCAGATCCATCTACTTCATCAAGAAATTCTTTCAGGGTCATGGTATTATTCAATTTTGCTAAAAATAAACCATTAGATTGTTCTGTAGCACTTACAATAATATTTTCCCAATGAGTTTTCTTTTTCTTATAGTTACCAGGATGACTTCTTTCAGAAATAATAGGAACTATTTCATTAATCCCTATCTCTATAGATTTTTGAATTGCTAAATCCATATGTTTGGCACTAGGAATACATTGAGCTAAAATTATTTTATGAGTATCTATTTTTCTTAATGAATTTTCACTTTTTATTAGAATCATTAATTCTTCTTCATAGTGAACTTCTGCAATATATTCTTTCCCGTCACCATTAAAAACTATAATTTTTTCATTATGTCTAATTCTTAAAACATTTCTAATATGATTGACAGCATTAGAGTCAATTTCTAATTCATTGTTTATTGATATATGATTATTAACATATATTCTATGAAATTTATTTTGTTGCAATATCTATAGCGCCTTCAATTACGTTTATTACCTTATCAATTTCATTTTTATTTATTATATATGGTGGCATAAAGTAGATTACATTTCCTAAAGGTCTAATTAAGACATTATTCTTTAGTCCATATTCATATGCTCTTACACCTCTTCTTTCTTTCCAGTCATAGGAAGTTTTAGTCAACTTATTTTTAACCATTTCTATCGCAGCAATCATTCCATGCTGTCTAACATCACCAACATGTTCATGCTGAGAAATTCTGCTCAAAGATTTAGATATATGCTCCGATAATATTTTATTTTTTGATATAGTTTTTTCTTTCTCAAATATATCCAATGAAGCGTTTGCCGCAGAGCAGGCAATCGGGTTAGCAGTATAACTATGTGAATGGAGAAAAGCATTTAACTTTGTATATTCATCATAAAATGCATCATACATATCATTAGTTGTAAGAATAGTTGATAGAGTCATATACCCGCCTGTAATACCTTTTGATAGGCAAATAATATCTGGTGTAATTTTACTTTGCTCATAAGCAAACATAGTTCCTGTTCTGCCAAAACCCACAGCAATTTCATCTGCAATTAGATGTATATTATATTTATCACAAGCCTCTCTTAATAATTTCAAGTAGATGGGGTGATACATTCTCATATACCCTGCACACTGGACAAGTGGCTCAATAATTACAGCCGATACTTCTTTATGTTTTTTTTCGATGACCTTGAGCATCTTGTCAAACATTATTTCAGTATGTTGCTTATCTGTATGATTTTCATCTTTCAGATAGCAGTCTGGAGATTCAACTACTATGCTTTCTATCATTAACTCTTCATATGTCTTTTTATATAAATCTATATTTGATACAGATAAAGAGCCTAGCGTTTCACCATGATAACTATTAGATAAAGATATAAATTTTGATTTTTTCTTAAACCCCTTATTTTTCCAATAGTGATAACTCATTTTCATTGCGGCATCTACTGCAGAAGAGCCATTATCTGTAAAGAAGCATTTTTTAATTTTTGGAGGAGATAATTTAATTAATCTCTCAGCAAGATTTATAGCGGGTTCATGTGTAAATCCTGCCAATAATACATGCTCAAGATTGCCAAGCTGTTTTGTTATTTGTTTATTGATATAAGGATTAGAATGTCCAAATAGATTTACCCACCAAGAACTAATTGCATCTATGTATTGATTACCATCATAATCTTCCAACCATATACCTTTACCTTTTTTAATAGGTATTAATGGTATTTTTTCATGATCTTTCATTTGGGTGCATGGATGCCATACAACCTTTAAATCTCTTTTTATAAGATCACGAGCAGATTTACTTTCTTTTTTAGACATTCAGTGATAATACGTAAAAATATTTAAGATCTAATATCTGTAAGTATCTTTTTTATACGGACCATGCTCATCAACACTTATATAGTCTGCTTGCTCTTTAGTTAACTTAGTTAACTTCACACCTAATTTGTCTAAATGGAGCCTAGCTACCTTCTCATCTAAATCTTTTGGTAATACATAAACTTTATTTTCATAATTTTTATGATTTTCCCATAGCTCTATTTGGGCCATAACTTGGTTGGTGAACGAACATGACATTACAAAACTAGGATGACCAGTAGCACACCCAAGATTAATTAATCTCCCTTCCGCTAGAAGAATTATTCTTTTACCATCTGGAAAAATTATATGATCAACCTGTGGTTTAATATTTTCCCATTCATATTTTTTTAATCCTTCAACATCTATTTCATTATCAAAGTGACCAATATTACAAACTATTGCGCCGTTTTTCATTTTAACCATTTGGTCATGATCAATTACATTAAAATTACCGGTAGCTGTGACAAATATATCAATTTCTTCAATATAATCATTAATATCTACAACCTTGTAACCTTCCATTGATGCTTGTAGTGCGCATATAGGATCAACTTCAGTGATTAATACATTTGCTCCTAAACCTCTAAGAGATCCAGCAGAACCTTTCCCTACATCACCATAACCACATACAATAGCTATTTTACCAGCTATCATAGTATCTGTAGCTCTTTTGATTCCATCTACCAACGATTCTCTGCAACCATAAAGGTTATCAAATTTAGACTTAGTAACAGAATCATTAACATTCATTGCTGGCATTTTTAGCTCACCATTTTTTTCCATTTCATAGAGACGATGAACACCAGTTGTTGTTTCCTCGGATACTCCTAAAATATCTTCTAAAAGAGCTTCGTGATCTTGATGAATAATTCCGGTTAAATCACCACCATCATCTAGCAGCATATTAGGTTTCCATCCATCAAGCCCATTGATAGATTGATCAATACACCATCTATATTCTTCTTCAGTCTCTCCTTTCCATGCAAATACTGGAATATCTTGGCTAGCAATTGCCGCTGCCGCATGATCTTGTGTTGAAAATATATTGCAAGATGACCAGCGTACATCAGCGCCTAAATCTACTAAGGTTTCAATTAATACTGCGGTCTGGATAGTCATATGAAGACAACCAATAATTCTCGCCCCTTTGAGAGGATTTTTTCCTTTATATTCTTCTCTGAGAGACATTAAACCTGGCATTTCAGTTTCAGCTATTCTGATTTCTTTATGCCCAAACTCCGCAAGAGAGATATCTGCAACTTTATAGTCTGTTCCAATTTTTTTAATTTCATCAGTTTTCATAATGTTTTTTCCTAGTATATTCTTATTTACAATGCGTTTTTTAGTATATCAACCTTATTGGTCTGTTCCCAAGTAAAATTTTCTCCTTCTCGCCCAAAATGACCAAAAGCAGCAGTAGGTTGATATTTTCTATTTAATAAATCAAGTGTCTCAGTTATTCCATATGGAGTTAAATCAAAAACTTCATTAATGATTCTAGAAATATCTTTATCGCTAATCTTTCCAGTACCAAATGTATCTGTTGAAATTGATGTCGGTTTAGCTATCCCAATTGCATAAGATAATTGTATTTCACATTTATCTGCTAATCCAGCAGCAACGATATTTTTTGCAACATATCTAGATATATATGCTGCTGATCTATCTACTTTAGATGGGTCTTTCCCAGAAAATGCTCCGCCACCATGCCTGGCCATTCCACCATATGTATCAACTATTATTTTTCTTCCTGTTAAACCACAATCACCCATTGGACCACCATCAATAAAGTTTCCTGTTGGGTTTACAAAAATTTTTGTATTTTTAGTTTGAAATCCCTCTGGTATTGTTTTCTTGATTATTTCTTCAATCACAAATTCTCTAATTTCTTTAAGATTTACAGTACTGTCATGTTGAGTTGACAAGACAACAGTATCAATTTCTTTGGGTTTATTATTTTCATATAAAAAAGTTACTTGGCTTTTGGCATCAGGCCTTAACCAGTCAACTTTCTTTGATTTTAGGAGTTCAGCTTGTTTTTCAACTAATCTGTGAGAGAAGTATATTGGAGCAGGCATCAAGACATCTGTTTCATTAGAAGCATAACCAAACATTAACCCTTGGTCTCCAGCACCTTGCTTCTTTTTGTCTTCTCTATCAACACCCATTTTAATATCAGCTGACTGTTGATTTATAAATCTAATAATTTCACAGCTATTTCCATTAAAACCTAAATCATTTGAGTTATAACCAATATCGCATATTACTTTTCTAAGCTTCTCGTCAAATTCTAGAGGATGAGAGGATGTAATTTCACCAGCAATAACTATTGTGCCTGGAGTGTCTTTCTTTCCTTTGGTTAATACTTCGCATGCAACACGAGCATCTTTATCTGTTTCAAAAACATAGTCTAGAACAGCATCAGATAGCTGGTCGCTTAACTTATCTGGATGACCAGGTGATACGCTTTCAGATGTAAATAAGTAGTTATCTTTCATGATATTTTAATTCCAAACCAATATATCATTAAATTAGACTATTATCTAAGAGAATTACTACTTTTTAAAATTTTTGAGGACTGCTTTCTCATCATCAGTTAAGTCTGCACCATCCGAAAACTTTCTAAGTATACTGAAATATTGAGATTCATGAGTTTTCTCCTCTATATTACTAATTATAGAGTTGATAGTTTGTTTAGCAGAGTCAACATCTACGTACATCATTTTTTCTGAAGAATATTTTAAAAATAAATCTTTTTTGGTTCCATCAATTTCTAGAAATTTATTTAACTGAAAAGTATTATTTACCTTCATATCTTGTATTGAAGCAAGCATTTCTTTAACATCAGGGTCTTTTACTATATCAATCATTTGGTTGCTGAATTTCTCTAATAATATTGGATGTTCTAAAAAAATCGACAAAATCAAAGAATCTGTTAACTCCAGGTTATTCGAAGCTATATTATTTTTTATAGTATTTTCTCCCTTCAAAGATTTTTCTTTTAAAAATAAATCAGCTTCCGAAAGTTTTGTTATACCAAGTAATTGTTCTTTTAATAATTTTTTATATAATCCATTTGGAATTTTTTCAATTAATGGAATTATATTTTTTGTAAAGGTTGTTTTGTCTTCAACTTTTTTTAAATCAAGATTTTTTCTCATACTATTAAACATGAATTCAGACAAAGCCATACTATCGGTAATGATGGCTTTAAATGCCTCGGTATCTTCATTACACAGGTCATCTGGATCTTTTCCATCTGCTATAAAACTGAACCCAATATTAACTCCATCTCTAATTTCTGGAAGACAGTTTTCAAGAGCTTTCCATGCTGCTTTCTGTCCTGCTATGTCACCGTCAAAACAAAAAACTATATTTTTACTATATCTTAAAAGTTTATTAATATGAAATTTTGTAAATGCAGTACCAAGCGCTGCAACTGCATTTTTAATACCATTTTGGTGTAGGGCGATAACATCAGTATATCCTTCTACAACTATTATTTGATCTACTTTGTTTATATACTGTTTCGACTCAAATAACCCATAAACCTCATTACTTTTATAAAATAATTTTGATTCAGGTGAATTAATATATTTAGCATTATCATTTTTATCTAAAGTTCGTCCTCCAAATGCAATAATATTTCCTGATGTATTTTTAATAGGAAACATTATTCTGTTTCTAAAACGATCATATGTTTTATCTTTATTTTTAACTAATAACCCAAGGTCTACCCCTTCCTTCACCTTGTTTTTTTTAACCAATAAGTTAGTAATATTATCCCAGCTATTTTTTGATAAACCAAGATTGAAATTTTGAGCCATATCTTCATTAATATTTCTTTTTAATAGATATGTTTTTGCATTTATATCATTCTCTAGATTTTTTACATACTGCTCATTAACTAATTTATTTGTATCTAATAAAGTCTTACTATCATCATTTTTATTATCATTTCCCTTGGGCATTTCTACATTTGCCATATAGGCTAACTTTTCAATTGCTTCGATAAATGTTAAACCGTCATGATCCCTTAAGAATTTAATTACATCTCCCGATACACCACATCCAAAACAATGATAAAACTGTTTTGTATTAGACACATTAAATGAAGGAGTATTTTCAGAGTGAAATGGACACAGACCTTTGTAGCCACTACCATGTTTTTTTAATTGAATTACATTTCCTATTACTTCAATAATATCAATTCTTGAAAGCAAATCATCAATGAATGCTCTATCAAGACTACTCATCTTATGCAGCCTTGGTTAGTATCACCAGTAAACTTTTAAAATCAGAAGCTTTTGGTTTTATGATTACAAATTTATTAATTTCTTCTTTGAAATTTAAAATAATTGATTTTGCAATATAGCTTCCAGTATCTTTATAATATTCTTTTAATGACTTCAATAAATATTTTTGATGTTCTGCGAACATTGTCTCTGATAGTTTTGCTATTTCCACAGATTCAGTATTTATTTTTTTAGCAAAAGTATTATCTTCGTCATAAACAAAAGACAGACCTCCGGTCATACCAGCACCAAAGTTATTACCAGTTTTACCCAAAACTATAATAGATCCTCCAGTCATATATTCGCATGTATGATCCCCACTACCTTCTATTATTGCCGTGCATCCTGAATTTCGAACACCAAACCTTTCTCCTGCAATACCTTCTGCAAAAAGTTTTCCACCCGTAGCCCCATATATACAAGTATTTCCAATAATAATCATCTTCTTTGCTAGTTCTTTTAATATTTTTGGTACTTTAATAATAATTTTTCCACCAGCCATTCCTTTGCCAACATAGTCATTTGCATCACCAGTTAAAGTAATGTTTAAGCCGCCCGCATTCCATACACCTAGGCTTTGTCCAGCTGTCCCTTCAAGCTTTAGCGTGATTGGTTTACTCTTTAAGCCATAATTGCCATATAAGCGAGCAATTGCTCCTGATATATTTGCGCCAATACTTCTATTAAAGTTTTTTATTTTATAAGACAATATCGCCTTTTCTTTTTTCTTTATAAGTGGAAGTGCGTCTTTTAGAATCTTTTTGGCTAAAATAGCTTGATCAAATGGTTTGTTAGATTTTGTAGTACAGTACTTCGAGCTACCATTTTTAACTAATATTAATAATTTTTTTAGATTTAGTTTTTTATGTTTATCTGTATTACCTTTAACTTGTTTTAGTAAATCTGTCCTACCGATAATTTCACTTAATGAAGAGAAGCCTAGTTCTGCAAGTATTTCCCTCACATCTTGTGCAACAAATTTAAAATAATTTACAACCCTATCCGGACTACCACTAAAGTGGTTTAGGCGGAGAATTTTATTTTGAGTAGCAACGCCAGTTGCACAATTATTTAAATGGCATATTCTTAAATATTTACAGCCTAGTGCAACCATTACAGATGTTCCAAAACCAAAACTTTCTGCTCCAAGCATTGCACCTTTTACAATATCCAATCCTGTTTTCAAGCCACCATCTGTTTGTAGTCTAACTTTATGCCTCAAATTATTCATCATTAAAGTTTGATGAGCCTCACTTATTCCTAACTCCCATGGACTCCCTGCATATTTAACCGAAGTTAGTGGACTAGCACCAGTTCCTCCATCATATCCAGAGATTGTAATTAAATCCGCATATGCTTTGGCTACTCCAGCTGCAATAGTACCAACTCCTGCTTGTGAGACTAATTTAACAGATATTAAAGCTTTGCTATTTACTTGTTTGAGATCAAAAATAAGTTGAGCTAAATCTTCAATTGAATATATATCATGATGTGGAGGAGGTGAGATTAAAGTTACACCGGGTACTGAAAATCTGAGCTCCGCAATCATCTCATTCACTTTATCTCCTGGGAGCTGGCCTCCTTCTCCTGGCTTTGCACCTTGCGCAATTTTGATTTGAATTACTTCTGCATTCACAAGGTAATGAGGCGTAACACCAAATCTCCCTGAAGCTACTTGTTTTATTTTAGAATTTTTACTAGTGTTAAATCTCTTTTTATCTTCTCCACCTTCACCTGAATTAGAGCGGCCACCTAAAGTATTCATTGCAATTGCTAGAGCTTCATGTGCTTCCGGTGATAAGGCTCCCAAAGACATTCCCGCTGTATCAAATCTATGGAATATTTTTTTAATTGACTCAACTTTTGTTATAGGAATTTTCTTCGAGGTTGATTTTAAAGATAATAAATCTCTCATAAAACTTGGATTTCTTCCATTAACAAGATCAGCATATTTTCTATAATCTTCGTAATATCCAGTGCTTACGCATTCCTGCAAAGATTTAACAATATCTGGATTGTAATCATGATGTTCTCCATTATGAACATATTTTAAAAGGCCACCTGTTTTTATTTCTTTAGATGCATCCCATGCGGTAACTCTATTTTCTTCTAAATCTTTTTGTATATCTAAAAAATCTGAACCAGAGATACGACTAATGGTATCTTTAAAACATAGGTCAACTATTTTTTCATGTAAACCTACAATCTCAAATAACTGGGCACCTCTGTAACTGGAGACGCATGATATCCCCATTTTTGACATTATTTTTAATATACCTTTATTTATCCCTTTTATGTAATTACCTACAGACTCACCATATTTTTTTACAGAAATTTTATTTTTACCAACCATCTCACTTAGTATTTCATATGCTAAATATGGATAGATAGCTGTAGCCCCATATCCTAATAGCACGGCATAGTGGTGTGGATTTCTAGCAGAACCGGTTTCAATAATTAAATTTGTATCACACCTTAATCCTGCATCTATTAGCTTATGGTGAACTGCTCCTATAGCCATGGGAGCTGGAATGATCAATTGATTTTTACTTATTTTTTTATCAGATAATACTATTGTTATATTACCTTTTTTGACACTTCTTATTGCACGGTCACATATTGTATTAATAGCTTCTTCTAAATCTAGTGATGCATCATAATTTAAATCAATAATGTCATGAGGATATTTCTTTTGTTTTGAAGCTAATATTGACAAGTATGTTTGTCTATCTAACACTGGTGAACTAAGGATTAATCGATCTGCATGTTTAGCAGATTCTTCGAATAAGTTTCTCTCTTTTCCAAAACATACTTCTAGCGACATAACACTAGCCTCTCTTAATGGATCTATAGGAGGGTTTGTTACCTGAGCAAACTGCTGTCTGAAATAATCATATATTGATCTATTATGTTTTGATAGAACTGGCATGGGAGTATCGTCACCCATGGAACCAGTTGCTTCTTGTCCAATTTCCGCAAGAGGAGCTATTATTTCTTTTTCTTCCTCAAAAGAGACAGCAAAAGATTTTTTAAATAAGAGTAATTCGTTTCCTGTAAAATTTAATGACTCTTCTTTTTTAGCTTCATAATCTGGAACCTTTATAGAGTGTTTCTTTAACCATGATAAGTAAGGGTGTCTATCTTTTAGAATATGATCTATTTGATCTGTTAATAAAATTTCACCTTTTTCAGTATCTACAGCCAACATTTCACCTGGGGCTAGCCTGCCTTTTTCTACTACATCTTCACTATTATAATCATAAACTCCAATTTCTGAAGCTAATGTTATATGACGGTCCTTAGTTACAACATATCTCGCAGGTCTTAATCCGTTTCTATCTAATGCGCATGCTGCATATCTTCCATCTGTAAGAACTATTCCTGCCGGACCATCCCATGGTTCCATATGCATAGAATGATATTCGTAACATGCCTTTAATTTTTCATTAATATTTTTATTATTTTGCCATGCTGGAGGCATTAATGTTCTCATCGCTCTAAATATTCCCATATCACCAGCCAATAAAAGTTCAAGCATATTATCTAGAGTGTATGAATCAGAATCAGTTCTAGAGATTAAAGGATGAAGCTTATTTAATTCTGGAAGAGATTCAATACTAAGTTTAGTCCGCCTAGCTAGATACCAGTTTCTATTTCCCTGGATAGTATTAATTTCTCCATTATGCGCAAGATATCTAAATGGTTGAGCTAACTTCCATTGAGGCAATGTATTAGTTGAGAATCTTTGATGAAAAACACATAAAGATGTTTTCATTTTCTTATTAGTTAAATCAGGATAGAAGTCTTTAATATAATTTGAGATTATCAATCCTTTATATGAAATAACTTTTGCAGAGAGACTGGGTATATAGAAAATATCGTCATCAGCTAAAATTTTTTCTGCTTGTATTCTCGCAATATACAATTTTTTTTCAAACTCAAACTCTAGCATTTCATCTGGAGCTGTAACAATAACCTGTTTTATTATTGGTAGACTTAATAAAGCATCCTTTCCACATGCATCTTTATTAATAGGAACATTTCTCCAACCCTCAACGTTTAAACCTAGTTTTCTCAACTGGAAATGGAGAGTTTCCATACATTTTTTTTGATTACTTTTATCTAGAAAAACTGGACCAAATGCATAATTTAAACCTAGCTCAATACCCATATCTTTAGCTACAGATCTAAAAAATGAATCAGGTTTTTTTATTAATAGCCCGCAGCCATCACTGGTCTTACCATCATCAGAAATTGCTCCTCTATGAGTCAGTCTCTGCAGAGCTTTTATACTGGTATCTATAACCCAATGGGATGGAATATCATCCATTTGAGTTATTAGGCCAAAACCACAATTATCCCTCTCGAATAAAGGGTTATAAAGACCATTCTCACTATGTGTAAATTTATTTTTCATATCAGTTAGATACTAGCATATTATTTATGCATTTATGATTGAAAAGTTTTAAGCAATCCTAATATATACCTATCACTAATATGGTCATTCAGGCCGCATGAACCAATCGACGTAAGTAGGACAAAATTTATTTTACCCTGCTTATTTTTTTTATCATATGCCATATTCTGCAAAATTTTAGCGCATGTGATAGAAGAAGGTATTCTTACTGGTAAAGAGAAATTAGCCAATGTATTTTCTATAAGGTTAAATTCATCAATTTTTAAATCACTCTTTTCTACAGATATTGCTGAAGCAAATAACATTCCTATACTTACTGCCTCTCCATGGCTGATGCCTTTGTAATTTAGTGATGACTCTATAGCATGTCCTAAAGTATGTCCAAAATTAAGATGAGCTCTTATATTTGACTCTTTTTCATCTTTTTGAACAACAGAAACTTTTGCTTTAACTGAATTTGTAATTAATTTAATTAGGCTACCAGAATCTCTTGCTAAAATTAATTTAGAATTTTTATTTAACCATTTTAAAAATACTTTATTTCCAATTGCCCCATATTTAACAACCTCAGATAATCCTGAAATATATTCTTTTTGCGGTAGTGTTTTTAAATAACTTGTATCAATAAAGATTGCCATGGGATGTTTAAAACTACCTATTAAATTTTTACCATATTTATGATTTACCCCTGTCTTTCCACCAATAGAAGAATCTACTTGAGCTAATAATGTCGTGGGTATGTGAATTAAGTTTACTCCTCTAAGAAAAGTATCTGATGCAAAGCCTGCAAGGTCACCTATAACTCCTCCACCCAAAGCAATTATAGTTAAGTTTCTATTGAATTTATTTTTAATTAAAAAATCATGAACTTTATTCAATGAAGAGATATTTTTATATTTTTCCCCATCAGGAAGAATAAGAACTTTGACATTAAAACCTTTCAAATATTTCTCAAGATTTTTTAGATGAAGTTTAGCTATTTTAGTATTAGTGATTATAGCGACATCTTTATAATCAATATATTTTGAGATAGAAGCTTTACTGCATATCCCATCACCTATAATTATTGGTATGCTTTTACCTGCAATTTTAAATAAAATCTTTTTCATATTATTTTTTGTATTTCATTAATAACTTGGTCTCTTTCTTTTCCAGATACGTCTATTATATAGTTAGAAATCTTTTTATATATAGGATCCCTAATTTTTTTTAAAGATAATAAATTATCTTTTAAACTCTTATTATTTAATAATGGTCTATTTTTTCTATTTTTAACCCTGTCTATTTGAGAATTAATATTAATATCTAAAAAAATTATAATACCAAGATCTTTCATTAGTTTTTCATTATCATCTCTTAATATTATTCCTCCACCTGTGGAGATAACATGATTCTCTATGGTATTCATTTTTCTTAACTGCTCAGTCTCTAAGCCTCTAAAGTGTTCCTCACCAAATTCTTCAAAAATATCAGGAATACTATATCCACAACTTCTTATTATTTCATGATCAGTATCAAGAAAAGACAAATTATTATTTTTTGCCAGCATTTTTCCTATGGAAGTTTTCCCAGAACCCATTGAGCCAACTATGAATATATTTTTAAAATCCATAACCTTATTTTACATGAAATTTACTACTTATGTCCGCAAGATTATCAATAAGTATTTTAACTTTATCAGGATTAATGTCAGGAGTAATTCCAGTCCCAAGGTTAAATATATGACCGCTATTAGAACCATAACTTGTCAATATATTTTTAATTGCAGCAATAATATCTGACTCATCTTTTTTTAATACATCAACATCTAGATTTCCCTGTAGAGCAAACTTATTTCCAATCTGTTTTTTAATAACACCAATTTCAGTCGTTGAATCAATACCCAGTACATCGATATTAAGATTTTTCAGAGCTTCTAGCTTTCTACCTGTTTCTCTAACATAGTATATTAATGGTATATCTTGATTTGCTATGGCATTTTTAATTTTATTTATATATCTTAGTGAAAATTTTTCATATTGCTCATCATTTAATAGGCTTCCCCATGTATCAAATATCATAGCAACATCTATACCAGACTCAATTTGCTTATTTAAATAATCAATACTTATATTAGTGAGCATATCTAGTATTTTATGCAGAAGTTTCTCATCATGTTCAAGCATTTTTAGAACATTAGTAAACGTCTTCGATGAGTTGCCTTCTATAATATACGTAGCTACCGTCCATGGACTTCCTATGAAGCCAATCAAGGGTTTTTTCCCTGATAATTCTTTTTTAAGTAATTTTATTGTATTAAAAACATAGTCTAGTTTTTCAACATTATGTATTTTTTCTATTTTACTTAAATCTTTTTCCGTCCTGATTACCTTGTCAAAAACTGGACCTTTATTTTCAATAAAACTAAGATTAATATCCATCATGTCTGCGACTACTAATATATCAGAAAATACTATAGCGCTATCTAACTCAAATCTTTTTAATGGCTGTAATGTGATTTCGCATGCTAATTCTGGATTTGTTACCAAATTTATAAAGCCGCCAGCTTTATTTTTAAGATTAATGTATTCTGGAAGGTATCTTCCAGCTTGCCTCATTATCCATATAGGTGTCCTCTCTATAGGCTCATTTCTTATAGCCCTTAAAAGTAAATGATCAGGAGTTAACGACATTCAACTTCTTCTGAATAGAGTCATTTAGAAATTCTGATATTCCATCCGCAGCATTTCTTCCTTCGAATACAGCTGTAACTACTAAATCTGAACCTCTAACCATATCTCCCCCAGAAAATATTTTTGGATTATCAGTTTGATGAGAATATTTAGATTTACTATTAATAATTATTCTGCCAATCTCATCTGTTTTTACTTTATTTTTTGTTAGCCAAGATGGAGGATTTGGTCTAAAACCAAATGCCATGATGACATGATCAGCTTTAATGATAGATTCTGAACCTTCAATAACTACAGGAATTTCCCTTCCACGAATATCTGTTTTTTGTAATTTAGTTTTTACAAATTTTACTCCTTCAACCTTGTCTTTCCCTACAATCTCTATTGGTTGCATATTCCATAAAAATTCAATACCTTCTTCTTTACTATTTTTTACCTCTCTCTTTGAGCCAGGCATATTTTCCTCATTCCTTCTATATGCACAATAAACTTTTTTAGCTCCTTGCCTTTTTGCTGTTCTATTACAATCCATTGCTGTGTCCCCACCACCTAAAACTAATACAGTTTTATCTTTCATATCAATATATTTATTATTCTTAGATTTCATCAATCTTCTAATATTTGAGTTTAAGTATGGTAATGCATCAAATACTCCTTCTAAGTCTTCACCTGAAAAACCACCCTTCATATAAGTATAAGTTCCCATTCCCAAGAAAACAGCATCATACATTGATGAAAATTTTTCAAAACTTATATCTTTCCCAATATCAGTATTTAATACAAATTTAACACCCATCTCTTCTAGAATTTTTCTTCTTTTGAGAACAATTTCTTTATCAAGCTTAAATGGAGGAATACCAAATGTTAATAAACCACCAATTTCTTCATACTTATCATAGATTACAGCCTTAATTCCTTTCCTTGAAAGAACATCTGCGCAAGCTAGACCGGCTGGCCCTGCGCCAATAATACCCACTTTAAATTTTGTTGGAACTACATTTGACAAGTCAGGCTTCCACCCTTGTTTCAATGCTTCATCGGTAATATATTTTTCAATACTACCAATTGTTATAGCTCCAAAACCATCATTAAGAGTACAGGCGCCTTCGCATAAACGATCTTGAGGACATATTCTTCCACAGATTTCTGGTAAAGAATTTGTTTGATGTGATAAGTCAGCTGCTTCCATTAATCTATCTTCAGAAATCAGTTTTAACCACTGAGGTATATGATTATGAACAGGACATTTCCACTCACAATAAGGATTGCCGCACTCGATGCAGCGACCAGATTGCTCACTTGCTTGCTTAATAGTGTAATGGCCATATATTTCTTTATAATTTTTTAATCTCGTAGGAGCAGGAGTCACCTTTGGGTCCATACGTTTTAGTTCTAGAAATTGAAGATTCTTATCCATAATGACCTAAAATTATACTATATATGTTGGCTATATAACTAACTTATTACAGAACATTGCTTTTAATTAAATTATTATTTATCTAAAAGTTGTTTAACATGCCTACTAACCAATGACATATCTGCGTTATCCCCATGGAGTTTTTTCACGTCAGCCATCACTTTCCCCATATCTTTAATGGAATCAGCTTGGCAGTTTTTTATTGATTCTTTTATCGCTTCTATGATTTCATCTTCAGGCATTTCTTCAGGCAGATATATACCAATAATATCCATCTCATTTTTTTCTTTATCAGCTAAATCAATCCTTCCAGCTTTAGTAAACTGATCAAATGATTCCTGGTTTCTCTTAAGAACTCTTTTTATAACCTGTATTGTTTGGCTTTCAGAAAGAATTATACCCTTATCTTTTTCTTCTTGTTTTATAAAAGATGATGCAAATCTAAGAATTTCGACCTTTTCTTTCTCACCAGATTTCATGAAACGAATAAGATCTTCTTGTATTTTTAATTTGGTTGATTGATCAGACATCAATGGGTTAGAATTTTTTATATGGAGGTTTTTTTCTTATTGCAGACATACTAATTTTTCTTTTATGTCGTTTTGTAGCTGCAGCATCTTTTCTTTTTCTCATAGCAGTTGGTTTCTCATAGAATTCTCTTCGACGAGTCTCAGTTAAGATCCCAGCTTTTTCGCAACCTCTTTTAAACCTTCTTAAGGCAATTTCAAAAGGTTCATTTTCTCTAATTTGTACACTTGGCATAAAATTATTTAAAATAGTTTATAATGGCGTAATATTACTTGATTATATTAATAAAGCAATAGATTTAAAGTAACTTTGGGGGTTACATGATAGTTTTAGGTATAGAATCTTCTTGTGACGAGACAGGTTTAGCGTTATTTGATTCAGAAAAGGGCATGATAGGTCATATTGTCAATTCTCAACATGATATACATGGTAAATACGGAGGGGTTGTCCCTGAGTTAGCCTCAAGAGACCATGTTTTAAAGTTAGTTCCTTTACTTGATCAACTACTAAGCCAAAAGGAAATTCCTTTATCAGATATTAGTTTAATTGCATTCACTAATGGCCCAGGTCTGCTTGGGCCGCTCTTAACAGGAGCATCTTTTGCCAAATCTTTAGCTTGGTCGCTTAAAATTAAGTCCATAGAGATAGACCATTTAGAGGCACATATATTTTCACCTATGATTACGGAAAAAGAGTTAAAGCTTCCATTTATTTCATTACTGGTGTCTGGAGGTCATACGATATTAACTTTAGTTAAAGATAACTCAACTTATAAAGTTCTTGGGAAAACTCTTGATGATTCTGCGGGAGAAGTTTTTGATAAAGTTGCTAGACATCTAGGTTTGCCATATCCAGGAGGACCTGAGATTTCCAAAGCATCTTCTAAAGTTAATAGATCTTCATATAAGTTCCCAAGACCCATGATTAAAACAAGTTGTTACAATTTCAGTTTTAGCGGACTTAAGACTCATGTCACGCAATTAATTAATAAAACTCAATTGAACGATTCACTCATATCAGATATTGCTTACGATTTTGAAAATGCAATTATTGATGTATTAATTACAAAAACTTTAAGAGCTGCCAGAGAACATAATATAGAGAATATAGTAATTGCTGGCGGGGTAAGTGCTAATGAAAAACTTAGAGCAAGATGTAATACAGAGAAGGGTGAAAAAAAAATCTTTTTTCCAGACATGGCTTATAGTACTGATAATGGCGCAATGATAGCTTATATGGGCTGGCTGAAGTTATCAAAAATATCAATAAGTAACTCTCTTGAAATAAACCCCAACCCTTCATCAAGATTCGTTTGACAAGAAACCCACGATATTTTTTTTATGTGTCATAAATATGAATAATACATTAATAAATGATATAGCTATCATGTATAGGTCGGCTGATGCTATAAACATAAATAGCGGCAAGAGTAAAAAACCAATCAGTGCAGATAGCCCAGATACTTTAAAAATATAATATGTTAGTAGCCAAGTCATAATTAATAATCCTGCTGTTATATAATTTAGTGCAATCAAAATACCGATTGATGTAGCGACACCTTTCCCGCCTTTAAAATTTAAGGTGATAGGAAAGACATGGCCTATTAATAAAAAAAATGATAACAGGTAAACTTGATGTATAGAAATACTCATATCTATTAAAAAAAGTATAGGCACAAGACCTTTAAGGCCATCACCAATCAATGTTAAGAAGGCAGCATATTTATTACCGCTCCTTAGCACATTAGTTGCTCCAGGGTTTTTTGAGCCAAAAGACCTGGGATCTGGTAAATTAAATATTTTTGAACTTATAATAGCGAATGGTATTGAGCCTATGAGGTATAATACTAGGGAAATAATAAGCATTTCCAAGTTGACGATATTTTCTAACATCTGATTAATATATAATTATTATTAGATTAATAATAGTTAAGCTTTATATAATATGCATGATTCAAATATAATTTTTTTACATGGATGGCTCTTTGATAAACGCATCTGGTGTCATTTAGATAAATTTTTTAAAAATAATTTTAATACTAATATGTATGATTTACCGGGATATGACAGCAACACCCTATTAAAAATAAGCCCTCAGGAATACTGTGACAGAATTTTTGAAAGCGTCAAAAAAGATACAGTTATAGTAGGATATTCATATGGAGGATTATTAGCACTAAATAGTTTTCAGAATTATCAGAAAAATATTAAAAAACTTATATTAATTAATTGTAACTTAGACACTGAAGAGCAGGGAGATAATATTTTAAATTTTAGAAATATAACCACTCTACAAAATTCTCTAACTATCAATAGAAAAAAATCTTTAAAAAAATTTATGTATGAATGCGTTAAAAATTCTAAATATTACAAAACTGAGTTTTCACATCTTATTAAAACATTCACTGATAATAGTCTACCTAGCACATCAACATTATTAGACAATTTAGATGACTTAAAGACTCCAGTAAGTATTAACTGTGGTTTTGATAAACAAGAAGATATACTTCTAATTAGTACTGAAAAAGATCATTTTATGAGTAATAAAGAGACATATATGGTAAACAATAGTGCCATTAAGGAGGAGATTATTCCTGGCTTGGGTCATATACCTTTTATATCTGGAAATAATCAAATATATAATTTAATAAGAATTTTTATTAATAACTAATATGGCAAATTACAAAAAAAGAATTCAGCAGGCTTTTAATACGAAAGCATCTTCTTATGACGAATATTCAGTCGCTCAAAGGGAGGTGGGAAGAAGGATGATTGAAAGATTAGATTTATTAAAATTTAAACCATTAAATATTTTAGATTTAGGGAGCGGAACAGGTTATTTAGCTGAGTTATTATTTGCTAAATTTCCAGAATCAAATGTAACTTGTTTAGATTTAGCTGAAAATATGCTTCTTAAGTGTAGAGAAAAAGCTCCAAATCTTAACCTAATTATATCGGATATTGAGAACATGCCTTTTAGACCAGCATCTTTTGATTTAATAATATCAAGCTTTACCCTGCATTGGTGCGAGGAAATAGAGAAAATATTTCATGATGTACGGAAGTCTTTAAAGGGTGATGGTATATTTATGTTTACTACAGTTGGCCCAAATACTTTAAGGGAATTACAAGAAGCTTATACATATATTGATATTGAACAACATGTTAATTCTTTTACCGATATGCATATGTATGGAGATTCTTTATTAAAATGCGGCTTTGATGATCCTGTTATGGATGTAGAAGAAATTATAGTTGAATATTCATCATTCAAAGGAGTACTTAACTCCCTTAAAAAAACAGGCGCAAATACTGTTATTGGCCAAGAACCGTCTCATATAACCAAGAAATCATACATAGAATTATCTAATGTTTACCCTAAAAATGATGATAATGGTAAATTTCCAGTAACATATGAGATGATCTATGGAATGTCATGGAATAGGGTAAAGAAAAATATTGACAATACTGGGGTTATTCCGATTAAAAAGATTTAATTTTGTTAAATTAGAAATTCCATAAATACTAATATTTTGTTATTATAAAATTCATTAAATAAAGGATGATTAATGAGAATATCTAATATTTTATTAATGGTTATTTTCCCAACAGCTGCACTAGCTGAGTGGGAAACAAATATGCCAAGAGGTGTCACTCCTACAAGTGAAGTTGCATATGATTTACATATGTTAATTTTCTATATAACTGTAGTTATTGGAATAGTTGTATTTGGAGCAATGTTATATTCAATTCTTTACCATCGTAAATCTCTAGGACATAAACCAGCTAAATTTCATGAAAGTACTAAAGTTGAGATAATATGGACAGTAATTCCATTTATCATCTTGGTTGGAATGGCTGTTCCTGCAACAAAAGCTCTAATAATGATGGAAGATACGAGAGATTCAGAAATTACCTTGAAGGTAACTGGATACCAATGGATGTGGCAATATGAATATCTAGAAGATAATGTGACTTTCTTTAGTAAAATTTCTGATGAAAGCAATGCTGCAAGAAGACTAGGTTCTGGTGTCGACGTAACAACTGTTGATAATTATTTACGGGATGTAGACCATGCTATTGTTCTACCTACGAATACAAAGGTAAGAATACTTTTAACAGCCAATGATGTAATTCATGCATGGTGGGTCCCAGAATTAGGTGGGAAAAAAGATGCGATACCTGGTTACGTTAATGAGATTTGGGTTGATATTAAAGAGCCCGGTACATATAGAGGACAGTGCGCTGAATTATGTGGGAAAGATCATGGGTTTATGCCAATTGTTGTGCATGCAGTTTCTAAGCCAGAATATTATAAGTGGGTAGGTATCCAAAAAACTAATAGAGTAGCTAAAAATAAATAAACGGAAAATTTTATGAGTACTGATATAGAGAAATTACATGATGACCATGACCATGGACCAAGCAGCGGTATCATGAGATGGATCACGACAACTAATCATAAAGACATAGGAACTATGTATCTATGGTTCAGTTTGATTATGTTTTTTATAGGCGGTTTAATGGCTTTAGTGATTAGGGCAGAATTATTTCAGCCTGGATTACAGTTAGTTGTACCTGGTTTTTTTAATCAAATGACAACTATGCATGCGCTGGTAATGATATTTGGTGCTGTAATGCCTGCTTTTGTAGGGTTAGCAAATTGGCAGTTACCAATTATGATTGGTGCCCCTGATATGGCTTTACCAAGATTAAATAATTGGAGTTTCTGGATATTACCTTTTGCATTTACAATGATGCTTAGTACTTTATTCATGGAAAGTGGTGGCCCAGCAGCTGGTTGGACATTGTATCCGCCATTATCACTTCAAGGTGGCGATTCATTTCCATTTACAATTTTAGCTATACATATGCTTGGAGTATCATCGATACTAGGAGCAATTAATGTTATCGCAACAATTCTTAATATGAGAGCACCAGGCATGACATTGATGAAAATGCCTATATTTGTATGGACATGGTTAATTACAGCTTTCTTATTAATTGCATCTATGCCGGTATTAGCAGGAGCTGTAACAATGCTTCTCACTGATAAATTTTTTGGAACAATGTTCTTCACAGCCTCAGGAGGCGGTGACCCAGTTATGTTTCAGCATATTTTCTGGTTTTTTGGACATCCTGAAGTATACATTTTAATACTACCTGCGTTTGGAATAGTCTCTACTATAATCCCTGCCTTTTCTAGAAAAAGATTATTCGGGTATGATTCTATGGTCTATGCTACTGCGTCTATTGCCTTGTTATCATTTATTGTTTGGGCGCATCACATGTTTACTGTTGGTATGCCATTAGCAGGTGAAATATTTTTTATGTTTACAACGATGTTGATCGCTATACCTACGGGAGTAAAAGTATTTAATTGGGTTGCAACTATGTGGCGAGGATCAATGACTTTTGAGACGCCTATGTTATTTGCTATAGCATTTATTGTTTTATTCACGATTGGTGGTTTTTCAGGATTAATGTTAGCAATGGTACCGGCTGATTTTCAATACCATGATACGTATTTTGTGGTAGCACATTTCCATTATGTATTAGTTCCAGGGGCAGTTTTCGCTATCATGGCAGCAGTATATTATTGGCTACCTAAGTGGACTGGAAAAATGTATAACGAAGGATTAGGTAAATTACATTTTTGGCTAACAACAATATTTGTGAATTTAACCTTCTTCCCAATGCATTTTGTAGGTTTAGCGGGAATGCCTAGAAGAATACCAGACTATGCAGTTCAATTTGCTGACTTTAATGCAATTGCATCAGTAGGAGCATTTGGTTTTGGTTTATCTCAATTATTATTTGTTTATATTTTGTTTAATACACTTAAAAAAGATGTAACCGCAGAAGATAAAGTTTGGGAAGGGGCCGAAGGACTGGAGTGGACATTATCATCTCCTCCTCCTTATCATTCATTTGAAAAAGCACCTACAGTTGACTAATGAGTAGTTTTAAAAAGACATATCTTTCTTTAACACTTTTCACAATATTTATGTTTTCATTTTCATATATGCTAGTGCCTCTATATGATATATTTTGTGAAATAACAGGTTTAAATGGAAAGACTAACCAAGAAAGAGTATTAGTGGTGAATGAAAACCCTTCAGAAAGGTTCGTAACAGTGAAGTTTACGTCTACCGTTGCTAATTCTGCACCCTTTACTTTCGAGCCTATAGATAGAGAGATGGTTGTTCAGGTTGGTAAAATATATAATACATTTTATACATTAACAAATAATACTACATCAGTTAAACATGCTACTGCGAGTCCTAGCGTTGTTCCACATGAAGACGCAGAGTATTTTAAAAAAATAGAATGTTTTTGTTTCAGTCAGCAACAAATAAATGGATTAGAAACAAAGGAATTGCCACTCCAGTTTATAATTGATAATGAATTAGATAATGACACTAGAACTTTGATATTATCTTACACAATGTTTAATACAACTGATCAAGTAGGTTCTAAATAAGGAGAATTAATTTATGAGTGAATCTAATAGTTACTATGTGCCGCATGCATCAAGCTGGCCATTTTTAGCAACAGTTTCAGTTGTAGTATTATTTATTGGTGCTGCTAATTATATGAATGGCTATGCTTCTGGCTCAACTGTAATGCTTATGGGCTTAGCATTTTTATTGATAGTAAGTTATGGTTGGTTTTCAGCGGTAATTCAAGAAAGTGAAGCAGGGATATATAATGCGCAAGTTGATATATCATTTCGCTGGGGAATGGTTTGGTTCATCTTTTCAGAAGTTATGTTCTTCGCTGCATTTTTTGGCGCTCTTTATTATGCAAGAGAATTATCTCTTCCATGGTTGGGCGGTGAAGGCTCAAAGGTATCTACAAATCTATTTTTATGGCCTCAGTTTGAAAGTGTGTGGCCTTCAAACGGACCGACAAATGCTAATGGAGAGTTCACTTTAGTTAAAGCTGGGGGAATTCCTGCAATCAATACAATGTTATTATTGACAAGCGGTTTGACTGTGACATGGGCGCATCATGGTTTAAAAGAACAGAATAGAAAAAAATTAATTTATGGTTTAGCAACGACTGTCTTACTAGGGTTTATATTTGTTGGTTTTCAAGCATATGAGTATATGCATGCTTATTCTGATTTAAATTTAAAAATGACATCCGGTATATATGGATCAACATTCTATATGTTGACAGGTTTTCATGGATTCCATGTAACACTTGGAGCAATAATGCTAAGCGTTATTTTATTCAGATGTATGAAGGGTCATTTTGCAGGCGATAACCATTTTGGATTTGAAGCTGTAGCATGGTATTGGCATTTTGTTGATGTAGTATGGCTTGGTCTTTTTATCTTTGTTTATTGGCTTTAAAATTAAATTCCATGAGGTTTTATTAGATCAAGATAATACCCTATTATTAGTGTAGCAAATAATAAAACGGAGAGTATTATTCTAGTCCTTAATGAGTTGAATCCACGGTTAGATGACTTCTTATCTTTTATAATATAGAAAAATCCTGCCATTAGATTATAAATGATTAGCGCTAGTAATATTAATATTATATATTTCATTTTAAAGGGATAAACTATATGTATTTAGCATACAAAAATTAAATGATTAAAACTATTAAATTATTCTTTTTTTTGCCATTAATTATAATATGTTTGGTATTAGGGTTTTGGCAAATTGATCGAGGGCAGGAAAAGCTTGCTATATACAATGCGTTTGCTAATAAGTTAAAATATGATCCAATTAATTATAAAAATATAAAAAATAATCCAGACCAATTTACTAGAGTAAGAATCAAAGGTAGTTACATTTCTGATACACAATTTTTACTTGATAATAAAGTTTTCAAAAAGAAAGCGGGATATGAGGTAATTACTCCATTACTGGTTGATAAAAAAATTGTTTTAATTAATAGAGGCTGGGTACATAACAACAGCCGTCAGTTTTTGCCAAACATAGAAATTACTAATTATGAACAGTCAATAACAGGATATGTTTATTATTATAATAGTAATTTTTATGACCTTGCTGATGATAAATATGTTTCATCATGGCCTCTTTTAATACAAAATATTGAGATTCAAAAAATATCTAAATTACTTAATATGGATGTAGAACCATATGTTGTGATAATGAATGAGAAACAAGTAAACTCTTATGAAACTCAAAGCATTCAAAAGGATAACCCACAATTAAAGCATTATATGTATGCTGGTCAGTGGTTTTTATTTTCAATTATAGGGTTTATTTTTATGATAATTTTAATGAGTAAGGAAAAGCATAATGAATAGAGGACAGTTTAAATTAATAATAATAATGTCGATTTTTATTTTACCATTTTTTATTGCATATTTTATGCTTGATAATTACTCTCCTGGGAAATCATATTCCACGACTAATTATGGTGATCTAGTTAAGCCAATAACAAATATTAGCAACACTGTTATTAATGACAATAATAATGAAAAGTCATTGCCAAAGGGTAAATGGCTGTTAATTTATTATGCAAATACTCAGTGCGGTGAAGAGTGTCTCCATGACATATATCTTATGAGACAAGTGAATACTGCATTAGGTAAAAACATGGATAGATTACAAAGATTATTTTTATCAAATAAGGCGCTTGATGAGAATACTGAAATTAACTTACTCCAGTCTTATCCAAATCTTATTCTTATAAAAAATAAACCTAATAAAATTCATGGTTTAATTAAGGGGATATCAGATAATAAAAATTCACTTTTATTAGTTGATCCTCTTGGAAATGTTATACTTAAGTATAATAGTAATTTTGATGGGAAAAAACTTCTCAAAGATATAAAAAAATTACTTAAACTTTCACGTGTTGGATAATTATGTCATTACATGTCTTAAGAAATATATGTATTTTCGGCGCCTTATACACCTTGGTTGTGATATCTGTGGGCGCATGGGTCAGGCTAACTGATGCAGGTTTAGGCTGCCCTGATTGGCCGGGTTGCTATGGTATCTTGGGAACACCAGATACTGACACAGAGCTTTTAAGAGCTCAAGAGTTATACCCTGATGCTATTATCGATACTGGAAAAGCATGGAGGGAAATGTTTCATAGATACCTTGCCGGTATATTAGGAATTTTTGTTTTCTATATATCTTACCTTACAATTAAGTATGCCAAGCATGTGTCTAAAATTTTTCCAGTTACATTGTTTTTTCTTATAATTATTCAGTCACTTATGGGAATGTTGACTGTGACAGAGTTAGTTAAACCAACAATAGTGACAACACATCTAGTACTAGGGATGTCAACAGCAACACTATTATTATGGAATGGCTTGGAAGTTCAAAGACATAAGATTTTGAATTTAATAGATAAGAAGCTGGTTATTTTAATAGTGCTTTGTATTGTTGGATTAATTTTTCAAATTATTCTAGGCGGTTGGACAAGTACAAATTATGCGTCATTAGCTTGCACAGATTTCCCTAAATGTGATAATTCATGGTGGCCGTCTAACATGGATTATAAAAATGGTTTTACGGTTTTCAATTTACCCAACATCAATTATGAGCAGGCTCCGCTGATACATAATGCAAAAGTTGCTATTCATTTCACTCACAGACTTGGAGCTTTATTATTAACAACACTATATGTGTATTTATTTTGGTATATATTTTTTAAACAGTCAAATGTTAGAATTAAGATAATAAGCTCTATAATACTAGGTTTTTTTACATTACAAATTATTCTTGGTATAAGTAACGTTATTTATAGCCTCCCAATTAGTATTGCGGTATTACATACAGTTAACGCTTCAATAGTATTAATGGGCATGATTACACTTCTATATTATTCGACATACCATCCACAAAAGTGATAAAATCTACTAATGCAAAATTCACGAACATATAGTCAAAATAGCTTCTTAAATATATTGAGAGAATTTATTGTTTTAACTAAACCGAGAGTAAATTTACTGATAATGTTTACGGCTATCGTAGGCATGTTATTGGCCCATCAGAGTACTCTTAATTATGAATTAATATTATTTGCAAGCATAGGGATAGGCCTAGCAGCTTCGGCAGCAGCTATCATTAATCATGTTGTGGATCAACGAATTGATTCTATTATGGATAGAACAAAGTCACGTCCTTTGGTGAATGGCTCAATAAAGCCATTGCATGCCATATACTTTGCTTTGTTTTTATCAATAACATCAATAACGATGCTTTATCTTTTAGTAAATGCGCTAACGGCATTGTTAACTTTTTTGTCAATTATAATATATTCAGTTATATATTCTGTTTACTTAAAGAATTTAACATCACAAAATATTGTAATTGGTGGTATTGCTGGAGCAATGCCTCCATTATTAGGTTGGACATCTATTACTAATCAGATAGAACCATTTCCGTTAGTACTTTTTTTGATTATTTTTTTATGGACTCCTCCACATTTTTGGGCACTGGCAGTTTATAAGTATGAAGATTATAAAAAAGCAGATATTCCAATGTTGCCGGTTACACATGGTAGAGATTTTGCAAGACTTCATATATTTTTATATTCAATACTTCTTTTCTGTATCACACTATTCCCATACATATTGGGTTTATCAGGCTTCATATATTTGACAGGTGTAGTCTTGATTGGTCTTAAATTTACGATAGACGCTTACTTGCTAATGATTAGCAAATCTGCTGCAGAGGCAATTGCTCTATTCAAGTACTCAATAACTTACCTAGCAGTGCTTTTTGCTCTGCTATTACTTGATCATTATTGGTATTTATCTATTAGTTAGAGTTGGTTCAAGCTAACAATATAGTATCTTTTAAGAGACCAAGTGACTTATACTCAATCTGCCTAACTCTTTCTTTAGAGATTTGATATTTTTTAGACAAGTCATCTAGAGTGCTCTTGTTCTCTAATAAATAGCGCTGTCTTATTATATCTTTACTTCTATCGTCTAATTTTGACATTGCAATATTTAGCCTATCTAAGCTATCAGAGCTATCATTTTCATATTGAAGTTTTTCTAATGGATCTAAATTATCATTAGCAAGATATGTTGATGGAGACATTTCATCTTCATCTAAAGGATCGAAAGATACATCTTTCCCGCTTAACCTAGATTCCATTTGAGTAACAGTTTCTGGCTTTACATTTAGTTCGCAAGCTATATCCTTTGTTTCTGTTTCTGTTAACCAAGAAGTATGAGTTTTTTTGCTTTTAAGTTTAAAAAATAATTTTCGCTGAGCTTTAGTTGTTGCAACCTTAACCATTCTCCAATTTTTAATTACAAATTCATGAATTTCAGCTCTAATCCAATAAATAGCAAAAGATAATAATCTAACATTCTTATCTGGATCAAATCTTTTCACGGCTTTCATTAAACCTATATTACCTTCTTGTATTAAATCTAAAAGAGGTAATCCGTAACCCTTGTATGTTTTAGCTACATGAACAACAAATCTCAGGTGTGCTAATACTAGTTTTCTTGCAGCCTCAAGGTCATCAGATGAATTCAGTTTTTTAAATAATACTACTTCCTCTTCTTTAGACAAAAGAGGTGTCTTTCTTAATTGATTAAGATAAATATCTAATGAATCACCAGACTCTAGGCCTAATGATAATTCTGCTGGTAAATTTTCCATAACTCTACTACTCATAAGTAAAATACTCCTACAAGGTAATTATAATGGCTAATTCAAGGTATTCAAGCCTATAAACTTAGTTTTTAGCTATATTTCTTAATATTTCATAAAATTTCTTAATGAATTTCCCGCTTAAACCTTACTTAAAAAGGATATTATGAATGTCCAATTCTTTGCTATAATTATGTTATGAAGTTTATCTCATTTAAATTCTGTATCTTTAATATCATTGCTCTAATGAGTCTAATGCCATCTCTAGCAGAATCTAGTATGAAATTTTCAGATAGAATAGAAGAATATGTATTGGCAAATGGATTGAAGGTGATACTTATTGAAGACAAAAGAAGCCCTGCTATAGTTTCTAGCATTTGGTACAACGTTGGATCAAGCTATGAATATTCTGGTGTTTCTGGAATTTCACATGTTCTGGAGCATATGATGTTCAAAGGAACAAAGAATACACTGCCTGGAGATTTTTCAAAAAGAATTAAAGAGGTCGGTGGTTCTGAGAATGCTTTTACGGGTAGAGATTTTACCGGATACTATCAAAAAATACATAAAGACTATTTGGAATTGTCCTTAAAACTGGAATCTGATCGTATGTCTAACATATTATTTTCTGAGGAAGAATTTAAAAAAGAGGTTGAGGTGGTAAAAGAAGAGAGAAGGTTGAGAACAGACGATAAACCTATTTCAAAAATTTTTGAAAAAATTGGTTTACAAGCATTTGGGATGAAAGATTATGGCATTCCAATTATAGGTACAATGGATGACTTAAATAGAATCAAGATTGATGATTTAAAAAAATGGTATGCGAATTATTATGTTCCAAATAACGCAACACTCATACTTGCTGGTAACTTTGAATCTAATAATGCTAAATCTTTGATTAAAAAATATTATGGGAATTATTCAAAACAGAAGGTAATAGATTATTCAAAAGTTAATATGCATGAAATATCTTTTAATGAGATAACGGCAAAGGACAAAGTATCTCAGCCTATGATTTTATTATCATTTAAAAATAAGTCTTTTAGCGTTGAGGATAAAAAAGAATTATATGCCATGGAATTATTACTAGAATTAATGGATGGGGGCTTATCTTCGCGATTCACAAAAAATTTAATAGATGACAGTAAAATTGCATTAAATACATTTATATCTTATGACTCATATTCAAGAAAAGATAGCCTGATAACCTTAGGTGGCTCACCCAGAACAGGAGTAAAGCCTGAGGATTTAAGAACTGCTCTTATTAATGAATTTTCAATATTTATTAAAAATGGGCTTAAAAAAAATGAGTTATTAAATACAAAGTCTAGACTATTGGCAAATAATATTTATAAGTTTGATTCTGTTTTTTACCAAGCAATGCAAGTCGGAATGCTGGAAACAAAAAACCTTGATTGGCGTTTATTAGATGAATATGTTAATGACATAGACTCAATAACAGAAAAAGACTTGATCAATGCTGCTAAAAAAATCGTTAGTAGCGATTATATATATTCGTTAATTGAGCCTGCGCCATGAAAAAACTATTTCTCATTATAACTTTATTCTTTTGTATACCTGGCACTAATGCCATGTCTTATCCTACAATAGAAGTTATAAAAGATAATACTGATTATTTATTAATCCATGAAAAATCATTACCTATTGTGGATATAGAAATATCTTTTGCTATTGGAAGCAAGGATGATGGGAGTCTTAAAGGTATTACAAATTATTCTATTGAACTATTACATCAGCAGAAAATTAATGGAGAAAAAATTATTGATTCATTTGAAAAAGTAGGAGCATTATATAATTCATCAGTTAACCGTGACTCAAGTGCTCTCAAAATAAGATTTATAAAAAGTGATAAAAATATAGAATTCATTTCAAAGAAATTAAATGAAATATTAAAAGCTGAAAACTTAAGTGCTACGCCACTTGAATATACTAGAGATGTAATAATTAATTCTATAACTTCGAGAGATCTAAGTCCTGCGTCAATTATCTCGTATAAAACAAATGAAGAATTTTTTGTTGGCACTGGATATGCTCATCCTATTTCTGGTTATAAAAATATCATTGAAAAAATTAATGTTACTGATATCAAAAAACATATTAAAAAAATAATAAATGTTAGTAATATTAAAGTAAGCATGGTTGGGGATATAAATGAAAATGAGGCAACATATTTTATCTCGAGAGTTCTAAGTAATGTGCCTATGGGAAATGATTATGTTTCAGCTTATAACAAATTAAATTATCAAGGAAATAGTAAAATAAGACACATTGATCACGATAGTAAGCAAACTCATATATCAATATATATTCCATCAGTAACAAGAAATCATAAAAATTTTTACAATATTTTGGTAGCTAACTATATCTTTGGTGGAAGTGGTTTTGGATCAATGCTTATGCAGGAAATTAGAGAAAAGAATGGATTAGCTTATTCAGTTTATAGTTACTTAGCACCATTTAAAGATATAGGTGTTCTTAAGATTGGTATGCAGACTGAATCAAAAAATACTGCAAGATCATTGGAGATTTTAAAAGCAGAGATAGATAAGTTTAAAAAATTTGATATTAGCAATGAAAAGGTCAAGAAAGCTAAACTTGGTTTATTAAAAAGTTTTGAGTTGAGATTAGATACTAACAAAAAAATGCTTAGTACTTTATCGGCTATAAATAGTTATGAAATGCATGATAATTATTTTGAAGAATACATTGAGGGAATCAATCTGGTTACCAAAGAAAGTATTATTTCTTCGCTTAAATCAGATCTAGATTTTGAAAATATTTCAATTAATACAGTGGGAAATAATTGATTGGCTAATAAAAAAATTAGAATTACTGGTGGTGACTTAAAATCTAGATATCTCACATTCGACGGCAACGATTCACTTAAACCCACCAAGTCTTATATAAGGGAAGCCATATTCAATGTAATTAAGGTGAATCAAAAAATGATTAGTTTAGATTTATTTTCTGGCAGTGGAATATTATCAGCAGAAGCAATATCGAGAGGAATCAATAAATCTCTATTAGTTGAAAATAATAAGAAGTCATATATGAAAACAAAGAGTGAGTATTCTTTGTTAGGCATAGAGAATTATGAAATTTCTAATATAGATGCCTTAAGATATCTAAAAACGAATAAAGATATGAAATATGATTTAATTTTTGTAGATGCGCCATATAATAGCGACCTTCTGGAGAAGAGTATTGTTATGTTAGATGAATTTAGCTATTTAAGTCAAAACACATATATATACTATGAGCAGAGAAAAAAAGATTACAATCAAAAGCTTGTGTCTATAATCACTAAGACACATAATATATTAAAAGATTCAAGCATAGGTGACGTAAGCTATACAATAGCTAAAATAAAGGAAAACTAAATGGCAAAAATAGCAGTATATCCAGGAACATTTGACCCAATAACTAATGGTCATACAGATTTAGCCAAAAGAGGCTGTAAAATATTTGATAAAATTATTATTGCTGTTGCTGAAAATCCACAAAAGAATACTTTGTTTTCAACCTCTGAGAGAATAGATTTTGTACAAAATATTTTTTCTGATGAAAAAAAAATTGAAGTATATCCTTTAAATAAACTTTTGGTGCAGTTTGCAAAAGATCACTCTGCAACAGTAATACTGAGGGGGCTAAGAGCTGTTTCAGATTTTGAATATGAAGTTCAGTTAGCAAGTATGAACAGATCAATGGAACCTGATATTGAAAGTGTATTTATGAGTCCTGCTGAAGAATTTGGATTTTTATCATCAAGTATAATTAAAGATATTGCCAGGCATGATGGTAAATTAGAAAAATTTGTTCATAAGGATGTACTGGAAGCCCTACGCAAAAAATATTCTTAATTATTTCTGACATATATTACAGTAAAAAGAGGACCTTCCTCCAAGTTTAATATTTTTAACTTTTGCTCCACATTTACAAATTTTACAATCATAAATCATGAGTTTTTGTTTAAAATATCCTGGGGTCCCATCTAAAGTTTTAAAGTCTTTTAAAGTAGTGCCCCCAGATTTAATAGATTTCTTTAAAACATATTTTATAGCTTGAGCTAAATCATTGCATTGCTTGAGAGTAATATATTTACATTTTTTTTCAGGCCTTATTGATGATAGGTGTAAAGATTCGCAAGCATAAATATTACCTACTCCTACTACAATGTTTTGATTCATAATTAGGTTCTTAATTGCAACATTTCTTTTTCTACACTTATTTTTTAAAAAAACACCATTAAACTCTTCAGATAAAGGTTCGGGCCCAAGATTTTTAATTAAAAAATGATTATCAATATCTTGCGTCCAATGTATGGATCCAAATTTTCTAATATCATTGTATCTTAATATTTTATTATCTTTAAATTGAATCTCATAATGGTCATGTTTCCCTATATCTTTTGAACCCAGGCTATCTATAAATTTAATAATACCTGTCATTCCTAAATGTATAAGTAAATATCCATCATCTAGTCTAAAGATAATATGCTTTCCTCTTCTATAGATAAAATTTATTTCTTGATCTTTAACTGAATTAGAAATATCAGAATCTATTTTCCATCTTAATTTATTATTCATAATAATAAACCTATTTATTGTCATGGATTTAAGGGATTTTTTTATAGCATTAACTACTGTTTCTACTTCAGGTAATTCAGGCATAATCTAGGTATTTATTGGACATAATTTTAAATGTATCATATGATGAATTTAACTTTAAATATACAAATATGATAAACATAATAATTAATGGAGTTGTGGATTTTACATGGATAGGCTATGTAATTTATACACTAATAGTAACCCACATTACGATTGTGGCAATAACACTCTATCTGCATAGAGGGGTATGTCACTCGGCTATAGAGATTAAGCCTGCTCTAGGGCATTTCTTTAGATTTTGGTTATGGCTTACAACATCAATGAAAACAGCTGATTGGGTAGCTATACATCGCAAGCATCATGCAAAAGTTGAGACAATCCATGATCCACACAGCCCTGCAGTTTATGGTATTAAAAATGTACTATTGCGTGGCGCAGACTTATATTATGATGAAAAAAATAATCCTGAAACCATATCCAAGTATTCTCAAAATTGCCCTAATGATTGGGTAGAAAAATATGTTTATACGGGCAGAAGCAATTTAGGTATATTGCTTTTGTTTATAGGTAATATTTTATTATTTGGAGTTGTTGGAATTATAATTTGGGCTATCCAAATGGCCTGGACCCCTATATTTGCAGCTGGTGGAATAAATGGAGCAGGACATTATTGGGGCTATAGAAACTATGATACTAGTGATGACTCAACAAATATGTCTCCGGTAGGAATCCTGATAGGTGGAGAAGAATTACATAATAATCACCATGCTTTCCCAACAGCTGCTAAATTCTCTTTAAAACCATGGGAGTTTGATATTGGATGGTTATATATAAAAATATTTTCAGCTATAGGGCAGGTAAATGTAAAAAGATTAGCTCCTAAAACTGTAGTTAATACGCCAGGTGATACGCTTGACTCAGAGATTGGATATGCGTTATTGAGGTCTAAACTTACAGTTATTACGAATTATACAAAAAATGTTCTGAGTCCGCTTATGAAACAAGAGTCTAAGGAAGCAAATAATGATTTTAAAAATTTGTTGAAACACTCTAAATCATCTTTGGTTAGGGAACCGCATAGAATATCTAATCAAGAAACTATTACTTTAGATGAGATTTTTAAGAAATCCAGTGCTTTGAAAACTGCTTATCGCTTAAAGAATAAACTATTTGATATCTTACATTCTAGAAACTTAAAACATGAAAGTTTCCTTGAAACGATCAATGCATGGAGAGATGAGGCTCAAAAAGAAGGAATTGAGTGTTTAGTTGATTTTTCTAATAGTTTGAAAGGTTACAAGGTAATTAAGTAGATTACTTAATTTTACCTTCTTTATACATCACATATTTTCTGATTGTAGGATCAAATTTTTTGATTTCTAGTTTGTCAGGCATAGTCTTTTTATTCTTAGTGGTAGTATAAAAATGACCTGTTCCTGCTGACGAATTTAATCTTATTTTCTCTCTCATAATCTTATGTAATATCGTATTTTTCTAAAGCTGCATCAAGACCATACTTATCTATGATTCTGAGACCTTTAGATGATAATTTTAGTTTAATCCACTTATTTTGCGCTTCAGACCATAGTCTGTGCATATGAAGATTAGGCTCAAAAGTCCTTCTTGTTCTATTTTTAGCGTGCGAGACATTATTACCTGACATAACCGCTTTTTTTGTAATCTGACAAATTTTAGACACTTTATTTCTCCAAACTCAAATAATGATATCAGAAACGTATTCATATACAATATATATATAAAAAATATCACAGGAAAATATGATGGATATAGTGTTTATAAAGGAATTATGTATAGAAGCTATAATTGGTATTTATGATTGGGAAAGAAAGATCAAACAAGTTGTATGTATTGATCTGGAGCTTGGGACAGAGATTAAGAAGGCCTCAGAATCTGAAAACATAGAATACACAATAGATTATAAGGCTGTGGCTAAGAAAGTTAAAGCCACTGTCCAAGAAGGAGAGTTTTTTTTAATAGAGACATTAGCTGAAGAAACAATCAAAATGATATTTGATAACTTTGATATCACTCATGTTAAAGGAAGGTTTAGTAAGCCTGGAGCTGTAACAGGATCAAAAGAGGTTGGAGTTATTATTGAGAGAAATAGAAATGCCTCATAAAGTCTATATTGGCATTGGAAGCAATATTGATAAAGAAAAAAATATTAAGTCATGTATGACTGAGTTAAGGAAAAATTATAAAAACATTATAATCTCACCAGTCTATGAGACATCTTCCATGGGGTTTGATGGGCCTAATTTTTATAATTTTGTATGTTCGTTTGATACGATATCAGACATATATGACCTGAAAGTTAATCTTAACGCTATTGAAAATAATCATGGTAGACACTTTAAGGAAACTAAGTTTAGTTCTAGAACTTTAGATATTGATATTTTATATTATGATAGTTTAATCATATCTAATGAAAAGATTAAAATTCCTAGAAAAGAAATAATTGAATATGACTTTGTGTTAGCACCTTTAATAGATATAGCTCCTGACTTCATTCATCCAGAATTAAACATGTCTCATTCTGATATTATGGAAAATCACATTATTGAGAAGCAAATAGTTAAAAAAGTTGATTTTGATATCTAAATATGAATTTTTTAATTCAATGTTTAATTTCTTATTTAGGGCTACTACCTTATTTTTATTTATTGATAGATTTATATTTCATAGAGATGTTAAGTCCAGAGGTTATATATGACATCATGTTGTATAACACATTGATTATTTTTACATTTATAGGTGCAATTAATTGGGATTTTAAGAAAAATAATATAATTTATACAATCTATGGATTCATGCCAAGTTTAATAGCTTTTTTTATAATGGTTCTGAATGTTTTAAATTATGAGAAATATTTTCTTTTTTCAGCAATAATAATTTTTTTATTACTACAATTATTTATTGATTACTTGCTTTATTTAAATAATAAAATCAGTAGTTCTGTCATTTATTATCTGAGAATACCAGTCACATTAACACTTAGCGGATTACTGCTAATATCTATATTAGTCAGTCACCCCTAAATGATATAACTACATGTTTAGTTTTCTACCACCATCTATATCAATATTTTGTCCTGTAACATAATTAGCGCTTTGTATTAGAAATAATATTACCTTTGCAATATCATCTGGTTCACCCGTCCGTCTTAAAGCAATACGAGAGAGTATTTCTTTCTTTTTACTAGCATTGCCCATATCTGTTTCGGGCCACATGATAGCACCCGGAGAAACACCGTTCACTCTAATATGTGGGGCTAAGTCTTTAGCTAAGGATTTTGTTAATGCTAATAGACCAGCCTTACTAACATTATAAATAATATGATCTTTGAGTGGAGGGTTAACATGTATGTCTATAATATTTACGATTGACCCCTTCCTTTTCTTTAGTTCTGGATAAAATTCCTTTGATAGTAACAAGGGAATCTTTAAATTAGTATCGATAATATCAGACCAAGACTTCTCATTTACATCATTAATTTTAGTTGGGTAAAATTTAGAGGCATTGTTAATCAGAACATCTATTCTTCCAAATACTTTAATAGCTTTTTTATATGCAGCCTCACATGTTTTTTTTGAAGAAAAATTTGCATTAATTGCTGCAAATGAACCCTGTCTAATATCGTTTAAAGTTTTAGATAAAGTATTAGCCTCATGACGAGACTTATCATAAGTAATGATTATGTTATATCCTGAAGCATGAAGATATTTAGCAACAGCCATACCAATCCGTCTTGCTCCGCCTGTAATAAAAACTGTTCTAGTTATAGCCATAGATATATATTAAGGGTAAATTAAAAAATGTACACTATAATTAAAAATATATAAGTTATGAAATCACCAATAGAGTTATATCTAGCAGATAGAATCAATAGTCAGAATGAAATACCATTCTCTGAGTTTATGGAAATATCTCTTTATCATAAAGATTATGGATACTATACGAGTAAAAAGCAGATATTCGGTAAGAATGGTGACTTTATAACCTCTCCAATAAATTCATCATTATTTGGAGAATCAATTTCTAATGAATTTATAAACCTTAAATTAAATATAGATAAAGATTTGAATATTATGGAAATGGGGGGTGGAGATGCTAGTCTTGCCATAGATCTTTTGAAAAACTTAAAGATTAAAAAATGTCTCCCTAGTAAATATATAATACTAGAAATATCAGATAGCCTTATTAAGTTACAAAAAGATAACATTAAAAAATCTATTCCTGATTTATATTGTTTATTCGAATGGAGCAATTCTTTAGAAGATACGTCTATGGATGGTTTAATAATTGCTAATGAATTCTTTGACGCTTTGCCTACGGAAAGATTTAAGGTAATAGATAATAATATTGAATGCTTGTTTATTGGAATAGATGGCGATAGTTATAAGCATGTTTGGAATAGTGCGCCTCCTAACTTTATAAAAGAATTAGAATTAGCAAAAAATAATCATGAAATTTATTTTAAAAATCATTATATAAGTGAAATAAATCTTCATTATAAAAAATGGTTAAAGTCTTTAGATAAGGTTTTGAATTCAGGTGTAATATTTCTAATAGACTATGGCTATAATAGCAAAGAATATTTTCTAGAAGATAGGAACGAAGGAACCCTTGTTTGTGTGCATAATCATCAGCCAAACTTTGACCCGATGATGAATATAGGTGAACAAGATTTATCATCTTTTGTAAATTTTTCACACTTAAATAATATATGCTTAAGTACAAAACTTGATATTGCAGGTTACCTTATACAATCTAATTTTTTAATCAATCTTGGAATCTTGGACTTATTTCAAAGTAAAAAAATGTCTGAAAATGAAAAGTTAGATGAGCTAAATAGATTGAAAAATATTCTCTTGCCAAATACAATGGGTGAAATATTTAAAGTTCTAGTGATGAAAAAAAATATCGACATTCCATTATTATCAACTAAAGAATTTAATCATATACATAAGTTATAATATGGAATTCATACATATATTAATACTGTCAGCTATTCAAGGCATAACCGAGTTTCTGCCCATATCTAGCCAGTCTCATTTAATACTCACCTCGTATCTATTAGGGCTAAAAGATCAAGGAATAGGGTTTGATATTGCGCTTCATTCAGGGTCTTTGATTGCTATCTTAATCTATTATAGAAATGAGATTAAAAAAATATTATCGTTGACTAATGAAGGGCTAGACTACCTTAAATTAATAGTAATTGGGTCAATCCCATTACCTATTATAGGTTTACTATTTATTGATATGGTCTCTATCAATATGCGTTCTATTAGCTCGATTGCTTTAATGACCATATTGTTTGCAGTTATTTTATATTTAGCTGATTCTAAAAAGAAAGATGAAATAACTAAGCTAACAAATATTAGTATATTCACTATTATATTTATTGGTTTAATGCAGACATTAGCTATAATGCCGGGTGTTTCTAGGTCAGGGATTGTTATTACAGCAGCGTTGTTAGTAAACTTTAGTAGAGAAGATTCTATTAAGATTGCTTTTTTATTGTCTATGCCTGCTATTTTTATGGCGACGGTATATCAATCAATGCAACTATATAAAATAGGAAATGTTGAAATTTTAAATGAGCATTTATTAGGGATATTTTTATCTTTCATATTTTCATACATTACTATTCATTTATTTATATCAACTATAAATAAAATATCATTCACTCCATATATTATTTATAGATTAATCTTAGGTGTGGTTTTAATCAGATTTATTTAAGAATTTTCTTATCGCATCTTGTGCAATTTCTCTATGTACATTTTCAATAATATTTTTAATTTCAAGGCCAGGCTTTTTTTGATCTTCATCGCTTAGTTTAAAATTATTTATATTTTCAATCAGCTCTTCAAAAAAATTTTTATGTCCATCAGGCATGATATAAAAATAATATACACACTTCATAAATGAACTTAGTCGATCTTTTTTACGAATATCCATTTTCTTTATAAGAGATAAAAGTGCATCATAATCCTCAGTACTATCTGGAACATAGTCACAATAATCACGTAAACAATTAGAAAATAGCAGCGCCAAACTTTTGTATTCATTTGGAACTTTTAATCTTTGACAAAAAGATTCAATTCCTTCAGGAGCTTTTATGCAGTCATATAAATTAAACGAAATAATTTCAACTTTTGTTGCATCACTTGGGAAAAATAGTCCCGTCCCGCTATTTAGAATTTCAGGGAATAATATATCTCGAGCATGATGAGTGATTAAAAAACTAAAGAATTTATCTAAGTCGCTACCGGTTTTATATATTTCTAACCATTTTCTTTCAGGTGTCAGGTACTCAAGCTCTCCACTCTCAATAATCTCTTTTATTTTATCAACTGTTTCTGGTACAACTATAAAATCATTAAATTTGGCATAAAACCTTGCAACCCTGAGAACTCTTAGAGGGTCTTCAGAGAACGCATCAGAGACATGTCTTAGTTTTTTGTTTTTAATATCTTCTTGCCCATTGAATGGATCAATAAGGTTTCCATCCTCATCTTGAGCTATTGCATTAATAGTTAAATCTCTTCTAGCTAAATCCTCTTCTAATGTAACATTAGAGTTAGTATCAAATTCAAATCCTGTATAACCATGACCTGACTTTCTCTCAGTTCTTGCCAGCGCATATTCTTCGCCTGTTTTAGGATCTATAAATACTGGGAAGTCTTTGCCAACTTGTTTGAAACCTTTCTTCTGCATTTCATCGGGTGATGAGCCAACAACAACCCAGTCATGGTCTTTAACTGGTCTGCCTAGCAATTTGTCTCTAACAGCGCCACCAACTAAATAAATTCTCATTCACTTCTGCCTGACTTCTTTCTAAGGTTTTCAATATGTTTTTGTTTTAATGAAAAGTTTAGGTAACCCGGAACTATATCTTCTAAAGATAGTTTCCCTTTAAACCCTTGATTACTGGAACTATCAGTTTGTAAGGACAAAAAATTATCTAATGTAAATAATTTCCCAGGTAATCTTTGAAAGATAACAGCCTGTAATTTTGATAAAGTATAATTTAGTGGAATAATAAGCCTTCTAATCTTTAATGCTTTTAATGTAATATCTATGAGTTGCCTAAAGGTATATTCATTTGGACCAGTAACATCAATTTTTTGACCATATGTTTTATTATCACGGATTGTACTTATCATAAAATCTGTTAGCTCATTGACATAGATAGGCATAAATTTTGAATCCGGGCATGCAAGAGGAAAGACAGGTAAAAATTTAAGTATTATAGAAAATTTATTAAAAAATGAGTCATCCTCCCCAAATACAATCGATGGTCTAAAAATTGTTGTATTACAAAAATCATCCATATTGTCTCTAATATAATTTTCTGCCAAACCTTTTGTAATTAAATACTGACTTGTTGCTCTTGGATCAGCATTAAGGGAACTAATATGTAGATAACGTTTAACTTTATTAAGTTTTATTGCATTAGATATTTTTTTCGTCAATTCATAATGTAAATTATTAAAAGTATTGTCTATGCCAGACTCATTCAATATACCTATGGTGTTGATAACTATATCTGAGCCGGAAAACATAGCGTTTAAGGTTCTCTCATCCGACACGTTTGCCCGAATAATTTCTAAATTAGGTATCAGTTTTAAATCTTTATTGGCTTCAATATTTCTTGTTAGTACACAAATTTTATCGCATAAAGGAGCTAGTTTAGCGCATAACTGTGAACCAATGAATCCAGTTCCACCTAATATTATAATTTTACCTAAGCTTTGCATTTAAATTTGTATCCAGTAAGATATTATTAATTCTATTATACAATATTAATATAGAACAAACTATTTAAGGATACATATGGATTCTATTAAAATTACTAAAGATATGTTTGTCGTATTAACATATGAGCTCTATGATGATAAATTAGAGCTCCTTGAAAAAGTTGATCAGCCAGTAACGCATATTCATGGTGAAGGAAAAAAATTATTACCAATTATTGAAAATTCTCTTGATGGCAAGGTAGCTGGCGAAGAGGTAGAAGTTAAAGTTTCTCCTAATGATGGCTTTGGTGGGTATGATTCATCATTGGTAATTAATGAAAAACTCACAAATGTCCCTGAAGAATTTAGGAAGTTAGATGAAACTATAGCTTTTGCAAACAAGTCGGGTGATACAAAAGATTTTAAAGTGACAGAGATTACCGACCAAAAAATTGTTTTAGATGGGAACCATTATCTTGCAGGAAAGTCGCTTTTGTATAAAATTAAAATTTTAGATGTTAGAGAAGCAACACAGTATGATAAAGAGCAAGCTCAACTAGACTTTCTACGATCTAAAGCTTAAACCTTTTTTAAATATGAGCCTAGATAAGACTCATATTAAGTACTCCTTCCATTTTTTCAGCCATTTCTGACTTACCAGTTCTACTGTCACCAATCGTTGCAACTGTGATGTCTAACTGTTTTAGTGTTTCATCTCCAAGTGCTGTACGTTTATCAATAGCTGCTTTTTTTATTAATTCAATCATATCATGCGCAGCACGCTCTGGTCCTTCATGCTCAACCATAGCTCTGTCGTTAAAACCACAGTCTGCCAGTTGATCATCAGTACTTTTAACATATGTTCCTGCCATTAACATACTATGAGCTACACCAATTTTCATTTTTCCTTGGCCAACTCTATCTTTAATATTTGCTAAGAATTTCTTTTCAATTTTTTCAAATTGCCCATAAAGCTCTTCATGGTTTGGAACAAGAGAGCCATCATTTTCTTTAAGAAGAGGAAATGGATTAGCCCAATAACTAATTTCCACATCACCTCTTTTAGTTTGAGTGCTACCAGCTGCTACTCGTGCACCACTTCTAAAGTGCCCCAGAGCTTCATCAACTGTCATATTTGTATTCATACATGATTTGGTTGGATGAATAAGTTCATAGTTATTCAGATAAAGCATAATATCTAACTCTGAACCAGTTGAGATTTCTGAGTACTCTGTTACTGGTACAATTTGTCTAGCATTTGTTCCAGAATGTTTATTATAACCAATTTCTCTACCTTCCATTTGCATTTTAGCATGTTCACTAAAACCATCCAGACAAGCAAATGCTCCAGTTTCTGTACCATAGAAATATGGTGATAGTGACTTATCATCATTTTGAATTAATTTTGCTCTACCCATGTCATCAGCTTTAACAAAAGAATCAAAGATATATGGTTCATTTGTTTTTTCATCAAATTTAACAACATATCTTGTACATCCGCAGTGAAGAGGCAAATCATCATTCATTATGCAAAGTACATTATGAAGAGTTAAAATTGGTTTTTTACCATATCCAAAATATTTACACTGATCAAGATTAGGTATGAGCCCAACTAACAAATTATTTTTTTTGTCATGATAGTACCCTAGATCTTTCATATCTGAATCTGGGCAACCAAAAATAAATACTCCATCCGGCTGTTTATCTGTAATATTTTTTACATTAGAGAATGGAAATAGATTTAGTAAGCCTGGTTCCATTTCAACACAACCTCTTGATTTATGGATATAGCATAAAATATTCCATGCACCGACTTCAAAAGGAATGGCCACATAGTCTTCTGCTTTAAATTTATCATTCTTAAAAGGATTATGTTCTAGAGCATAAAATGGAAACTCTCTTTTATTAGCATGAGTCTCATAATAAACACCTGTTCTCATATCCGCAGTTGTGGTCATAGCAACCTTACTTAAGCTTGAATATTCGCCGGGTAAATTAACAAAGTGCCCCGAGATTTCTCCAACTGCAACATTTGGATGGCACTCAAGCCCTTTCGTTCTTCTTACACCATCTCCAAGGCCAGCACGAATAAGCAAGATTCTTCTTGTTTCAAGAATAAGCTCAGAAAGTTTATCAGCCTTCAACGTTACACTGTCTTTTATCATTTCAGCATCCGTTCCCTCTTCTAATATTTCATTATGAAGCCTAACAAGGCGTGTATAAGATTTTGTTCTATAGTGATGAAACGCTCCATCAATAAATTTAACGGAATCTCTATGAACTTTTAATTCGTCACCGGAGAAAGGAGTATCTCCTTCTATAATAGTAATATAAGTACTAGCATCAATACTATTTATGTAGTCAATCTTATGAAGAACGTCATCTTTAAGATCAGTATTTTCACGATTTTTTAATTCTTTTATAAATTGTTTTTTATAAATATCCAGATATTGAGCAAAAGCTTTACTTTTCAGTAATTGCGCTGGAGTAGTACATCCGTCTCTTATTTCTAGAATTTGTTCCATAACTCATTATTCCTCTATTTGATTAATATATACTTATTTTTACAAGCATATAAGTACCATCTTTGCCAGAAAAGTTCTTTGACCATTTAAGCAACGTAGATTATAGTATTAGTCTTCCCAATCATCAATGGGCATTTAATAATATAACTATGGATATTTTATGAAAAATTTGATAGCACCTCATGGGTCAGACTCATTAAACCCTTTATTCGTCAATGATTCTTCTCAAAGAGAGAGCCTCATTAGCAAATCAAAAGACATGCCTCAATTATTATTAAATTCTGCAGCAGCAGCCAATGTTGTTATGCTTGGAGCTGGATATTTCACTCCATTATCAGGATTCATGGACAAAAAGAACGCCATTAGTGTGTCAAATAACATGTTAACAACAGAAGGTCTATTTTGGCCTGTTCCAATTGTTAACCTCACTAAAGATTCAAAAAATATAAAAATAGGTGACGAAATAGCATTGTTAGATCCAAACATGGAAGGTAATCCGGTAATAGCTATACAACAAGTTTCAGCAATTGAAAATCTAAGCGATGATGAAATAAAAGTAATGACAGATAAAGTTTTTGGAACTACAGATAAAAGTCACCCAGGAGTCGCAAATTTCTTAAGTCTTGGCAATACATTAATTTCTGGTGATATTAAGGTATTAAACTATAGTTATTTTCCAAATGAGTTTCCTGGTACTTTTGCTACTGCTCCAGAAATTAGAGAAATGCTTGCAAAAGCAGGGTGGTCCAAGACAGTTGCTTTTCAAACTAGAAATCCAATGCATAGAGCTCATGAAGAACTCTGTAAAATGGCTTTAGAAAGGCTGGATGCTGATGGCGTTTTAATTCATATGACATTAGGAAAGCTTAAAGAAGGTGATATACCCGGTGATATTAGAAATTCAGCCATAGCTAAAATGGTAGAGATATATTTTCCAGAGAATACTGTCATGATTTCAGGTTTTGGGTTTGATATGCTATATGCAGGACCTAGGGAAGCTTTATTACATGCTGTATTCAGACAAAATTGTGGTTGTTCACACTTAATAGTTGGAAGAGATCATGCAGGTGTAGGTGATTATTATGGTCCATTTGAAGCTCAGGAAGTATTTAAACTTGACGTAGTCAAAAATTCTCTAAAATTAGAGATATTTTCAGCTGATCACACTGCTTTTTCAAAGAAACTAAATAAAGTTATAATGATGAGAGATGCTAAAGATCACTCAAAAGATGACTTTGTACTACTATCTGGGACCAAAGTCAGAGAAATGCTGTCAAACGGCGAGGAATTACCTCCTGAGTTTGCAAGAAAAGAAGTTGCTGAAATATTAATGAGGTACTATCAATCCTTATAGTTTATATGGTTAAAAAGAATATACTTATTTACTAATAATTCATTCCAAACGGATTAAGAATATATTATAATCTTTTGCAGAAAGTAATAAATAATGGAGATATTATGTCGAAAGTCACTAAGAGTGTAACTGGAAACTCTATAACACATAGAACTAAAGCAATTACAGTAAATGATAAGATATCTCTGCCTGTAAAGCTTAAAATTACTGAAGGCCCAATCAAATCAACTAAAAGAAGCCAAGCTATACAAGCCTAAACTGAATTAAATCCGGAGAAATTATGATAACAGTTAACCCATTCATCGATAACGTACTAAATATTGCACCTGCATATATGCAAGGATTTTTGGTTCTTATGGTTATATTCACTATAGGTGGTGTAGTTTTAGATATGATGCATAAAAAGAATGTTAAATTCTTTTTTAATAATGCAAAAAAAGCAAAATTGTCTGCAACAAAATCTGTAAGTACAGGTGAAAAAACAGCTATTATTGTAAAAACACTAGCTCATGACGTTGCAACTTCTGCAGAATTCTGCGGAGTAACAAGAAGAATCACTCATCTTTTAGGAATGTATGGAACAATTCTATTTTGGGTATCATCAGCAGTAATGATTTTCAGCGCTTCTTCTACGTCAACAATTTACCCAATGTTATGGCATATAGGAGCAATAATGACATGTGTCGGTGGTTATTGGTTCTGGTTCATACAAAGAGTAGATGTTAGAGCTGAAGGTAATAACTGGAGTAGAATTGTTTTTGCTGATCTTTTTGTACTCTCGTTAGTAATAACTTCAACATTTGGCCTATTATGGTCATATTTCCAATCAGCTAACTCAAATGGCTTAGCAACATTGTTCTTTATCATGTTTGTGATATCCAATGTAGTTTTATTTGGTGGAGTATATTGGTCTAAGTTTGCACATATGTTTTACAAACCAGGTGCTGCTATCCAAAAACATTTGGCTGAAGCTGACGGGTCAAGAGATGACTTGCCTGAGCCAGCAGATTTACCAAAACAATTTGGTTTAGGAATCAAGCGTTCCGAGCCACAGAATTATTAAGAATTTAAAATAGATTAAACGGAGAGAAAATTATGTCAACTTTTGTATATATGACCAGATGCGACGGATGTGGACATTGTGTGGATATTTGTCCATCAGATATTATGCACATTGATAAACTTATTAGACGTGCAGTAAACATTGAACCTAACTTTTGCTGGGAGTGTTACTCTTGTGTGAAAGCGTGTCCGCAGAATGCTATTGATGTTCGTGGATATGCAGATTTTGCTCCAATGGGACATAAAGTTCGTGTTCTTCGTGAAGAAGAGAAAGGGGTTATTAGCTGGAAGATTAAGTTTAGAAATGGCCACATGAAAAGTTTTGTTTCGCCAATCACTACTAAACCATGGGGAAAATTCATCCCTAAATTAGCCGAGAAAGACGTACCTAATAAAGATGCGCATGATAATAATAGATTATATGGTGAGCCAACTTATTTAAAAACTGGAAAAGTTCCAGTATCAGATACAGGCGTCCCTTTAATGGCAAAAGTTGGTAAATTGAAACAAGGAGTGTATTACTAATGGCTAAATTTAAAACACATTATGAAGACTGCGACATTTTAGTTGTTGGCGGTGGTATGGCTGGTACAGGTGCTACATTTGAATCAAGATACTGGGGCCGTGATATGAAAATTATCTGTGCAGAAAAAGCAAATATAGACAGAAGTGGTGCTGTTGCCCAAGGTCTTTATGCTATTAACTGTTACATGGGTATGCAGTGGGATGAGAATCAACCAGAAGACCATGTAAGATATGCTCGTAATGATTTAATGGGAATGGTCCGTGAAGATTTAGCATATGATATGGCACGTCATGTAGACTCATGTGTACATATGTTTGAAGAGTGGGGTCTGCCACTTATGCGTAATGAAAAAACAGGACAGTACCAGAGAGAAGGAAAGTGGCAAATCATGATTCATGGTGAAAGCTATAAACCTATAGTAGCTGAAGCCGCTAAAAAATCTGCAGATAAAATTTATAATCGTGTAATGATTACTCATCTATTAATGGATGAAACTAATGATAATAGAATCGGTGGCGCTACAGGTTTCAATATGCGTACTGGTGATCATTATGTATTCCGCGCTAAAGCAGTAATATGTGCAGCAGGCGGAGCATCACATATTTTTAAACCACGTTCAGTTGGCGAAGGTATGGGTCGTACATGGTATGCACCATGGAGCAACGGTTCAGCATATGCACTGCCAATAGCAGTTGGTGCAAAAATGACACAAATGGAAAATCGTATTGTACTTACTAGATTTAAAGATGGGTATGGCCCGGTAGGAGCATACTTCTTGCATCTAAAAACGTACACTCAAAATGCAAATGGTGATAACTATGAAAAAACATGGTATGACCAAACAAAAGAAATGGTGGGAGAGTATATTGATCATGTACCAACACCAACATGCTTACGTAATCATGCGTTTATTCAAGAAACAATGGCCGGTAGAGGTCCAATTTATATGGTCACAATGGAAGCATTCCAAGACCCACATTTAGAAACTATTGGATGGGAAAACTTTTTAGGAATGACTGTTGGTCAAGCGGTTGTTTGGGCATCTCAAGATATAGATCCTAAATACCAAAATCCAGAATTAACTACGTCAGAGCCATATGTAATGGGTTCTCATGCAACATGCTCAGGTGCCTGGGTTAGTGGGCCAGAAGATGTGTCTGGCGGCATACCAGAATATTTCTGGGGTTATAACAGGATGATGACTATTGATGGTTTATTTGCAGCAGGTGATGCTGCTGGTGGAACAGCTCATGCATTCTCATCTGGTTCGTTTACGGAAGGTAGATTGTGCGCTAAAGCAGCTGTGCAATATATCAATGATGGTCGTGCTGATGGTATAACTGTTACAGATGGTCAGTGTGAAAAGTTAAAAGAAGTTATATATAAGCCTCTTGAGAACTATACTGTTGGACGTAATGAAATAACAGCTGGGACAGTATCTCCAAGTTACATATTGCCAATCCAAGGTCTACAAAGACTACAAAAGATAATGGACGAGTATGTTGGTGGTATTGGTACTAACTATATGACTAATGAAGTTGGTTTGAAACGTGGGATAGAGCTTCTTGGAATATTAGAAGAAGATTTAGAGCATGTTGGAGCTGAAGATTTACATCAATTAATGAGAGCATGGGAATTGAAGCATCGTGCATTAGTTTCACAATGTGTCGCTGAACATACAATATTCCGCGAAGAAACACGTTGGCCTGGATATTATTATAGAGGTGACTTCTTAAAGTTAGATGATGACAATTGGCATTGCTTAACTGTTTCAAGACGTGACCCGAAAACTGGTAAGTTTGAACTAGAAAAAGCTCCGCTTTATCACCTTATCGACGAGGAAGTTGATGGTGAGCAAAAAGCATAAATAATTTTATATTATTTAATAGAAGAGTTAACATATGAATCTAGTTGAAATGACGGATGAAGAAATCTTAAAGATTGCTAATCCGATTTGGAATGGACTTGTGGAATCATCGAATAAAAAAGATTACGGTGGTTTCACAAAACATTTTTCTAAAGAGATGCTTTTTGGAGCAAATGAAGTCGAAATAGGAAAACAATGGGCTGCTAATAAAATGCTTACAAGCTTATCTGTTGAAAGAAAATTTTTTGGCTGCCTTAGGCGCAATGAACATGTCACTGTTTTATTTAAACAAACAAGTTCAGAAGTAGAAGGTGAATATCTTGGCAGGTTAGTGTTAGGTATTGAAGATGAATCCATCAAGGTCTTTGGTGCAACTATATTCTAGTATCTTAGTTTAAAGTTGAGTCAATCGTATAAATTCAAATGAAATTACATCCGCATATAATAAAGGATAATCTTTTTAGAATAATAGTACTTTCTGATACGCATGCTAATCTAAATCCTTTGATATATAACCTTATAAATAAAAGTGATTATGTTATTCATGCAGGTGATATTTTAGATCACAAAATACTCGAAAATATTAAACTTACATCAAAAGAATTATATGCAGTAAACGGAAATAATGATGATTATAATGAGTTAAATGATGTAGAGGTTATAACTACATCTATTGGTGATATTATAGTAACTCATGGTCACAAACATTATCCTAATTACCATGATTCCTTAAGAGAATCATATCCTAATGCATTAGTTGTTATCTATGGCCATACACATCACCACACTTTAGATATGACTAAAAAACCATATATTATCAACCCTGGTGCAGCTGGAAAAACAAGAACACAAGGTGGTGCATCCTGCATTATACTCTCTAATAGTTGCGATGGATTTACTTTGGAATTAAAAAAATTTAACCCTAGTTAGTAAGATTAATAAAGCTTGACTTATCAATGAAACAGCTTAAGATATTAATATTCGTAGACAAATCAAAACTCAATTCAAAACATAAATAAAATTTAGAGGAAGATTTATAATGAGTTCAGTACTTAATATTACAGATGACAATTTTGAAACTGAGGTTTTAAAATCAGAAATACCAGTCTTAGTAGATTTTTGGGCAGAGTGGTGTGGACCGTGTAAAGTGCTAGGGCCAATCGTAGATGATGTTGCTCCTGAATTTGATGGTAAAGTAAAATTTACTAAACTTGATATTGATGCAAATCCTGCTACTGCACCAAAGTATGGAATCAGAGGGATACCTACAATAATGGTTTTTAAGAGCGGAGAGTTAGCTGCTACATCTGTAGGGGTTTTAACTAAATCAGAGTTAACAAATTTTTTAAATGAGAATCTATAACTGATTAAGCATAGATTTATAGAGTATAAAAATAAATATTTTCAAAAAAATCAATTCTAATAAACCAATTAAAATAATATGAACCTAACAGAATTAAAAGAAAAACCAATACAAGAACTTGTAGCTATGGCTGAAAAAATGGGTGCTGAGAATGTCGGCAGGCTTAGAAAACAAGATGTCATTTTTACTATTTTAAAAAGTCATTCATCTAGTGGAGAAGATATATCTGCCGGTGGAGTTCTAGAAATATTACAGGATGGTTTTGGTTTTTTAAGAAATGCTAGTAGCTCATATTTGGCAGGTCCGGATGATATTTATGTCTCACCTAGTCAAATTCGTAAATTCTCATTACGTACAGGCGATACTGTTGAGGGAAAAATTAGACCGCCTAAAGAAGGTGAAAGATATTTTGCATTACTTAAGGTTGATAATGTAAATTTTGACTCTACAGAGAATTCTAAACATAAAATTTTATTTGAAAATCTAACACCTTTGCATGCGAATCAAAGGTTAAGGCTTGAATGTGGTAATGGTAGCAGAGAAGATATATCTGGACGTTTAGTTGATATTGCTGCGCCTATTGGTAAAGGTCAAAGAGGTTTAATTATCTCTCCACCCAAGGCTGGTAAAACTATTATGCTTCAACAGATAGCACAAAGTTTAATTACTAATAATCCTGATTCTATTTTAATAGTTTTATTAATTGATGAAAGGCCTGAGGAAGTAACTGAAATGTCACGTATGGTTAGGGGAGAGGTTGTTGCAAGTACTTTTGATGAACCAGCTCATAGACATGTTCAGGTAGCGGAAATGGTTATTGAGAAAGCTAAACGTCTTGTTGAACACAAAAAAGATGTGATCATACTTCTTGATTCTATTACAAGGCTTGCTAGAGCTTATAATACAATTGCTCCATCGTCTGGTAAAGTATTGTCAGGTGGTGTTGACGCAAATTCACTAACTAAGCCAAAAAGATTTTTTGGTGCAGCAAGAAATATTGAAGAGGGTGGAAGTTTAACAATTTTAGCTACTGCTCTTATTGATACAGGCTCTAAAATGGATGAAGTTATTTATGAAGAGTTCAAAGGAACAGGTAACATGGAAGTCCATCTTGACAGAAGAATAGCTGAAAAAAGAATATACCCTGCTATTAATATCAATCGCTCAGGAACCAGAAGAGAGGAGTTATTAACCACACCTGATGAGTTACAAAAAATATGGATTTTAAGAAAAGTCCTGCATTCAATGGACGAATTAGATGCTATGGAATTCATGCTGAATAAATTGCAGTCAACTAAAACTAACTCTGAGTTTTTCGATTCAATGAAGAGGTAATTAACCTCCTATATCTTCTCTAAAAAAAACTAAGTTATTATTTTCAATGCTCATATTTTTGTCTTGAAATACTTTAATCTTCTTTATATTTTCATAAGCTATATTTATAGCTTTTTCTTTATTTTCAGCATAAGCATTTACAGTAAGAATTCTTCCACCTGTTGAACATATTTTATTATCATCTAACGTTGTTCCGGCATGAAATATTTTAATATTCTCATTCTCTATAATATTTCTCATATCAATATAAAAGCCTTTTGCATATGACTCAGGATAACCTTTAGCTGCCAAAACAATGGTGCAACAGTAGCCTTTACTATCTTGATCGAAGTTTGCAATATTTAAATCTTGAATATTAGTAATAGGGTCATTTAAAATCATATCTAAAAAATCTATACCTTTATTTTCTAGGGTAAGCATTAAATTCTGCGTTTCAGGATCACCCATACGACAATTATATTCTAAAACTTTAATTTTATTGGCACTGTCTATCATTAGCCCTATATATAGGAAGCCTAGATACTTAATATTAGATTCCTTATTGTAATCATTAATTCCATTTATAGTTTTAACTAAAATCTTTTCAATATCTTGATATAGTTTGTATATTTCATTCTTATGCCCATAAGACAATGGATGGCTTACAGCCCCCATACCTCCTGTATTTGGGCCAGAATTATATTCATCGCGTGACTTATAGTCTTTTGTCCATGGAAGGCCTATTTCATAAGTACATCCCTTGTAATTACATATATATATTGCTGATAATTCTTGCCCACTCAAAAACTCTTCTACTATAATAAAATCTGAATGGTGAGCGCTTAATAATTTATCTATTGCATCATTTGATTCTTCTATTGATGAGGATACAACAACACCCTTGCCTGCTGCTAGGCCATCAGCCTTTATGACTATTGGATGTTTTTTAGTACTTATATATGACTTGGCCTGAGTTTTATCAGAAAACATTTCATAATCAGATGTTGGTATACCATAATTTTTCATGAATTCTTTCGAGAAAACTTTTGAACCTTCTAAAATTGCATGTTCTTTGGTTGGGCCAAAAATTTTTAATCCTTGTTCAGAAAATTCATTAACAATACCATCGACCAAGGGATTCTCGGGTCCGATTATTGTCATAAAAATATTATTTTTTTTAACAAAATCAAGAAGACTATTAATGTCAGAAATATCTATATCAATATTTTCTATATTATCTTCTAGGGCTGTACCCGCATTACCAGGGCAAACAAAAACATTTTGTACTTTTGGAGATTTAGAAATTTTCCATGCAATTGCATGTTCACGTCCACCTTGCCCTATCACTAGTATATTTTGCTTCATATTTTAATGCTTAAATACTCTCACGCCACTAAGCACCATTGAAATACCATGTTTATCAGCGATAGATATTATTTCTTTATCTTTTATGGATCCACCTGGTTGAATAATACTAGAGACGCCAATTTTTTTAGCTAAATCTATATTATCTCTAAATGGAAAAAAAGCTTCTGATGCCATCACGCATCCTTTAAGAGATAAGCCATGTTTTTTAGCCTTTGTATTAGCAATATTAGTGGAATCAATTCTACTCATTTGTCCGGCACCTATTCCAAGAGTTTTTTTATTTTTAACAAAAACAATTGCATTTGATTTGACATATCTTGCAACTTTAAATGCAAACAATAAATCATCTACTTCTCTTTTTGATGGCTTTTTTACTGTTACATTTTTTAAATCTTTAGAAGTTAACTTTTTAGTATCACTTTCTTGAATTAAGAATTTACCCTGTAAGGATTTAAACTCAAGTCTAATAATATCTTTATTAGATCTTTTTGTTTTTAATAGTCTAATATTTGGTTTAGATTTAATAATTTCTAAACATTTTTTACTATAACTGGGGGCAACTATGACTTCTACAAACTGCTGATTAATAATTTTTTTAAGAATTTTTTCATCTACATTTTTATTAAAAGCAATAATTCCTCCAAAAGCTGAAATAGGATCTGTTGCATAGGCATTATTATAGGCAGCCATAAGATTAGTGCATTCCGCTACACCACAAGGGTTCGCATGTTTAACTATAACGCATGAGGGAGTTTTAAATTGCTGAACACATGAAAGCGCACTCTCTGTATCAACTAAATTATTATATGACAAGCCTTTTCCAGATAGCTGTTCAAAATTAAAACCCTCTACCTGAGGATATTTTATATTATAAAGGCTAGCATTTTGATGTGGGTTTTCTCCGTACCTCAAATCATTAATCTTTTCTAATGTAATATTAATTTTTGATGGAAGAGTCGATTCTTCAGTATTCTCATGACGCATTAGGTAATTATGAATCATTGAGTCATATTCTGAAATCTTTTGGAATACCTTGATGGCTAGTTTAAGTCTTGTATCAATGGATGTTTGATTATTCTCATTAATTTCCTTTATTATAACATCATAGTCTTTGGGCTCTGTAATAACAGTCACTCTTCTATGATTTTTGGCTGCTGCTCTTAACATGGTAGGTCCACCAATATCTATATTTTCAATTGCATCATCATACTTGCAATTAGGTTTTGATATTGCTGATTCAAAAGGATAGAGATTAACCACTACTATATCTATGAGCGAATAATGTGAATTTTTCAATGAATCTATTGATTTTTTATCTTTAGCTAGTATGCCAGCATGGATAATTGGATGCAGTGTTTTGACTCTTCCTTCCAGTATTTCTTCAAATTTAGTAAATTCAGCTATAGAGACATTAGCAATTTTTTTAGATGATAAGAATTTTGCAGTGCCACCAGTCGAAAGAATTATATAATTATTTTTAATCAGTGATTTAGCAAACTTATCGATACCAGTTTTATCAGAAACGCTTATGAGTGCAAATTTCTTTTCATCTTGTTTCATTTATATACTTATACCATAATCTTTGATTCTTTTTATTAATGTCCCTCTATTAATTCCAAGGTAAGCAGCAGTTTTGGTTACATTTCCGCCTAAGTGAGATAATACTGCAGATATTAGAGATTTTTCAACTTCTGTAATAAATAGGCTATGTAGATTGCTAACACCCTGGCCATTCATCTTATTGATGTAAGCAAGAGTTTCATTTTTAATAGTTTTACTAAGAGAGCTAACAGCTATCTTTTTTGTTTTTTCCATTATTAAAGCATACCCCTATATATCAAAGCATAATTTTCAATGATAAGTTTATAAAAAACGTTTCATTATCATACAATTTTAATGATTAGGGTTAAAGAGAAAAGTTACTAATTTTTATTAATAAACTGGTTTAATGTATTAATTGTGAAATTTCCATCTACAAAAAAATCACTGGTTAATAAGCGTTTATGTAAAGCAATATTAGTTTTAATGCCTGTTATGACTGTTTCATCTAGTGCAAACAACATTTTTTTAATAGCTGTCTTTCTATCTTCGGCATGTGTAACAATTTTTGCTATCAAGGAGTCATAATTAGGCGGAACATCATAACCAGAATAAATATGTGAGTCAACTCTAACGCCTGGTCCACCAGGTGCGTGGAATAAGCTTATATGGCCTGGCGAGGGCATGAATGTCACAGGATCTTCTGCATTTATTCTGCATTCTATGGAATGTCCTTTGAAGGTAACATCTTCTTGTTTTAGTTTTAGTTTTTCATTTGATGCAACTAAGATTTGTTCAGAGATTAAATCAATACCTGTTAAAAATTCACTTACCGGATGTTCAACTTGTATTCTCGTATTCATTTCAATGAAACTAAAAGAACCATCTTGATAAAGAAACTCAAAAGTTCCTGCTCCAGTATACCCAAGCTTTTTACATGCTTCGGTGCATATTTTACCTATTTTACTGATTGCTGCTCTAGGAATATTTACTGCTGTAGTTTCCTCTATTACTTTTTGATTTCTTCTTTGAAGGGAACAATCTCTCTCTCCAAGATGGATAGCATTGCCATGATTATCACAGAGTACTTGAATCTCAATATGTCTAGGTTTATCAAAATATCTTTCGAAATATAGATCACCATTTCCAAATGCATTTTCAGCTTCTGATTTAGTAATATTCATTGAATTAGCAAGATCTTTAGGATGATTTACAATCATCATTCCTCGCCCACCACCGCCATGAATGGCTTTTAACATTATCGGAAAGCCAATTTTTTCAGCAGATTTAAGAACTTTGGCTGGGTCATCAGAAAGAACACCATCATAGCCTGGTATACAAGGGACACCAAATCCTTTCATAGCTGTCTTAGCTTTAATCTTGTCACCCATTTTTTTTAAAACTTTACTTGGCGGGCCTATAAAAATAAATTTATTTGATTCAACAATCTCTGCAAATTGAGCTGATTCGGATAGAAACCCATAACCAGGATGTATTGCGTCAGCATTAGTAAGTTCAGCTGCGCTTATAATGGAAGGTATATTTAGATAACTTTTTTTAGGATCTGCTGACCCTATGCATACTGACTCATCCGCCATTTTTACATGAGGTAATTGCCTGTCAACAGTTGAATGAACAGCCACAGTCTTTATGCCTAACTTCTTGCAAGCTCGTAGAATACGTAATGCTATTTCGCCTCTATTGGCAATTAAAACTTTTTGAATCATATTATTTTATTATAAATAGTGGTTGTCCAAATTCTACAGGCTCTGAGTCCTCTACAAGAATTTTAATAATTGTACCGTTTTGTTCAGCAGTAACCTGGTTCATCATTTTCATGGCTTCTAAAATACAAACTGTATCACCTTTACTAACTTTTTGACCTTCTTCTACAAAAGCTTTTGAATCTGGTGATGCCGATCTATAAAAAGTACCAACCATTGGGGACTCAATAGTATCCCCTTCTGGTAAAGATTGTTCTGAAACACTTTCAGCTTGAGGAGTAATTTCTTTAGTAACAGGTTGCTGAGCTTGCATAACCGGCATTGTAGTTTGGTTGTTCTGTAAAGGCTGATGTTGTGAATGGCGAGAGAGCTTAATTGACTCTTCCCCTTCTTTAACTTCTATCTCAGCTATGCCAGACTCTTCTAGTAATTCCATTAATTTTTTTATTTTTCTTAGATCCATTTTTAATTACTCCTAATATGCTTTATAGCTTGTATGAATGCATAACTATAACCATTGACACCTAAACCAACTATAACACCGACGCTTATATCACTTAAAAACGATTTTTTTCTAAACTCTTCTCTTTTATGGATATTAGAAATATGTATTTCTATAAAAGGAATTTGTGTACTCAAAAAAGTATCTCTTAAAGCAATGCTTGTATGAGTTAGGGGTCCAGGATTAATGATAATAAATTTTATAGAATCTTTATTTGCAGCTTGAATGCAGTCTATAATTTCATGCTCTGCATTAGATTGCATAAATTTTATTGAAACATTCTCTTTATCTGCTAAATTTTGTAGACTATTTTCTACATCACCAAGACTTTCTTTACCATATATCTCTGGTTCTCGTGTTCCGAGTAGATTTAAGTTGGGACCGTTAATAATTAGTATATCTATCAAAATAGTCTCTTTGGTAAATTTTAATAGAAATTAACAGATTTTTAGCGAATATACAAGAAAATTTTATTATTTTAGAGATATACTTATATCGATACTTTTATAAACTTTAATAAAGTTTTCTGCATTTATGAAACCAACAATTCTTGCCTGCCTTATCTCTTCCCCATTATTGTTAAAAAATAATATTGCGGGCGGACCAAATAATTTATAATCTTTCAAGAATTTTGAGTTATCATCATTTGTTTTTGTTATATCTAGTTTTATTAGGTTTAGGTCTTTTAACAAGTAAGCTACTTTTTTTTCACTGAAAGTATATTTGTCTAGTTCTTTACAAGCTACGCACCAGTCAGCATAAAGATCAACCATTGTAATTTTATTTGAATTTTTTACTTGTATAAATAATTCTCTCGTGTCAGTAATCTTTGTGAATAAAGTTGGTTGAGATTGTTCAATAAAACTAAATACAGGATTAAAATTTTTATTTACATTTATACCATACACTTGCAAGCCTGAATATATAAAAAATAGAGCTGATAAAAAATTTACTGTAAATTTTGAAAATGTTTTAAATACAACTATTTTTAATATCCCTACTGCGATAATAATTGATAATATTGCCCATAAATAAGCAGCAATTTCTGCTGATACAATTCTTTCAATTAACCAAATTGATACAATTAAAAATAATATTCCAAAAACCTTATTTGCAATCTCTAAGTAAGGACCAATCTTTTTTGTTAATTCTGATGCAGATGTGCCTAGTATTAGAAGTGGTGCACCCATCCCCATCCCTAATGAAAATAATGCTGCTCCCCCAATTATGAAATCATTGGTCATTGATATATATATCAACGCTCCTATAAGTGGAGCAGTAACGCATGGACCTACAATTAATGCAGAAAGCGACCCCATAACTCCTACACCTATATAGGTACCAGAGCTATTAGTATTTGATTTTGATATAAGCAAGTTCTGAATAGATGCGGGCATTTGTATTCTTATTACATTAAACATAGATAGAGCTAGAATTATAAATAATAATGCAAAACCTGATAATACATATGGATTTTGTAGATCTGCCTGAATATTTGTTCCAGATAAGGCAATTAAAATTCCAGCTGCCGCATATGTTAAAGACATTGATAAAACATAGGTAAGGGAAAGAAGGAAAGATTTTTTAGTTGAAATATTCTCTCCTTGTCCAACTATTAGCCCGGTCAAGATAGGAATCATTGGAAATACACATGGGGTAAATGCTAGAAGTAAGCCAGCTAAAAAAAACAAAGAAATATTTAAAATAACTGATTGTTCAGATAATTTTTGGCTGAAAGAATATTGGTTTTCAGTCGAGCTGGTCTTTAATAAATACGAATTATTTTCAGCATATTGTTTAAGAGGAAATTTTTTAGTGACAGGTGGATAACACAACCCTGCATCTGCACATCCTTGGTATTTTAATATTAAATTTGAATGATTTGTTATTGTGTCAAAATATATATTTGCTTTAGTTGAATTATAATATACATCTACATCCCCAAAAAACTCATCCTTCTTTATTTTACCTTCAGGCATATCTACTTTGATAATTTTCATATCTGGGCTATCAACTGAAAACTCAAACATGCCAAGATAGAGATAATATCCCTCCTCAATATCCCAGGTAACTTCGAGATGATTATTTGTAATAATTTTTATTGAAGGCTGAAACGCATCATCCGGAGACAGAAACTCTGCTTGATTTTTAATGATATCAGCAGTTGTAAGGCCACTAAACAACAAAAGTGTCATAGTTAGAAAAATCTTTTTCATATTAAATATCTTCATTGCTTCAATTATCTTAATAATTATATATATAGTATATTATCTGCTATAGAATTTTTGTCCATAAATGATAGTGTAAGAATTGATATTATGAATTTAAAGAAAATTATCCCTATATTTCTATTACTTATCCCAGTAATTGAAATTATTTTATTTATTGAAATTGGGTCAATCATAGGAAGTTTTAACACTATTTTAATAATATTTGGTACAGCCCTGGTTGGAATTTATATTATTAAATATAATGCTACTACATATATGTCTGAAATTCGTAGTAAGCTAATGAATGGCTTGAGGCCTGATCAAGAGATATTATCAGGAATTATTGTCTTTATATGTGGTGTGTTCTTATTGCTACCTGGCTTCCTAACGGATTTTATAGGCCTATTATTCCTTTATAAACCAATTAGGTTGCTTAGTATTAGGAGATACAACATACCTTCGGGGAGACGTACAAATAGCCCCAAAGGAAGAGTAATTGATGTTGATCATAATAAAGATGAGTAATTCTATTAATTGCACTTGAAATTTAGAGAAAGGTCGCTATATTAACTATCTGAGAGCAAAAACCGCTCATTTGAACTATTAATGAGGATTACATATGAATATAAGACCATTACATGACCGCGTAATTATTAGAAGAATGGAAGAAGAAAAGACTTCACCTGGCGGCATCGTGATTCCTGACTCTGCAACTGAGAAACCAATTAAAGGCGAAGTTGTTGCAATAGGCAAAGGGAAGATACTTGAGAATGGTGATGTTAGACCATTAGATGTAAAAGTAGGCGATACAATTCTCTTTGGTAAATATTCTGGTACAGAAGTAAGTGTAGATGGGGAAGAATTACTTGTTATGAGAGAAGATGACATAACAGCAATCGTTGGTTAAATTAATAGTATTTTATAGAGGAACTAAAAATGACAGCAAAAGAAGTAAAATTTGGTGATGACGCAAGAAAAAGACTGGTAGCAGGAGTAAATATTCTAGCTAATGCGGTTAAGACAACATTAGGACCTAAAGGCAGGAACGTTGTTCTAGATAAGTCTTTTGGAGCCCCAACTGTAACTAAAGATGGTGTATCAGTTGCCAAGGAAATTGAATTAAAAGATAAGTTTGAAAATATGGGTGCGCAAATGGTTAAAGAAGTTGCATCTCAAACTTCTGATATAGCAGGAGATGGAACAACTACTGCAACTGTATTAGCTCAGTCAATTTTAAAAGAAGGTTTAAAATGTGTAGCTGCTGGAATGAATCCTATGGATTTGAAAAGAGGAATTGAAAAAGCAGTATCAGTAGCAGTTGAAAGTTTAAAAAAAATGTCTAAACCTTGTGCTGATCAAGGTGCAATTGAACAGGTAGGTACTATTTCTGCAAACTCTGATAAAAATATCGGCTCTATTATTGCTGAAGCTATGAGCAAGGTAGGCAAAGAAGGTGTTATTACTGTGGAAGAAGGACAATCTTTAGAAAATGAATTAGATGTAGTTGAGGGTATGCAGTTCGATAGAGGATATTTATCCCCATATTTTGCGACTAACCAACAAAATATGTCTACAGAGTTAGAAGACCCATTTATTCTTTTATATGATAAAAAAATTACTAATATCAAAGACATGCTCCCAGTATTAGAAGGAGTTGCTAAATCAGGTAAACCGCTCTTAATTATTGCTGAAGATGTAGAAGGCGAAGCGCTTGCTACATTAGTAGTTAATAGTATAAGAGGTATCGTGAAAGTTGCAGCTGTTAAGGCTCCAGGTTTTGGTGATCGCAGAAAATCTATGTTAGAAGACATAGCAATTCTTACCGGTGGTACTGTAATTGCTGAAGAAGTTGGACTAAGCTTAGAAAAAGCTGATCTTACTTTATTAGGTACAGCTAAAAAAATTAATGTAACAAAAGAAAACACCATTATTATTGATGGTGGTGGAAAAAAAGCTTCAATAGAATCTAGAGTAAATCAGATTCGAGCTCAGATAGAAGAAGCAACATCAGACTATGATAAAGAAAAAATGCAAGAGAGAGTGGCCAAGCTTGCTGGTGGTGTAGCTGTAATAAAAGTTGGAGCTGCAACAGAAGTGGAAATGAAAGAGAAAAAAGCAAGAGTGGAAGATGCGCTTCATGCAACTAGAGCGGCTGTAGAAGAAGGAGTTGTTCCTGGAGGAGGCGTAGCTATGATCAGAGCTAGAGCAGCGCTAGAAAAGGTAAAAGGTGATAATCCTGATCAAGATCAGGGAATCCAAATCCTTAGACAAGCAATGCTAGAACCACTTAGACAAATTGTTACTAACGCTGGTGAAGAAGGTTCTGTGGTCTTAGCTAAAGTTCAAGATGGCAAGGACTCATTCGGTTACAATGCAGCAACTTCTGAATTTGGCGATATGCTTAAGATGGGTATTTTAGACCCAACTAAAGTAACTAGAACAGCACTTCAAAATGCTTCTTCTATCGCAGGATTAATGATAACTACTGAATGCATGGTTACTGAATTAGCATCCGACGAACCTGCTAGCGGCGGCGCACCTGCAATGCCTGACATGGGCGGCATGGGCGGCATGGGCATGGGTGGTATGGGAATGTAATCCATATTTGTATTATTACAAATTTATTTCAAAGCCTCTTTCTATAGAGGCTTTGTTGTTTTTGGTGTTAAGATATATTTATGGAAAAGATTTGGCTTAAACATTATCCAAAAAATATACCGTCAACAATTGATAGTTTAAAATTCAACTCAATTATAGATTTGATGAAAAACTCATCTTCTCTTTTTCCAGACCATACTGCTTTTACAAATTTGAATACTCGATTGAGCTATAAAAAAATAGATAGATATTCAGAAAAATTTGGAGCTTATCTTCAAAATCAATTATCCATTACCAAGAGATCTAAAGTTGCAATAATGTTGCCAAATCTCTTAACTTATCCAGTTGCATTATTTGGATCATATTTAGCTGGAGCTATAGTTATAAATATAAACCCATTATTTAAAGGTAGGGAGATAGAAAGTTCATTAAATGATTCTGGGGCAGAAACAATAATTGTTCTAGATAGGTTCATGTCTGAGCTAGAACCTGTCGTAAAAAATACATTAATTAAAAATATTATTATTTGCCGGATAACAGATCTACTTTCTCCTATCATGTCAGCACTTGTTAAGACAGTATTTTTTTTCAAAGGACCAAAGATTTCCCTCAACAGTAATTATTTATTATTTTCTAATATATTAAAGAATTCATATCTTAGAAAGAATATAGTTTTAGAAAATAAGGATATTGCACTATTGCAATATACTGGTGGCACCACAGGAAAGTCTAAAGCTGCAGTCCTTACTCATGGAAATATACTGGCTAATATTGAGCAGTTAAATGCATGGGTTGGCCCTATAGTCGTTCCTGGGAAAGAGAGTATTATAACAGCATTACCGCTTTATCATATTTTTTCATTTACCGTTAACTTAATGTATTTTTATAGCATTGGTTCGAATAATATATTGGTAACAAACCCAAGAGACTTAAAGAGTTTTGTAAATACATTAAAGAAAAATAAGTTTACTGTTATCACTGGAGTTAATACATTGTTTAATTTATTGCTAACGAGTTCTTCATTTAAAAAAATTAATTTTAGTGCTTTAAAGTTTACTGTTGGAGGAGGAATGTCTGTATTAAGTAGTACTGCTAAGAAGTGGAAAAAAATAACTGGAGTTGATATTACTCAAGGTTATGGTTTAACTGAAACTGCTCCGATTGTATCAGTTAACATTATATCTGAACCATTTAATGGTACGATTGGGCCACCTATGCCATCAACAGATATTTCAATAAGGGATGAAAAAAATAATGAACTTAACATTAATCAAGAAGGAGAACTTTGTGTAAAAGGTCCACAGGTTATGTCTGAATACTGGAATAACCCAGAAGAAACTAAAAATTCTTTTACAGATGACGGATTTTTTAAAACAGGAGATATTGCAATTATTAATGAAAATGGTTCTTTGAAAATTGTTGATAGAAAAAAAGATATGATTATTTCTTCTGGATTTAATGTTTATCCAAATGAAATTGAAGATTATGTATCGCAACATCCAGATGTCAGAGAATGCGGAGTAATTGGAGTTAATGATTCTAATAGAGGAGAGAGTATAAAATTATTTATTGTCAAAGAGGAAAAAAAATTAGGAGAAATTGAAGTAATTAATTTTTGCAAAAAAGGTTTAGCAGTTTATAAGATACCAAAGAAGGTTATATTTATAGATGAAATTCCTAAAAATAATGTAGGAAAGATTCTTAGAAGAAAGTTAAGAGAGTTTTGATTATTTATTGAATAATATTAAATGGTCCATTTCAGATTTTATTCCGATTACTTCATTAAGGCTATGATCATGATGACTTGGCGTATAACAAAATATATTTTCACCACTATTAAGCTTTAATTTATATAAGAAATCTGAACCATGAAAAATTTTTTCTATCACCCGTGCTGATTTAGCAGAATCATCGTCATGAATGATATCATCAGGCCTAATTAAAATATCTATACTAGAGCCAATTTCATATGATATTGTATCACCAAAATGTTTACCAAGACTCGTCTCCACATGATTTTTGTCAATTATTTCTCCATTAATAAAACTCCCAATACCACAAAAATTTGCTATCTCTTTTGTTAAGGGTTTGTGATAAATATTATAAGCACTATCAAATTGTATAATTTTTTTATTATTTAAAAATGCAATCTTATCAGATATTTGAAATGCTTCTTTAATATTATGAGTGATTACGATTGTGGTTATTTTCTCTTCTTTAAGTAATATTTTTACATCTGCTAAAAGCTTTTCTTTTAAATTTTCATCTAATGCGCTAAATGGTTCATCTAATAAGAGAATCTCTGGTTGTGGGGCAAGAGCTCTAGCTATAGCAACTCTCTGTTGTTGACCCCCAGATATCTCATGAGGATATTTTTTAGATATTTCTATAATATCTAGAACCTTTTCTAATCTATCTAAACGCTCTGTTTTTTCTTTAGAGGATAATTCAGATATACCAAAGGTTATATTTTCTGCACAACTTAAGTGGGGAAATAGAGCAAGGTCTTGAAAAATTATACCTATATTTCTTTCTTGAGGCTCAATAATTGTAGATGTATCGTCAACTGTTTGGCCATTTAATTTTACTTTTCCTGAAGATATATTTTCAAATCCAGCAATTACTCTTAACAAAGAACTTTTTCCAGATGCACTGGGACCTATTATGGATATAATTTCTTCTTCTTTTACGGTTAAAGAGAGGTTGTCTAAAATTCTATCATTATCTAAATTTAGTGAAATATTTTCAATTTCTAATTTCATTTTGATTTCCATTATTAACTGTTTTCTTAATTAATATTATAACAGGAATCAAACCAATAATAATTAGCATTAATGCTGGCGAGGCTATAAGTGACAATTGTTCTGATGATGCCAACTCATAAATATGTATTGCCAAGGTATCAAAATTAAATGGTCGCAATATTAATGTTGCTGGTAACTCTTTTACAATATCTACAAAGACTAATATGAAAGAAGTAATTACAGTTGTTTTCATCATTGGTATATGGATATCTTTTAGTATCTTAAAACTAGAAAAACCAAAAGACTTTGCGGTTAAATCTATATTATTTTTTATTTTACTCAAACCTGACTCTGTAGCATTAAAAGATATTGTAGAGAATCTGACTAAATATGCAATTATAAGCGCTACAAAAGATCCACTAAGGTAAAATATGGGTGACCCAAATATTGATGCTTGAAAATTATCTATCAAAGTAATTGGTATAATAATTCCAACTGCAATTACCACACCTGGTATTGAGTAGCCGATAGAAAAAATTTTTAGCGAGAATTTAGTATATAAACTATTTGTTGATCTATTCACATATGATGCATATATTGAGATTAAGACTATTATGACTGAAGAAAGAGCTGCTATTGTCACAGTATTCATTATAATTTTTAAAAATTCATCTTTAAACAAATACGAGTAAGTTTCCATCAGCCACAAAAATAATTGAATAATTGGAATAATAAATCCAAGCAAAGAAATTAATGAGCACCATAAAAATGCATAAATACTTTTTTTAATAGACATATTAATTGGTTTTACTGATTTTGATTTTTGAGATGTATGAGCATACTTGCTTCGACCTCTTGAATATTTTTCTAATGTTATAAGTATAAAAACGAAAGTAAGTAGAATAGAGGCTAAATGTAAGGCGCTAGTATCATCCCCAAATGCAAACCATGTCCTATATATGCCAGTAGTAAATGTACTAATCCCATAATAATCCATAGTCCCAAACTCAGCTAATGTCTCCATCATTACAAGACTTAATCCCGCGATTATACCTGGTCTAGCAAGGGGCATACTGATTTTACTGAATAATTCTTTTTTATTTAAACCTAGTGATTTACCAACTTCTATCGCACAACCTGATTGTTCTTTAAACGATGAGTATGTTAATAAGTATATATAAGGATATAAGCATATACTCAATATAAATATTACTCCATAGATATTTCTTAGATCAACTAGGTTGTATAATTCTTTTCCTAGACCAAATGTATTCTCAATAGAGTCAAACAAAAATCCTGAGGGCTCCACTAATCCTGCATATATATATGCTGCTACATATGTTGGTATTGCTATCGGCATAACTAATAACCACTTAAATATATCTTTGCCTGGAAATTTATACATGGTAACCAGCCATGCGCAAGATACTCCAAGAATGGTAGAAATTATCCCAACAAAGATTAGTATTATGAAAGTATTAAAAAGATACTCAACTAGAAGATTATTGGCTAAATGCCCCCATAGTTCAGTTGATGGAGAAAATATATACGAGATTACAGTTATAATTGGAATTATTACTATTGAGATTATAAAGAATAAAAAAATTTGATCTTTATAATTTAATAGTTTTGAGAGCATAAAGTTACTGCCAATTTACCTTGTCAAATATCTTGACAGCTTTATTATTATTCTTACCTAGTTGGTTTGCAGACAAACGATCTTGCTTAAAAGGATATCCCCAAGACTTTACAATATCACTAACATCAATGTTTTCCCTAATTGGATACTCATGATTAGTTTTAGCATATAACTCTTGAGCTTTGTCACTAGCAAGATATTCAATTAGTTTAATAGCATTACCAGTATTCTTTGAATGTTTGACAACTGCAGCACCACTTATATTTATATGCGCTCCTCTATCATTTTGATTAGGAAAATAGACAGCAATTTGTTTGGCATATTTTCTTTCTGCTTCTTTTTTTGAAGACATCCATTTACCAAGATAGTAAGTGTTAGCTAACGTTATATCACATTGCCCAAGGACAACAGATGTCATTTGCGTCCTATCATTACCTTTGGGTTTCCTTGAAAAATTCTTCACAATATTTTTAGCCCATTCTTCAGATTTTTTTTCACCCAAATGATAAATTAGAGATGCAAGCAAAGATTGATTATAGATATTTCCAGATGACCTAACACATATACGTCCTTCCCATTTTTTATTTGCCATATCTTCATAAGTTGAAAGATCACTAAGTTTCACTGTATTTGGATTATACATAATAACTCTGGACCGAACTGATAAGCCATACCAGTAACCATCCTCGTCTCTCAGATAAGAGGGAACTAGCTTATTTATCTTTTCTGAATATATTTTTTTTAATAAATCCTTAGATTTAGCTATATGCAAATTACCAGCATCAACAGTAAGAAATACATCTGCTCTTGTATTCAATCCTTCTCTCTCTATTCTATTTTGTAATTCTTTTGATTTACCAGATATTATATTTACAGTTATACCTGTGTCTTTCTTAAAAGCTTGGAACAATGGCTTCATTAGATATGCCTTCCTGGCGCTATAAATATTTACTTCCTCAGATTCATTGATTTTATGAGATCCATGAGATCCTGCCGATACATGATGATAGTGACCAATAAACATTATTAGAGAGAGTAAGAAAATATTCTGTATTATTTTGTTCATATGTACAGTTCCCAGAGTTATCGACATGTATTCACTTTTTATAAACGCGAATGATTCTCATTATATACCTACTAAATTAACATTTAAAGCTATTAGAGTTAAGAATCAAACAAAAAATACATGTATTTTAGTTACTTAAGTCATGCTATGATTTTCAGTTAATTTATAATGAAAAGTGATAACTCATGATAATGTCTGACCTGGAAGGCCAAATATGGATGGACGGATCTTTCCGTGATTGGAAAGATGCAAAAATTCATGTTCTTACTAATACTTTGCATTATGGGACCGGTGTATTTGAAGGTGTTAGAGCCTATGAGACTAAATCAGGACCAGCAATATTCAGACTGGAAGATCACACCGACAGACTATTTAATTCAGCTAATCTAGTTGGAATGAAGATTCCTTTTGATAAAGAAACGCTTATGCGTGCACAATGCGATGCTGTCAGTAAAAATAATTTGAATAATGCCTATATCAGACCGCTATGTTTTTATGGTAGCGAAGGAATGGGGCTTAGAGCAGATAACTTAAAAGTACACTGTGCTATAGCAGCATGGGATTGGGGTCCTTATCTTGGTGCTGAAAAAATTATTAATGGCATTAGGGTAAAGGTTTCTCCATTCCCTAAAAGACATCCAGAGGCAATGTTATACAAGGCAAAGGCAACTGGGAATTATATAAATTCAAGTTTAGCATTAAGAGATGCTTTGGCATCAGGGTATGATGAAGCTCTTATCCTAGGAACAGATGACTCTGTAAATGAAGGTTCGGGCGAAAACATTTTCTTAATTAAGGATAATAAATTAATCACACCAGAATTACTTACTGTCCTGGATGGAATAACTAGAAAAACGATTATTACGCTAGCTAATGATTTAGGAATAGAAACCATAGAGAGAAAAATTAAATTAGAAGAAGTTTTTAACTGTGATGAAGCTTTTTTTACTGGTACTGCTGCAGAAGTAACGCCTATAATAGAGATAGATAAAACAAAAATTAACAACGGAATACCTGGCCCTATAACTAAGATGCTTCAAGAAAATTATTTCAGCCTTATTAAAGGGACTTATGATAAACATAATGAGTGGTTAACCGTTATCTTAGATAAGTAAATGATCCCAAAAAAGAAAATACTAGTTATTGGAGACATTATGCTAGACAGATATTGGATGGGGCAGGTTAATAGAATATCACCTGAAGCCCCCGTTCCTATTTTAGATGTTTCATCATCAATAGATAAGCCTGGTGGAGCAGCTAATGTTGCAAAAAACTTATCTGACTTTGGTATGGATGTTACTTTAGTAGGTTTGACAGGTCAAGATGAGGCCTCTGTAAAATTATATGAAATTATCTCATCATCAACAATTAATTATAAGCCCATAGAAGACTCAAAGATAAGAACTACAATTAAATTAAGAGTTATTGATAAAAATCAACAGATTATGAGAATTGATCATGAAGATAAAAATTTATCAAAGAAAGTTATAGATAACCTTAAGCTTATAGAAGCAGGCCTAAGTGATTATGATGGTATTGTTATTTCTGATTATGACAAAGGAATGGTTAAGCCAATTATCAAGAAAGTTTTATCCAAGGCTTTTAAGCTCGGAATTAAAACTTTTGTCGACCCTAAAGGATTAGACTTTAGTTTTTATAAAAAGGCATTTTTACTAAAACCTAATCTAAGTGAGTTTGAGGCGGTGGCTGGAATATCTAAAAATATAGAAGAATTTAAAGATAAAGGTGAAAAACTTAGAAAAAAACTTTCTTTACAATATTTGCTTATAACGGAAGGCAAGAAAGGCATGACATTGTTTGAATCAAAAAAATCTATATCATATTCTGCATCTCAACAAGATGTGTTTGATGTCACGGGAGCCGGGGATACGGTTATATCAATACTATCTTCTTATATTATTGCAGGACGTAATATTGCTTCAGCAGTAAAAATGTCTAATATAGCTGCTGGTCTATCTGTACAAAAACTTGGCTCAACAAGTGTAAGTCAAAATGAATTAGCTAATGAATCTAAAAAATAATAAATTAATAAGAGATTTAAAAGACCTTAAGGCCTTATGTTTGTCTTATGAGTCTAGTAATAAAAAAGTTGTAATGACTAATGGGTGTTTTGATATTCTTCATGCAGGGCATACTTATATTTTAGAAGAATCTAAGAAGCTTGGCGATATCTTAATAGTTGCCCTTAATAGTGATTCATCTATTAAAAAAATTAAATCTAAAGACCGACCAATTGTTCCAGAACTTGATAGAGCATATGTCTTGTCATGTTTAAGTTCTGTAGATCATATTATCTTGTTTGATAATGAGAGTCCTGAAGAAATAATATGTGAAATTTTGCCAGAAATTTTAATTAAAGGAAGTGATTATAATGGAAAAAAAGTTGCTGGTGAGGACTGCTTAATTAGGAATGGAAAAAAAGTAGTTTTAATTGATTTGATTGAAGGTAAATCTTCAACCTCAATAATAGATAAAGTCTCAAAACTTTAATATTTTATCTATATTATTAATCACGTCTTGAGTTTTAATTAATGACATTGCATTTTTATTGCGTACACGTTCTCCCCATTTAGCAGTATTTTCAGTTTTTTTATTAAATATCACTAGGGCTTCAGGATATTTATTAATAGTATATTTCATCTCATAGTAAGGACCAGTTCTTAAGGGATTAGATGTCGCATATAAACCTATGACCGGCTTTAAAAGCATAGACGCTATATGAAGAGTACCAGAATCAGGGCCAATATATAATTCAGATGATTTTATTAAACTATAAACATCTTGCAAATTTGTTTTCCCCACCATATTTGTTACATTATTTATTTTATTAAATAAAACTGATTTCTCTAATTCATATTTGCTATGGCCACCAATAATAACAGAACTAATGCCATAGTTAGTAGCTAGATAATCTATAATTATTTTATAATTATCAATATCCCACTCTCTATAATTAAATTTACGAGAACTTGTGAATGGATTAAAAATAATATATTTTTCTTTTGTGGGTAAGATAGTAATTTCAGGGCCTTTAATGTTTATATCTTTACTATATTCTTTTTCTTTTATCCCTATTTTTGATAAAAAATAAAAAAATGTTTCAAGTACATGTGTATTACCAGAAGAATCTATACATTCATTAATAAATAAGCTATGAAAATTTTTTGACTTGCTCTTATCAAAACCAATCTTACGCATAGCTTTTATAAACAAAGTCATTAAATTTGATCTTAAGGATACCTGCATATGCAGCAACACATCAAAATATTTTCTTTTCCTTAGGCTTAAAAGTACCTTAATAGTCTCAATAAACTTTCTTTTATTAATTACAATAAAGTCTATATTCTTAATATTTTTAACTAAATGGTATTCTGTTTTTCCTATAATCCATGTAATATTTGCCATAGGGGAGTGAACTTGTAGGGTTTTTATGATTGGAATCATATGTGTAATATCACCAATGGATGATAATCTTATAATACAGATTGATTTTAATGAATTAATGGACTTAGGCATAATTTGAGTATAATAACTAAAAAAATTGATAATAAGATAATATTCTATGATAAAGATGTAGGAATTAATATAGAAGAATTATTTTCTGATGGTGCATTTGCAACAGATGAAAGTAAGAATGTTCAATGGATTAATGATAGAAAGTGGGTTAAAAAGCACTATTTTCGTAAAGGAATGATGGCTTTTCTGAATGACTGGTACTTATATAATGATATCAAGAGTACACGTTCATATAGAGAATTTGAAATATTAAATTACCTGCATAAGTATAGTTTCAATACCTGCAAACCATTAATTGGGTGGACCACATATAGTGGAATTTCATATAAAGCTAATTTAGTTACAGAAGCAATTCCCGCTTTAACCTTGAATGAATTACTTCTTCAAAAATCACTCAATTATGAGCAAGGCATTTCTTTAAAGTATGAAAGACCAGAGCTTTTTAAACAGATTGGAATAAAGGTTGCGCAAATGCATATGTTAGGGGTTTATCATGGTGATTTAAATATAAATAACATCATGGTTTCCGAAGACTTGTCCGACAAAGGTAATTTAAAAATTTGGATACTAGATTTTGACAAATCATTTAGAAGATATTTAACAGAAGGAGATAGGAAATCAAATTTGCATAGATTCCAGAGGTCATTGATTAAAAATAAAAGATATCTACCTTTTGATTACGAAACATTTCTTTCCAGTTATTTTTCAACAATTAATGATTGAATAGATTTACAATAATTATCAATTATATCTTTTTTTGATTTCATAATTTTTTTAGCATTTTCACCAAGCAGCTCTCTTGTTTTTTTAGATCTTAGTAACTTTTCAAATACATATTTCAAGCTATCTGAATTCTTAACCATAAGCATTGCCTTTTTCTTACAAAATTCCTCTGTTTCAGCTCTAAAATTATTCATATATGGTCCAACAATAATACTTTTTCCATAAGCAGCTGCTTCAAGAAAATTATGTCCTCCATGATCAACCAATGATCCTCCTACAAAGACAAATTCACAATGTTCCATTAAATTTTCTATCTCACCAACTGTATCAGCTATATAAATTTGTGTAGAATTTCTAATTCTTTCATTTTTACTTCTAATGGCAATCTCTACTCTGTCTAATGGTAAGTCGGATAAAATATCCCCTAGTCTTTCTGGATGTCTAGGAGCTATAACAAGGAGTACTTTTTTTTCATGAGTTTTTAGCCATTCTACGATAATTTGTCTTTCTTCATCTGGCTGAGTAGATACAGCTAAAACATATTTTTTATTTATTATATTATCTGTAGTAGCAATAGCACTATATTGCGAAAATTTTATATTACCAGTAACTTCTATATTTAAATTAGATCCACCAAGATTTATAAAATTTTCTTTTTCTAATTCTGATTTGCACATTATTAGATTAATTTTTGGAAGCGCTAACTGATATATATTTTTTATTAACTTATTAGTTTGTAAAGTCTTATTTGAGAGACGACCATTAATGATCATAATTGGAATTTTATTATTTTTACATATATTTATTAAATTAGGCCATATTTCTGTTTCAACTATTATACAGATTCTGGGTTTAATTAAGGTAATAAACTTTTTAATAGTTATCTGCCAATCTAGTGGCAAGTAATAATGTTTTAATTTTTCAGATTCTATAATTAAAGATTTCGAAGAGGATGTTGTGGTGGTTATAAAAAATAATGCTTTAGGGTAAGTAAGTATAAGTTTCGAATATAATGATAATGCAATTTTAGTTTCACCGATAGACGATGCATGAATCCATATTGTCTCCCTATTTAATTTTGGCCTCATAAGACCAAGTCTTTGAAGAATAAAGGTAATACCACTTTTCCTTCTAATAGCATTAAATATAACTTTTAATATCAAGTAAGGAGTTAGTAGATATAGAAATAAATTATATTTATACATTCAGTTATAGACTTACCAAATCAGAATCTGGTTAATATTTTCAATACTTTCAACATTTAATTCTGATGAATATTTTTTTAACTTAAGATCCATTAAAAGATATTTTAGGGTGTTTGATATTAGTTCATGTTTAGCAATAGTAAGTTTGTATTCAGAATCTTTTAATTCAACATTAGTGTATAATCCTGATTGGGAGCCATTTCGAGTAGTTATAAAATCAAAATTAGTAGCCTCGTATCTATTTTTATTAGCAATTATAAGCTTCTTTAGTAAATTATGATTATTTACTTTATCAATTATATCTCTTTTAATAGTTCGTCTTAGCTGATCTAAACTTACTTTAGCATTTTCATATTTATACCGAGATTCTTCGACTTTTGAACTTTGAAAACCACCTTGATAGATTGGAAAGTTTACCGTTAATCCTATTGTATTTGATTCTCTTGTCGTTCTTCCTAGTCTTGATCCACTGCTTGTATCCGAATAGTCATACGTTGCTATTAAATCAACAGTTGGATAGTGCTGCGATCTATTAGATTTCATCTCATGTTTAGAAATATCAACATCTAGGAGAGCTAGTTTTATACTATCAAATGATGCAATTGCTTTAGATATTAGTGACTCTGCTTCATAATTTGTAAATGGTATATCAGCTATAGTATTTAGGTTATGTATATCTAGAGCTTTTCTACCAGTAAAGATATAGATATCTTGTTTAACTAACTCTAATTCATTCAAAGATACATCTAGCTCTATATTGGCAATATTAAAATTATTCTCATGCTTATTCAGTTCAATATCCGTGATGTATCCATTTGAGAATAACTTTTTTGCATTATTATGTTTTAAAAACATAATTTCATTTTTTATTAACTCAGACTGGTATTTATTATTAGAATTAATTAATGAGAAATATAGCTCAGCAGATTTTATAATCAAATCTTTTTTATAATTTGATATCTCGATTTGAGATCTGTTTATATTCGCTTCAGCTTTATTAAGTTCATCAAAAAAATAAATGCGTAAAAGTGGTTGAGTTATTTTTAGTGTCGCAGTTTCGCTCGCATAGTCTCCAATTATCCCAGAACCATCATACTTATTAGTATTAATTTCCTGTGTGCTTGCACTGATTCCAATATCAGGAAATAAAGATGATGATGTTTGGTTATACTTTTCTTTTGAAATCTCATTATTATTAGTAATAATTTTTAAATCGTTATTAAACTTTAGAGCTCTATTATATATATCAAGGATATCTGCTGAATGCGTAATAGGCGATAATGTAATTATTAACATTATTATGAAAAATCTAAAATTAAACATATTTAGTCATAGATGGGTCAACTTCATTTGACCAAGCATCAACGCCTCCACTTAAATTAATTATATTTGTAAACCCATTAGCATCCAGATATTTGGCAACCATCCTACTTCTGACTCCATGGTGACAAACTACTATAATCATATCATCATGATTCAAATCATCTTTCCTTTCAGTAATTTGACCCATTGGAATATGAACTGAGTTTTCTATATGACATATATCATATTCCCATTTTTCCCTCACATCAAGAATGACAGGAATAATACTATCATCATTTAATATTCCGCTAATTTCTAATACACTTTTTTCAATCATTTTTTTCTACAATAAGGTGACTAACGCTAGTTTCAGCTATATATTCTTTGGACAAACTAGATGTTTTTAGTTTCTTAATTAAGAACCCTGTTTTTACTGGGGCTATCTTCTTGCCAAAAAATATAAACGCACGAGACTGGTTATCCATATGATCTGTTATTAGGCTTAAATCATCAACACTACTAGTGAGAATAACTACACTATATTTTTTGATAATCGAAAGATTATTCATTAAATCTAGATTTTCATATAAGATATTTCCTTTCAAAAAATCTTGATTTGAATTTTTTTTAGATATTGTCACTAAATTATTATCTATATCTATTGAATGAACCTTATTTCCTAATAATGAAACACATGAAGATAGGTATCCTGTACCAGAACCTACCACAAGAATATTTTCATTTAGTTGAATATTTAATGCTTGTAGCATTTTTGCCTCAATAGATGGCATTAGCATATGTTGATTATCACCAATAGGAATATTTATATCTACATGAGAAAAATTTTTATAGGCCTCAGGAGTAAATAGCTTTCTAGGTATTAATTTAAGAATATTCAAGACATTATTATCAATAACATTCAGAGACCTGATATGATTTTCTACCATATTTATTGTATCGGTATTATCTACTTTCATTTCATTGGTAAGTTTAGTATTGTTACATTATAAGTCAAAAGCTAAGTAATTAACATAAGCTGGTTAATCATATGAATGATAAAAAAATTGATATAAACGAATACTCAAACAATTTTCCTGCTTCAGAAAAATACTATATAGAGGGTTCTACTCCAGATATTCGTGTGCCCTCAAGAATGATCAAGCAGACACCTACAAAGCTTAACGATACTACTCAAATTAATGGTCCAATATATGTTTATGATACAACGGGCCCTTATACTGATTCAGAGTATAAAATTGACGTATCTTCGGGGCTTAAAAAAACAAGGTCACCGTGGATTGACCATAGAAACGATAGCATTCAGCATGAAAGAAGTTATCTGGACAATTTAAAAAAGAGTTTTGATAATGCCCAATATGAAATAACTAAGATTGCTAGAAAAGCTAAAAATAAAAATATTACTCAAATGCATTATGCAAAAAAAGGAATTATTACTTCAGAAATGGAATATGTATCTATTAGAGAAAATATTTTTAGAAATATTGCTAATCATAATAATAAAATCACTCCAGAGTTTGTTAGAAAGGAAGTGGCCGAGGGAAGAGCGATTATACCATGTAATATTAATCATCCAGAAATAGAGCCAATGATAATTGGAAAAAATTTTTTAACTAAAGTGAATGCCAATATTGGTAATTCTCCAGTAAAGTCTGATATCAGTGAAGAACTTGATAAGTTGTTGTGGTCCGTTAGATGGGGAGCAGATACAGTCATGGATCTATCTACTGGAAAAAATTTATATGAGACTAGAGAGCAAATCATTAGGAACTCTCCTGTCCCTATAGGAACTGTTCCTATATATGAAGCTTTGGAAAAGGTTAATGGAAAACCAGAAGATTTAACTTATGATATCTTTAGAGAAATATTGATTCAGCAAGCCGAACAAGGCGTTGATTACTTTACTATTCATGCTGGTGTACTTTTAAGTTACATACCAAAAACTATGAATAGATTAACAGGGATCGTTTCTAGGGGTGGGTCCATTATTTCTAAGTGGTGTTTGACTCATCATAAAGAGAATTTTCTATATACAAATTATGATGATATCTGTGAAATTATGAAAAAATATGACGTCTCTTTTTCTTTAGGAGATGGCTTGAGACCAGGAAGCATCGCTGATGCTAATGATGATGCGCAATTCTCTGAATTAAAGACACTTGGCGAATTAACTAGAAAAGCTTGGAACCATGACGTGCAAGTGATGATAGAGGGTCCTGGACATATTCCTCTTCATATGATTAAAGAGAATGTTGTCTTGGAAGAAGAATTATGTAATGAAGCACCTTTTTATACATTAGGTCCTCTTGTAACTGACATTGCTCCTGGATATGATCATATTACATCAGCTATTGGTGCAGCCAATATTGGTTCATATGGAACAGCTTTATTATGCTATGTAACTCCTAAAGAGCATTTAGGATTGCCAAATAAAGATGATGTGAAAGATGGCTTGATTGCATATAAGATTGCGGCACATGCCGCTGACTTAGCTAATCAACATCCATCTGCTCAGTATCGGGATGATGCTCTATCCAAAGCTAGATTTGAATTTAGATGGGAAGATCAATTTAATTTAGGGCTAGACCCTTATAAGTCTAAAGAATTCCATGATGAAACTTTGCCTCAAGAAAGCGCAAAAGTTGCTCATTTCTGCTCAATGTGCGGGCCACACTTTTGTTCAATGAAAATAACCCAAGATATCAGAGACTATGCTAACAATAAGGGCATAGAAAATATTAAAGTAGCTGTCGACTTTGGCATGGACGAAAAGTCTAAAGAATTTAAAGAACTAGGTAATGAAATTTATATTAAAAAATAAATAAATTATTTCTTCTTTTTGGTTTTTCCAAAAACACCATCAAGAGCTTGGTTAATATCATTGATAATATCTTCAGAATTTTCTATACCGATAGATAATCTTACTAAGTCTTCAGGTACTCCAGCTTCTTTAAGTTCTTTTGGTGATAATTGTCTATGTGTGGTAGATGCAGGATGACATGCTAAAGATTTAGCATCACCAATATTTACCAATCTAACAATAAGGTCTAGGTTATCTATAAATTTAGATCCATTACTTTTTCCACCTTTAATTCCAAAACTTAAAACGCTAGATGCTTTTCCACCCATTAGCTTTTTAACTAATTCATAGTCAGGACTACTTGCGATACCGGGGTAATTTACCCAGGTTACATTAGGATGTTTCATTAGAAAGTTTGCAACCTTAACTGCATTCTCACAGTGCCTATCCATCCTTACTGCCAAGCTTTCAATGCCTTGCAATATTAAAAAACTATTGAATGGTGATATACATGCTCCCATATTTCTTAACGGAACTACTCTTGCGGCTCCTATAAAAGCTGCATCTCCTAGTGCTTCTGTATACACTACACCATGATAAGACGGGTCTGGTGTATTTAATCTACTAAATCTTTTTTTATGTTTAGCCCAAGGAAACTTTCCTGAATCAACTATAATTCCACCTATTGTTGTACCATGTCCACCCATATATTTTGTAAGGGAATGAACAACAATATCTGCACCATGCTCGATAGGTCTAAATAGATATGGAGAAGGAACAGTATTATCTACAATTAATGGTATGCCATGCTTATGAGCCATTTTGGCCATCTGTGGAACATCTACAACATTTGCAGCTGGATTACCTATTGATTCACAAAATATAGCTTTTGTTTTTGAATCAATTAATTTTTCCATATCAGCAATTTTATCATGTGCTCCAAATCTAACATCTACTCCAAAACGAGGTAACTGATGAGCAAATAAAGTATATGTACCACCATATAAAGTACTTGTACTAACGATATTATCTCCCGCTTCACAGATTGTCATGATTGCATAAGTTGTTGCAGCGGAACCAGATGCTAGAGCTAGAGCTCCTATACCACCTTCCATTGCTGCCACACGTTTTTCAAGAACATCAGAAGTAGGATTCATTATCCTAGTATAAATATTCCCAGCTTCTTTGAGATCAAATAGATCAGCCCCATGTTGTGAGTCTCTAAACGAGTAAGACGCTGTTTGATATATAGGTACAGCTACTGCGTTTGTTGTAGCTTCCGGAGAGTATCCTCCGTGGATTGCAATCGTTTCGAATTTCATATGTCCCCCAAAATTCAGTATTCAACCATCATAAGAAAAAATTAGCATTATTACTAGTATAATTTATGAGATATCAAGATTTAGTTGATTTAGTGGCCGATTATCAAATTGTATCCCTATACCTAAAAGTCGTATTGGTTTCTTATTAGTTAAAAGAGTTTTTTTTAGAAGATTCAAATAAATAAGATAGTTAGTTTTTTGACTTGATATCTGCATAGTCATTAATTTAAAATCATTAAATTTTATCTTGATGAAACATGATTTAATTAGTCTGTCTTTATACTCTTCTTTGCCAAATCTTTTTTTAAATTCTAAATATAATTTATTTAACTCATTGGCAGCCTGACCATAACTGGTTAAATCTTTTATATAAGTATCTTCCACACTTAAACTTTTACTGATCTTGTTATCTTCAACTAATCTATCATCTATACCTCTTGATAATGAATATAATGTACAGCCATATTTACCTAATAACTCTATAAGTCTTTCTTTGCTTAATTTTTGTAAATCACTACATGTCTTAATTCCATATTTATTTAATAATATTTCAGTTTTTTCTCCTACTCCATATATTTTCCTAATAGCTACTTTTAATATAAAGCTTTGAATATCTTTGTCGGGGATAGAAAATTGTCCATCAGGCTTATTCCAATCACTAGCAATTTTTGCTAAAAATTTATTAGAAGCAATCCCGGCTGAAGCAGTAATTCCTAAGTCTTCAAAAATTTTTTGTCTTATTTGACGTGCCATTTCTTCTGGATCACCTTGGCAGTATTCAGAGTTAGTAACGTCTAAATATGCCTCATCAAGTGATATTGGTTCGATAATTTTTGTGTAACATTTATAAATTTTATGTGTTTCTCTAGAGATATCTCTATATTTTTCCATATTTACAGGTAAAAAAATTATCTGAGGACATAGCTTTTTTGCGGTTACAGAAGGCATTGCTGAGCGTACACCAAATTTTCTAGCTACATAGTTACATGTGGTGACAACGCCTCTATTTTCAGAACTACCGGCAACTGCAACTGGTTTAAATTTTAATTCAGGTCGCTCTTTGATTTCAACTGAGGCATAGAAACAATCCATGTCTATATGAATAATTTTTGCTTTATTAAAAAGTTTTTGATTAGACTTTATTGCTCTCATCAATTGTTAATGATTTGATGGTTAATGCATGTATCTCGCCTGATTTAATATAACTATCTAAGACTGCATATATAACTTTATGTCTATCAATTATAGTTTTATCTTTAAATATATCGCTAATAACTTGAACTGTATATTTAGATTCTCCGCCTTCTACTGTCACTAAGGAACCCTTGATTTGATCACTAAGTATTTTTTTTATTAAATCTTCCATGCTTATTTCTCCCATAATTCCGGGTTTGCCCAATTTTTGCTATTTAACCAGTCCGGCGAATTTTTATAATTACCTATATTATAAGTATAAAAGAAAAAAAAGATATCAGCATGATTAATTTTTGAGTTTAATTTGAAACCTAGTGACATTAGACTTTTATGTAATGAGTTATCTAAGTAGTCTATTTTATTGGTTTTATTAATTATAATAAAATTATCTGGATATTTTAATATTATGCTCCCAATTTTTCTATATAAATCATCAGAGTTGATTATATTTTCATCAATCGATAATAATAACAATACATTATCAGAGTCAAGTTTTGCTAACTCTTCTAATTGAGGTAAATATTGATAAGTTATATTTAAAAATTTCAAAGATTCATATATATAACTATTGGGTTTTTCATATAAGAGAACATCCTTATTTTTATTTTCTAGGCATATGCATTGTATGATATTATTAAGCTTATCCATTATTACCTTTATATATATTGAAATTTAAAAGTTTTGTTTTTATAGTATATTCTGGTTTTAGGATATTGCTTAATGAATTCTTAGGCTCTTTAACCACTACTCGACTATTTGATTTTTTTATAGCAAGCCTTATAAGGGCATCTTTATTGTTCTCCTGAAATGATATCAGCTTTAAAGTTTCATCATTTTTAGATGATAGAGAATTTTTTTTAAGCTTATTAAACATAAAATCTATATAAATGTAGTCATAATATTTTTCAGAGTGGCTCAGATAGTCATAAGAATTTCCATGATACATCTTAAAGTTCAATAACTTTAGCTTCTTCAGTGCATCATTTAATAATAATGACATGATAGGACTATTCTCTACCATTGTGACATTAAACCCCATTGATCTTAGAATATAACTATCTCTTCCATATCCAGCAGTACAATCTAATAGTGTAGAGTTTTTTATTGGAAATAATTTACTGAATATATCTTTTTTCCCAGAAAGCCTTAATTTGATTTTATTATTAATTTCTTTATCAAGAAAATCTATTGAAATAGATGCAGCTTTTTTATAGTTTGCATTAATCAGTGCAATACCATCTTTATTAAGATTAACAGAAAGATTTTCAGTTATGGCTTGGTCGTAATAATCATTAAGAGTTTTATCTAAAAAATCAGACAACTCTTTATTATTTAGATTAGAAAATATATTCATTAAGTAACATTATACTTTCTTCTGAGATTCCTTAAAAAATAATAAACTAAAGGCCATGCTAGCGCACTGACTATGGGCATCCAATATAATGAAGTAGTGTAATTAGAAGCGCCAATGATGTCATCAATCCATAAAATTAACGTAGATTTAACAAGTAGGAGTAAAAGAATAAGAATTCCTTGCTGTAAAACAGTCAAATAACGTATTGCCATATATGATTTAAGGATGAGATAAGCAATTAAACTATACACTAAGGCATTAACTCCTAATGTAGAACCGAGAACTACATCTACTAGAAGTCCAATCACCCATACGGCAAATAATCCAATTGATCCTGGAGTAGCTAATATCCAATATATCAAAAATAAATGTATCCAATCAGGAGCAAAGTATCCAAGCGGAAATGTTGTGATTGTCAAGACAATGGATAGCAATAATGACAGTGTTATAACTATAAAATTATTCATTAATTTCATCCTTTGGTTTATAGTCCCAAATCAATATCAATTCTGACATTTCGCCAACTTTTTCAAAAGGTTCAATTTCAATTTCGCTGAACTCTTTATCTCGATTACTAGTTTTTTTAACAACTTTCCCGATTGGTATTTTAGCTTTAAATCTATTTGCAAGACCAGATGTAGAGATAACGTCGCCAACAACCACATCTATTCCCATTTCAGCATATGGAACAACTAGTTTTCCACTATTTGTATGGCCAATTACTAAAATATTAGCACCAGTTCTGTCGACAACTGCTGGAACTGTATGGGTGGGCTCTGTTATTAGAATAACTTTTGACGAAACAAATGCTGTTTCTATAACTTGTCCCACCAAACCATTAATACCAATAAGATTTTGACCTATATAAACTCCATATTTTTCACCTTTATCAATAGAGACAATTCTTTTGTTTGGACTTGCGGTATTACTAATAACTTTTACTATAGTTTGTTTTTTAGATGTGATAGTTGATGCTTTAGAAATTTTTCTCAATCTTATATTTTCATCTCTCAGTGAATTTAATTCTTGTAATTTTATTTTTAAATATATATTTTCTTTTTCTAGAACTTCTAATTCGAGTTCTAAGTTTTTGATACTATTTGATTCTTCAATTAACTGATTTATAAATGATCTGGGTAGATTTGATAATCTATCAATAGGGTAAACAATTAAATCATTGATAACTGATCTAATATATGTAATTTGATTATATTTATAATCTAGAACTATAGTGCTAACGGATAGAGATAATAAAAATATTAGGGTATAAAAATCTGCGGTACTTTTTTTATAAAAGCGTTCCATTATTAGTCAACGGATAGAAATTCAATTCCTTCTTTGTCAATAATTTCTAAAACTTTTCCGCCACCTCTTGCTACGCAACTCATTGGGTCTTCAGCAACGATAACATACATACCTGTTTCTTCCGTGATGAGTTTATCTAAGTCTCTTAAGAGTGCTCCGCCGCCAGTTAGAACCATCCCACGCTCATGTATATCAGCGCCTAATTCAGGAGGTGTTTGTTCAAGAGCAGTTTTAACCGCAGAAATAATACCTTGGAGTGAGTCTTGAAGGGCTTCCAGTATTTCATTACTATTAACGGTAAATGATTGTGGCACACCAGCAGATAGATTTGTTCCTTTAACTTCTATTTCAAGTAAGTCGCTACTAGGGTATGCACAGCCAACTGTATGTTTAATTTTTTCTGCAGTCGGATAACCTATAACACATCCATAATTTCTTCTTACATATGCGATAATCTGATCATCAAATGTGTCACCACCAATCCTAGTGGATGACGCATAAACTATTCCATTTAGTGAAATTGTAGCTACCTCAGATGTTCCTCCCCCAATATCAAGGACCATATATCCTCGAGCTTCATCTATAGGCATTCCAGCCCCTATAGCTGCAGCCATTGGTTCATCTATTAAGTGTACTATTCTTGCGCCTGCACCAGACGCTGATTCTTTTATAGCTCTTCTTTCAACTTGTGTTGCACCACATGGTACGCAAACTAGCACTCTGGGGCTTGGCCTAAATAGCTTACTATCATGAACTTTTCTGATGAAATGTTGAAGCATTTTTTCACAAACCATAAAATCTGAAATTACACCATCTTTCATTGGTCTTATTGCCTGTAATCCAACTGGCGTTCTACCAAGCATTTTTTTTGCCTCTATCCCAACCGCCTCAATCCTCCTTCCATTTGCACCACGTTCATCTCTAACAACGACAACAGAAGGTTCATCTAATACAATCCCTCGGCCTTTAACATATATCAGAGTATTTGCTGTTCCTAAATCAATAGATAAATCTGTTGAAAAAGTACCCTTTATTTTTTTAAATATATCGCTAATCATTTTTTTAATTTTTCCTTAAGCAGTTGATTAATAATCTTAGGATTTCCTTGGCCTTGAGTTTCTTTCATAACTTGTCCTACAAAGAAGCCTAAAAGCTTATCTTTGCCGCTTTGATACTCTTCTACACTTTTATAGTTGTTTTTAATGATATTATCAACTATTTTATTCAATTCACCTACATCAGAAATTTGTTTCATACCTTCATTTTCTATGATATCCCTGGGATTCTCTTTATTATCCCACATCCTTTCAAAAACATCTTTAGCCTGTTTGCTAGAAATAGTTTCATTTGCTACATTTGATAGCAAATATTTTAAGTCTTCCGATGAAACAGGATAGTCTTTTACGGATAAATAATTCTTTTTGGCCAGGGCAAGAACTTCTGTGATAATCCAGTTTGCTGTCATTTTAGGATTTAAATCTGAATCTTTTAAGATGTTTTCAAAATATTCAGATAGTTCTCTATCCGAGACCAATATAATTGTATCGTATTCACTTAACCCATATTGATTTATAAATCTTGTTTTTTTCGCACTCGGGAGTTCAGGCATATTGCTCTTTATCTCTTCAATTAACTCCTGACTAATAGATACTGGCAGCAGGTCTGGATCAGGGAAGTATCGATAATCATTAGCTTCTACCTTAGACCTCATTGACCTTGTTTCATCTTTTGATGGATCATATAGTCTAGTTTCCTGAACAACGCTATCACCTCTATCAAGAATTACTGCTTGACGCTCAATTTCATGATTAATTGCACTTTCTACATATTTGAAAGAATTAATATTTTTTATTTCTGCTCTAGTCCCTAGCTTAGTAGAACCTTTCTTTTTTAGTGAAATATTTGCATCACATCTAAACGATCCTTCTTGCATATTTCCATCACTGATCCCAAGATATTGAACTAATGAATGTATATTTTTCAAGTATTGTACAGCTTCCTCTGCATTTTCCATTTCAGGTTCTGAAACAATTTCTATCAATGGTGTACCAGCCCTATTAAGATCAATAGCACTTTCATTTGGATATAAATCATGAATTGATTTCCCAGCATCTTCTTCTAAGTGAGCTCTTGTGAGGTTAATTATTTTAGACTTACCATTTATGATAATTTCCATAGCTCCACCAGATACGATTGGTATTTCATATTGTGAAATTTGATAACCTTTAGGTAGGTCTGGATAAAAATAATTTTTTCTAGCGAATATAGAATTATCTAAAATTTCAGACCCAACAGCTATTCCGAATTTGATAGCCATAATTACAGCCTCTTCATTTAGAACTGGCAATACGCCTGGCATTCCTAAATCAATAGCACAAGCTTGAGTATTTTGAGGAGCACCAAAATTAGTAGATGCGGGAGAAAAAATCTTACTCTTTGTGTTGAGCTGAACATGAATTTCTAAACCTATAACTGATTCCCACATATTAATCTCCAGATAATTTTGGCTTTTTTGTATGCCAATCAGTTATTTGTTGGTAGTGATGAGCTAATGATAATATTTTTGCTTCATCGAAATGATTACCGATTATCTGCAAGCCAAGAGGTAGATGATTCTTGAAACCCATTGGTAAAGACATTGCTGGTAGACCCGCAAGATTCGTACTGACTGTAAAGACATCTGAAAGATACATTGCGATGGGATCATTAGATTTTTCTCCAATTTTAAATGCACAATCAGGAGCAGTTGGCCCCAATATTAGATCAACTTCTTTAAATGCTTCTGCGAATTCATTAGAAATAACTTTTCTTATTTTTTGTGCTTTAAGATAGTAGGCGTCATAGTATCCCGCTGATAGAGCATATGTTCCAATCAATATCCTTCTCTTAACTTCCTGACCAAAACCCTCTGATCTTGATTTTTTATATAGGTCATCAATATTTTTAGTATTGTCAGCTCTATGTCCGAATCTAACTCCATCAAATCTAGATAAATTAGAAGAACATTCAGCTGGAGCTACTACCTGATAAGCAGACACTCCAAGCTTTGAACTCTTGAGACTAATCTTTTTAAACTTACATCCATTCTTTTCAAGTACCTTAATACTTTCCTCAAAAACTTCTTTAACTGTGTCATCCAAGCCATCTAAAAACTCAACAGGTATACCAATGGTCATACTAGTAAATTTCTGTTTACATTCTTTTTCATAATCCGGAACCTCTTTTCTTGATGAAGTAGAATCCTTAGGGTCATATCCAGAGATATGAGTTAAAAGTATAGCGCAATCTTCAGCTGTCCTAGTAAAAATCCCTGCTTGATCTAAACTTGAAGCGAATGCAATCATTCCGTATCTTGACACTCTCCCATAAGTTGGCTTGATACCACAAACACCTGTTAGAGAAGCTGGTTGTCTTATTGAGCCTCCAGTATCAGTACCTGTTGAACAAGGTATAAGTCTTGCGGCAACACTAGCTGCGGAACCCCCAGAGGATCCACCAGGAACATATTCTGTGTCCCATGGGTTTTTAACATCACCAAAATAACTAGTTTCATTTGATGATCCCATAGCAAATTCATCCATATTTGTCTTACCAATAATAACCATTCCTGCATCATTTAGTTTTTCCACAACTGTTGCATTATATGGACTAATAAAATTTTCTAACATTTTTGATCCACATGTTGTTTTAAGCCCTTTTGTGCAAAAGATATCTTTCTGGGCAAGTGGGATTCCTGCTAGCGGCCTAATTTTACCCTTAGAAATTTCTAAATCTATTTTTTTAGCTTGAGTGATAGCATATTCTTCTGTTAACGAGATAAAGGAATTTAGGTGAGAGTCTATGGTCTTAATTCTATCAACGAAATGCTTAGTAAGCTCAACTGAACTTATCTTCTTTTCCTCTAAATATTTTTTTAGTTCTGAAACAGTTTTATTATGCATATTAATCAATTATTTTTGGAACTATATAGTATCCATTATCTATATGTTTGTTATTTTTTTGGAATAGCTCTCTCTCATCAGATGCTCCCACTATATCTTTACGTAATTCTTGCTTAAGGTTCAGGGGATGAGACATTGGGGTAACATTATCAGTATTGACTGAATTCATTTCATCAACTAAATTCAATATTTTTTCTAAACTAGTCAAAATATCATCTATCTGATCATCTTTTATATCAATCTTTGCCAGATCTGAGATTTTAATTATTGTTTCTTTATTCATATTATGGCTTTCTTGAGACTGTAAATCTCTTTATATTATTATAATCTAATATAATATCTATGTCTTTATAATAGTTTTCTTTCAATATCTCTACTACTTTTTCAGATTGGTCAAAACCATTCTCAATAAATAACAAACCATCTTTTTTCAATACTTTTTTGGATTCAAAGACAATTCGCTTTATGTCAGATAGACCTCCGTCAGGAGAAAATAATGCTTCAGTAGGCTCATAATCACTAACACTTCTAGCAATTTCAGTACAATTGGTCTCGATATATGGTGGATTAGATACAATTATATCTGCAGTACCTTCCTTGAATGCGCTTAACCAGTCACTCATTACCAAAAAACAATTATCCCTGTATTCTGATTGGTAATTTTTGTTCAATATTTTTGATGCATCAAGTGATTTTTCCGATAAGATAATATTCCATCTGCCTCTTTCAGAAGCAATGCTTAATCCAATGCAGCCTGATCCCGATCCAGCATCTATTATGTTAAAATTTTTCTTGGACTCATATATCTGATCCCCGCGATTAATTATTTCAGAAATTATTATTTCTGTTTCGGGTCTGGGTATCAATACATTATGGTTAACATAGTACTTATATTTGTAAAAAAATTGATTACCTAGTACATATGCTAGAGGCATTCCATCTTTCAAAGAATCAAAAAAGAAATTAAATTTTATTAATTGGTTAGAATCAATTTCTTTATCATGATTTGTTATTATGTAAGACTTATCTTTGCCAATCGCTTCCATTAAACAATATATAATATCTGACTTAGTTATATTCTTATTAGGTTGATTTTTGATATCAGTTAAGGATCTTACCAATATCTTTTCTAATGTTAATGACATTTTAACTTAGAGATGCTTTTTTTAGCTCATCAATTAATGGCTCAATGTTCCCTTCTAAAATTTGATCAAGTTTATATAGGGTAAGGTTAATTCTATGATCAGTAATTCTACCTTGAGGGAAATTATATGTACGAATACGTTCTGATCTATCACCACTACCAATTAAATTTTTTCTTTCTTCAGCGGTATCTTTTTTTCTTTGCTCTTGTTCATGCATTAGTAATCTAGAATATAACATTGACATTGCTTGAGCTTTATTTTTATGCTGAGATCTTCCATCCTGACATTCTGAAACTGTACCCGATGGCACATGAGTAATTCTGACAGCTGAATCAGTCTTGTTTATATGTTGACCACCAGCGCCAGAGGCACGATAAGTATCTATTCGTAAATCCGATGGATTAATTGCAATTTGATCTATTTCATCCACCGCTGGCAATACTGCAACAGTTGAGGCAGAAGTATGTATTCGACCCTGTGTTTCGGTGTTAGGAACTCTTTGAACCCTGTGAGTCCCAGATTCAAATTTAAGCTGACCATAAACATCAGTGCCTGTAACTTTTAGAATTAATTCTTTATACCCTCCATGATCACTTTCTGTAACATTGAGTAGCTCTATCTCCCATGAATTTTTCTCTGCATATTTAGAATACATTTTGAATAAGTCTCCAGAAAATATGGCAGCTTCATCACCACCAGTACCAGCCCTAATCTCAAGAAAAATATCTTTAGTATCATTTGGGTCCTTATCAACTAATTCATTTTCAAAATATCCTTCAAGGATAATTGTTTTAGCTGTATTTTTTTCTATATCTTCTTCAGCTATCATTCTAAATTCTTTGTCTGTTAAGAATGACTTTGATTCTTCAATATTATTTATGAGGTCTTTATATTCATTATATTTATTTACTATTGGATCTATTTTAGCAAATTCTTTATTAAGCTTTTTTAAGAGTTCATGGTCTTGGTATACGCTCTCATCTTCTAGCTGTCCAGATATTGTCTTATGTTTTGAAAGAAGTATGTCTAATTTTTTGATTAATTTATTATTCATTACTTATTTTTTAAATATTTTTTGTATTTTTAGAGCAGTAGATTCATCTAACAATGGAAGAATTTCTTTTAACTTTGATGTAGTTTCATGAGTTAGTTTATTTTTTAACGAGTCTGCAAGATAGGAAATTACATCATCTAGACTTTCTCCAGAATGAACCATTTTTTTTGCCTTGATGATAGCCCCATTAGTAATATCATCCACATAACCACGATATAGTTTCACTAGATTATCTGAATGATTTTCATCTAGCCAAATTTTAAAATCTTTAATCTTATACTCTATTATTTTCTCAGCTTCAGCAACTGCTTGTTCACGTATTTTATAATTATTCTTAATTACTTTACCTAGATCATCGATACTATATAGATAAACATTTTCCAGATCAGATATTTCTGGCTCCACATCTCTTGGAACTCCGAGGTCGATTATAACAAAAGGCTTGGCACTTATATTGCTGATAGAACTCTCCATCATTCCCTTTCCTATAATTGGAATAGTACTAGATGTACATGAAATAATTATGTCATGAGATGCAATGATATTAGGAAGATATTGAAGTTTAGAATAATTACACTCATTATCTTTTGCAATTTTTGATCCTTTGTCAAAATTTCTATTAGTTAAAGTAATATCTCTGACATTATTCGACTGTAGGTATTTAATTGCCAACTGAATCATATAACCAGAACCCACAACTAAAGCTTTTTTTGAAGATATATTATCAAATATTTTCTTTATTAAAGTTATAGCAGTAAACATAAAAGAAACAGGATTAGAGCCTATATCTGTTTTTGTTCTAACTTGTTTTGCGACAGAAAAAGAAAACTCAAAAAGCTTTTTTAAAGATGATTTAATACAGTTATTTTGGTCAGCAATTCTAAATGCATCTTTTACTTGTCCAAGTATTTCATTTTCGCCTATAACCATGGAGTCTACTCCTGAAGCTACATTGAAAAGATGTTTTATAGCCTTTTCCTCATAATAGCTATACATGAATGGTTCGCAATCTTTAGTTGCATCTTGGTGACTATTCAGCCATTTTATTATCTTTGAGTTATCATCATCATTTTCTGTATATATTTCTGTTCTATTACAGGTAGATATTAAAACCACTTCATTAACGCCCTTAATATTTTTAATGTCATCAAGAGCTCTGGGAATAGAATTTTTATCAAATGCTAGTTTTTCCCTAACATCTATAGGAGCAGATTTATGATTAATACCCAGTACATTTATTGTCATAATTATTTCTCTGTATCTACCTTACTTTCTTCGAAAATATAGATATGTGATATATTATACTATTATGCATAACTATTTGAATATTTTACTAATAATAAGCACATTATTTGTTACGTCATGCTCTAAAGATCCAAGCGAAGCATACCAGGTTGAAAATCAGATTCAGCTCGGAGGGAGTATAGATAACAAATATAATCATTTGTATAATTCGCTTTATATTCATATTGCCCTTGAAAGAAACCTGGACAAGGATGCTTTAAACATATTTGTCAAAAATATTAACATTTTAAAAGATCCAGGATTATATGAAAAAATTTCTAAAATATCCTTAGATCTTTATGATTATAAAAAGTCACAAATAATTGCAAAGAGATGGATTATGGTAGAACCAAATTCATCCTCTTCTTATCAATTTGCAATTAAATCTTCTTTAGATAACTCTGATATATTTTTAGCTGAAAAATATTTTCAAAGTTATATAAAAAAAATTCAACCTGTTAATAAAAGCGATTATAGTAAATTAATATATTCTTTATTTGATAATAAAAACAGATTAAATGTCATCCAGTTTTTTGAAAACTATTTGAATAAAAACAAAAATCATGCTTTGAATTTAAGCTTCATAGAGTTATTGTATTCATATAATATGCCTTCGAGAGTAATATATCATATTGATAAAATAGGCTCTTTAAGTGAAAGGAATTTAGTGCGACTATATGCTAACTCTTTATTGTTATTACATAGAAATACGCAAGCGAAAGATTTATTGGAAAATTTTTTACAAAACAGATTATCTTCGGATAGGCAAGTTGAGTATGAGCTTTTAGGGATATATGCTTTATTGAATGATACAGTTGGAGCAGAAATATTAATCAAGAATATCTTTGAGAGAGATCCTAGTAACCCAGAAAATATTTATAGAATTTCTAGAATCCTTTATGAAAATAAAAAATATAATTTATCTGAGAAATATTTAGCAGCTATTGTTTCTGAAAATGACGAGGTTAACCTCTTAAGAGGTTTGAATGACTATAAATTAGGAAACTATTCCGAGGCAATCAATCATTATTCAAGAGTCAGTGATTATAATTTAAAAATTGTTGCCTTGATGAATACTTCATCTGTTCTAGTTGAATCAGATGGCATAGAAGAGGCTATCTTGTTTTTAGACAATCAAATTAAAATATATTCTGCCCCAGCAATTAAAGAAAGATTTATGTTGAAGCAAATATCTTTGTTAAATGAATATGAATTGTATGAAGAGATAATAGAATTATCTACAAAATATTTAAATAACAAGATGCCAAATCCTAATTTATTATATGCAAGAGCAATGGCTTATGAAGAATTAAGAGAAATTAAGTTAATGGAAAAAGATTTAATAACTGTCTTGCTCATAGATCAGAAGAATGCAAATACTTTAAACGCTCTTGGCTATAGCTTAGCTGTTCATACCCAGAGATACGATGAGGCTTATGAGCTAATATATGAAGCGCATCTTTATGATCCGGGTAGTGCTGCTATCCTAGATAGTCTAGGATGGGTGGAATATAAAAGGGGAAATTATGTTGATGCTCTAAAGTTTATTGAGGCTTCTTATGAGAGAGATAAAGACAAGGAAATTGTCTTGCATTATTGTAAAATATTAATTAAAAATAAGTCTTATGATAAGCTTAAAAATATTATTCATCTAGAATTAAATAGAAACTCTGACGATGCATCATTCACCGAAAAGCTTAATTTAATAAATAATGAAATACCTCTATAAGTCACCAGCAAAAGTTAATCTCTTCCTTAACATTTTAAGAAAAAGAGCAGATGGTTTTCATGATATACAGAGTATTTTTCAGCTTATAAATTTGCATGATGAGTTAGTTTTTAAGACAAGAAATGATGACATTATAAACTTTCAATGTAATGTAAAATCTCTTAAAAAAGATAATTTAATTATTAAAGCAATACATGCATACAAGAGGGTATCTAAAATAAAGAGTATTGGTTTAGATATTTTTTTAAACAAACATATTCCAATTGGCAGTGGTTTGGGAGGAGGAAGCTCTAATGCTGCAACAACTCTCCTTGCCTTAAATGAAATCTATGGCCATAAGATTAAGCCGCCATCTCTTTATAAAATAGCATTATCCCTAGGTAGTGATGTCCCCTTTTTTTTAAATACTAAAAATGCATGGGTTGAGGGCAAAGGGGATGTGATTACAAAAATTTTTCTAAAACCTGCATGGTTTGTCATGATATTTGGAAAACATAACGTATCAACAGTAGATATATATGGTCTACTTAAGATTCCTGATGAACCATCATATTATTCATATGACGATTATATAAATAATAATTTCCAGAACAATTTTGAAGAGATTGTTTTTAACAAATATCCCTCTATTAAAAAATCTCATGATATTTTATCTAATCTAGGCAATGCTCGAATGTCCGGAACAGGAGGGACGATTTTTGTTTCATTTGATAGCTTAGAAAAAGCAAAGTCAGCTCTATCAGCCATTCCAAAGAGTCAGAAAGCATTTTTAATTAAATCTTTATAGGTACTGATTTTACAAAACACTGATATTTTGAATACACTTATTATATTTCTCATGTTAATCTAGGCTAATAATCAATAGCTACGGGGCTAGTAAATTCAAGATACTCTTGATATATTTATAACAAATTTATTTTGGGGTGTCGCCAAGCGGTAAGGCAGCTGGTTTTGATCCAGTCATTCGGAGGTTCGAATCCTTCCACCCCAGTATAATTTGGAAATGCTTATGAAAAACGACAAACCTTTGATGATTTTTTCAGGAAATTCAAATATGCAGCTAGCCAAGAAAGTTGCGTCACATCTAAAATTGTCGATAGGTAAAGCCTCTGTATCAACTTTCAGTGATGGAGAAATATCTGTAGAAATTCAAGAGAATGTCCGTGGACAAGATATTTTTATAATCCAGCCAACATGTATGCCTACCAATGATACCTTAATGGAATTAATGGTCATGACTGATGCGCTAAGAAGGTCTTCTGTGAAAAGAATTACAGCTGTTGTCCCATATTTTGGATATTCAAGACAAGATAGAAGAGTCAGGTCTGCCAGGGTTCCTATTACAGCAAAAGTAGTCGCTAATATGATAGAAGGTATAGGCATTGATAGATTATTAACTATCGATCTTCATGCAGATCAGATCCAAGGTTTTTTTGACATACCTGTAGATAATATTTATGCAACGCCATTACTTGTTGCTGATATATATAAGCAAAAATTACCTAATATATTAGTAGTCTCACCAGATATTGGTGGTGTAGTAAGAGCTAGGGCATTAGCTAAACAACTTAATTGTGATTTAGCCATTATTGATAAAAGAAGAACTCAGGCCAATGTATCAGAAGTAATGCAGATTATAGGTGATGTAAAAGATACGAGCTGTATTATGGTAGATGATATGATTGATACAGCTGGGACACTTTGTGGCGCAGCTAAAGCTTTAAAAGCCCAGGGAGCTAAAAAAGTCTTCGCATATATAACACACCCGGTCTTATCAGGAAAAGCATATGAAAATATTAAGAAATCAATGCTTGATGAGATAGTTGTAACTGATACAATTCCCTTACATGAAAAGGCTAAAAGTATTGCCAATATAAGGCAAATCTCAGTATCTGGGATGTTAGCTGAAACAATAAGAAGGATTCACGAAGGAGAATCTGTTAGTACACTCTTCATGGATTAGTGTATAATCCTATTTTTGAAGAATAAGAGAGAATATTAGAAATGACATCACAATATATATTAAGCGCAGTTAAAAGAGAAAATTTTGGCAAAAGAGCTACTAAACGTTATCGTAGAGAAAACTTGGTTCCCGCTGAGATATATGGTATCTCTAAGGATAATCAGTCAATATTAGTCAATACTTTTGAGCTTAATAACCAAACTAAAGATCCACAGTTTTATAGTAATGTAATTGATTTGAGTATTGGTGATATAAAAGTAGAAGTTATTCTCAAGGAAGTTCAGAGAGATCCAACAAAATCAGATATTACTCATATTGATTTTTTAATGGTAGATCAGAATGTTAAGATTGAAGTTAATGTCCCAATAAAATTTATTAATGAAGATATCTGTAAAGGGGTTAAAATTTCTGGCGGTCAATTATCTCGTATAATCTCAGAAACTGTAATTAATTGTTTTCCTAAGGATATACCTGAGCATCTCGAAGTAGATGTCACAGATTTAGACATTAATCATAGTATACATATGTCGGAGATTATCCTTCCAAGTGGTGTAGAGATTGTATCTGCAAGTGAAAAAGAAAGTGATACAGCTATAATTAAATGTTATATGCCTGCAGAAGAAGAAGTTATAGAAGAAGGTGCACCAGTAGAGCTTGCTGCTCCAGAAGCAACTAATGTAAAAGCAGATGAAGATTCTGCGGATGCTGGTAAAGACGACAAAAAAGCTGATTCAAAAGAAGGCAAATAGTTTAAATTATTTTCTATGCTTAAAGATATGAGTCTAATGTCACTTCAGCTAATTGTTGGCCTTGGTAATCCTGATAAGAAACTTTTATCAACTAGACATAATGTCGGGTTTTGGTTTTTAGATTTATTGTCTGCAAAGCTAGGCAAAGATTTCGATTTTCAAAAGAAGTATGATTCAGATATTTTTCAATACGAGAAACAAGAAAAATTATTTCATATGATGAAACCTTTGAGTTATATAAATAATAGCGGAGTTCCAATAAAAAAATTTATTAAAAATAAAAATATTAATCCAGAGAATATACTTATAATTTATGATGACTTAGATTTGGTCGCTGGAAAGACAAGATTGAAACTCGGTGGCGGAAGTGGTGGTCATAATGGTCTAAATAGTATAATTGAGCAGTTAGGATCTAGAAATTTTTGGAGATTAAGAATTGGTATAAATAAACCTGATGACAAGAACAAAGTTATTGAATATGTTTTAGGAAAACCTTCAAAAGAAGACAAAGAGTCAATTTTTGAAAGTATTCATTTTGCTATTGACGAGATAGATGATTTCTTCTCAGGAAATGGATCAGCTTTAATGAATAAGCTAAATGGAGATAAGAAATAAAATGAGTTTTAAATGCGGTTTAGTTGGAATGCCTAATGTTGGAAAATCTTCAATTTTTAATTTATTAACTGAGCAAAAAATACCTGCGAATAATTATCCATTTTGTACAATTGATCCTAATATTGCATATGTACAAGTGCCTGATAAAAGATTAAACGCATTGGGTGAAACCAATAAATCTGAGAATATTGTAAATGCCTCTATAGAGTTTGTAGATATTGCTGGATTAATTAAAGGCGCATCAAAAGGTGAGGGTCTTGGAAATGAATTTTTAGGTCATATTAATAGCACAGATGTTATTGCGCATGTCGTAAGATTTTTTAAAGATAAAGAAGTTATTCATGTCAAAGATAATTATACTCCCTTAGAGGATTTTGAGGATATTAATCTAGAACTGATACTTGCTGATATAGGGACATTGGAAAAATATTTAGAAAGATTTAAGAAAAGTAAAACTGATCCAAAAGAAAAAGAAATTTTAAGTACTGAAATGGCAGCATTACTTAATCATTTATCAGAAGATAATTTTGCCTCTTCTTTTATATTTTCCGAAGAATTATCTGCTCTCAATGATTTGAAATTATTAACCAAAAAACCTATGTTTGTAATTGGAAATATTAATGAACAATCCGATCAAAAAGAGATCGATGAATTTAGGAAGCAGATTAGTTCAGACATTCAATTTGTCACTATAGATGTTGGCCTTGAACAAGACATAACAGAACTTGATGAAAATGATCAAGAAGAGTTTCTAAAAGATCTTGGTTTAACGGAAAGTGCTTTATCTAGGATCATAAGTGCTGGATACAAATTATTAGGATTAAAAACATTTTTTACTTCTGGTCCTAAGGAAACTAGGGCTTGGGCAGCAAAAAAAGGTTTTAACGCGAGGGAATGTTCAGGTATTATACATACAGATATTAAAAAAGGATTTATTAGAGCTGAGACTGTTGCCTATAGTGACTATATAAAACATAATGGCGATCAAGGCTCAAAGACTGCCGGTGTATGGAGACAAGAAGGTAAGGATTATATGGTTGAAGAAGGCGATGTTATCTATTTTCGATTTAATGTTTAATGGTCATGTAGCTCAGTTGGTTAGAGCACAGCACTCATAACGCTGGGGTCGGTGGTTCAAGTCCACCCTTGACCATTTACAATTTAATATATCACAATAAAATCATAGATATTTCTACTCTGAGTTACTCTCTGTACCCGATTCATCGGATACTAACTTTACCAAATATATACAGCCATGTGAGCGCATGCCTAGAGCAATCTTTCTAATCTAACTATCTAGTAGTTTTTCTTAAGAAATTCATTCTATAAACTTAGAACCGCTTATTAAATCATCATACCGATATGATCATTTCAAAAAAAAATATCATATGATATTATAAGATATGTTTTACAAATTAAGGCAGAATAAAAATATAAAATGCTCATTTACCCTGCTTGCGTTTTTATTCCTAATGCCAATGGATATAAATGCAGAGATTACTGATGATGAAAAATATCTCTATGACATATTAATAATAAGCAATCCTATAAATGCCGAGTATAGAAAAGAATTATTTACTAGTAATATTGATGGCGAACGAATAGTCAATAAAGCTAAAATTGGGAATGATAATAAGATTCTACTTAGAATACAAAATTGTTTGCTTACAGATTTGCAATCTAATGCAGGAGGCACTAATGATGCTTTATATAAAAACATTGATGAAAATATGAAACACGTTCTTAAGGTAAGAACATTCTACAAAGAATCTGCAAAAATTGATCGTTTATTTAGCTCTAGTTATAAAATACTTGATGATTTACTTCAGAAATACTATTCAAACTATGAATATAGATTTGAATGTAATCTAGGCAAAGTCAGACATAACCGTGCTGGTGCAGATTTATATACAGGATCTAATGACTTTTCTATGATACCTAGATATATGTTGCAATTAGTTAATATATCTAAATCTTATGGACGTGACATCAATGATACTGACGTTTTTGCTGTTATTAAATACGATGAATTATTAAAAACTAATCTCTCATTAATGCAAAAAGTAAAAGATAAAAAAAACCAATATAATCAAAAAATACAAAATCTTAAAACTCTTTCAGAGAGGAAAAGCTTAAAGTATACCTACGAACTTTTGTTTCAGAGAAGCGAAAAAAGATTCTGTACGACTTCAAATAATGATGGCGAATCATTAATGGGGCATACAATGCATCTTCAAATGAACAATAAACTTAAAGGTGACGGTAAGTTTTTTAAAGTTTATAAAAATATTGAAAATGCATATCAAGGCCTTAAAGGAAAAGATCAATGCAGCCACTTTATAGATTATCCAGAAAATATTTATAAACTTCATACAGCTCTTAATAGGGATGGAATATATAATAAGGTCGGAAATAAAATTGAAAGTGCAGTGAGCAAGAAAATATATATATTAAAGAAAGGATACAAAAGTATTAAGGAATATGATCTTGTTTATGCACTAAATCTTAAAAAAGGAATCATAAGAGAGCTTGCGGGATTTAAAATTGATAGTGTAGAAAAATATAATGAGGTTCAACAAAAAATGCTGAAATCGGGATACTCAGAAAGTAAAAGCGCAAGAGAAGTTATTGCATATCTTGGTGATCTAAAAGAAGCGAGAAAAAAAGGCATTGATATACTTAAACAAAGAGATCAAAGATTAGATAATATTAGAAAAAATAGAGAAGCTAAAGCTGCTCAAAGAGAAAAAGAAAAAATCAGGTACGCTAAAGAATATCCATATAAAGCAATCTTATCCTGTGAAGCAAATGGTTCGCATACAAATATCGCGGCATGTTTTAGCGGTAAGGGCAAATATGGTGTTGATACTGAACTAAAATTTAATGGGAATGTCTATAAACCATATAATCTTACTGAGATAGGCCGTGAAAATTCTGATGGATTAGTTTTTGATTTACAGGATAAGTTTAATATAGTTGTCCAAAACTCAAATGATTTTCTGGTGTTAAGGCTTGTTATAAGAAATAGACTCACAAATAAAATTACTTTTCAAGATAGCGTAGGCTATCTTGGAGCTATTAAAGTAAGAAATTAATATCTAAAGCATATGCTTCCATATTTTTATCATTTAAATATTATTCTAAGCCTTTTATGCGCCACTGACCATTAACATCATACTTTTTAGTGTAATTCAATATCAAAATAATAGTACCTACGCACACACTCTCTCACTATAATAAATAATGGATATTGAAGATATAAAAAGGACTGCATTATATTTGTGTGTTTTTCAATTAGTAGTATCACTTACTTATTGGCTCTCACAGTGGTATTTCTAGGTTGTTGTGGGTAAATGTATGGGTAATGAGATACTCTAATCTTTGAAAGCATTGGGACAAGATGTTAGACTCACCCTTGACCAAACATTATATCCTGCGCATACACTGTAGGGGAAATAATTGCTATCTATTAACTATATGAATTCTTAGTGCAGGACCATAATTAGCATTACAATCTACCCCAACATTACAAACTGCTTTCTCTACTTGAGTTTGAGCATAAGCATTCTTAATAGCTTGAGTTCCAGATAATTGGAAAGTAATTGATACTAAGCAAATAGCAATAACAGTTAAAACACCTTTAGTATATGTATCCATAATTCACCTCATTTTCTTTTAATCATAATAGTTATTGAATCTTATTTGTAGGGATATAGGGATTAATTGGTGAAAATTAAAGTGTCAATTAGTCCAACACAACAGAAAATACCATGTTATAATAGGACAGAGTTATTAATTTAATTCCATATCAAAATAATAGTACCTACACATACACTCACTTGCTATAATACATTCGAATCAAGGAGCTAAATATGGATAGTCTAAGCGAATTTATATATAACTGGGGCCCACTAGTAACATTCTTCATATTCATAGGGGCAATGGTATACATTTACTTTACAGGTGAATTTGATTAATTGAGAGAATCTAGGTTATTGAGGGTACAGGGAACTTCAACATTTGAAAGCATTGATATCACTGGAAATGAGAGGAGGTATAAGACTCACCCTTGATCATTCAAACATATTTTGTGTAGTTTTTGTTTTAGGGTTTATAGGCTAACATTCTGTTATGAACAATTATTTTATTTATATTTTTTCATCATATGCAATAGTTATTACTTTTATGGTTATAAATTTATTACTACTTTATAAACAATTTAGTGACACGAAGACTATGATCAAGAAAAGAGGCTAGGTATATGAAAAAAAGAACTTTGAGAATTTATTATGTTGCTTTCATTCTAATCTCATTAAGTATTATTTTTTTCTTATTTATAAAAACTTTTAATGAAAATCTTTTATTTTATAGAAGCCCATCTCAAATAACTGCCGGAGAATTTCCAAAAGATTACATATTTAGAGTTGGAGGTGTCGTATTAGATGGAACTCTGATTAAAAGTAAAACCTCAACTAATGTAAAGTTTTCCATAACTGATTATGAAAAAACAATTGGTATTAGTTATAATGGAATTCTTCCAGATTTATTTAGAGAAGGGCAGGGTGTAGTAATTAGAGGAAAGCTAGGTACTGATGGCATTTTTTATGCAGAAGAGGTATTGGCAAAGCATGATGAGACATATATGCCGCCAGAAGTATTAGATAGCTTAAAAATGAAAGAAAAAACAATAGAAGATACTACAAAATCTATGAATATTTATTAACGATATGATTTCTTATATAGGATCTTTTATAATATTAATAGCTCTTCTAAACGCAAGTTTATTAGTTCTATCTAAACCTATACTATCTAAAATAACTTCTGACTATGATTCTTTAATTCTATCTACATCAAAACTTCAATTTCCATTAGTTCTAATAGCTTTTATTTGCTTGATTGTTGCTTTTGTAAACGATGATTTCTCTTTAAAATATATTTCTTCTAATTCAAATTCTGCATTACCGTTCTTCTATAAAATATCAGCTACTTGGGCCGGACATGAGGGGTCTATGCTTTTATGGTGCTTAATATTAAGTTTTTGGACATTTATGGCAAGCATGTATAGCAAATCTTTGGATACACAATTTAGGCTTAAATTTTTATCAATTATGGGTTTTCTAAATCTAGGATTTTTACTTTTTCTAGTATTCACCTCAAATCCTTTTGAAAAAAATATTTCGATACCTATTGATGGCAAAGACTTGAATCCTTTGTTGCAAGACTTTGGTTTAATCATACACCCACCTATGCTTTATATGGGATATGTGGGATTATCTGTTGTTTTTAGTTTTGCCGTTACTTGTCTCTTACAACATGATTTTAAAAAGGAATGGGCAAAATGGATACGACCTTGGGCTCTAATGTCATGGAGTTTCTTAACACTAGGAATAGCTCTAGGTAGCTGGTGGGCATACTATGAGTTAGGTTGGGGAGGTTGGTGGTTTTGGGACCCTGTAGAAAACGCATCATTTATGCCATGGCTCATAACTACAGCTTTAATACACTCATTGATAACATGTGAACAAAAATCAATGTTTAAAAACTGGACTATTTTGCTTTCAATTATGGCTTTTTCATTAAGTTTGTTAGGAACCTTTTTAGTAAGGTCAGGAATTCTTATTTCAGTACACTCATTTGCAAATGATCCAGCAAGAGGAGCTTTTATATTATTGTTCTTAACTATAGTTGTCGGAGGATCACTTTTAATTTATTTTAAAAATTCACCTAAAATTAAAGATAATATTTCATTTGATTTCTTTTCAAGAGAAAGCTTCTTTTTAATTAATAATATTCTTCTTGTAACAGCAACTTTTACAATATTATTGGGAACAATGTATCCTTTACTATTAGATTTACTTGGACTTGAAAAAATATCTGTTGGTGTTCCATACTATAATGCAGTTTTTCTTCCAATCATGACACCATTAGCGCTTCTTGCGGGGTATATACCTATATTGTTTCTTTCAAAGCGCAAGGATAAAAAATACATGCTTAACCACTTACTCGCAAGTTTATTGGTTGTAATATTTTTGTCTTTATTAAGTATAGCTTTTTTTGATAACTTTAATTTAAATGTATTGTTGGGAGTTTTCATATTTATCTGGATATCATTCAATATAATATATGATTTGATCAACAGATATTATCTTTCTAAGAGAAAGAATATATTTTTCACAAATATAGGAATGACTCTAGCTCATCTTGGATTAGCAGTTTTTATTTTAGGAGCAACAATTGTTGAAAATAATAAGGTTGAAAAAGAAATTGTAGTAAAAATTGGGGAAACAATAGAAATTAAAAATTATGCTTTTAAGTTTAATAGTATAAGCGAATATGACGGACCTAATTACTTAGGAGTCAAGGCTAAATTTCTTGTATATGAAAACAATAATCTTATAACAGAGCTTTATCCTGAAAAAAGAATATATGCTTCTAATAATAATATGCCAATGACAGAAGCTGGTATAGATCCAGGGCTCAGTAGAGATTTATACATCACCCTGGGTAGTCTTATAAATGATGATGTGTGGTCTGTTAGAATATATCATAAGCCTTTTATTAGACTGATATGGTTGGGAGCTTTGATGATGGTTTTCGGCGGAGTTCTCAGTGTTCTCTCTAAAAGAAAGAGTAAACCTGTAGCTCTTTCAGGGTGAAATAAGATGAAGATTAAAATACCTCTGATTATTTTTATTTTTTTTATAGCAGTTCTTTTTTTTGGTTTATTTATAGAAACCAGAACTATACAGTCGCCGTTGATTGGTAAAAAATTGCCGAATTATGAATTAGTAGAATTAAATACTGGTTATAAATCAGATATATACATGTTACCTAATGAGCCATTCTTATTAAATGTATGGGCTAGCTGGTGTTTAGAATGCATCAGAGAACATTCAGTATTAACAAATATAGCTAAAGATAAAAAATTAAAGATAGTGGGTATAAACTATAAAGACGAGAGAGATGATGCGCTTGGCTGGTTATCAATTTATGGCAACCCATACCTTTATAATATATATGATTATACTGGCCAGCTTGGTTTAGATTTGGGAGTATATGGAGTACCAGAAACTTTTTTAGTTGATAAAAATAAAATAATCAGAGCAAAGCATATTGGAGCTATTACTAATGATATTTATCAACAACAAATAATACCCATGGTTGAGAAGATTAATGAAGGCAATTAAAAATTTTATATATTTTGGAATACTGATATCTATTATACAAATAGGAGCACTAGCTGGCGCAAAGAAAGATGATATTCTTTACAATCAAATGATAACTGAAATAAGATGTATGGTTTGCCAAAATCAAAATATTGCCGAATCTGAAGCTCCCCTAGCAATTGATCTAAGAAATAAGGTAAGGGAGATGGTAGATGAGGGAAAAGATGAAGACTATATCAAAGGATACATGTCTGAAAGATATAGTGATTTTATATTATATGAACCTTCTTTTTCTCCTAGAAATTTAATATTATGGCTTGGGCCATTTTTATTTTTATTCATTATTAGTTATTACTTTTTTCGGAGAAGTTTGAAAAAGTGATTTATTTAATTTTAGCCCTTTTATCATTTATATATTTTTTGTTTCTATATAAAAACTTTGGTGAAAATTCTAGATTAGCCAAACAAGGTTTTAGCATCAATTTAATTTTTATAATTTTATTCATTGGGTCTACCATAATTTTTTTTAAAGATTCTGGGGTATTAGAAAAAAAAGAGTATGACGAAATATTAAGTAAACATCAAGAGATTAGAAATAATATTCTTACTATTAAAAAAAATATACCTGTGCTTAAAATAAAATTAGAAAAAGATTCAGATTATTATCAGGGCTGGGTCATGTTAGCTAAATCTTATATTATTACGGATAACCTATTATTGTCTGCAGATTCTTATGAAAAAGCTATATCAATAAAAAATAATGATAGTTTGATTTTGGAGGAATATATCAATATCTTAAGAAGAATTGATTCTAAGTCAAATAAAGAAAAAATTATAAAAACTTTTGATAAGCTTATGTCTTTGAATCCATCTGATATAACTATCTATAATATGAAGCTAAATTATTCTGTTGAAATAAATGATGCTACTTTAACAAAAGAAATTTTAAATAATGTTGTTGATAATAATTTAATTAAAGATAAGGCCCCTTATATCCAAGCATTAAAAGAATTAAACTCATCGTCTAATAAATTTACATTTGAAATAAAATTATCTAATAAAATATATAAATCTTTAAAATTAATGCCATATATATTTTTTATTTTAAAAGATAAGGTTGACGGACCACCTTTTGCTGTAAAAAAGGTTTCTAGCATTACTCTTGGTAAAGAAATAATCATCTCTTCTGAAAATAAAATGATAAAGGGCTTGGATCTTCCAAAAAATGTTACATTATATATTAAAGGAAGTGAAAATAATTATGTTGATGATAAGATGCTTGATTTATTTGAATCTGAAGCTTTGAATCTTTTATCTAATACATCTTATGTTGTGGACTAGAGAGTTATCCTGTCATCAAATACGAAACAATCGCCTTCCCACCTACCTTTGTTTTCATTTTTGTTCAGGTAATTAATTATGCCGCCCTTGAGCTGAAAAACATTTTTAAAACCAAGATTAGTTAAGGCTACACTAGCTTTTTCACATCTTATTCCACCAGTGCAAAATATTGCAATATCTTTTTCTTTATCTATGTCTTCTATTGTTTTAAGTGATTTTTCTATATCACTAAAATTCAAAAGATTAAGGCTTTCTGAGTTTTTGAAAGTCCCCATTAGGTATTCAAATCTATTTCTCATATCAATTACAAGGGTCTCTTGTTCTAGCAGTACATCCCAATCCTTAGGCTCTAAAGATTTATTTTTAACAATTACTTCTTCTGATATAGAAAAACCTGCTTTAATAATTTCATCTTTCACTTTCACTTTTAACTTAGTAAATACTTTTTCACTCACTTTTGATTCATTAAAATGTATATCTCCTAAACCTAATAATTTCTTGATATATGTTTTGGCTGACTCGATATCTTGTACTGGTCCGCATATATTTGCATTAATACCTTCATTCGCAATTAGTACTGTCCCTAATATATCTAAGTTGTTTAGAAAATTAAAAATATTAAATCTAATTCTTTCGGTTTCTGTTATTTGGGTAAATTTGTAGAAACTAATTACTCTATCTATTTTTTTATGCATAAAGTCATTCCGTCATAAATCGATATAAGGCAATGGTCAACTCTTTCATCCTTAGCTATGAAATTATTTAACAATTTTATAGATTTAGTGCTAGAAGAATTATCGTTTTCATCTAATACTTTTCCTTTCCAGATTGTGTTATCTATAATAATTATTCCGCCCGATCTAATCAATTTTAAAGATTTTTCATAATAATCTAAATAATTACTCTTGTCAGCATCTATAAATACGAAATCAAATGTATTTTCAAGATTACTGGAAATAAAATTATCCAAGGTATCTTTAGCATTCCCTAGTAAAAGCTCTATTTTATCATTAAGTTTTAGTCTATCCCAATATTTTTCTGCAATGTGAGTAAACTCTTTAGATTTATCTAGGGCAAATAGCTTTCCATTTTTTGCCATGCCTTCTGCTATACAAATAGAGCTATATCCTGTAAACACACCTATTTCAATACATTTTGTAAACCCACCTAACGTACAAATCATTTTAATTAATGCTCCTTGTGCTGCACCAATTTGCATTATAGAGATATCGCCAAGTCCAGATGTCTCATCACGTAGTTCTTTCAAGATAGGAGATTCTTTATAGCCAACTAAATCTATATATGACCTTAATTTATTTGGATCTAATTGAGTATCTTTATGCTTCATCTATTGTTTAATTGCTTCAAACTCTATTATCAAATCTATTTGATCGCCAACAAGATCTTTTTTAACAGCATAATTCATGCCAAAGTCTGATCGATTAAAGCTAGCTGTTGCAGATACACCCATCACAATTGGTTTCGTAAAACCAAAGGGGTATTTCTCAATTTTATTAATAACAGCGTTTAGAATAATTTTTTTCGATATACCTAGTAATGTTAATTCTCCAGAAACTTTATTAGGGTTTTTATTTAAATCATTATTAGCTGCTTTAAAAGTCATTATTGGAAAACTTTTTACATCAAGAAAGTCAGGACTTTTTAAGTGAGCATCTCTTTTCTCATGATTAGTAAATACACTGGATGTATCAATAATGATTTCTACATTTGAGAGAATATTTTTATCTTTATCATAAGAGAATGAACCACTGACTTTTTTAAACATTCCGAGTGTTTTTGCATAGCCAGCATGCTCAACTAGAAATCCTAAACTAAAGTGAGACTCATCAATAACATAGTTATCATCACTAGCAACAACTAATTGAGTAAAAAACATACTTACAATAATAATTAATGCCTTATTTGTTTTCATATTTTTCCCTCTTATATAACCAAAGTATATCCTTTGCAAAAGAAAAAGTAATGACAAATAATGATATCAATACTAAATAACTTGATGATGTATCTTTAATATATTGACTATGACAAATTATTAATAAAAATGTTGATAGGGCGCAGCTAATTTTTCTATAATAACTTTCTGGAAGATCATATCGCATCCATTTATATTTATTCATGGATATTAAAAATAAATATCTATAAGTAGGGATTAAAAATACTGTTATGGATACATCTTTATTAAGATATAAAGAGATAGATAGTATTAATATTAATAGAGTATCAGCATCTTGATCAAATATTTCTCCAAAACTATTTTTTTCATTAAATCTTCTTGCTATATACCCATCAACCCCATCCAAGCATAAAGCTAAAAAAGCTATCAAGGCAAAGTAGCTATTATGGTAAAAATTTTTTAAAATATCTTGGTCTGAAAATGCATTTATAGATATAGATAGAAGAATTATTGATATTATTACCCTTAAATATGTCACCTCAGAAGCATATGTGAATTTATTTTCCTTAAAATGGTTAAATACATAAAATATAAGAGTTGAAATAATTAAAAATAATATAGTATTTTGTAGTACTATTAATAATGTTAGGTCTTTGTATAAAATAGCACCAAGCAATATTATTAAGGCTAAATATGCTCTCGAGATAGTTTTTAGTATAAAGAAATTAATCATAATTAATATTTAAGTGTAGTATGAAAAAAATAAACGCACAATCATTCTGGATTAAGAAAAAAAATAGTAGTTACATAAAAAGCCATACTATTGATTCACCAAAGGAAAACGAGCTTTTAATTCAAACAGTATATAGCGGAATCAGCTATGGAACAGAAAAAATTGTTTATACCGGAGCTGTTCCTGGTAGTCAAAAAGAATTAATGAAGTGCCCATATCAAGAGGGAAAATTCGGCTCAGATGTTAAATATGGATATATGAATATAGGTAAAGTAGTAGAAGGATCATCTAAGTTTAAAGGAAAATATGTATATACATTGTACCCTCATCAAACACATTATGTATTAAATGAATCTGAGGTAACTTTAATTTCGGAATCAACACCACTAAAAAGGTGTTTATTGACAGCAAACATGGAGACTGCAGTAAACGGTATGTGGGATACGCTGCCGTCGTGTGGTGATAAAATATTAGTCATAGGTTCTGGAGTAGTTGGGTTTTTAATGGCCTACTTACTGAGATCCATACCTGGTTGTGAAATATTACTGATTGATAGTGATACAAAAAAAAGTAAACTTTCTAAAATATTTAATATTAATTTTAAAACCCAGATACCTAAAAACTATAAAGCAAATATTATTTATGAGTGTTCTGGTAATGCTGACATTATAAATAGTCTAAGCAAGCATGTTAAAGATGAGGCAACTATTTGTATATTGAGCTGGTATGGAGATAATGTTTCTAGAGTTAAATTTGGTGAAGAATTCCTTTCAAAAAGGATTAAGATTATTTTTTCTCAAGTATCAAAAGTTTCTCATAATAGAAGCAAATACTGGAATAATGCCCAAAGAAGAGAGTTAGCAATTAGTATGTTAAATGATGATAGATTAGATCATCTAGTAGAAAACAAAATGATAAATTTTAATAAACTACCAAAATTTTTCTCTGAAATGGTAAAAGGACAGAAATTTTTTTGTAAAGTAGTAAGTTATGGAGATAAATGACTATGTATGAAGTAACTGTAAGAGATAATTTATTTATAGCTCATAGCTTAAAAGATGATTTTTTTGGGCCAGCTAAAAATCTCCATGGTGCAACTTATGTAATAGATTTGGTGATTAGAAGTCATCGAATAACAGATAAAAATGTTGTTATAGATATTGGACTTGCGTCAAAATTACTTAATAATTGCATCAAGGCTTATAATTATAAAAATCTTGATGATATTGATTTATTCTCAGGAATAATAACAACTACAGAATTTATGGCAAAACAATTAACTGTGGACTTTATAAGCCAATTAAAAAAAGAAAAATTTGATATTTCACAGTTATATTCAATTAAGATGATTTTAAATGAGTCACATGTTGCATCAGCATCTTATGAACAAAAAATTAATGAATGAGAAAAATATATTTTATTTATCCTAAATTCGGCAGTACTATTACCGGTGGAACATTATATGATGTTGAATTGTGTAAGTATTTAAAAAAAATATTTATTTATCACTCTGGTATAGTAGTCAAACATGATATTTCCAGTATTGAGCTTTTTACAAAATTAAAGAAAATACCAAAAGAGTCCATTATAATAGTAGATGGCTATCTAGCTAACAGAATTAAATATATTATAAAAAAATTTGGCAATATTAGTTTACTAGTACATCATCCATGCTCACTAGAAGATCCCTCTAAAAGATCATCTAATCTTAAATTATATTTTAATGAAAAAACAGCTTTTACATATGCAAAGTCAATAACAACTGTAAGTAAATATATGAAATTAAAAATTAGTAAGTATTTAAATAAGAATTTAAAGATACATGTGGTATATCCAGGCATAAGAGATTGTTTTTTTAATTACAATACTGCTACTAATTCTAAAAACCTTATATCAATTGGTAATATAATTCCAAGGAAAGGACATGAATGGCTGATAAAGTCATTGAGTAAATTAAAGTTTGACTGGCATTTAAATATTATAGGAGACTATAGTATTGATAAGGATTATTACCAAAGACTAGATCTTTTAGTCAAGAGTTATGGACTGGAAGATAAAATAACATTCTTAGGTTCAGTAGAAACTAAGACTATGCTTGATTATTTAAAAAAATCAAAGTTATTCATACTAGCAACACATTATGAAGGCTTTGGCATGGCATTACTGGAATCTTCAATTTCTGGGGTTAAAGTTATTACTACAGATTTGCCAGTATTAAGGGAAGTATTGAAAAGTAGAGATGTTGATTTTGTCGAAGAAAATAATATTCAGTCATTAGCTGAAACCATCGAGTATAATTTCAATAATCATGCTTCTAAAACAGTATCTTCTAGCATTGGAAAGTATGGTTGGAAGAGAGCAGCAAGAAATTTTAAAATGGTGTTATATGGAACAAGATAAATTTTCATTGTCGTGGATTAAAGCACGAGAACAATATGATTTAAAATATAGAAGTAATTTGTTAAAAGAACAGTATAAAAAAGACAGGTCTTCCTTTGATCGAATCATTGACCTAGGCTCTGGAAATGGGTCATTTTTAAGATACTGTCATTGCAAGAAAATAATTTTCAAGGAAATGCTTCTTATAGATTATGACTCTAAGCTTTTAAGAGATTTTTATGCGTCAACTTATAGTTATCTAAATGGAAAAGGCTATAGTATTTTAAAAGAATCTCCGACAAAGTATAAGTTAAAAAAAATAGATATTATAAAAACTAAAAATATTCAATTAATGAATACTGACATTTTAAAATCATTAAATATTATTAATAATTACGATTTAATTAGTTTGTCAGCAATGTCAGACATACTTCCAACACTATTTATTAAGAAACTTTTAAATAAAGTAGATAAAAATAAAGTAATATATTTTTCTATATGTTTTGATGGGAACATTAAATGGGCTTCTAGTCATAAGTATGATAAGTATATTTTAACGATGTTTAATAAAAATCAGGAAACGAATAAGAGTTCTGGATATGCAGTTGGCGCAAAAAGCATTAAACTTATAAGAGAGCATAGCATGAAGAAAAAATATAATTTTCAGATTGAAGACTCTTCTTGGCAGTTAAATTCTTATAATGAAAGTTCTAAATATTTTCAAAAAATGTATTTAGATACAATATATAAACCATTGAAAAAAGATGATATTACAGATAAAGATATGCTGAGTGAATGGCGAAAGGTGAAACTGAAAGATATTGTGGCCGGTAAATCAAAAATTGTTGTAGGTCATAAGGATATTTTAATATTAACGTAATGAATATTAAAGATACTCTAAAGTATATTCTATCTATTTCAATAATTTATTATATTATTAATCAGTATGGAATTAATATATTTAATATACTTTCCATTATAGATATACGATATATCATGTTGATTATACTAATCAGTATCATCCAGCATTTTTTATCAGCATACAGGTGGATGTATATTTCTAAAATTACTAATCTAAATATTAGTTTTAAAAATTCTATTCAATTTTATTATATATCTACCTTCATGAATAATATTTTACCAGGCGGCATTATAGGAGATATATTTCGTATTTATCATACAACTGAAAATAAAATTGAAATACTAAAAATGGGTAAGTCTGTACAAGCTGTTATTTTCGAAAGATTATCCGGTCAAATTATGCTGCTTGCTTTTTTTATAGTTTCTCTAACTTTTTACTTTCTTATAAATAATAAATACGAAGCTTTCTTTTACTTATTTTTCCCTTCATTATTAATATTTTTTATATTTAAACTATTTCTGAATAAGAAAATTAAAAAAATGTTAAATGGTAAGAAAATTAGTCATAATATTTATGCAGTTTTTTCTGGAGAGGTCTTTTGGAAGCATTTAATGCTTTCGTTTTTCGTTGTGTGCTCATATGTACTTATATATGTAATATCTGCAGTTTCATTAGGGCTAGATATTGATTATCTTGCGTTTATGGTTTTTTCTCCAATAATCTTATTTTCTATGACTTTACCAATCAGTATTGGGGGCTGGGGGATAAGAGAATTAACTGCTCTTTTACTATCTTTGCTTTTAGGGCTTTCAGCGTCTGCAAGTATTAGTGTATCCATCATATATGGGATATTAAACTTAATATGTTCTTTGCCAGGACTTTATTTTTTTCTACAAATTAAATCAAAATAAATCAATATCACATAAAATATCACGGCCCATCTTCATATAAGATATTTTATGCTCATAAACTTCTTTCAATGACTTTTGTTTTGGAATTATAAAACTACTAATTCCTTTCCCTAGTATGATTGGACTGATACATAAATGTAATTTATCAAGTAAATTTTTTCCATAAAATTTTGAAATAGTTTTTCCACCACCTTCTATGAAAACTATTCTTTTATTTAGCTTAGTTAGTAATGATATTATATCTTTTTCATCAAATTGATTATTTATTAGAGGTAATTGAAATATGTTTTGATCTTTTGGTTTTAATTTATCATGAATAATTTTATAACCATTATCATCTTTATGAGTAAATACATGATATTTTTTACCAAGTTTATTATTTTTATCTAAAATAATCCTCATAGGATTTTCACCCTTCACGAGCCTTGTCGTAAGCATGGGGTTATCTGATTTAACAGTATTAGATCCTACAATAATTATATCTGAAATAGCTCTTAACATATGTATATGGATAAGATTTTCTTGAGAGCTTATATATTTTGACTCACTTGATTGTGTTGCTATAAACCCATCCAAGGTTTGAGCTAAATGACCTATCAGGAAAGTCTTTTTACTATTAAATATTATAGGAAGATACAGCTTAAAGAGATTATTCGTATACTCGTCTATATCAAAATTATTATCAATTACTTCTTGTTTCTCTATATTATATTTATACTTATATTTTTTTTTATTTAATACTTTTTCTATAGTTACCTGAGATGTATCATCAAAATTATCTAGCTTGAAGTATTTAGCTGCTAAAATTAGTGACCATGAAGATTTTTTTGTTATACTGAGTTTATTAGATTTATTGTTCATAAGGTTATGGGTTATTTAAAAAGTGTTGTTATCAATATAATACATGGGGCGCTCATTATTGTTCCCGTTATAATATTTATTCATTTCACATACTATTATTTTTCTAATTATAGCCCAATTCCGTCTATATATTATTTTTATGCTTCAATGGAATTAGGGCCTTTATATCTGACTATAAACTTTTATATTACAGGTTTACTAGGAAGATTCTTTAGTCAAAATCTTAGTTTTAATAATTTATAATATAGTCGGGTTAGGAGCATCTCCGTATACCTCATCTGGATCGAATACTTTTTCTTTCTCAGTGAAGGTTAACTTTGCTTTTTTACCATCATATTTTATTTCGCGATAAAAACATGAAAAATAACCAACATGACAGCTTGCATTTCCAGTCACAGTCACTTTAATCCACACGCAGTCTTGATCATCATCAATTAATATATTATCAACCTTTTGTACAAAGCCACTAGTGGCACCTTTATGCCATATACATTTTCTACTTCTACTATAGTAATGAGCCTCTCTTTTTTCAATTGTAAGCTTAAGAGCTTCTGCATTCATGAACGCATGCATTAATAGGACACCTGTTTTTGTATCAGTAGTAACAACTGGAATAAATCCATCAGAATTAAACTTTGGACTAAGCTTATTTCCTTCTTCCACTTCTTTAATTGATATTCTATCTTTAAACATAACTAATTTTTTTTAAACATTGATTTCTGTATAAAATTCTTACCGCAATAATAGCATTCTACAGTTCCATCTTCACTATTAACTTTTAAAAATATTTGAGGATGGCGACCACTTATATCATCACCAGAACAACTTACTGTCTCTATATTGTCTTCTATTAATTTGATATTAGATACTTTCATATATCTATAAAGAGCTATAATCTCCTAGCTTCATTAACCTTTCTCTAAACCTTTCCTTGATTTCTTCTGTCAAATATTTTAAGTCTACCGCTTTTGTCATTTTATCAATGTTATTTACATCTTTAAATAATATCTCAGCAATTTCATATACAGACATACTATCACTTTCTTTTTTTATATATTCGACCTCATCATCTCTAGATATACTTCCTGTTTCTAATACTCTCAAATAAGATCCTAATAGACCACTTTGAGAAAACTTTTTTGGAAAATCTCTACTATTCATTTTTATTCCAATTTTATAGCAAGGAATTCTTGGTTGAGAGATTTGGAAAAGACAATTACCAATTTTTAGTTCATCACCAATATATATTTCTTTTTCATCAAAATCATCAATTGTAAGATTTTCTCCAACTAGCCCAAATTCATTATAATCTTGATTCATTTCTTTTGACCAAGTCTGATAATGCTTATATGAGTATGCATATAGAGCCTTATCATACCCTCCATGAACTTTCATATCTGCTTGTCTATCACCAATTAACCCAACATCAGTAACCTCAATGGAGCCTTCTATTGGTTTTTTATATATACTGGTGATAAGCTCTTTGCCATTAAACATGACTTTTTTGGGCTCAGAAATATTTATAGATAAAATTTTCATATGCTAGATAAAGTAATTGTATAATCTCATTATAAAAAAAGGATAACTTAAGATGACTTCATATACAACGAATTGGATATTATTAATGTTGTTATCGGCCATCTGGGGTGGTGCTTTTACCCTCAATAAGTTTGCGCTGGAAGCTTATAGTCCAGAGGTCTTAGTAACAGGACGCCTACTTATTGCCAGTATAGTGCTTCTGGGTTTTGTCTTAATAGTTTTTAAAAAGATTAATATTGATTTATCAAACTGGCGTTATTACTTTTTTATGAGTATTGTGGGAATTGTAGCTCCTTTTCTATTGATTTCATATGGGCAAATTGGAATTGATAGTTCTTTGGCTGGTATATTAATGTCAACAATGCCCATCTCTACATTAATATTATCTCATTTTTTTTTAAATGATGAAAATATGACAAAGAAAAAGCTTATTGGTTTTTTAGTTGCATTTACTGGAATTATTATTTTAATTATGCCGGATAAAAATATTATTGAAAATAATATGATTGATGGTATTTATTCTGAATTAATGGTCATAAGCGGAGCAATACTTTATTCATTTGCTGCAGTGTATGGAAAGAGATTTAAAATTACAAATCCTCTGAATGCATCAACAGGAGTGATATTGTATTCTGCAGTTATTATGAGTATATATATAATGTTCAATATTGACCTGGCCCCACATTCATATGGTGACTATGAACATATTTTGGCAATAGTTATATTAGGAGTTTTTTGTACAGCTATTGCAACGATTATATATTTTCAAATATTACAATCTTCAGGAGCAACCTTTATATCTATAATGAATTATCTTATTCCTGTCTGGGCTATCTTATTCGGTGTTATCTTTTTTAATGAAGATGTATCATGGAATTATCTTATAGGCTTAATTATTGTGATATTAGGTATACAGGTAAGCCAAACGAAAAGAAAGCGCGACAAAATCTAAAACATGAACACTTTGGTTCACCTGGTTTCATGGTATATTTATATTATAAATATATGAGGAATACTATGTTATATGATGACAAGCTTGCAATGGCTAAAAAATTAAAAATAGAATCTGCAACATTTCAAAAGATACTTGACCATTTGAGAAAGAACCCTGATGTTCAAAATATTGACATGATGAATTTGGCAAACTTCTGCCGTAATTGTATATCTAAGTGGTATATGTCAGAAGCTGAGAAATTAGGAGATAAATTAACTTATGATGAAGCTCGAGAATTAGTCTATGGAATGCCTTATTCTGAATATAAGAGTAAGTATCAAAAAGAGGCAACTAAAGAACAACTTGAGAAGTTTAATGAAGGCAAAAAAAATAAATAAACTTCAATTATCAAACGATGATCTTTTGAGATATAACAAACATATTCTTTTAGAAGAAATTCAAACTGATGGGCTTGAGATCTTAAAGCAAAAACATGTGGCAATAATAGGCCTTGGAGGTCTTGGTTGTCCAGTTGCTCAGTATTTATCAACCTCAGGAGTTGGTAAAATTACATTGATAGACCATGATGTGGTAGAGGAAACAAATCTTCAGAGACAAATACTTTATACTTCTGAAGACCTTGGCCTGTATAAAGCTGATGTAGCATGTAAAAGACTGAAGATATTAAATCCCGATATAAATATTGAAGGTTACAGTGTACGATTCACAAATGATTCAGTTAGTCTTATGAAAGATGTAGATATAATTATTGATGCCACTGATAATTTTAAATCAAGATCACTAATTAATAAGATATCTCTACTTTTAAAAAAACCCTTAGTTATGGGTGCTGCTATAAAGATGCAAGGACAAGTTGCAGTTTTCCGAAATGATTTATTTGACATGCCTTGTTATAATTGTCTTTATGATGATATGGAGGATGAAATGAGTTCATGTATAGACCTTGGAGTTTTATCCACATTAACTGGAACAATAGGCTCTCTTCAGGCAACAGAGGCTATAAAAACTTTGGTAGGCTTTGGTGAATCATTAGAAAGTAAATTACTATTAGTAGATTTGAAGCATATGAGTTTTAGAACTGTTAAAATAACTAAAGATAATAAGTGTAAAATTTGTAATTAAAATGATTAAAGATAAACTAGAAAGACAATTTGAGTACTTAAGAATTTCAGTTACTGACAAATGTAATTTCAGATGTATATACTGCATGCCTAAAGAGATATTTGGAAGTAAACATCAATTTTTAAAGAAAAATGAATTATTAACATATGAAGAAATAATAGAGGTTGCTAAAACTTTAAAACCATTTGGTTTAAAGAAAATTAGACTCACTGGTGGAGAACCATTATTAAGAAAAAACATAGAATATTTGGTTGAAGGTTTAAAAAAAGATGCACTTATCGATGAAGTCATGATCACCACGAACGGATCTTTGTTAACTAAAGAAAAACTAATATCTTTAAAGAAAGGTGGCTTAGATTCAGTAACTATAAGCTTAGATGCTTCTTCAAAAAAAGTAAGAAATATAATGAATCCTGTTAATAGTAATCATGTCTTGGTATCAGAGGCTATAGACAATGTTATTACTATATTTAATAGTGTTAAAGTAAACATGGTTGTTATTAAAGGAATAAATGATAAAGAAATTATGCCTATGTTAGAAAAATTTTTAGACAAAAATATTGAATTAAGATTCATTGAGTATATGGATGTGGGTGAGTCTAATAACTGGTCATTAGATAATGTATTTACCTCAAAAGAAACTAAAGACCTGATTGAGAAATATTTTAGTTTAAAAAAAATACCTGATTTAATAGACTCTACATCTGAAAAATGGGCTATAGATAATTATACATTGAATATTGCTTTTATATCATCTATATCAAAACCTTTTTGTTCTGAATGTAATCGAGGAAGGTTATCGGCAAATGGTAATTTTTATACATGTTTATTTTCCGAAAAACCCTATGACTTTTCTAGTTACTTTAGAAATAAAGAAAATAACTTATCTTTTAATAATTATTTCACCAAAGTCTGGTCCAATAGAGATGACCAGTATTCTCAGTTAAGATTTGTTAGTAAGCCTGGTAAAAATAAAAATAAAAAGAATAAAGTAGAAATGTCTTATATTGGTGGATAATAATTATATTTACAGTCTGCTAAGTTGTAATATTAATATTAGAAAGTTAATATCAGTATATGTATACAATTATGAGTTATCTTTGCTATCTAGTATCAGCTATTGCTGGCTACATGGCTGCCTTTGATTTACTTATACAAGTGTTTCCAGATTATGGATTTATAGAGCTAACTACTGGATTTGTTGTAACTCTTATGTTTTTTCCTTTGGTTCCGCTTTATCCTGGTATAAACAGTGGAGAATGGCTTTTAGCCATTATCTGTTATGCTTCTATAATGTTGGGTGTAATTTTAGGTAATCAAGCAAGAAAATCTAAGACTTAAACATACTATTTTAGTGATTTTTGACTTTTTTGAAGCAAATTATTAATTTTGTTGATAATAATCACTTTTGTAACTATGATACATAGGCAAATCATGAAAATTTATGTTAAATATTTTGCTAGCGTTAGAGATATAATGGGTAAAGGTTCTGAGGATCTTAAAGTTGAGGCTAGCCTCTCAGCTAATGAATTATGGGAAAGCTTAACAGTTGATAAAAAGACTCCGGTCAGAATATTAATAGCTGTAAACCATGAGTATGTTAACAAAAACTTTAAATTAAAAGATGGAGATGAAATTGCTTTTTTCCCTCCAGTTACAGGTGGTTAATTATGAAAATTGAAATTATGAATGAAAAATTTGATCCATGGCAGTCATTGGTTGATTACAAAAAAAATGTTTTACAAAATAATCCTAAAATTGGAGCAACATCTGTTTTTGTAGGTACTGTCAGAGATTTTAATGATGACGAAGAAGTTCAAAATATGGAGTTAGAGCACTATCCAGGAATGACAGAAAAATATTTAGAAGATATAGTAAATACTGCAATTAAAAAATATAAGATTATTGATGGCCTTATTATCCATAGAGTTGGTTTATTGGAACCCACAGATCCAATAGTTTTGGTCGCCTCTTGGTCGGAACATAGAGATAATGCATTTAATGCTACACGAGATATTATGGAAGCATTGAAAGCCGAAGCTCCTTTTTGGAAAAAAGAATCAACTGATAATGGTTTCAGATGGGTTGAGCCTACCGTAGGAGAAGAAAGTAGCATTGATGAAGTTTAAGAAAGTTGTTTTAGCATATTCTGGCGGATTAGATACATCGGTAATCGCGAAATGGTTAATGGAAAAGTATGAATGCGAAGTTATCACATTCACTGCAGATATAGGCCAAGGCTCGGAAACTAAAGATGCCAAAGTTAAAGCTAAAAAACTTGGAATTAAAAAGATATATATAGAGGATTTGCAAGAAACATTTGTTAGGGATTACGTATATCCGATGTTTAGGTCAAATGCTATATATGAGGGTGAATACTTTCTAGGAACATCGATTGCAAGACCTTTGATTAGCAAAAGGCTGATAGAGATAGCTAAAAAAGAAGGAGCCGATGCCATATGTCATGGAGCAACTGGAAAAGGAAATGACCAAGTTAGATTTGAATTGTCAGCATATGCTCTAAACCCAAAAATTAAAATTATAGCTCCTTGGAGAGAATGGGCATTTAACTCAAGAAAAGATTTAGTTAGATATGCAAGATTAAATAAAATAGCCATTGATTTTGATTTAGGTAAAAAGAGTCCTTACTCCATGGATGCGAATATATTACATACTTCGTATGAGGGCGGCATTTTAGAAGATCCTTGGGAAAGTCCAGAAGAATCAATGTGGTTAAGAACTAAGTCTATTGAACAATCAGCTAATAAGGCAGATATTTTAGAGCTAGAGTTCAAAAATGGAGATATCATTAAAATCAATAAGAAAATATTATCACCATGTAAAGTATTAGGTAAGCTAAACCAATTAGCTGGCAAGCATGGCATTGGAAGAATAGATATTGTAGAAAATCGCTATGTAGGTATTAAATCTAGAGGTTGTTATGAAACACCTGGCGGAACAATTTATCATAAAGCGCATAAAGCTATGGAGTCTATCACGATGGACCGTGAACTTTTACATTTAAAAGAAGATCTTGCTAACAGGTATACGAGGCTTATATATAATGGTTATTGGTTTAGTCCCGAAAGAGAGAGTTTACAAAAATTAATCAATGATTCGCAAAAAAGAGTTACCGGTACAGTCAAAATTAAAATTTTAAAAGGCAATGTGATGGTTCTTGGAAGAAAATCTCCTTATTCGATATACAGTGAAGATTTATCAACTTTTGAAACAGATTCTGGAGACTATGATCAAAGAGATGCAGAGGGATTTATTAAAGTTAATTCGCTTAGATTGAGAAATAAGCAAAAATAGTTTATTTAAAAACTTTTTCTAATATTACGGTAAATACCAGAGACTCTTTTCTATATTGTTCGATTTTGACCGGAATAAAATCGTGATCAACAGCATACCAGGTCAAAGTACTACGTTTATTATTTTCTATTAATTTTTTAATAACTTTAGTATTGGTATCTCCAAAAACTGTTTTAATGACATCATCTGAGTGTAGAATAAAAGAATATTTTCTCAGTCTACCTTTGTCAATAACATTATATTTATATTCAAAAATTCCCCTTTTCATTTTTTCTTGAAAGTCAATTTGTACGGATAGTCTGTCTAGGGAGTAAGGTATATTAATATGTTCTTGTTTATTATTATTTTCCACTGTATATGCATAATTATTATCTAGATCAAAAGTAGTTTCTATTAATTGAAAACTATCTTTTTTTTCTTTCGTAAATTTATATGATATAGGTTTTATCACTCCATTATCTTTTTTAAAACTTGTTGTTTCTAGCCTAGCATCTTTTTTAAACTTAAATATCCCAGCAGAGTCACTCTTAATATTGAATTTATAAGTAGATTCATTTTTAAGTAGTGTTTGTTCGCTGACGCCAAAATAGATATTACCCTTATAAAGATCATATTTATATTTTGAAATTACCAATTCTTCTGCATAAGCATTACTAACGCATAGAAAAATAATACATACTAGATATTTATAGTTAACTAGTCTGATAAATGTTCTATAGGGCATTCTAATTCCTCGTTATCAAAAAAACATTTATCTTTAACTTGTTTTATATGATTTTCTACAAACCATTTTATTGCTAAAGGAAAAATATTATATTCAATTTTATGTACTCTATCCTTCAATGTATCTTCATTATCATTTTTTAGTATCTCAGTTTTTCCTTGTATTATAATTGGACCATCATCTAATTTTGATGTTACAAAATGAACTGATGCGCCATGATACTTTTCTTTCGCAATCAACGCTTTTTTATATGTATCTAAGCCTTTAAATTTTGGGAGTAATGATGGATGTAGGTTAATAATTTTACCATAAAATTTATCTGTAAAATCTTTTGGTAATATTTTCATAAACCCAGAAAGTAAAATAAGATCTATATCATAAGTATTTTCTAGGGCTAATAATTGATCAATATATTTATTAGATGTATCAATTACTATAGTCTCTATGCCTGCTTTTTTAGCTCTTGCAAGACCTTTTGCATCAGAATTATTTGATACAACCGCAATTATATCCATTTTAAGAAAATCACTATCAATATTATTAATTATATTTTGGAGGTTACTACCATTCCCTGATATAAATATTATTACTTTAGGTCTACTCATATACTATATTTTTATTATTATTACGATTACCAATATAACCTATAATTTTCGGCTTATATTTAGTTTTACTAAATATCTTTGTAAAAGTATTAATATCACCTTTATTAATTATTAATACCATTCCAATACCGCAATTAAAAGTTTTCAGCATTTCTTTTTTATCCAGCATAGCCTTTTCTTGTATTAATTTAAATAAGTCTGGAATTTCTAACATACTTTTATCCATATAAGTTGTATATTTTTCTGGAATTACTCTAGGAATATTCTCTGTTAAACCACCTCCAGTTATATGCGCAGCACCATTAATATTAATTTTATTTCTGAGTAACTCAAAAATATCAACATAAAGCTTTGTAGGTTTTATTAGAGCCTTTCCTAAATTAGTACTTTTAAATTTTTGTCTTAAAGATATTGATTTATTTTCTATTAATTTATTTATTAGAGAAAACCCATTCGAGTGAAAACCGCTTGATTCAAAACCAATTAAGATATTGCCTTTTTTAACCTTACTCTTATTGATAATATTCTTTTTATCTACAACACCAACACAAAAACCTGCTAAATCATAATCATCTTTATTATACATGCCAGGCATTTCTGCAGTTTCACCACCTATCAATGGTATATTGATAGATTCACAAGCTTTTTTAATTCCTTTTAAAACCTGTGTATGTAATTTTATATCAACTTTGCTTGTAGCTAAATAATCTAGAAAAAATAAAGGGGTTGCCCCAGATGTTATTACATCATTTACACACATGGCCAGTAAATCTTGTCCGATATATCTATGTTCTTTAAGCTTCGATGCTAACTTTAATTTTGTCCCGACTCCATCAGTACCACATACAATTACCGGATTTTTATACTTTTTTATATCCAAGGCATACAAGCTTGAAAAGCCACCTATGCCAGCTAATACGTTGGGATGAGTTTTTTGAGTCTTTTTTGAGATATTTCCTATAAGTTTATCAGCATTTTTGATACTGACACCTGATTTTTCATAAGTTAGCTTGTTAATTTTTTTTTTCATGTTTAAATGATTTGAATTTAATTATATATTAGTCTATTAATTATATACTTTTATGAAAGAAACTAAACTCAATAAAGATCAAATACCTATTAATTTCAGTTTTATTGCTGATAAGAGCTTTGATAATTTTGTTCTTGGCAATAATAGTATTGCTGTTAAGCTCCTAAAGAATTTAACTATAACTGATAGAACAAATATCATATTCATCAGAGGAAATCATTCTAGTGGCAAAACACATCTATGTTTAGCAGTAAATAACTTAACTAATAAAAATATATTTATATTAAATCGAAAAAATATAGCATCAATAGATTTTCAAGATATATTAAAATATGAATCTCTTATCATCGATGATATTGATTTTTTAATTACTAGCAGTACTAACGAAGAAGACATATTTTCTTTAATTAATGAATTTATCTTAATGAAAAAAAGTATGATTATTACATCTACTGAAAAGTTAAATGATATTAATTTTACAATTCCTGACTTAGCTTCTAGACTTAAGTGGGATCAAATACTTGAAATACCTGAACTTAATGATAGTGATAAAATAAAGGTCTTACAGAAAAATGCATATGAAAGAGGCTGGGACCTCACGCCTAAAGTATGTGACTATATAATGAATCACTATAAAAGAGACTTATATTTTTTATGTAATTGCGTTAAATTTATTGACGAGGCTTCATTGTCATTAAAGAAAAAAATTACGATACCCTTTATTAAAAAAATTATAGAATATAAGTAGCTTTTATTGGTTCAACTTTTTTGCTAGAGCGGCTATTCTTTTCCCAAAATTTATACATATCTCTTTTTCATCATCAGTTATCTCTATATCTGATTCAAATGAAACATGACTTGGTCCATAAGGAGTTCCTCCTCTCTTAGTAGTGCTAAGTTTTTTTTCACTATATGGCACACCTGTAATAATTACTCCATGATGAAGCAGAGGCAACATCATACTTAGCAAGGTTGATTCTTGCCCACCATGCATGCTTGATGTTGAGGTAAACACTCCTCCTGGTTTTCCAGTCAAACATCCATTAAACCATTCTGCGGTTGTTGTATCGATGAAAGCTTTCATAGAACCCGACATGTTTCCGAAATGAGTGGGGCTTCCAATTATTATTCCATCACATTGATCTAAATCTGATTTATCTACGATAGCATCAGTATTGGTAGTATTATCACTAGATATATTTATAACTGTTCGAATTACAGATGAAACACCTTCTATCATCTCTACGCCTCTAGCTATTAATCTAGCCATTTTTTTCGTTGAGCCATTTGCAGAATAATATATAATAAGAACATTCATTATAGATTAGGATATTCTATATGAATGATAAAATAAAACTTTTTAAGAAGAATATTATGAATAGATTTTTAGTTTTTTTAGTTTTGATGACTTTTATTAGCCCCATTATAGCGTCAGATGCTACTAAACAATCATCAGAAAAATATATTTCAGAAGCTAAAAAAACATATAAGAAAGCATTGAAGCTCAATAATGCTTGGAGAGATACAAGTAAAATAATTAAAAAAGCATCCAAAGAGCATTCAAAAAAGAATTATGAGAAATCAGTTAAATTAGCCAGAGAAGCCTTAAATCAGGCAAAGATGGCAATTGAGCAACATAATAAACAGAAGGACTCTTATAGGTTTTTAGATAATTAAGAATTTTATCAATTGAGCTTGCTTACTATTTCTTCTACTTTGATTTCAAACTTAGTATTTTCAGTTCTCGATCTATAAGTAATTGTTTTATTTTTAGCTTCATTGTTCCCAATGATGATTATATGAGGTATTCCAATTAATTCCCAATCTTTCATTTTATTGCCAAAGTTTGCATTTCTATCATCGTGAATTATATTCTTTTTAGAATTTTTTAGTAAACTATATACTTCGTTTGAGTATGATCTAACTTCTTTATTTTTATGACCATCTATTTCTATAATAACAGCTTCAAAAGGGCTGATTGATTTCGGCCATATAATTCCATTTGAGTCATGACTTTGTTCAATTGCAGCTGCAACTATTCTTGTAATACCAATTCCATAACAACCCATAAACATATTTATTGATTTTGAGTCTTTAGTAGTTATTTTAGCCTTCATTTTCTCTGAATATTTTTGTCCTAATTTAAATATATGGCCGACTTCTATACCTTTTTTATGTGTTAAGCCAGTTTTCTTTATTATTGACTCCAAGCTATCTTCTGAGTATTTAATTTTTGCAATTTCTAAGTTCATTCCATTTAGCTCATTATCTAACAAGAGGTCATCTTCACCAGTTTCAGCTATCACGTGAAATTCATTAGATTCATTGCCTCCAATATTTCCGCTATCAGCATCTACTATTGTATAGTCCAGCATTAACCTTTTAAAAATTTTCTGATAAGCTCCTTTATAAATTTTATACGTATTATCCAGACAGTCTTGCGTTTCATGGAATGAATAAGCGTCTTTCATTATAAATTCTCTAGCTCTCATTACCCCAAATCTTGGTCTAATTTCATCTCTAAATTTTGAAGATATTTGAAACAGATTCATCGGTAATTGTTTATAACTAGAAACATCTTTTCTTATTACATCTGTTATTACTTCTTCAAATGTTGGCCCTAAGCAAAATTCTCTCTCATGCCTATCCTTAAATCTTAATAATTCTGGACCATACTCATCCCATCTACCAGACTCTTTCCATAATTCTGCAGGTTGCACAGATGGCATTAATATCTCTGCACACCCAATATTATTCAATTCTTCCCTTATGATTTTTTCTATTTTTTGAATAACTCTTAAGCCTATAGGAAGCCAAGAGTATTGCCCTGATGATAACTTCCTAATCATTCCTGATTTAATCATTAATTGATGACTCGTTATTTCTGCTTCAGAGGGAATATCTTTCTGGGTAAAAATTGGAAAATTTGATACTTTCATCGTCTAATAGTATTGATATATTATAAATTGATGTTTTAGTTTACCATGAATATGGTTATTATATATAAAGCAATTTAAACGAGTTTAAAGCTAACAAAGTATGTTCAAATTTTTTAAAGAATGGTATGAGAGCCATTTAACTGACCCAAATCAAGTAGCATTAGCTCTAATAATATTATCTATTTCTCTAATTACTTATATATTATTAGCTACGGTCACACCTATTTTAGTAGCTATCATACTCGCCTATATGCTAGAGGGATTGGTACACCGATTTACTAAAAATTATTCACTTAAAAGAAATACTGTGGTGTTACTTGTATATTTCTCTTTTATTGCCATCTCAATGGTTACATTATTTTTAATATTACCACTTATGATTGATCAGTTTACTTTATTTGTAAAATCTTTACCTTCGATACTAGAAAAAGGAAAATTTTTATTACTTAATTTCACGTCATCAGATAAAGCTCTGGTCACTGAAGGCGAATTAACAAATATTTTTTCAGCATTAAATACCGAGATATATAACATGTATGGTTCGATTGTATCTTACTCTTTATCATCCGCAGGAAGTATTATAGAAACAATGATTTATATGTTAATTGTCCCTATATTAATTTTTTTCTTACTTTTTGATAAAAAAGAAATTAATGGATGGTTTAAAAAATTTTTTCCAGAAAAATTAGATTTATCAAAAAAAGCTTATGCAGAGTTAGATTTAAAAATAGGAAATTATATTCGTTGCAAGTTTATAGAGATTATTATTGTTTGGGTAGCATCAACTTTATTCTTTACTATTCTAGGGCTCAACTACTCTTTAGTATTAGGTTTTCTCTGTGGAATATCAGTAATTATTCCATATGTTGGGGCCATTGCTGTCACTATACCGATAGTATTTGTGGGATATTTTCAGTGGGGAACATCTTCGGAGTTCTGGTATATCATACTTGCTCATATCATTATACAAATTCTAGACGGCAATGTGGTAGTGCCTGTTTTATTCTCTGATGCAGTAAATCTCCACCCTCTAGCAATTCTGATTTCAATTTTATTTTTTGGTACAATATGGGGAATTTGGGGTGTATTTTTTGCAATACCTTTGGCGGTATTAGTTAACACATTGTTAAATATTTGGCCAAAAACTGAGTATAGGCCTTAAACTGGACTAGGAGTATGTATGTTTAAAGGAAGTATGGTGGCTATTGCTACACCAATGAATGAAGATGGTTCTTTAGATCATGAGTCTTTAGAGAGACTTATTGAGTTTCACATTGAAAATAAGACAGACGTTATAGTTTCTGTTGGTACCACAGGTGAATCTGCTACTTTAAATTTTAAAGAACACTCGGAAGTTATTAAAGCAACATTATCAGCTGTGAACAAAAGAATACCGGTAATTGCGGGTTCTGGTGCTAATTCTACTAGCGAAGCCATAGAGCTCACTCAAAGGTCAAAAGAGCTTGGAGCTGATGGATGCTTGCTAGTAACCCCATACTATAATAAACCTACGCAGAATGGCTTGTATGAGCACTATAAAATGATTGCTGATAAGGTTAATATTCCACAAATTTTATATAATGTACCTGGCAGAACATCTGTCGACATGCTTCCAGATACAGTCCATAAGTTATCTAGCCATCCAAATATTATTGCCATAAAAGAGGCTTCTGGAAACCTAGAAAGATCAAAAGAGCTTCTTGAAAAATGTGCTGATAACATATCCATATTTACTGGCGATGATAAAACATCTGTTAGAGACCTTTTGCTAGGTTTTAAGGGCAATATTTCTGTAACTGCGAATGTAGCGCCACTAAGTATGCATGAAATGTGTAAATTTGCCATGGAAGGTAATATTGAGGAAGCAAATAAGATTAACTCTGAGCTAGATATATTACATGATAATCTTTTTACTGAGTCTAACCCTATACCTGTTAAATGGGCTCTTCATAGAATGGGTTTAATTAAAAAAGGCATAAGGCTGCCATTAACATGGCTGGACAGTAAATATGAAAATATTCTAGAAGAATCTCTGTATAATGCTGGTATAATATCTAAAAGTTAAATAATGAAATTAAAACTATTACCCATAATAATACTTCCTTTGCTTGTTTTTAGCGGATGTTCTCCAATAATTGAATATATAGATAATCTAACATCTCCAGAGAGAAAAGATTTGGTGGTGTACAAACAAAGTAAATCTTATGATGACACGCAATTTGATTTGATAATTCCACCAGATTTAATTAACCCAAGCCAGAAAGATGCTCTAGAGATACCGGGCTATAGTAATGAAGGGATAGAAATTTTTACGGTAGATACTAAACTAGAGGGAATAAGCATTCTAAGGTCAGGTAGGGATTCATTTCTCAGTGTAAAGACAACTGATAAAGAATATGTTTGGAAGAAGCTTTCTGATTTTTGGCTGGCTGAAGGTTTTCGTTTATCCAAGAAGAATTATACGCTAGGAACAATGCAGACTGGTTTCTTAGAAAATTTAAGCGAAGCTCAATTAGGCACTATGCAAAGAATTGTTGGCAGATATGTACCTCTCCTTGTAGCTCCTGAAACACGGGATAGTTATAGTACTAGAGTTTTGCTAAAAGATGATTCCTTGGATATTTTGATTACGCATTACGGCAAAGAGTATATGTCAGATGGAGATACAGAATTTAGGTGGCAGAATAGGGCTAGAGACCCAGAATTTGAAAGCGAAATGATAGCAAGGTTATATATATATCTTGGAGGAGAAGAGGCTAAATCAAAAGGTTATTCAGTTGTTCAGTCAACAGGTATTAGAAGCAAGGCAAGCATGAGTATAGACGAAAACGGGTTTCATACATTATATATTAATGACATTTATGCAAGAGTTTGGCCAGCAGTCATAAAATCTCTAGAGGTTTATGGTATTAATATTTTATCTACTAAAGAAGAAGATGGTCTAATTAAAGTATCTGTTCAAGAGAGTGAGGCTAGTAGCTCATCAATGCTAGATTATCTAGCTTTTTGGAAATCTTCAGAAGATATTGATTCATTCAACATAGTACTGATCACTAAACAAGAAGGAACAGTGATTGAAATTCAAAACGATATGTTTGCGAATATTACTAATACTGCAACGGAAGAAGTAATCCGGGCACTTTATGCAGATTTAAGATAGTTAGTCTTTTATTTGGTGAATTTGAGCATACGCTGAATGATTATGAATAGATTCAAAATTTTCAGACTCGACAGTGTATTCGCTAACTCTATCGTCATTAGTGAAATGACCTGCAATATCTCTAACCATGTCTTCAACAAACTTAGGATTATCATAAGCTAATTCAGTTACATGTTTTTCATCGGGCCTCTTCAGTAATGCATATAATTCAGAAGATGCCTCTTTCTCTACTATATCTATGATTTCTTCAATCCAGATAAAATCTTTTATACTTACAGTAACCGTTACATGTGATCGCTGATTATGAGCTCCATATGCTGATATTTTTTTTGAGCAAGGACATAGGCTAGTTACAGGAACCAATACTTTTACCTTTAAGTTAGATACTCCTTTTTCAATCTCACCAATAAAAGTAACAGTATAGTCTAGTAAACTTTTAACTTTAGAAGCTGGAGCAGTTTTATTTATAAAATAAGGAAATCTCATCTCAACATGACCAGATTCTGCCTCTAAGAGAACTAGCATTTCTGTTATCATTGTTTTAAACGTATCTACAGTTATATGGTCTTCATGGTTGTTAAGTATATGTACAAACCTAGACATATGAGTGCCTTTTAAATTATGAGGTAAGTTTACATACATATTAAAATTTGCAACTGTTGTTTGTTCTTTTCCTGATCTCTGCTTAATAACCATTGGATGAAGAATATCTTTTATACCAACTTTATTAATTGGTAAATTTCTTGTATCTTCAAGACCTTGAGTATCAGGTAAGCTTGATTTATTTAATTCTTTGATAGATTTTTTATTAGTAGACATTATTTATCCTGTAAAAGTTACTGCTGATTTCTCTGTTTCCCAAAGCTTAATTGATTGAACCTCTATTTGTTTATCATTCATTATTGCAGATAATTCTTTATGAATATACTGAGCAATATTTTCAGCCGTTGGGTTTATTTCTTTAAATGGTTTCAAATCATTCAGAAAACGATGATCTAACTGATCAACTACACTTTTTGTCATGTTTCTAATTTCCTTGAAATCTATTACCATTCCGATATTATCTAGTTTATTTCCACAAACTTCAACTTCAACTTTCCAATTATGTCCATGCATTCTTTTACAGGCCCCTTCATGGCCATTCAGTACATGTGCAGATGAAAATTCAACAAATGTGGTTAGGGTGTAAATATCTATTTCTCCAGTTTTTATTTTTTACTGCTTATTTTTACCATGTTATGTACATGGGCATTAGTAGCTTTTTCTATACCAAGTTCATCAAGACCTAATTCTGATAATATTTCATCTTGGCTTCCATGAGGTATCATTTTATCTGGAACACCTATATTTACCAGGTTATTTTTTAATAAATGTTTAGTCATAACTTCATTAACAGCAGTTCCAGCACCGCCTAGCGTAACATTATCTTCTACTGTAAATATATAATCATGAGTATTACAAATATCTATGATCATATTTTCATCTATAGGTTTAACAAATCTCATATCAACCAGAGTTCCACCATTTTTCTTGACTACTTTTTTAACAGTATTCAATAACGTTCCAAATACAAGATAGGCTATTTTGCTTCCTTTCTCAATTATTCTAGCTTTTCCAATCTCTATAGTTGTATGGTCTAAGCTGATATCTTCGCCTTGACTGTACCCTCTTGGATATCTAACCGCAGCCAATCCTTTATGCTTTTGACCAGTTGATAACATTTTCCACATCTCTAATTCATCTGATGGAGTCATAAGAACTATTTTAGGAAGTATTCTTAGGAAGGAAATATCATATATACCTTGATGAGTTTCTCCGTCAGCTCCAACTATGCCAGCCCTATCAATTGCTAATAAAACATCAAGATCTTGTACAACAATATCATGTATCAATTGGTCATAAGCTCTTTGAAGAAAAGTTGAGTATATTGCTATAATAGGTTTCAAGCCCCCACAAGACATTCCTCCGGCTAACGTTATCGCATGTTGTTCCGCAATCCCCACATCAAAATATCTTTCTGGATATTTTTTCTCAAAATTAACAAGTCCAGAACCTTCCCTCATTGCAGGTGTAATTACTACAAGTCTACTATCTATGTTTGCAGCTTGATCTATCCACCTACTAAAAATCTCTGTATATGTTAGTTTATTATTAATTTTTTTTATTTTTGGCTTACCGGTTTTGATATCAAATGGCGTTACTCCATGATATGAAATTGGATTTTGTTCAGCTAACTTATATCCCTTCCCTTTTTTTGTAATCACATGAAGAATCCTAGGACCAGATTGATCTTTTAAATTTTCTAATACATCAATTAACCCATTAACATCATGACCATCTGTCGGCCCATAATATTTAAATCCTAGTTCTTCAAATAATAAACCCGGAGTTATTAGGCCTTTTGCCTGATTTTCTACTTTTTTTGCTATTTCTTCTATTGTTTTAACTTTACTCAAAACTTTTTTACCACTCTCCTTAAAGGATGAAAATGTTTTCCCAGTTAATATTTTAGTGAGGTATTTATGAACTGCTCCAACATTTGGAGAAATAGACATTTCATTATCATTTAGTATCACTAATATATTGGATTTAATGCCACCAGCATGACCAAGTGCTTCAAACGCCATACCTGCGGTCAAACCTCCATCTCCAATTATTGCGACAATTTTATTATTTTTATTATTTAGTTTTGAAGCAATTTCATATCCTATTGCTGCACTAATAGAGGTACTTGAATGGCCAGCACCAAAAGAATCATATTCGCTTTCATCTCTTTTCAGAAACCCTGATATACCATTTTTTTTTCTAAGAGAAGGCATTAATTTTTTTCTCCCAGTTAATATTTTATGTGGATAGCATTGATGCCCAATATCCCATACTAAAATATCTCTCGGTGTATCATACACATAATGAAGAGCTATCGTAATATCTACTGTTCCAAGTCCAGCAGCTAAATGCCCACCAGTTTGAGAAACTGATTTAATAATAAATGCCCTCAGTTCTTCTGATAGGGATGATATTTCATTTTTAGTAAGACCTTTTAAATCAGCTGGACTATCAACTATATCTAATATTTTATAATTTTCGCTCACTATTTTTCTATATCATCCGTAACTTGTTTAATTTTTTGTTCAGCTTCCTCTAATGCTTTTTGACATTTTTTGGATAATTCAACGCCTAGTTTATATTTTTCAATAATCTCTTCTAGGTTAAGTTCTTTTGACTCAATCTCTTCTAAGATTAATTGCATTGACTTTAAATCTTTTTCAAATGTAGATAAATTACTTTTTAATTTTTTATTCATAGCTATATAATACTATTTTTTTGTAATCTTTACATTCTTTACAAAATTATTACTCACTTCAACCATTTCATATATGAGGCCATCTTTCTCAAATACAACACCTTTTGACGGAATATTTTCTAAGCACTCTAATATATAACCATTCACTGTTTTTGCTATATTTTCAGATAGTTTCCATCCTAAGATTTTATTAAGCTCTCTAATTTGAATACCTCCTTCTACAAGATATGTATTATTTTTGATTTTAATAATCCCCTTATATTTGTCTTCATCTCTATATTCTCCTACAATCTCTTCAAGAATATCATCCAATGTGACTACTCCTTTTACATCTCCATACTCATCTATAACAAATCCAATCCTTTTCCTTTCCTTCTTAAATTCTATGAGCTGGCTTGTTAGAGATGTGTCTTCTGGAATAAAGTAAGGGGCATTAATATTACTTATAATTTTTTCTTTTGTGATACCTCCGCTTATTAGCATTTGAATTACTTTTCTTTTATGAAGAAAGCCTAAAAGCTTGTTAAACTCATTTCTATATATTGGAATTCTTGAATATTTACAATTTAAAATTTCATCAGATATTTTTTCAAGAGCATCATTAATATCAACGGCTACTAATATGCTTCTTGGTATCATTGCATCTTCAATTTTAACTTTTTCTAAATCGAGCATATTTACTATCATGTCTTCATGACTTTTTGGTATTCTCTTGCTTGACTCTTTTACAATCAACTTTATTTCATCTTTAGTTAATAATTCCTGATTAACATTTTCAGGCTTTATCCCAAATATTCGCAACAGGATTTTTGCAATTAAATTGATAACAAGCACTATTGGGCTAAATAACTTCATTAAAGGGTAAACTATCCATGATACTGGATATGCAATTTTATCTGGGTAAAGAGCAGCAAATGTTTTCGGTGTTACTTCTGCAAAAATTAATATTACAATGGTTAGCATTATAACAGATATGGCAACGCCTGCTTCTCCATACAACTGAATTGCTATTAAAGTACTTATGGCAGATGCTAAAATATTAACAAAATTATTCATTAGTAAAATTAAACCTAATGTTTTGTCGGGATTAGCAACTAAGAAATGAACTCTAGCCGCAGACTTATCACCTGTTTTAAATTTATGTTTTAACTTATATCTATTAACACTCATTAAAGATGTTTCAGCTCCAGAAAAAAATGCAGAAAGCAAAAGTAATATAAAAAGAATTATAAATAGATTTTCAATTGTAATATTAGTCATAATAGATTGGTTAAATTATATACGTTAATAAATCTCAAAAAATAGTTTAGTCCCAAGATAAGCTATAAGCAAAAAAGACATACCAGTTAAAGTAAAGCTTGTTGCCTTCCTTCCTCGAACGCCTTTGGAAAATCTGCTGTATATTAGGTATGAATATGTTATCCATGCAATTACTGAAAATAATATCTTTTCTAGTAAACCTGGATGTTTATCCATGGAAACAAACGGAGCTCCACTTAGCAATGATAATGTAAGCAAAATAAATCCAAAAATAATTAAATCAAACATTACTTTCTCCATTTTCTCTATTGAGGGTAATATTGTAAGAAATAATGAGTCTGCCACATCTTTAAGCTTCTTTTCTTGATAGCGCAGTAATATTGCCTGAATGGCTCCTAGAGCAAGAAAACCATAAGAAGCTATAGAAACTACTATATGTATTCTTAAGCCTGGGTCTATGAATCCTAGGTTGGTGTTATCGTGATATACCATAGATACTAAGATTGCAACAGCAGTTAGAGGCAATAAGACTAAGCCAAGATGTTTAATTGGCTTTGTAAACATGAATAGAAAAAATAGATAGTTAACTATAAGAAATGTTATCTCTAGTGATGTGATAAAATTAAATTTTTGATAAACATTGCTAACAAGAGAGTAGCCATAAATGCTGAATAAAAGTAGACTTAGGAAGAAAATAACATCAAAAGATATTTTTTTATAAAAATTATATTCTTCTTCAATTAGCACATATTTAATGCTTAGAGTTGATAATATATAACCAATTATAGTTAATGTGCCTAATAGTTCCATTTTATTACAGTTTGAACAATATATTATATTAGCCTATATCTAGGAATTAGATAGCTATTAAATATCTTTATAACGAGATTAACTCCCGATTTCTATGATGATAGCAAATTTAATACATAAAAATACCTAGATATCTGATTATTACAAGATTTCCAATAAAATAACTAACTAGTTGCAATAAGTAGTGATATAATTTGGCTGTTTCTAATGAAGGAGATATTTAAAGATTATGGTTAGAATTAGATTATCAAGAGGCGGAGCCAAGAAAAGACCTTATTATCACATAGTGGTAATGGATCAAAGAGATAAACGTGATGGTAGAAGCCTAGAAAGAATTGGTAGCTATGACCCTGCACTCGAAACCCAAGACAGGATTAAGATTGATATCGAAAGACTAGATTATTGGGTGTCAAAGGGAGCCCAAATTAGTGATCGCGTAAAATATCTTAAAAAATATTCATTAAATCCTGAAAATATCAAAACACGTGAAAAAATTAAATCTGCGCAGTTAGAAAAAATTAAACAAAAAAGATTATCTAAAAAAGAAGCAGAAGCTGAACCAGTAGTTGAAGCAAAAGTAGAAGCTGAAGTAAAAGCAGAAGCTGAACCAGTAGTTGAAGCAAAAGTAGAAGCTGAAGTAAAAGCAGAAGCTGAACCAGTAGTTGAAGCAAAAGTAGAAGCTGAAGTAAAAGCAGAAGCTGAGGCAGAAACTAAACCGGCTGAAAACACAGAAAAGTAAATCTAAATGTCATATGACAATCACATTATTGTCGGCAAGATACTCACTACACATGGCATAAAAGGGTGGCTTGCGATAGGATCCTTCACATCTAATCCTGAAGACATATTCAAGTATAACCTTAAAGTAGTAATAGATAATAAGTTTAAACAGCTAGCGGTAACTGAGTATAATCTCATGCCAAAAAAAATCATAATGAAATTAGAAGATATAGATTCCATTGAATCATGTAAGGAATATATGAATCTCGATTTGTATACACTTACAGATGAATTGCCAGAAGTAGAGAGTAATGAGTATTATTGGCATGATTTAATAGGATGCAGCGTATTTAATGAGAATAATATTTTATTGGGAGTTGCTGACAGCTTATTTACTAGTGGGGATACTGATATACTTGTTGTGAAGAATGATAGTTCACAAAAAGAAACTCTAATACCTTTTTTAAAATCTAATATAGTTAGAGTTATAGACGGTAAAATTACTGTCAGGTGGAAGAGTGAAATTTAATATTCTTACAATATTTCCAGAATTAATTACTACGTTTTCTAAAACAGGATTCATCAAAAGAACTATCTCGGAAAATATTATTGATATGAATATTGTTGATATTAGGGAATATTCTGACAATATCCATAAAAGAGTTGATGACAAAACATATGGGGGTGGACCTGGTATGGTGTTGCAATATCCGCCTATCAAAAGTGCGATTTATAACCTCAAAGATAGAGGTCATGTAATATATCTCTCGCCGCAAGGCCAAACATTAACACAAGAAAAACTTAGCTCTCTGTCTAGCTTTAATCAGATTACCTTTCTATGTGGTAGATATGAAGGCATAGACCAAAGAGTTTTAGATGAATTAGTAGATGAAGAAATATCTCTTGGCGATTATGTGATATCAGGTGGTGAGACTGGATGTATGGCTATAATTGAAGGAATTACTAGATTAATACCTGGTGCAATAGATGACCTTGAATCAGTTAAACAAGACTCCTTCCAAAATGGCATTTTAGACCACCCACATTATACAAGACCTGACGATATAGATGGCAAAAAGGTACCGGAAGTACTATCTAGTGGCGACCATGGAAGAATAGCAAAGTGGAGAAAGAAGCAAGCATTGGGAGTCACATGGATAAAGAGACCTGAATTGTTAAAAAACGTGAAACTTTCAAAAGAAGATGATAAACTCCTCAAAGAATATATAGCTGAGTTTAAAGAAAATGAGCATAAATAAGATAATAGACAAAATAGAGTCAGAGCAGTTAACATCGCATCCTAAATTTTCAAGTGGTGATACTGTTGAAGTATCAGTCAAAGTAAAAGAAGGTAAGCGTGAAAGAATACAGCTTTATGAAGGTGTAGTCATAGCTAAAAAAAATAGAGGTATTAACTCATCTTTTACTGTTAGAAAAATATCTTATGGTGAAGGAGTTGAGAGAGTATTTCAGTTACATAGCAAGGTCATTTCTGGTATAAAAGTTAAAAGAAGTGGAAGTGTTCGTAGAGCAAAATTATACTACTTAAGAGAGTTATCTGGAAAATCTGCTAGAATCAAAGAAAAACTAAGCTAAGTTTAAGATCTTTTGAATACTGTATTTATAGCTTTGGGTAGCAATCTAGATAATCCCGTTTACCATGTTGAAAAAGGAATAACAGATATACATCATCTGCCCGAAACAGAAGTAATAAAAGAATCGTCTCTTCATAAATCAAAGCCTGTTGGCCCACAAAATCAGCCTGATTATATAAATGCAGTAATAAAAATAATTACAAACTATGAGCCACTTCCATTATTGGATGTTTTGCAAGATATCGAGAATAAACATCACCGCAAGAGGGCAGAAAGATGGGGTCCTAGAACCTTAGACTTAGATATACTTATGTATAATGATTTAATAATTAATCATGAGCGACTAGTAATACCACATCCTGAAATGATTAATAGAGAGTTTGTGCTAATTCCTTTGAAAGAGATAACGAATTATGATTTCATCATTCCAAAGTATGGTAAGTTATTACAATATATTTAATAAAAAAATAATATGAAAAATAAATATAAATCTATTGTTATTGAGGGTCCCATAGGTGTTGGAAAAACTACGCTTGCAACAAAGCTTTCCAGCAGCTTAGAAAGTAAGCTCATGCTAGAAAGTTTTTCTGAAAACCCTTTCCTTGAAAAATTTTATAAGGATGTTGGTAAATTTAATAAATATACAAAAACAAGCAAATATGCTTTGGCTACTCAGTTATATTTCCTCTTGCAAAGAGCTGATGAATTTAAGAGTAAGGAATATCAGGCTTTAAAAAGACATAATATTATCTCAGATTATTTTATTGAAAAAGATAAGCTTTTTGCAAAAACAATTTTATCCTCAGATGAATATCTTTTATATAATAGGGTACATGATGGACTTAAGCTTAATGTTGAGAAGCCTAGTTTAGTAATTTATTTGCAGACAGATGCACAAATACTTATTAGTAGAATAAAAGAAAGAGGGGTAAAATTTGAAGGCAATATTACAGAATCTTACCTCCAGAAAATTATTGATTCTTATACTGCATTTTTTCATTCTTACAAAGACTCGCCTTTGTTAATAATCAATACATCTAATGTTAATGTCAATGACCCGAATGACTATGCGATGTTATTAGAAGAGATTAATAAAGATATAAAAGGCAAAATATATTTTAATCCAGTATCTTAGCGAGCATAGTATATGCCTAAAATTTCTTTAAAAAAACTCAACTTTCTAAAAAAAAATAAAATTGGTATAAGCGCTCTTACATCATATGATGCTAGTTTCGCTAAACTGGCTGATAATTGTGGAATAGATATTATATTGGTTGGCGACTCTTTAGGAGAGGTTATTCAGGGAAACCCTAACACTCACTCAGTAACAATGAATGATATGTGCTATCACACCAAAATAGTATCTAAGGCAATTAAAAAAGCATTTCTTATTGCTGATATGCCAAAAAATTCATATAAGACTAAGAATCAGGCTCTTAAGAATGCTAAGAAATTAGTTGCTAAAAATATGGCTGATATGGTTAAAATTGAATTTCAAGAAAAAGATGTAGAGATTGTTGAGCATTTGATATCGCATAATATTTTAGTCTGCTCACATATTGGTATTTTACCGCAAACTATCAAAAATAAATCTGACTATAAGAAAATTGGAAAGACTAGAAGTGAAGCAAATCGTTTAATTAATGAAGCTATGCTGATTGAAAAATTAGGATCCCAGATGCTGATAGTTGAATGTATAGATGAACAAGTTGCAAAGATAATATCTGAGAAATTATATATTCCCACAATTGGCATTGGCTCAGGTAAAAGTTGTGATGGTCAGATTAGAGTAATTTATGATATCTTTGAAATAAGTTTTAATGGAGTTCCTGGATTTCTTAAATCTAAAAATAAAAAATTAAATCCCATGAAAATAATTCTAGAAAAATATATTACAAATACTAACAAATATAAGATCTAAATTGAAAATAATTACATCTATTAAAGATCAAGCAGATTATTGTAATTCTCTTGTTAAGAAGGGAGAGAGTATTTCATTAATTCCAACTATGGGAAATCTTCATAAGGGACATGAAAGTCTTCTTTTTAATCCTAGTTATATGAAAAATAAAAAAATTGTATCATTGTTTGTTAATCCGCTTCAGTTTAATAGTTCAGATGATTATAAAAGTTACCCTAAATCTATTAATTCTGATATTAAGATATTAGAGAGAAATAATGTGGATTGCTTATTTATGCCTTCAGAGGATGAAATACTAAGGAGCATTAGCGAATCAGAATCATTTGCTTTGCCTGGATATATGAATATATTGTGTGGAAAATATAGAGAAGGACATTTTCTTGGTGTTTTTAAAATTGTTAAGAAACTATTTGAAATTATAAGGCCATCAGTAGCTTATTTCGGAAAAAAAGATTATCAACAATTAATTATGATTAATCATATTGTTAAAGAATATTTTAAGAATAAAATAAAAATAGTTGCCTGTGATACGATACGCGAAGATAATGGGCTAGCTATGAGTTCTAGAAATAATAGGATAGTAAAATCAAAAAGAAATATTGCATCACTTGTATATAAAGAATTAGTTACTCTGAAAGAAATCATAAAGACTAATAAAGACTATAATTTTAAAGAACTTCAACAGAGCTTTATAAAGACATTATCTATAGAAGGTATTAAAATTGAGTATCTAGAATTATTATCCTCTAATGATTTCTCGGTAATACAAAAAAATGATACTGATAATTTAATGTTATTTGTAGCATTTTATATATCAGGGGTTAGATTAATTGATAATATTGAGGTATAATTTATTCAACTATAAAGTGTAACTGATGAAAAAATCATTTTTAAGCTCGAAAATACATAAAGCCACCGTTACTGATTCTCAGTTAGATTATGAAGGGTCTTGTGAAATAGATGTTTCATTGTTAAATGCCGCAGGTATAAGTGTATATGAAAAGATTGATATATATAATATCACGAATGGTGAACGCTTTACTACATATGCAATTGAAGGCAAAGCAGAAACAGGAAATATTTGTATAAATGGTGCCTGCTGCCATAAAGTTTCAATTGGTGACAAAATTATTATATGTACTTATGTAGACATCGATAGCAAAGAAATAAAAAATCATAAACCAAAAGTTATTCATGTAGATGATCAGAATAGAATATTAGATTTGAATACTTATGAAAATGTTAGTTTAGTAGAGTGAATGTGCGTTTATTATGAGTGAATTAATCAATATTAATGATATTGGTGGAAGTATAACCAAAGAAGATGATCGTTATGTTGTAAAAGACAATAACTTACTAAAGAATCTTGTTGTTAGTAGTACAGATTTAAAACCAATGAAAAGTACTTCCGGACATGAACATAAAGGCCAGGAAGAAGTATATTTTTTTGTAAAAGGTAATGGCAGGATGGAATTAGATGACAAGGAGATAAATGTTGATGTTGGTGATACTGTTCTAATTGAAGATGGTGTTTTTCATAGAGTCCATGCTGGTTCAGAAGGTTGTTATTTTGTTTGTGTTTTTGATGGGAAAAGATCTCATTAAAAAAATGATTTACTAATTCTATTTATATTTTCTATTAAATCTTTTTTATTATTATTATTCACTGTAATATGCCCTAGTTTCCTGTTTAATCTTTCTGATTTTCCATAGTCATATAATTTATAACTATTACTATTTTCATTAATATCTTCAGGCATTGCTGAGATAATATTGAGCATAGCTGAATTACCATGAATTGAGATATTTTTAATATTAATATCTGCAATCGCCATCACATGAGCCTCAAATTGACTAATATTGGCACCTTCGTTAGTCCAGTGACCTGAATTATGAACTCTGGGCGCCATTTCATTTGCAATAAGATTACCAAGTTTATCTAGAAAAAATTCTATTACTAACACCCCAGTATAATTCAATTCTTTAGTTATTTTATTATGGTAAGACTCTGCTAATTTTTGAAGTTCAGAGTTTTCATATGGAGCAATACTTAGATTCAAGATTCCATCTTTATGAAAATTTTCTACAAGTGGATAAAAAAATGTCTTGGATGATTTAGTGCAAACTCCAATTATTGAAACCTCAGTTTTAAAATCAACTTTTTTTTCAAGAATTGCTTCTACTTTACCAGATAATGACCATGCTTCTTTAGAACTATGCTTATTAATTAAAATTTGATTTTTACCATCATAGCCTAATTTTCTTGACTTAAGAATTGAGTCAGTTCCTAGATTATCAATAGCTAAGGAAAGGTCTTCTTCAGAATTAACAATATGATATTCGGTAGTAGGAATATTATTTTTATTAAAGATATCCTTTTCTTTTAGTCTATCTTGGCAAATTTCTACCGCATACGAACCAGGATATACAGAAATTTTATTTTCTAGATATTTTAATGCTTCCGATGGGACATTCTCAAAATCTATTGTCACAACATCGCAATTATCAATTAAGTAGTCTAAAGAGTCTTTGTTATTATAGTCAGATTTAATACACTCAGCATATTTTGATGCTGGTGGATTATCATTTGGATCCACAACTATGAAATTAATATTATGTTTTGCAGACATTTGAATCATCATCATTGCTAACTGTCCGCCACCAAGAATTCCAATACGCATTTTATTTTCTAGGGTCTCCATTCTTTAAAACATCAACCGTTTGTTTCTTTCTAAATTTAACTAGAGCATCTTTTGTTTTCGGATGCTTAGAACTTAGGATGCTTGCAGCAAGTAACGCAGAATTAATTGCACCACTTTCCCCAATAGCTACCGTGGCAACAGGAATACCTTTTGGCATTTGTACAATTGATAATAAAGAGTCTAATCCATCTAAGCTTTTAGACTTAATCGGAACGCCAATAACAGGTAGGTGTGTTTTTGAAGCAACCATTCCTGGTAAATGTGCAGATCCGCCTGCACCCGCAATAATTATTTCAATCCCTTTTGAATCTGCAGATGACGCAAAGTCATAAAGAAGATCTGGTGTTCTATGTGCAGAAACTATTTTAACTTCATATTTAATTTTTAATTTATCAAGCATGAGAGCTGTATTTTTCATGATAGGCCAATCTGATTTAGATCCCATGATTATAGCTACTAATATATCAGATTTCTTCATAAACAGATTGTATCAGTATCAATTGTACCTTAACAATACTTATTATCTTTTATTAGTCAAATTATGATTTGTTTTATATAATCTTACTTAGTCTAATTAAATGGAATAAATCAATATGTTAGTAATTACTGGTGGAGCTGGCTTTATTGGTAGCAATTTAGTCAATTTTTTAAATAATAATCAAGATGAAGAAATCTTGATTGTAGAGGAAATGGACACTTATCTTGAAAAATTTAAAAATCTTGATGATTTAAAATATATTGACTGCATAGATAAAAATACGTTTATCAATGACATAAATAATAATTCATCAAAGTATAAAGACAAGATTAGCAATATATTTCACCTAGGAGCATGTTCTAAAACCACAGAGCCTGACAGAGATTATATAATGTCAACAAATTTTGAATATTCCAAAGATATCTTAAAATACTCGGCCAATAATAAAATTTCATTGATTTATGCTTCTTCCGCATCAGTCTATGGAGAAACCAAGCTATTTATAGAGACACCTGAGCATGAATCATTTCTGAATCATTATGCTGAGTCTAAATTATTATTTGACCAATATTATCGGGTTCATAGAGAAAAAATTACTTCGCAAGTTGTGGGGTTAAGATATTTTAATGTATTTGGACCAAGAGAATTTCACAAAGAAGGGATGTTTAGTGTTATATATCACTTTTTCACTCAGATAAATAAATCAGGAAGCATTAATCTTTTTAAAGGTAGTCATGGTTATGAAGATGGAGAACAAAGAAGAGATTTTATACATGTAGATGATACGGTAAAGGTAAATAATTGGTTTAAAATAAATCCAGAAGTATCTGGAATATATAATGTTGGAACAGGGAAAAGTAGAACGTTTAATGATATAGCGAATTGTGTTTTAGATTATTATCAGAAAGGATCTATAAATTACATAAATTTTCCAGATAATTTAGAAGACCAATATCAGGCTTTTACTGAGGCTGATATGTCAAAAATAAAAAGCAAAGGGTATTCCAATAGTTTTATTAATCTAGAAGAAGGTGTTAGGTCTTACTTAGACTGGTTATCAAAAAAATCATGAACTCAAAAGAAAAATTTTTAATTATCGCTCCTTCTTGGATTGGTGATTTAATTATCTCTCAGTCATTACTCAAACATTTAAGGAAAGAATATTTAGATTGTCACATTGATATGATTGTTAGGCCAGAATTAATTAAACTAGCAAAGATGATGCCAGAAGTTCAAAATATTTATCCTCTGGATATTGAACACAAGGAATTAGGTTTAGTTAAAAGATATATATTAGCGAAGGAGATAAAAAAGTACTCATACTCAACTTCAATCATACTCCCAAATAGCTTCAAGTCAGCTATTATTCCCTGGTTAGCAAATATACCACTTAGGATTGGGTATAGCAGAGAATTAAGGTTTTTTTTATTAAATAAAAAATACTCTTTAATTAAACATAAAGATAGTATGGTCAACCGGTATTTAAAATTAGCAGATGGATCTTATTCAGGTAGCATAAGGCCGTCACTTTTAATTAATAGAGATTTATCTGACTTGATTGGTAGAAAATATTTAATCAATAATTCTAAAAAAAATATAGTCTTATGCCCAGAAGCCGAATATGGGGCAGCTAAAAGATGGCCAGCTGATAAATGGATAGAACTAGCTAATTTTTATTATGAAAAAAATTATAATATTTATTTCCTCGGAAAAGATAAAAATCTTGATATAGAATACCGCGGTGTCTTAAAAACAGATTCAATCATTTCATTATTGGGGAAAACTAGTCTTGAAGAGGCGACTTACCTTTTGTCATTAGCGGATTTAGTAATTACAAATGATTCTGGATTAATGCATATTGCAGCTTCAGTTAATACTAATTTAATTTCAATATTTGGCTCTTCATCACCATTTTACACGCCACCATTGATAAATAATCAATTTGGCGAGGTAGTATATAAAGCTTTAAAATGTAGCCCATGTTTTAAGAGAGAATGTCCATTACAGCATCTAAATTGTCTTAATGATATTAGTGCTGAAGAAATATTTAGCAAATCTACGAAATACTTAAATTGATGAGATAAATTTCTGCATTTTTAAGAGTGATCTTTTAGTATCTATGCTTATGAAATTTTTATTGTTCCCGACATCAGTAAAAGATAATTTATTTTCAAAATTATTTATTGTCTCCCATCTTAAACTTGTTGATGATTTCTTTTTTGGATAAAAACCTATTGTTTTCTTATTTAAAGCACCGGCAACATGCAATGGTCCGGTAGAGCCAGCAATAAATACATCACAGATACTTATATTGGTAATCATATTCAATATACTTTTTTTAGGTTCAATTACTCTAATTGTTACTTCACTATCAACGCTAATTTTTAAATTTTTAGCAATCTGCTCTTCTTCTATTGAGCAATGAATCAAAAAATTATAATCATCAAATTTTCTTAAACCTCTGCATATATTTCCGAAACCATCCAAGCTTAATCCTTTTGATGAGCCACCTGTGCCTGGATGTAAAAATATTATTTTTTTATCTGGATTTAGATTATACTCGTCCATAAAATTAATTCTATTCTTAGAAACCATTCCATGGTCATAAGTTAAATATGGACCAAGACTCATTTCTTTAATATTAGAGATATTCATTATTTTAAAGACTTCATATACAAGATCTATATTATATTCATATTCAGGTTTTTTAGACTTAGACCTTTTTTGATAAAGTTTATGATTATAAAATATTTGAGCTAGCTTTGTTTTGGGAGCGAATCTTAAGGGTATATCTAGTTTTTTTAATAAATATCCAATTCTGAATGTTGAAAAAAATGATATTGCTACATCAAATTTATATTCTTTTAGCAGAGGATAAAGATCTTTAATTTTTTTATCTACTATCACTTCATCAATAAATTCACACTGCTGAGCAAGCTCTTCTACATTTTTTGACACAAGACATAGTATTTTAGAATTAGGAATATTTTTTTTTAGTGAAGCGACTGCGGGTAATATTAAAGAAAAATCTCCGATCTTATCATTTCTGATTATTAAGATTTTTTGGATTTTTTTTATCATCCCTTTTAAAGCTGTTTTTTAAAATAAACTATTGTTTCTTTGAGGCCATCTATCACATCTATATTGGGTTCCCAATCAAGATCATTTTTAGCTTTACTTATATCTGGCCTACGTCTAACCGGATCATCTATTGGCAATCCTTTGTTTATAATTTTAGATTTTGAATTAGTAAGTTTAATTATCATTTGAGCTAATTCAATAATTTTAAACTCTACAGGATTGCCTAAGTTAATAGGACCAGTGATTGCTTTTTCTGATGACATCATTTTCATCATACCGTTAACTAAATCATCAATATAGCAAAATGATCTTGTCTGTTCACCATTACCATATACCGTGATATCTTTGTTAGTTAAAGCTTGCATTATAAAGTTACTGACAACTCTGCCATCATTAGGATGCATGTTGGGACCATATGTATTAAATATTCTTACTACCTTGATATCCAAGTTATGTTGTCTATTGTAATCAAAAAATAAAGTTTCAGCACATCTTTTGCCTTCATCATAACAACTTCTTGGACCGATAGGGTTAACGTTACCCCAATAACTTTCAACTTGTGGATGTACATCAGGATCACCATAGACTTCTGATGTAGAGGCTTGCAATATTCTTGCATTAATTCTTTTGGCTAATCCAAGCATATTAATAGCGCCATGAACTGTTGTTTTTGTTGTTTGGACAGGATCATGTTGATAGTGAATAGGAGAGGCTGGACAAGCTAAATTATAAATTTCATCAACTTCTACATATAAAGGAAAACAGATGTCATGTCTTATAGCTTCAAAGTATGTGTTTTTGAAAAGACCACTTATGTTTTCTTTAGTACCAGTAAAATAATTATCAATGCATAGAACATCATTGCCTTCATCAAGAAGCTTCTTACATAAATGCGAACCAATGAAGCCTGCCCCACCTGTAACTAAGATTTTTTTCATATGTTTTATTTCGCTTTAAAAAATTATACCATACCTTAATCTGTTCAATTTTGCTATAATATTCTAATATTTATGAACAAGATACTAGCAATATGTACATCACCTGACAAAGGCGGCCTAGAGCTATATTTTGTTAACATGGTCAATCATTTTCATTTGCATGAAAAAAATATAGTTGCTATTTGCAAAGAAGATAGTCAGGTTTCAAAATTAATTAAATCACCTATGATTGGGCTAACTAAGACCTCAATATTTAATATTTTTTATCAATCTTATAAATTATCTCACTATATAAAAAAGGAAAATATTAAAATAGTTCATGTGAGCTGGACTAAAGATTTATTTCTTGCCGCTCTAGTAAAATTATTTTCAAAGAAACAGGTAAAAATTATTTATCATAGGCAAATGAAAATAACTAGATATAAAAAAGATTTTTATCACAATTTTATCTACAAAAGCATTAGTATTGTCTTAGTTATAACAAAAGGCTTACTTATTGATTGTCAAAAGTATCTTCCAATAGATGGTGATAAAATAATTGAATTACCATATGGAATTTCATTGCCTGATAATAATAAAATCTATGATAAAAAAATATTCTTAAATGATCTTGAACTTAAAGAGGATATTTTTACTATCGGTGTTTTCTCACGTATAGAAGAACAAAAAGGACAGCATTTAGTGATAGAGGCCTTAAACCTACTATCAGAAAAAAATATACAATTAGTTGTGGTAGGGCATTGCATGGACCTTAGTTATCAGAATGGTTTAATTGAAATGATTAATAAATATAAAATGAGTCATCGAGTTGCTTTTACCCCTTTTATTGAGTCTCCAATGAAATTGATGCCAATGCTAGATTTAATTATTTTACCTACTTATGAAGAAACATTTGGCTTGGTTGTTGCAGAATCTATGTTAATGGGAACTCCGGTTATTGGCAGTAATGCTGGTGGAGTACCAGAAATCATCAGCGATGAGCATAATGGTTTATTGTTTGAGTCAAAAAATTATAAATCTTTAAGCGAGAAAATAATTTCTATTTATAAATCAGAAGAGTTTAGGGTAAAACTATCAAATAATGCTAAAATATTTGCTAATAAACATTATGATTATCAGAAACATTTCTCTAGGCTAGAAAGTATTATACAAAAATTATGAATAAGATAAGCGGAACAATAATAACTCTTAATAATGAAAACCTTATTACAGACTGCATCGTGTCTTTGAAAAAAGTATGTGATGAAATCATAGTGCTTGATTCCCTGAGTCTTGATAAGACTACTGAGATTGCAAAAGAGCTTGGCGCAAAAGTTTACTTTCAAGATTTTTTAGGGGATGGACCTCAAAAAAAATTAGCAGCATCTTATGCATCCAATGATTGGGTATTCAGTTTAGATGCAGATGAGAGACTTGAAGATGATTTAATTGAATTTGTTAACTCTCTAAAGTTGGGGTCAAGTAATTGTAGCGCTTATTCGTTTAGAAGAAGAAATTTTTGTGGAAAAAAATGGATTAAAGCTGCTAGTTTCTATCCAGATAGAGTTATACGTCTTTATAATAAGTCACAAGTAAATTATACCATGAGCACATCGCATGCTTATGTAGACTCAGCAGCACAGAATGTAGACTGTCATTTGTTGCACTATACTTATAGCTCATATACAGACTGGATTAATAAGATTAATTTTTATAGCACAACAAGCGCGAAGACTATGCATATTGCAGGAATTAAAAGGTCAAGTATTAGACCAATAACACATTCATTGTTTTCATTTTTTAAAAAAATGTTTCTTAAAGGTGGTATTTTTCAGGGCATTGATGGTTTTACTGTTGCATTAACCACTATGTTTAATACTTATATGAAATACATAAAACTGAATGAATTATATGACAATAATAAAGATTCAAGCAAACATTTTCCGGTAAAAAAATCAGATAAAAAGTAAGTCTTCTGGTTTATCAATATCTTTTAATTCTTGCAATAATTCTAAATCTAATGAATGAGAGCTGATTTTGTCTTTTAAATTTTGAATATCTATAGGCTCCATACAGTCTATAAAATTTTCATAAGATCCTTTGATTCCAATTAAGTAAAAACCACCATCTATTGATGGGCCAATAACAATATCTTTTTTTAAAAGGGCATATTTAGCATCCATAATAATGCCTTTGGTTAAAGATGGGATATCAGATCCTATTAAAATAGTTTTTTCATATTTTGAACTTTCTAGTGATAAACAATTATTCATTCTTTCGCATAAAGATGATCCTTGCTGCTGCCTTATATTAATCTTGTATTTTCTTTTAATAGTATGAAATAAATTATCTTTTAAGCGAGGATATACCCATAGTGTAATTTTAAAATCATCATTAATTTCTGAAACTTCATCCAATATATTTGTCAGCATGTGCAGAGTTATAAAGGACCTCTCTTCTTTATTTAGTAAACCTTTTAACCTTGTTTTAGGATTGCCATTATATGGACATTTTGAAAAAATATTTAAAGAAATCATTTGTAAAATCTCTTTAGAATATGAGTTTCAATTCCAATATGATATAAAAATCTCAGAGTTCTCATTTTTAATATAGTCCTTAAAAATCCATAGTCATCCCATCTTCTAGATGATGTGACAGCATGACTATTAATTATGAAAGGAGCAGATATTTTATTTAGTATCCGGCATATCGCTATATCCTCCATTATCATCAAATTAGGAAACCCTTTTATTTTATTAAAAATATTTCTTTTAACATAAATAACTTGATCGCCAGTTCCATAATTATATAGCTTTGATCTTAAGTTTATAAAGAAACTCAAGATTTTGTATTTAATTTTATTATTATTAAATTTAACTTTAAAAAATCCCCATATTTTATCTTTTTTTATAGATAATAATTGTTTTGTGGTTATATATGTATCGGCGTGCAAGAAAACAAGAGTATTACCTTTGGCAATTGATGCGCCAATATTTTGCTGTATTGCTCTCCCTGACTTGGTTTTCAGTATATGATCAACTAAATTATTTGCTATCTCAGTAGTATTATCAGTACTGTCTCCATCTACTAAAATTATTTCGCAAATATTATGTTTTCTTAGTTCTTGCAAGTGACTAAGGTTTTTATATATATTCTTAGCTTCATTTTTTGCAGGTATAATAATTGAAATCATTTTTTGATTTTAATTCAAACTCATTCTACAGTAATTGTAATTTTTTTAGATACTAATGGCTTATGATGTGGGACATGCATATAATCTCCAAAAATTAACTGGAGTGTATGAGTACCGCTCTTTAAATCTATAAAAGTTCTTGTTTGCCCTTTACCAAAATGCAAATGTTTCTTATCAGAAGGAATAGGTTTAGAGAGACTTGGCAATATGTCAGTATCAATAATTAAATGATGATGTCCAGATAATTCTTTTTTAATTCCAGCAGGAGCAACAGTCATATTGCTAATACCAAAGATTACTTCAACTGGACTTGAGACGACCTCTTTATCTAGCGGGCTTATAATAAAAACTTCTGCATTTGAATTTGATAAAGACTTGGATAATCCTCCAGCAGAATTTACTAGCTTATATGGCAATAAAAGGGAGCATAAAAATAATGTAAATATTAAAATTTTTATTTTTTTAGTCATAATAATGCTCCACCGCAGCTACTCCCAGACCCAGCTGTACATCCATAACAGTGATCTGCTACATTTATTTTATCTAAAATATTGATTTTAGATAACATTGATATATGTTTTTTTATATTGTCACTTAGATTTATTCTAAGCATTTGATTAAAATCACAATCATATATATATCCCTCATAATCAATGCTTATTAAAGATTTGCACATTAAGTGATTCAGAGCTTCTTCATTGAAGTTATTTTTCAGTAATTTCATATATGGGTTAAATTCATTTTTAGTTATTAGTGTACTACCAAATCTAGCTATAGGCATATTAGTTATTAAGTATAAATTATTAAAGATAACACCATGCTCTTCTTTCAAAATTTTCTTATATTTATTTTCTAAATCTAGTTGATTAGGCGGCAATACGGGGCCTTGAGGATTATAAACAAGGTTGATTGCCAAATCTCTTTTATAACCATAGCCAGATTTATTAAGTTCTTTTAAAACCTCAATGCTTTTTTTAAAAACACTTTTCCCTCTTTGAGCATCTACATTAGATTCTTCGTAGCAAGGCAAGGAAGCAATTATCTCAACTTTATTATTTTTAAAAAAATCAAATAGATGATTTTTTCCTGGTTCCAGTAACACGGTTAAGTTACATCTATCAATTACATGGCAGCCTAGTTTTTTTGCTTCTATAATTAAATACTCAAAATGATCATTAAGCTCTGGTGCACCGCCAGTTAAATCAATAGTTTTTATTTTAAACTTATTTATAGCAAATAGTATTTGCTCAATTACTTTTAGAGACATCATTTCTTTTCTTTTGGGGCTGGCATTAACATGGCAATGAAGACATGCTTGATTACATTTATAGCCAAGATTAATCTGAAATGATTTTAATTGGCCCCTGGAAATATAAGGGAATTTCGTTTTTTTTAATAATGGGTAAACATCATGCATTGCTTGCGACTGAGTGTTATAATATTTCAATAATAACATGAAAGATAATTTTATAAACCTAGTGAAACCATTATTGCCTAAAACGGACTATTGTTCGTTTCGCTTTGTTAGTAAATATACTAATATTATTTCTGCAACTAGAGGGGTCATTGAGCCAGTTATTACCTCTGAAGATGATGGTTTAATGGTTACAGTATTCCATAATGGTGGCTTTGGTTATGGGGCGACTAGTAATCTTACCCAACAAGGTATCTTGCAGGCTGTAGAATCTGCTAAGGAGTGGGCTGATTTCTCAAAAAATAAACTAACATATAGTCCAGATCTATCGAAATTAAAAAATCAGACTGGTAGTTATTATACGGAAGAAGAAGATAATTGGTCTAAAGTATCCATGAAAGATAAAGCAGATTATCTTTTGAGCGTTAATAAGGCTTTAAAATCACAACCTACAATTTCTAATTGGGGTGCGAGCATGAGATTCAATAAAATAGAAACTTTGTTCATAGACACAAATGACTCCCATGTTAGACAGAAAATTTCATATCTATTACCTCAAATTATTGCTTCTGCCGAACATAAGAAAGAAATACAAACAAGAACGTTTGGAGGCCATGCGCATGCTAGACAAATTGGATATGATTTTATTGATCAAATAAATATGGTTCAAAAAGCTAAGATATTGGCAGAAGAGGCAGTAGAGCTATCTAAATCTCCTAACTGTAGTGATCAAGTTACTAATGCTGTTATAGCACCAGATCAAATGATATTGCAAATACATGAATCTATCGGGCATCCTTTGGAATTAGATAGAATTTTAGGTGACGAGAGAAACTATGCTGGATCTAGTTTTGTTACTCCAGAAATGTTTGGAAAATATCAGTATGGATCTAAACTTTTAAATATAACATTTAATCCAAAACTTGAATCCGAACTAGCTTCATATAATTATGACGATGACGGCACAAATGCAGAAAAAAAATATTTAATTAAAGATGGATTACTGTTAAGACCCATAGGAGGGTTATTTTCTAGCCAAAGATTAGATTTAGATCATGTCGCCTGTTCTAGAGCATCAAACTGGAATAGACCTCCAATTGATAGGATGGGAAATATTAATCTAGAGCCAGGGGAAGATAGTTTTGAAGATATTATAACTTCTGTCGAAGATGGTATCTATCTACAAACTAATAACTCATGGTCAATAGATGATAAAAGAAATAAATTTCAATTCGGGTGCGAGAAAGGGACTTTAATAAAGAATGGAAAATTTGCTGGCGTTGTAAAAAATCCCAGTTACCGTGGAATAACGGAATCTTTCTGGCAAAACTTGTCAAAAGTTGGAAACAGTGAAAGTAATAATATTCTAGGGACATCTAATTGTGGTAAAGGAGAGCCTAATCAAACAATATTTGTTGGTCATTCTACACCTGTATGCCTATTTGAGAATGTTGATGTGTTTGGTGGCGTCTAAATGAAAGATTACTTTCAAAAGATTTCCGATAAACTTTTTAATAGTTTAGAAAATCATGAAATATTAGTATTGAATTTTGATGCGGAGAAAACAGACTTTGTTAGATTCAATCATTCAAAAATCAGACAGGCTGGAAATGTAAATCAGGCAACACTAACTCTAAATTTAATATTTAAGAAAAAAACTTTAACTTCAGTTATACGTTTGAGTACAGATTTTGAAAAAGATTCAGTATTATTGATCAGGACTTTATCTTACTTAAGAAGAGAAATACCAGAATTACCTAAAGATCCATATCTCATGTATGAAAAAAATATAAATTCTTTTGAACAAAATATAACAGGGTCTAAATTAGATAATTACTCTATAACTGGAAATATTTTAGATAATTGTCATGCTTTTGATATGGTTGGAATATTATCTAGCGGAACAATTATGAAAGGTTTTGCTAATTCTTTGGGACAGTTTAATTGGCATGAGAGTGAATCTTTTAATTTTGATTGGTCCATGTATGCTGAGTCTGGAAAAGCCATCAAACAAAATTATTCTGACCAAGAATGGAATCAAGAAGCATTCTCTAATTTACTTTCAGAGAGCAAAGAAAAGTTAAAAGTAATAGATAATAAAGAAATTATACTTCAGCCTGGGAAATATAAAGTCTATTTGTCGCCGTCAGCATTAAATGAAATTGTAGATATGTTGTCATGGGGTGGATTTAGTTATAAAGCAAATAAGATTGGTTCAAGCCCACTTCATTTAATGGAGAAGGGTGAAAAAAGTTTCAGCGAAATAGTTTCTTTTAGTGAAAATCTCTCTAACGGGATTTCACCAAAATTTCATTCTGATGGGTTTATCAAGCCAGAAAAAACAGACTTAATCGTTAATGGCAAATACATTAACTCATTAGTATCGCCAAGATCAGCCCTAGAATATTCTGTAAATCATAATGCTGCTGAATATTATGAGTCACCTGTGTCTATTCATCTCAACGAAGGTTTAATAAATTCAAACAAGATTTTAGAGACATTAAAAGATGGAATCTATATAAGCAATCTTTGGTATTTGAATTTTTCAGATCGAAATAATGGTAGGGTAACTGGCTTAACAAGATTTGGGTGCTTTATGGTAGAAAATGGAGAATATAAAGGGCCAATTAATACTATGAGATTTGATGAGACAGTATATAATGTTTTTGGTGATAAATTAGTCGGTTTAACAGACAAATCGCAGTTATTGATGGACTCAGGAACATATGATGAGAGGTCAACCTATAGCTCTACAATTCCAGGAGCAATTGTTGAAGATTTTAAAATGACATTATAATATTATGATAAAAACAAGATTTGCACCAAGTCCTACAGGATGGCTACATATAGGCGGAGTTAGAACAGCATTATTTTCTTGGCTATTCGCTAAAAGTCAGTCAGGTCAATTTTATATTAGAATTGATGATACGGACACATCAAGAAGCACAAAAGAATATTGTGATTCAATTATTTCAGCGTTACATTCATTAGGATTAAATTCAGATAGAGAATTAATGTACCAATCAAAAAGATTTGATGTTTATATAGATAAAATTGAGTATCTATTAAATAATAATTTAGCTTATTATGATCAAGTCGAAGTGAACGAGAAAACTAAAGATACAAATCTTGATATTCAGTATGAGAATAGATTAAATAAACCAGGACATGTTATTAGGTTTAAAAATCCTAAAGAAAACTCTGTTGAGCTAAAAGATTTAGTTCATGGTGAAATTACGTTTGATCCGAAAACTTTTCATGATGTAGTTATTCTAAGGTCTAATGGCGTCCCAACTTATAACTTGACCTCGGTAGTTGATGATACTGAGCTGGGTATTACACATATTGTTAGAGGCGATGATCATTTAAGTAATACCGCTATACAAATTAATCTATTCAAAGCATTTAATGAAACAGTTCCAGTTTTTGCACACCTTGCCATGATTCATGGTGTAGATGGCAAAAGACTCTCTAAGAGGCATGGCGCCGTAGATATTAATTCTTTTCTTGATGAAGGTTACTTAGTAGAAGCCTTAATTAATTATTTAGTAAAAACTGGATGGTCGCATGGAGATCAAGAATTTTTCTCTACTGATGACCTGTTAAAATTATTTACAATAGATAAAGTTACAAAATCATCTGCTATATTTGATTATGACAAGCTTAATTGGCTAAATCAGCATTATATTAAAAATAAAGATTTATCAGATATAGCTGATATGATATTACCATATCTTACAGATTTAAATATTAAGGTAAGCGATAGGAAATACCTTGAAAATATTTTAAGCTTAGGGATTGATAGAGATTATAATTTAAAAAATATTGCATCAGGATTAACTTATTATTTTGAGAATGATTTAAATTATAAATCAGATGACTTTGTAAAGTTGGATCCCATAAAATCTAAAGCTGTTATTGAAAATGTTATAAAAAAAATATCAAACATTGATTTTGATAATAAAGAAAATATCAGTAATTGCATTAAAGAAGTCTGCTCTGATATGTCGCTTAAATTTAAAGACGTTGGTCCTGCCGTGAGGTTTGCCTTAACAGCACGACTCAAAGCTCCATCGATAGATGAATTATGCTTTACTCTAGGAAAAGACAAAGCATTGAAGCGTCTTAATGATTTCTATGCTTTTCTATCATTGGCTTAATCCATGTCACAGCTAGATAATATCTAATTTTTAGATTGAGCTTTTATAAATTACTTTTCTTATGTATAATATTCGATATAAAAACCAATAATATTTATGATATATGTCCCCATCGTCTAGTGGCCTAGGACACTGGGTTTTCATCTCAGCAACAGGGGTTCGACTCCCCTTGGGGATGCATATCATGGTAATCATTTTGTGAAAGAAAATTCTATAAATAATCCTAAGCTGCCTAGTCAAAAATATTGCTCAGATTGCTCCTATCCGATTAATATTGAAATCCCTGAGGGTGATACTAGAAATAGAGCAGTATGCAGTAAATGCAAAACAGTATTCTATGAGAATCCCAAGATTGTAGCCGGCTGCTTATTAACATGGAAAAATAAAATCTTACTTTGCAAAAGGGCAAATGAGCCGAGGTCAGGATTTTGGACTTTGCCAGCAGGGTTTATGGAAAACCATGAAACAGTTGAAGAAGGTGCTTTAAGAGAAACCATGGAAGAAGCCGGGGCACGTTCCAGTAATGCAAGATTATTTTTAATGTGTAACTTACCTCATATAAGTCAAGTTTACATGATGTATTATGGTGATTTAGATGATGGAATATATGAAGCTGGACTTGAAAGTTTAGAGGTGAAGCTCTTTGCTAAAGAAGAAATCCCTTGGGAAGACTTAGCCTTCACTGTGATTGAGAAAACTATTAAACTATATTATGAAGACTTAGAAAAGGGTAACATTGACATTCATTTTGATACTATAATAAAGAGATGAGTAAAAATCTCTCTTATTTAAAATATTTTTTAATCTTATTATTGTTGCCTATTACTTCAATAGCGCATGATGATAAAGATGATAGGATAAAATTTTGGAAAGAATATTATCACCCAAAGCTCGAGGTACATCAAAATAATATTCCTGAGATTAAAATTTCTCTAAATAAAATTGGGCCATTTTTTCAGCTTCAGTCAAAAGTAATCAATTTTACATTAACGCCCGAACAAGATCTAAAAAATAATAATAGCTGGACTGGGTATGGGAAACTATTTATAAATGGCATATATACAACAAGGGTTTATAGCGAATATCTTTTTTTAAAAGAAGTTCCTGTTGGTAATAATGAAATTAAAGTGATACTAAGTAGCAATATGGATGTTGATATTGCGCATGATAGCAAGATTATCAGCGACTCAATTGTTTTTCAATTTCCTGAATATAATTTTGCAGAAGCCAGGTCAAAAGCTTTTGGCCTATCTACACAGTGTGAATTTTCAGACAAAGGCTTGATTGCAAGAGATGAACTATTGAGAGAAGGTTTAAAGCTTTCAGAGTCATCTTCATATCTTAAATGCCGACATGATAGTCAAAAAAATACCCTTGATCCGTTTAAAAATGAAATGACTGGTTTTCAACTACTGGTTTATGAGTTAACGCTTGATTCTCTCTCTAAACGATCTCTGGTATGGAAAGACTTTGAGAGCAATAATATTTCTTTATCAGTGGCTAGAAATAAAAGCGATTTAATACAAAAAAATATGGATATTGAGATAGAGAAGAAATATGGGAGAAATAATAATGAATGATATTTTTGACTTACTTTATAATAATTATGTAATAACATCGCAAGTAATGTTTCCAATACTAATTTTTATTATAATTCTTCTAATCAGAGAGTTTTCTAAGTATTCTTCTATGTCGAATAAAATTAAAAATAGAATAATTGATCTAGCCGACATAATTGAGGATTCTGGTTTTACAAGAAAATCTGGTGAAAAAGAATTTGCTTTTATTGAAAGGTATTTAGAAAAAATTACTTCTAAAGACTAAGCTCTGCCATTAACCCCATCACTGTTTCCGCATTTAAATCTTGCATGCATATATTTTTTTTACAATTTTTAATTGCTTCAGTGTCATAGCAGGGACTACATTTCAAATTTAATGTTGCAACTTTCACATCATTATATTTAGTACTATAAGGGGCTGATTGATAGAAATTAGTCGGACCATGTATTGAAATTATATTTTTAGCTGAAGCCCCAGCAATATGAGCGCTACCACTATCTGTAGTAATTACACATTTTGAATTTTTCATTATAGTTATTAACTCGGGAATAGTTGTTTGTCCTGATAAATCATAAGTCCTTTCTTTTAATGGATAAAAAGTATTAAAATATTTTTTCTCATTTTTACTACCAACTAAAATTATCCTCAGTGAAGTTTCTGATAATACTCTACTAATTAAATCCTTCCAGTTATTGTCTGGCCAAGATCTGTAGCCTCTATGATTTTGATTTCCCACATGACTATTGGTTGGGCACATCACGACATAATCATTTTCAATTGGGAATTTTTTAATTACATGATCTAGGTCAATACCAACAATAGATGGCTTAGCATTATCTTTGTCATATTTGCAGGATAATTCATCTAGTATTCTTAACTGATGCTCAACTCTATGCTCTTTAAATATATCATCCTCTATACATTTATAAGGCATACCTATCTTATTTTTAGATCTTGAAAATCTTACAATATCATTAAACTTTGAGCCAATTTCAAGATTAAGAATTAGTTCATATGGATTGAATAATGAATTAAGTATTATATTGAACTTTTCGATATTAAATATAAAAGGAAGCTTTGTATGTTTCAGCTTATAAACTTTATTAATTCTACTATCATATTTAAATAAGTCAGATATACCAGGTTTTGAAACCCAGTGTATTTCTAGTTCTGAGCCATAAAGCTCGATTAGGGGCTGGATAACTGATGTTGCGTCTACCGTATCACCTAATAGACCACATCTTATTACTAAAACTTTTTTATTTTGTTTTATCATAGTTTCTAGTTTAGAATATAGCCTAAATTACATATTATATTGTAATTATATTTTAACTAAATTAGGAATTAATTAATACAATGGCTCACTGGATTAAATTTAAACATAAAGACGCAATACATACGGGAATATTGAATGACAAGGAAATAGAGTGTTACGAGGGTGACATGTTCAACAATCCTTCTGATACCGGCAAGCGCATTAATTTAGATGAGGTTGAATTAATTAACCCATGCAATCCATCGAAGATGATAGCTTTATGGAATAATTACAAGACTCTCGCTGATGAGAAAGGCTTGTCTAAACCAAATAACCCTTTATATCTAAACAAGGCCATCTCTTGCATATCTCAGCCAGGCGAGGATATTATTAGACCTAAGTCTTATAATGAAGCCATATTTTATGAAGGAGAATTAGGTATAGTCATTGGAAAACACTGTAAAGATTTAGAGCCTAATGAGACTAATGATTATATATTTGGTTTCACATGTATCAATGATGTTACTGGAATGGATATAGTAAAAAAAGATCCAAGTTTTGATCAGTGGACTAGATCAAAAAGTTTTGATACTTTCGGAATATTTGGTCCAGGAATAGTAACAGATATAGACCCATTGAATTTACAAATAGAATCAAAGCTCAATGGCAAAACCGTTCAGAATTATAATACAAGTGATATGTTTTTTAATGTTTATGAGATAGTGAGTTTTTTATCCAAGGATATGAGTTTGCTGCCGGGAGATATAATTGCTTGTGGAACTAATGCTGGTTTAGGGCCAATGAACGAAGGGGATACAATCAAGGTTTCTGTAGAAGGAATAGGCGAGCTGACGAATAAATTAGTATAGCGTGACTATCAGATAAATTTTAATTTAAAGATCTAAGTCTATATCTTCTACTTTCTGCTTTTCTTCCTTTTTTTCAGCTTCCTTTTGTTCTTTTTTAATACTAGCTCTTTTATCTAAAACTTTGCTTGATTTGGATGTAACTATATCAATAATAATCATCATAATTGCGTATGGAATAGCGAGAATAACTAACACTACAATTGTTGCACCAATTTCATAAGATGGATCATTTAGATGGATTTGGTATATTATAAGAATTAAAAGCATAATAAATGCAATATTAGACTTTTTCCATCTTTTAATTCTTTCAATCAGGGAAATTTTTGTATTTGTCATAAGATAATTTCGGTATTAATTATATATAGTAGAATACATTTTATGATAAAATAAGACTTAAATGTAGTTTAATTTTTAGCAAATATTAATTTTATGGCTAATGCACAACAATCACAAGCTCGTTTAACCAATGCACTATTGGCTGGAAATCTGTATACGAACCATAAGATCAATAAAAATCTAACCACTATATCGAAAAACCAACGACAGATGTCTGCTGCTATAACCTCTGGTTTTGGAAAAATTGGAGATAAAATAGATGAATCTAATCAGCTATTAAGGAGCGGAAATAGATTAGCTCAACAGCAACTGAAAGTACAGTCTAAAATAGCTTCACAACAAGAACTAGAATATTTAGAAAAACAACAAAATAAACTCGTCAAAGACACTTTTTTTAATATTAGCGAGGAATATGAAAAGCTCTGTAAAAACAGATCTGAAGATTTACTTAATAAATATTTTAAGCTCACGAGTCTTCAAGCATGTTTAAAAAAGAATCAAATAGATTCGTCAATAGCATCTAGCATGGAGGACAAAAAATTTATATCTAATGTACTTGAAAATATTGAGTCAGATATTAGCTCATCTCAAAATGCATTTAATGATCAACAAAAAAAAGACTTTGAAGAGGTTTTAGACATATTGGAAACAGATGAGGAGTCTGAAATAAGAGAAGCCAATGAAGAAATTAAAACAAAAAAAAATAGCATAAGAGAAGATGAAAAAATAACTTCTGATCATGAAAAGATAATAAATAACTTTAAAACATGGGTTAATGAGTGCGTTGAAAATCCACTCTTTTCACTTGTAATTCTTTTCAAGGAAGACCAAAAATACTTTAATAATGATATAAATATTAGAAAAAAGATATTTAAAGAAGATGCTAAGGAAAAGGGCGAGTTATACTCTGATGGGACGCTTTCTTGGGATGCTAAAGATGAACTAAAAAATGAAGAAGAAAAAATCGAAGACTATAAAAAAGAATATATGAATGAAGGAATGTGTGATGGCTTGGTTCTCAAGTATGCCAATGATTGTAAATATGCAAGGGAAAAAATAACATGGTTTAACAATCTCAAATATGCTAGAGGAAATATATTTTATCCAGCATGTTTTTATTACAAAACTCTTGAAAGATATAAACATTTGCTTAATAAAAAAAATGAAGGAGTAGGATTTATTTCATCTATTATAGAGAAAAATGCATCAAAATTAGGCGTTGATTATTTTTTAAAGGTAAGAGCTGATTTGATATATCGTGTCATTAATGAGAAAAAATATAAAAGCCTCAATGAAGATAAGAAATTTATTAAAAGTAAAACAGAAAAGAAATTATCCGAGATAATTGCTGAAGATGATATGATAAATGATCATAAATCTTCGCTTCAACCGTTAATAAAAATAATTACTAAAGCTCTTGAACTCCTTGAAGAGAAACTTCTTAAGGTTATTAAAGCTGCCAATGAGAGAATTTCGACAGAGAAGTCGAATATTCAAGAATTAGAAAATAAAAATAATGAAGCGCAGAAAGTAATTTCTCAGGAACAAAGACAAGTGAGCGTTCTTTATAAGAAATATCCTTTCATAAAAGAGATTCTTACGAATAGAATATAAATCCTGAATTTGTCTAGTTTGTTTCTACCTATCTTCTTTTCCAAACATCAGAAGACCCTTCTGGTCTCGGCTCTGGTTTTTTATCATAAATAATATTTTGATGTCCATTATAAACTAAAAAATGTCTGCCTTTTGCTCTTCCAATTAATGTAACCCCAGTTTCTTTAGCAATGTTTAATCCCATTTCAGTGATACCTGATCTGGAAATTAGATAGGATATATCCATTTGAGCAACCTTGATAACCATTTCAGATGTTAGTCTTCCGGTTGTATAAAATATCTTATCATCACTACTTACTTCGTTAAGCCACATATTTCCTGCAATGGCGTCAACAGCATTATGTCTGCCAACATCTTCTACAAAATCAATTATCTGGTTTTTATCACATATAGCACAGCCATGAACTGCTCCAGAGAGACGATAAATTTCATTTTTTTCATGCAATAATTTTAAAATTTTATATATAGAAGATTGTTTGAGTTTTTTTGATATAAGGTTTTTATTCTTAAGATCATCCCATACTCCGCCAAATGTAGTTCCTTGCCCACATCCTGAAGTTACTACTTTATGTGTCAGCTTATTATCAAAGTCATTTATATCAGAAACTGTTTTAACCGCAGCAGAATTTGTGTCCCAGTCAACTTGAACTGACTCTAGATCATACAGCGATGAAATAAATCCTTGATTTCTTAAATATCCAATTACAAGAGATTCTGGATAGTGACCTAGAGTCATAAGAGTGACAATTTCTTTTTTATTGACATAAATCGTCAAAGGTAGTTCTCCAGTGACTGGAAAACTCTTGATTTTATTATATTCATCTCGAACATCTATTGTCTGAGTTTTAGGTCTAGCAGATTTTGTAATGTCTGGCCTTTTTGTTTTATTGATAGTCATAATCTGTTAGATTATATTACAAAACTAAAGGTTAAACGATGAGATTCTTTTTAATTCCAATATTACTGATGTTTGTATCACCAATATTTGCAGATGTAATGAGGGTTACTATACTTGGATCAGGAACACCTAGACCAGACATTAATAGGTTCAGCCAATCCATCTTGGTGGAAGCTGGAGATGAAAAATTATTATTTGATGCTGGCAGAGGAGCAACTATTAGACTGAGCCAAGCTGGAATAAATATTAAAGATATAAATAAGATATTTTTAACTCATCTTCATTCTGACCATACTTTGGGCTTACCAGATTTAATTATGACAGGCTGGATATATCAACGCAGTCAGGAGCTTCAAATATTTGGTCCAGCAGGCACAAAAGATTTTGTTAAGAACATTAAATCAGCATTTTTTGAAGACATTAAAATTAGAACAGTTGCACCAGAAAATCATACATTAGCAGGGCTATCTACTTCAACAACTGAGATTCAAGAAGGCTTGGTATATAAAAAAAATGGGGTAGAGGTTATTGCTTTTAGAGTTGATCATGGGGGTGGAGTTGAACATGCCTTTGGATATAAGATTATTTACAATAAGAAGGTAGTGGTTATATCTGGTGATACTAATTATTCTGACAATTTAATTAAATATGCAAAAAATTGTGACTTACTTATTCATGAAATTGCTGATGCCCCATTAAAAGTTATAAATAATAATGCAAAAGTTCAAGGATTAATGAACTATCACACTACTCCTTCTGAGATGGCTAAGGTAATAAATGCGGTAAATCCAAAATTTACAATACTTACTCATATTTTAGCCCTGGGAGGCATATCTATATCTGAAATACATAATAAAGTGCTTAGCTCTGTCAATAAAGATTATCGAATTGAAATGGCATATGATTTGATGGCCATTGATATAAAGGAAAATATTCAAACATACTCCATAGATTATTCAAATGAAAAATAAAACAAAAATAATTGGAATATTAAATATAACAGAGGATAGTTTTTCAGATGGAGGAAAATATATCAAGTTAACCGAGTCTATAAATCATATAAAATCTATGATATCAGATGGATGCTGCATTATAGATGTAGGAGCAGAATCCACTAGGTCTGGCTTTAAGGAAGTATCTGCAGACAAGCAATTAAATCGTATATTACCAGTCATAAGCGAGATAAAAAAAATTAAGGATACTATAAAAATTAGTATTGATACAAGATCAAGTATTGTAGCTGAAGCAGCTTTGAGAGAAGGGGCAGCCATTGTTAATGATGTCTCTGGAGGAAGCAACGACAAGGATATGTTTAATGTTGTCTCTAAATATAATGCAGATATTATTTTGACTCATATGCCAAAGGAACATTTAATAGGTACCAATATTAAGTGTGATGATATTTTGAAGTATATAGAAGATTATTTTAATAATTTAATAAAACAAGCGTGTTTGTCTGGAATTAAACAAAAAAATATTATTGTTGATCCAGGTATAAGTTTTGGAAAATCTGGCGATGATAATATTAAAATATTAAAAAATATGAGCCGCTTAGTTTCTGTTTTTAAAAGAGTATGTATTGGAGTCAGTAATAAAAGATTTTCTTCCAAAATATTTAATGAAATAAAAGATGATGAAATGAGCATTGCATCTTTAGCGGTTTCCACATTAGCCGCATACAATGGTATTGAATTTTTAAGAGTTCATGATATTGATGAAAATCAAGATGCAGTTGACGTTGCATGGAAAACTATTAATTCTTAAGAATACCTTTTAGACATAATTCAAATTCATATGTAAATTCTTTTATATCATAAAATTTTTTCATACATACATCGTTAGAAAGCTTTTCCTTTATCTTTTTTAGATAAGTTTTTTCTGAACATAATTTTATTATTTTCTCTTCATACTCTTGGGTGTTATGAGCAATAAGCTCATCGAGGCCTATTAACGATAATAGGCTGGAACTAACGCGAGATGCAAAATGTTTACCCATAATTGTTACCACAGGCACTGAAGACTGTAAGGCATCAGTAGTTGTTGTATGACCATTGTATATTCTGGTATCAAGGGCAACATCAACAAGAGTAAGTCTTTCTAGGTGTCTATCTCGATCTATACGCGGAGCAAAGATTAATCTATCTGAGGATATACCATGTAATTTAGCGCATTCAGTTAAATTTTCTTTTGCCACCTCATTGTCTTCCAGTATCCATAAATATGCTGAAGACAAATTTTTCAATATATTCATCCAGGATTCAAAGATAATTTTATCAATTTTAAATGACTGATTAAAACATGAAAGAACTACGGATTCATTAGGTAATCCATAATCAGATTTTAAATTACCTTTCATTGATATATTTTTTATACCATTATTTACTTGATACGTATTTGGCAAATAAAGAAATTTTTCTAAATAATATGGCTGTATATTTTCTGGAGTCACTATTTTATCTGTAATTATATAATCATAAAAATCATATCCTGATGTTCCGGGATAACCCAGATATGATATTACCTTTTTTGCTGGTCTAGAACTCATAATTTTTTGACGATTATTAGTAATAATAATGGAGAGATCTATCAGTATATCTATATTCAATTTTGATATTAGTTCAATAGCATCTTTATCGCTAGTCCCATCAATGCTTATAAATTGATCCACATCTTTCTGTATTTCATTTTTAATATCATTTTCATGATTATAAGAGAATATATAAATTTCGAAGTCTTCTTTATTATGATTCTTAAATAAGTTTTTAATTAAATGGTATGTTGGATGATTTCTAAGTTCGCCACATATGTATCCAAGTCTAATCTTATTGTTCTTTTCATTATTATTTATATCAACTTTCATTGGAGTTTTTAAGATATTATTTTCTGCCCAAGATTTAGCTACAATAAAATTTATAGCCTCATCATCTGTTCTTGATATATTTAAGAAGGGATGCTCAATCCCACTACCAATATTTGCATCTAGATCACTTAAGATAGAATTCATTCCTTCCCAATCGCAGGTATTTTGTAGAACTCTATATAACAGAATTAAATATTTTATATTTTTACTTAATTTATATGATTTATCTGCATAGTTTATTGCCTGTCTATAGTCACCAATTCTTTCCAGAGACAGGGCTAAGTTATAGTAAGCATCTGAATAACTAGGATCAAGTTTAATTGCATCCATTGCATAGTCAATTGATTGTTGGTAATTATATTTTTCTAACTCAATTACAGATAAATTATTTAAAACCTCTTTCGATTTATTAAGCATCAGGGCTTTTTTAAAATAGATTTCAGCATTTTCTAGATCACCATTGATTTTATATATATTGCCGCCATTAATATATAGCTTAGGATTACTTGGATAGTCGGTCAGCGCATCATTTATGATATTTAGAGCATTTGAAAAATCACCGTTGCGAAGAAAATTTTTTATATTATCTATATAGTCTTCGAGTGGTTTTTTCATTGAGATAATTTAATTCAAATTATATTTTTGAATTTTTACAGCACAAAATTTAAACTCAGGTATTTTTGCATCAGGATCTAAAGCTGCATTAGTGAGGAGGTTAGCTGCTGACTCTACATAACAAAATGGAATAAATATTTGTCCCTGCTGAAGACCATCATCTCTTCTAACATATACATCTATTTTACCTCTACGTGATGCTACTGTGATCAAGTCGCCTTCTACAACACCAAGTTTATTCATATCTGCTAAACATAGATTTGAAATTGGATCTGGCTCTATCTCACTAAGCATGCTTGCTCTTCTAGTCATTGAGCCTGTATGCCAATGTTCTAGTTGTCGACCTGTTATTAAGATATGCTGATATTCATCATCTGGAAGCTCGTCGGCATTAATAAAAGGTGAGGGTATAAATTGAGCTAACCCATCTTGAGTTGGAAAATCCTCTGTAAATATAATTGGTTGACCAGGGTCTTCACTAGAGGAGCAAGGGTAGGTAACAGAGTGCTCTTTTTCAAGTCTTTCCCAGCTAATCCCGGAAATACTCGGCATGCATTTTCTCATTTCTTCAAAAACATCTTTAGGGCCTGAGTAATCCCATTTTAAACCCATGCCATGTGCAATGCTTTGGATAATCCATAAATCTTGTTTTGATTCCCCAGGAGGGTTTACCGCTTGTCTACCTAACTGAACTCTTCGGTCTGTATTTGTAAATGTACCAGTTTTTTCTGGAAAAGCAGATGCTGGTAGAATTATATCTGCAAACAATGCTGTTTCAGTTACAAATATATCCTGCACCACCATATGATCTAATGTCGATAAAGCTTTTCTTGCATGGTTTAAATCAGGATCAGACATTGCTGGATTCTCTCCCATTACATATAAGCCCGTAAGTTTTTTTTCTATTACCTTGTCCATAATCTCCACAACTGTGAGACCTGGATTTTTGTCTAGCTTAGCGCCCCAAAAGTTTTCAAAAAATTTATTTACCTTAGGGTCATCAACTCTTTGATAATCTGGAAATACCATAGGGATCAAGCCAGCATCAGATGCCCCTTGCACATTATTCTGTCCTCTTAAAGGATGCAAACCTGTTCCTGGCCTACCTATCTGTCCAGTCATTAAAGATAAAGAGATTAATGCTCGAGCATTATCTGTCCCATGTATATGTTGAGATACACCCATTCCCCAGAATATAATTGAAGCGGAAGAGGTTGCATATATCTTTGCTATCTCATTTATTTTTTCTTCAGCAATTCCGCATATAGTCGACATTTTTTTTGGGCTATAATCTTTTAAATGAGATTTTAATTTTTCAAAGTCCTTAGTTCTTTCTTTTATAAATTTATTATCTACTAAATTTTGATCGATGATAGATTTCATTATTGCATTTATTAGAGCAACATCAGTATCAGGTTTGAATTGAAGATGATGGTTTGCATGCCTAGCGATTTCAATTTCTTTTGGGTCTAACACAATTAAAATTTTTCCTTCTTTTGTAGCGTTCTTCATGAAGGTAGCGGCAACAGGATGATTTACTGTAGGGTTTGAGCCTATAATTATAATAACTTCAGCTTCAGTTACATCTGCAACTTGATTAGATACTGCTCCGGAACCTATCATTTCTAGTAGCGCTACAACTGATGAAGCATGACAAAGCCTAGTACAATGATCGACGTTATTTGTATTAAAACCTGTTCTGATAAGTTTTTGAAATAAGTATGCTTCTTCATTTGATCCTTTCGCGCACCCAAAACCTGCCAAGGCATTAGGACCGACATTTGATTTTATTTGATTAAATCCATTAGTTGCTTTTTCTAAAGCTATTTCCCATGTTGTCTCCTCAAAAATATCAGAGATATTATTCAAGTCAAAAGAGCTAACATCTATATCTTTAGAAACTCCTTTTTTCCTTATAAGGGGTTTAGTCAATCTTCCTTCGTTATTAATATAATCAAAACCATACCTGCCTTTTACGCAAAGCCTACTTAAGTTTGCAGGGCCATCTCTTCCTTCTGTATATAAAATTTTATTATCTTTAACATTATAAGTTAGTAAGCAACCTACGCCGCAATATGGGCATACGCTTTCCACTTTTTTATCTGGTATAGTTAGTCCTACTTCCTTTGATGGCATTAGAGCGCCCGTTGGACATGCTTGCACGCATTCTCCACAACCAACACATGTGCTTTCACCCATAGGATCATTTATATCAAATACAATTTCTGATTTAATGCCTCTATGAGCATAACCAATAACATCATTTACTTGCTCTTCTCTGCAAGCTCGCACGCATCGAGTACATTGAATACACGCACTAAGATTTACTGTTATAGCTGGATGACTTGTGTCACGTTTATCTTGTATATTAGATGGAAATCTATGGGTTTGTATTTGTAATTTATTTGCCCACGTAGTTAATTCATTATTCTGGGTATACACCTCTTCTGATACGTCGGAAGTAAGTAATTCTAAGACTAATTTTTGAGAATGGTTCACTCTTTCAGTTGAGGTATTTATAATCATCCCATCAGTTACTGTTCTAACGCAAGATGGTTGAAGTACACGTTCACCTTCAATCTCAACCATGCAGACCCGACAGTTTCCATCTGGTCTCATATCTTCTTTGTAGCATAAATGAGGTATCTCTATACTATTACGCTTTGACACTTCTAGAATAGTTTCATCAGGATTAGCAAAATATGTTTGACCATTAATTTTTAATGAAACTAATCGATCTTGGTTTATATCCTCAGGATTGGCACTCATTTTTCTAACTCCTCTGGGAAATATTTTATCACAGATTTTAGAGGATTTGATGCAGCTTGTCCTAAACCACAAATAGATGCATCAGACATCACTATTGCCAAGTCATTTAGTAAGGGGACATCCCATTTATCTGCGCTCATTAATTTAGTAGCTTTTGAAGTTCCAACTCTACAAGGTGTACATTTCCCACATGACTCATGTTCAAAAAAACTCATGGTATTAGATGCTGCCTGCATAACTTTGTCATGACTAGAAAGTATCATTATTGCAGCGGAACCTATAAAGCAGTCATATTCATTTAACGTATCAAAATCAAGAGGTATATTCCCCATACTTGCTGGAAGAATACCACCAGATGCACCACCTGGAAAATATGCATGAAATTCATGACCATCAAGCATGCCACCAGCGTATTCATCAATGAGTTCTGTGACTGTAATACCTGCTGGTGCTAAATGAACACCGGGTTTTTTAACCCTTCCGCTAACAGAGAAAGATCTAAATCCTTTTCTTCCGTTGCGACCAAATGATGTAAACCAGTCTGAACCCTTCTCAGCGATATCTCTAACCCAGTATAAAGTTTCCATATTATGTTCTAACGTAGGCCTTCCAAACAGTCCAACTTGGGCAACAAAAGGAGGTCTTAATCTTGGCATACCCTTTTTCCCTTCTATAGATTCTATCATTGCTGATTCCTCACCACATATATATGCGCCAGCTCCTCTTCTAAGTTCAATCTCAGGAATTTGGTCTTTAAATTTCTCTCTTAATTGACTTAACTCTTTTGTCATTAAAGTTCTAACTGCAGCATACTCATCTCTTAAGTAAATATATACTTTATCTATACCAACTACTTCTGAGGCAATTAACATGCCTTCAAAAAATCTATGTGGATCCATTTCAAGATAAAATCTATCTTTAAATGTACCGGGTTCTCCTTCATCAATATTTATGGCCAGTAATCTTGGCGACGGCTGATCTTTTAGAATACGCCACTTTTTCCCAGCCGGGAAACCAGCACCACCAAGCCCTCGTAAATTAGAGTTCTCAAGTTCTGTTAAAATTTTATCTCCATCAACTTCATTATTTTTTAGTTTATTAAATAATTTATAGCCACCCTTATCTATATACTCTTCCATATTTATATATTTAGGAATGGACGGATTATATTCTTTTGCATCAACAGCTTGCTTTACATTTTTAAGATTGGCATTATCAATAGGATTAAATTTTACTACTGCTACAGGAGCTGACTGACATCGCCCAATACATGGGACCTTTTGTATTCTGACTGTACCTTTAAAATAATCATCTAAATTTTGAGCTAACTCATTAGCACCATTTATTTCACAGGTTACTGAATCGCAAACTCTCACAGTCAAGCTTGGAGGAATTTTTTCATCTCCTTTTATGATATCAAAATGGTGATAGAAGGTTGCTACCTCATAAACTTCAGTTTGTGAAATTTTCAATAAATTTGCTAAGGCAGTCATAAACTCTTCATTGATATGACCCTGGCTATCTTGGATAACATGGAGATATTCAATCAGATGATCGCGACGATAGCTTGAAACTTCGAGTAATTTAACCAACTGATCTCTAACTTCAAAGTTGACTTGCCTACCTCTATTTCTGAGTTTCTTCTTTTTTTGAAGTTTTCTTTTTATATCCATTTATATGGTATCCTGAGGATAGTTATGCATCTAGCTTATGTCATTATAAGTTCTTTATATGACTAATCAAGCCGTGTATTTGTATGGTTAAAAAAGAAAAGGAGATTTAAAGTGTCAAATGAGAAAGTATATAGTCTCGAAGAAATAGAAAAGTATCTAGAAAGTAAGTTACCGAACTGGTATTACGAAAATGGCTGGATAAGAAGAAAGTATAAAACAAGTGGCTGGAAGGGGACGCTTATGGTTATCAATACTATCGGACACCTTGCCGAAGCTGCCTGGCATCATCCTGATCTTTCCGCATCATATGCTTTTGTAATTGTAAAACTTCAAAATCATGCGGCCAAAGGAATAACAGACAAAGATTTTTTATTAGCAGAAAAAATTGAAGCTGTTGTCCAATGGAACCCATCTTCAGAAGATAACACCTTAGAAGGTACTCCTGATGATCCAAGGTTCAAATATATTAAATATGATTAATTGATAAGTTTTTTTACAGCTTTTGTGATTTCAGTATGGGGCAACCCATGAGCGATTATTCTTTTAACAATTAAATCCTCGCCTATGACATATAGGTTTGAACTATGTTCCACAAGATAATTCTTTTTATTGGAATCTAGTAATGCGTACTTAGTTTTAAAGTATTGATTTAATTTATCAATATTTTTTTTATCAGATGATATGCCTAATATCCTTTTATCAAAATAATTCACATATTGATTTAGAAACTGAGGAGTATCTCTTTTGTAGTCAACACTTACAAAGATAGCCTGTACTTTTTCAGCATCATCCTTTAACTCTTTCAGTGTCTTTGAAATGTCTAATAAAGTAGTTGGGCATATATCTGGACAATTTGTATATCCAAAAAATAACAAAATAACTTTACCCTTATATTTAGTAAGCTTAATGTTTTCAGATTCTATTGATTGAAACTCAACATCTGAAAGGGCCTTATTAACATCAGGCATTGCAGCTAAAAATTTTGGATTTATCATTAGCAAAACTACAATTATTATAAGGTTTTTAACGTTCATTTTTATGCCTAAATTAATAAAAAAGATTAGATTAATAAATTATTTTTAATCATAGACTTAAGTATACACTATTATATTTCTAAACACCGCATAGGTCCTATTTTATTAGTATTTAAGCAATTTCTAATGTTACAAATTAGTTGCAAAATAGTTTTGACACCATACCAGAGAGGTGACAGAATTAATTCATTGGGAATATTCCCTAAGGAGCCTGTTCTAGAATTTAACGATTTTAGGTGCAGGTATAATTGTTCGATTAATCTGGGAGGTTAAGATGATCGGAAATATTTTATTAAATGTACGCTATTTACTAGCACCTGTACTAATTATAGTAGCAGGAGCTGGTGTTCTAATCGGAGGCATTATGGCTTGGTTAGGTGTAGTTTTACTTTTTGTAGGTCTAATTGTAGACATCGCTACAAAATTTGAATCTTCAGGCGTAGGATATGACAAAGAAGGTGAATCAATTGGATGGGCAAGTTTCCAAAACTTGACTATGTACTTTATGTTACCTGTCTTTATCTTGTTTCAACTAGTAATGGCATGGAGACTTTATACGTTCATGGCACTAGGTGGAGCTGAAGGCGCAACAGTAATGGCAATTATTCCAGGTATTTTAGAAATGAAAGAAGGAATAACTGGCATGAACTTGATTGGTGCTACATTATCATCTGGTATCTTTATTGGTATCGGTATTATATATGGACATGAACTTTCACATACCAAAGGTTTTGGTTTTGTAATTTCACGTACAATGATGGGACTATCAGGCTCAGCACATTTCTGCTATGCACACGTATACAACCATCACCTAGAACTTGCTAGTGAAGATGATCCTGCAACTGCTCCACGTGGACGCACAATTTATGGACATTACCCACTATCATATTTAGGTCAATCTAAATTTTTATACAACATGGAAAAAGAGAGACTAGCTCGTATGGGTGTTTCTTTCATTTCATGGCAAAACCGTTGGATTCGTGGTTATCTAATGGCTGTTCCTACAGTAGCTCTGTTCTTTGCAGCAGGCGGCTGGATAGGTATGGCTGTATTAGCTACAATCTGGGGAATTTCAAACTTCGAATTAGAAGCTTTAAACTACCTAGAGCATTACGGTTTAATCCGTGTAAAAGATCAACCTATTGATTATCGCCATAACTGGGATAACTCAACAGCTTTCACAAGTTGGTTCTTTATCGAAATTGGTCGTCAAGCTGACCACCATGATCGTGGTGAAACACACTTCTGGGAACTTGAAAATGTAGGTTGCCCAAACACTGGATGGGGATACTTCGTAGTATTCTTTATCGCACTAGTACCGCCAATCTGGCACTGGTACATGCGTAAAAGACTTGCTGCTTGGGATACTCACTTTGCGACTGACGAAGAGAAAGCAATTGCTAGAAGAATCAACAAAGAAGTTGGTTACGAAGGTACACCTTTCAACGGCGACGTCTTAGGCGATGCTGGTAACGTTGATCTTGGAATGAGAACAGCTAAGAAGTAACCTTTTAGGTTAAAACAATTCAAAAGATTGTTAAATTGTAGGTACCCTTTATGGGTACCTACTTTCTATTTTAACAACTGCTAATATTCAAAAAAATTCAAAAAAAATAAAGTATCTTTAATAAATTTAAGTTATATTTATATATAAGCGACAAAGAATAGGTCGTTGTTATAACATCGGAGAAAGATATGAAAGTAACATATGATGCGGAAACTTGTACACACGCCGGAGAATGCGTTAAAGGTGCACCAAATGTATTTAAAGTAGTTGACGGAGCATTCGTAATTGATACGGCCGCTGACTCAGAAGAAAACATTAGAGCTACAGTAGGTAACTGTCCTTCTGGCGCTCTTAAAATACACGAATAGTCTTTATTGTTTTAATAAAGATTTGTAAACAACAATATCATAATAGGGGGTAAATATTATGGCAATTGGAGATCACTTAAGAGATGTGATGGATCTGTACGGAAGTCCGGCATGTCCTCATACAAACGCTTGCATGCTATCTGCAGGTGAGAAAGGGGTAGACTTAAACTGTCACGCTGAAACTGATTGGAGTCCTTCTGGGGCTGTTCGCGGTATGTCACCATTAGGAATTGGTCCTGTGTTGAAAGATCGTACTCAAACAAACTATGGTTTAATTTCTTGTTTGTCTTATATAGATGACAAAGGCTTTGGACCATCTTTAGTTGCTAGAAATGGTACTGTTAGAGCACGCATGTGGCAAGAAATGGGTGTAGCTGCGCAATGTAATGTGGGTGATGATGCATCACTAGCATCTGCATTAGACGTTCTAGACACTACTCTTGGAACAGACGCTGGAAATATGAAAGGTGACTACGTTTGTGGTCAGTTTACATTAGCTGATGCTTGTTGGGCTGGTGTTTGTCAAGTAGCTATGAACATGGGCAAAGGTGCCGCTATAAGTTCAAGATCAAGAGTTAATACTTGGTTTGCTGCAGTACAATCTCATCCATCTACTAGTAAAGAGGCGATTAATCCATTTTCTTGTATGGCTACGAAAGCAGACCATGATGCAGGAAACATGAGAGAAGTTCGTGTTAATGCTGGTTAATTAGTTAACAATAACTAAGTATGATTTAGAAGCCTCAATATTCTTATTGAGGTTTCTTTTTTTGTAGCATAATGTTATCTTTATTCACAGAATTATTAGTTAGACTTCATGCAAAGGAATCTCAATTATGTTTAATATGTATAAATATTTATGGTTTTATGGAACTAAACCAGTAGATAGTACAGCAACTATATTACCATCTAAAAAAGAAGTGTTTGTCAAACAAAATCAAAGCGTTCTAGATGCAGCTCTTGAAGGTGGTTTGGACTGGCCTCACGATTGTAAATTTGGAACTTGCGGTCAATGTAAGTGTAAATTAATCAAAGGCAAGATTAAACCAACGTCAGATTATTCTTATACGCTAACCAAAGAAGAACTTAAAGACGATTATTTTTTAGCATGTCAGTCTCGCTTAACTATGGATGTGGAAATAGAAGTTGAGCTTGGAAATTTAATCAGAGTTCCTCCAAAAAAATATAACGCTATAGTCAAGAAAACGGAAATTTTGACAAGCGACATAATGAGGGTGGTTATAGGAACAGAAGAAGAAGTAGAACATAATGGTTTGCCGGGTATGTGGGCAGAACTTTCAATTGAAGGTTTAGATAGACCAAGATCTTATTCATATGCAAGCGCTCCTAAAAATGAAAACCCTAAAGAGTTCAGTTTTTTTATTAGAAAAACTCCTGGTGGAAAATTTACCGAATGGCTGTTCGACGATAAAAGAGATGCAAGTCAATGCGTTACAATCAAAGGGCCTTTTGGTTCGTTTTATTTAAGAGAAAAGTCTACACCAATTGTTTGTATCGCAGGTGGAAGCGGGCTTGCTCCAATCAAATCCATTCTTGAAGGCGGAGTTTTAGACCAATCAAAAAGAGATGTTGTTTTCTTATTTGGTGCAAGAACACAAGATGATCTTTATTGTGTAAAAGAATTAGAAAGTATTAAAGAAAATTGGAATAAAGATTATAAGTTTGATTTCATACCGGTCCTAAGCATGGAACCTGAAGACAGTGACTGGAAAGGTGGTCGTGGGTTTGTTACGGATTACTTTGAAGAGCATATTGTTAAAAAAAATAACATAAATATTTCTGACTGGCAGGGGTATTTATGCGGACCACCTCCAATGGTTGATGCAGCAACTACCTTGCTAGAAAAACTGGGAATAAATAGTGATGAAATCTATTTTGATAGTTTCACGGACTCAAGTAATTTATAAAGTTTTTTATAGACAAAATAAAATTAATTTAGTTCTCTGAAAAAGATTCATTATAGATAATAACTATTTACAATCACTAAATATAAGTTACTATATAAGAACAATATATTGATATATAACATTAATATATCAGTAAATACTAATAAAGAGGAGATAATGATATGGGATTTCTATTCGGTAAAACAGCTATGGGTACTTATGTGGTCGTGGCGTTCTGGGTAGCCTGTTACTACTTCTTCAGCGGTATGTTTCCAATGTGGCATTTTGCTGCTGGATCAATGCCTGGGTTAGCTGGTTGGCCTGTAGCACTATTAATAGGTTTTCTATTAATTGTTGCAAATATGATAAGTGTATACTTATTCATTAAGGTTGCTGGTAATCGACCATGGGAGTGGTTTGAAGATGGAGTCTACGGACCAGGAGATGAGGGGTAAACGAATTTAACTATAGGTACTTAATTAGTACTTTATAGTTGGATCGTTTAATGTTTAGTTTACTAAGCGTTAAATGAAACAAACGATAAAAATGTTTTTATTGTAAATGGAATTATAGGGGGAAGGATTGTTCTTTTATAGACATTGATGTCTAGTCCCCAAGTATAAACGTTATTTATTATATATATATAATGAGGAAAAAATATGAAAATTAATAGCAATTGGAAACTTGGAGCAGCGGTAGGTACAGCCTTATCGATGGGTTCAGGTGCAGCATTTGCCGGACCACATGGTTTCGATCTACACAACGTGTTTCACGGAGCATCAGCCGCTATGGCCGGTACGAGTATTGCACATGTTGAAGATCCAGTATCAGCGGTTTTCGGTAACCCTGCAACATTAACAACTTACTACGGCGGTACTAACTTTATGTTTGGTGCTACGTTCTATATGCCGCGTGCTCGCATGTCGCATGATGGATCAGCTGGGTATGCAACAGGTGAAGCAACTAATTTAGTAAACATCACTGGCGGCGCTACAGGTAACACTGCAGGGTCTTACCACTTTACTGCTACATCAAAAGCTGATGTATACGCAGTACCAACAGTGGCAGTAACTCAAGACTTAACTGGTCTTGGTATTCCTGTCGTTCTTGGTGTTGGTGTATCAGCTACATCTGGTATCGGTGTGGATTATAAACATAATTCAAACTCTTTAGGTGCAGCGGCAGAGCTTATCAATTTAGGCGTTAACGCTGGTATTGGTATGTCTATGACGCCTAACTTAGATGTTGGTGTATCTGCAACAATTACTTATGCAATGTTAGAAGCTGGTTTAACAGGTTCTGGCGGCATGACTCATGACATTGGTTTCCGTGCAACAATGGGTGCGCGTATGAAAGTAATGCCTGGTTTAACAGTTGGTGCTTACGTGCAAACTGAACAACCGCATGAATATGATAACTTACACGTAACATCTTTCCACGGCAATAATGCTTCGGCTTTAGGTGTAGCTACTGGCCTTGTTCAAAACCAGGCATATGTTAAATGTAACGGTACAGGTGGCAACGTTTGTAGACAAGATGTGAGAGTAGAGCAACCTATGAACATAGGTCTTGGTTTTGCTTTTGACGGTCTAATGAACGGTAACTTGTTAGTTATGCTTGATGTAACACATAAAGCATGGTCTGACGCTAGATTCTTTAATGAATTCTACGAAGACCAAGAAGTCTACTCAGTAGGTCTTCAGTTAACTCAAGGTCCAATGAAATTTAGACTTGGATACGGTTATGCTGATGATCCTTTAAAGGATAAAGTTGCTGATGGTGTTCAAATCAAAACTATCGGTGGTGTAAACACTAATGGTAGTACTTATACATCTACAATGTATCCATTGTTTATGTCGTACTTCCAAGCTATGGAAACACCAGTAATTTATAAACATCGTATATCTGCGGGTCTTGGAATCGATGGATTCTTAGCTCCAATGTTAACGCTTGATACTCATGTTGCATTCCAACTTGAAGAAGATAAGTGTTTCGGTGCTAATCAACTTGGAGTTGAATCAATCTATGCTGGCGGAAACGCAGCAGTAGCTGGTACAGCTTTAGCTGGCGGTTTAGTGGGTCATGGCTGTGGAGCATTGGATCATACTAAAGCTACAGTATCTTCATTTCACCTTGGTGGATCTTTAACTTGGACTTTCTAAGTTAACTAGAAGATAATAAAAAGAATAGAGGGTCACTTGCTTCGGTAGGTGGCCCTCTTAAACTAAGCGAAACAAATAGGAGCGCGCAATTATGAAAATAAGAAAACTTATGTCAACCGTATACGGTATGTTGATGTCAAGCTTTCTTGCTTTAGTGCTAGTCCCAACACATGTATTCTCTGATGAGACATGCATGTCACCATATATGGCTAAGATCGTGGGTCAAGAAGACTACGTCTATGTATGGACTTTAGGACAAGTAGGGGTAGGGGATGAACAAGATAAACTGGTAACAGTTGCTGTTAACCCTGCGTCGCCACACTATGGCAATGTAATCGGACATACTTCTGTTGGTGGTCGTAATGAAGCACATCATTCTGGTTTTACAGATGATAGGCATTATTTATGGGCAGCTACATTAGATACTGGAAAAATATTTATTTTTGATGTTCACACGAACCCATCTAAACCTAAACTTCATAAAGTTATAACTGACTTTACGAAAGCTAGTGGTGGTATCGTTGGACCACATACAACATATGCATTACCAGGAAGAATGATGATTTCTGGTCTTTCTAACAACCAAGACTTTGGTGGTAGAACAGCGCTTGTAGAATATACAAACGATGGTACATATGTAGCTACTTATGACATGCCAACTGACGGTAATTTAAACGGTGCTGTGAAAACAGGACAATTTGCTGACGGTTATGGTTATGACATTCGTGCATTACCACGTAGAAATGTAATGATTACATCCTCATTTACTGGATGGAATAACTACATGATGAACCTTGGTAAATTAATGGGCGATGCAGATGCTATGGGACGATTTGGTAATACAGTCGTTGTTTGGGATCTTCATACTCGTAAACCAAAGAAAGTATTTGACGTACCAGGTGCACCTCTAGAAATTAGATGCGCATGGGGTTCATCAAACAACTATTGTTTCACAACAACAGCGCTTACTTCTCAAATATGGCTTATCTATGAAAAAGATAACGAATGGCATGCTGAGTCTGTAGGTACTATTGGTGATCCATCTAAAATTCCACTACCTGTTGATATTTCAATCACAGCTGATGATAAACATCTATGGGTAAACACTTGGAATGATGGAATGACAAGAATATTTGATATCTCTGACCCACACAATGCTGTGGAAGTTAAAGCTCATAAAATTGGCGACCAAGTAAACATGCTATCTCAAAGCTGGGATGGAAATCGTATTTACTTCACAACTTCACTATTATCTAATTGGGATAAAGGTGATGTGCCAGATGTTGAGGGTCCACCACAATTTTTCAAAGCGTATGATCAAAAGGATAATGATTTAATTCATAAATTCACAATTGATTTCGCTGCAGAAAAACTAGGTATGCCTCATCAAATGAGATTCGGAGCATATTCGTTATATTCGAAAACAGCAGATAATAAAAATTTAGCAGAACTTAATCGCTAAATTGTTGTCATAGTTATTAGACACCCTCATTGGTGGTAAATAACGTAAAATGGCTGTAAACACTAGGTCGCTTACTTTGCTAAGCGGCCTTTTTTTTTGGTAAAAAAAACTCTAAAAATTTACAATTAGTTGATTTGTGGTATGATTTTGATATGGAGAAATTAAGGATATATTTACTACTTTTAGTAGTGTTTTTCATCAACCCGAGTTACGCACAAGAACAGAGTTATACATCGACGGTATTAGCACCTGGTTATAACCAGCTTACCTTTGACGCACCTGTTCCTGGCTCATATGTAATACCGAGCTATATGCCTGCTTCTAATGGTGATGTAATAGATGTTGATGGCCTTACTAAGTCACTCCACGATATATATGATGATAAGATTGTACTATTGAATTTCATGTACAGTACTTGTACTGATGTTAATGGCTGCCCATTAGCAACAGCAGTGTTTCATAAAATTAAAAATATACTTGATAAAGACCCTGTTATTGGAAAACAAGTAAGCATGATTAGCTTGAGCTTTGATCCTGAAAATGATTCACCTGATGTAATGAAACTCTATGGAGATGGAACAGATTCTGGCACAGTCGATTGGAAATTTTTAACCACTAACTCAATGAATGATTTGGACCCTATACTCAACAAGTATAGCCAGCGTATAATTAAAGAATATGATGAGAAAGGAAATTATATTGGTTCTATATCGCATATTCTCAGAGTGTTTCTGATTGATAAAGATAAGAATATAAGAAGTATTTACAGTGTTTCTTTTTTACATTCTGATGTTTTGATAAATGATATAAAAACACTTTTGCATCCCGAATCTCAAAACGGAACAATGGTAGTTGCTTCTACTGTAAATGTTGTCCCATCCGGATCATCTCTTGCAAGGCCAGGTGATGCTAAAGAAGGTTATGAGAGCGGTGATTATGTTACAGATGCTCAGTCACTAGTAAGAACTGGTGTGGCAACAGATTTATATAAAATCGCTAATTCTCCAATACTGGGGCTGCCTGAATTAAAGATGAAAGAGGGTACTGACCTAACTAGAGAGAAAATTGCTTTAGGAAGAAAAATGTTTTTTGATAGAAGATTGTCTCACACAGATACAATTTCATGTGCAATATGTCATGTACCAGAAATGGGATTTGCTCATAATGAGCTTGCAACAGCCGTTGGTACCGAAGGAAGGTCTAATATAAGAAATGCGCCAACTATTTTAAACTCAGCATTATTAACACGTCTATTTCATGATGGAAGAGAACACTCTTTAGAGAATCAAGTTTGGGGTCCTTTACTTTCGCATAAGGAAATGGCGAATCCTGCACCTGGATACCTAATTAAAAAGATTAAAAATATTCCAGACTATGATAATTTATTTGAAGAAGCATATAACACTGGTCCGTCTATTGATACAATCAGCAAAGCATTCGCTGCCTATCAGTATACGCTTCTAAGTGGCAATTCAGACTTTGATCGCTGGTATTATGGTGGTGAAAGAAATGCTATTTCTAATAGTGCTAAAAAAGGTTTTAAATTGTTTACTGGAAAAGCTGCATGTATTACATGCCATGTAATTGGGGATGATTATGCTTTATTTACAGATGAAAAACTGCATAACACAGGCATGGGTTTTAAAGCATCTATGCATGTAGAACCGCCTATGAAGAAAGTTACTTTAGTGCCAGGATTAACCATTGATATTGATACATCTTCCTATAGAGATAATGTGGCCTTTAAAGATGAGATTGCGCCAAATGATTTAGGTTTATATACAGTAACGCAAGATCCATATGATAGGTGGAAATTTAGAACAGCGAGTTTGCGTAACGTAGAGATTACCGGGCCATACATGCATAATGGTGCATTACAGAATTTAAAAGATGTTGTGGAATTTTATAATAAAGGCGGGATTAAAGAATCTGGCAAGATGAAAAATGAGATGCTAAGTCCTTTAATGTTCCCTTTAAATTTATCTGAAAATGAGATGAATAATATTGTTGATTTCCTTAAAACTTTAACAGGTTCAAATGTTAATGAGCTTATCTTGGATGCTAAGGCTGCACCTATTGGTGAGATATCACTAAATGATCCAAACTGGTTTCATGAAAATAAACCAAAATACTAAGGTTATATGAAAAAATTATTATCGATATTTGTTTTACTGCCTACGCTTTTTTTTACATATAATTTAAATGCATCTGGCTACTTAATGGACCCTATGCCTAGCCATGAAAGAGCTCCAGAATTTAGTTTGATAGGCATGGATGAAAAAGTCCATACGTTAAAAAGCTTAGAAGGAAAATTCTTGTTAGTAAATTTTTGGGCTACTTGGTGTAATCCTTGTAAAGCTGAGATGCCTACCTTAGAAGCTATACACAAAAGATTTGATAATGAAAAATTCACTGTTATAGGAATTCATGTTGGACCAGGACCTGAAAATATTCGAAATTATTTAGATATAAGCCCTGTGTCTTTTCCAATTTTTATTGATATGGATTTAGAGTATGACTGGGGAGTTCCTGGATTGCCGACAACATTTTTGATTAGCCCAGAAGGTAACATGTTATATAGAGCAGTAGGGAAAAGAGATTTTTCTTCTCCAGATATGGAATCATTTTTTATTAAGTTAGTAGATGAACACTTTGGAAAATAATACTTTATAGTTTAAATAAAAAAACTTCTGAAAGATTATTACTATTTGTATTCCCATAATATCTTATTAAATTTTTATTTTCTAAAAATATTTTTTTACTGATTACATTTGATATTTCTTTAAAGTAAAATTTTGTAAAATTATATTCAGCATCATTAGATCTGGCGTACTCTTTAACTACTTTCTTGTCTTTTGTAAAAATAGTTCCACGCTTTATGCCTTCAGCAAATATTTTACCTATCTTTCCCTTTATGATAATTGTCCCAGATAGCATATCATTACAAGCATAATCACCTATATTACCCTCTATAATTACATTACCTCTCCGCATTCTCTCAATGGAATTATTTCCAACATTACCTTTTACATATAAGAAACCATCAACTATACCAACATTTCCATGATTAGTTTTCCCACCTGTATAGTCACCAGAGTTTCCATATATAAATATAGAGCCTCCTTTAATTCCAGATGCTGCATAATCTAGTGCATTACCATATAATATAAGTTTTCCAGAAAGCATTTGTTCGCCAAATGAATAACCAACATTTCCATGAACGGTAATATTAATATTATTTAACTCTTTGCCGATATTATCCATTAAATCAACTGAAGATTGGATAATAATGTTTTTTATATCATTACCCTTTATGCTGAAAAGCTCTTTAACTTTAAACTGTTTATTTCCATAAGATATAATCTGAGATGAAAGCCTAGATATATCTTTATAAGAATTAGATAAGAATGACATATCTATCCTATATTTTATTTTCTTCTTTAGTTTTAGTATCACTGGATTCATTTCATGACTTTCCTTAAATGGAAATGATATTGCCCTAATTTACCACCATAATTTCCTGCAGATATGGCAACTATATCTTTTTTTATTTTCATTTTAGAAATACTTTGTATCGAAGTTTTTATTGCCTCATTGATATCATCAAATGTCAGTCCATTGATAACTATTTCCATCACACAATTTACATTAGCTGGTAGAGTACTCTTTGTAATACTCTTTAGTGTTGGACAAAAAGCGTCATTAGTAGATGCTATTAAAGCCTTGTATTTTGAACCAACTTTTGATCCAGACCTCACAACCCCGCCAGGAAAAGGAGTTATAATATTTGGCTGATTTTTGATTGAATTTATTGCTGTCTCACAGGCAGACAAGCATGATTTTCTATTAGTACTCAATACTAAAAAATTACCACCACCTATTGCTGGTACACGTGCAGTTGATTCTTCACAAAGAAATTCTCCATCCATGACTGGTATACGCCAAAATCTTCTGTCTTGTATTTTTTTTGATATTTGATGGCCATCACCAAAGTATCTTAAGTTTTTACCTAAAGGAATTACATCTTCTCCGATCATCCCAGAAAATATAGCGGTTGTTGGGCAAGTGAGAATACACTGACCAACCCTGACCTCTAATTGCTTTTCTAGCTGACTTCTAGACATTGAAAATAGTAAGATTGAATAGCCTGGCCTGTTATCAGGTGTTTCTGACGATTTTAATTGTTTTTCGATGCCAGCTTCTATGCCGCATGCAATAACTGATGTAGCAAATCCAGTAAAAGAGTCACAGGCATGTTTTGCCCATTTTAAATTATCTGCTGTTACGATTATACGACTGGCTTTCATATTAAAAGCTTCGGCAAACGTATTATCTATTTTTATACCATTATAAATCATTGCTTTCTTTTATATTTGCAATCATTAACATAAACAGGGCTGCCTACCAGGCTATTCATTTCATCATCGCTTAATATATAGTTATCTAATTTCATTGTATGATATTTTTCAAAAAACTTACCTAAATCTTTTTCAATTGATTTATCATAATCTGGCTTAACAGTATGGGTTTTGCCCCAAACATATTCTTTTATTTTTCCATTTTCTACAACTATTTTTCCATCTTTAATAACTAGAGATGGATGAGCAAACATCTCTTCTATATCTTTTTTATTTTTATCATAAACGGTTATGTCTGCATCAGATCCCTCAGATAGATTACCTTTCTCTTTTAACCCTAAAATTTTTGCGGGCGCTGATCTTGTCATGATGGAAATTTCGTTTAATGTATATTCTCTCTTAAGGGTGTGAAGAATAGTATGATTAAGAATTTCTTTTGGTAGTTGATTTAAAATATCATTACGAAAAGTTTTATCCATTAATAATTTAATCAAATGAGGATACGAGGTAAATGGTGCCCCATTAGGATGATCTGTAGTTAAAAAAACTTTCCAAGGATCTTCGGCTAATAAAAATATTTCTAAACCTATAGCCCATTGAAGAGCATTTACAAAACTTTTATCTTTATATTTAAAAGGAACTACGCCGCACCCTGCGTCACATTCTATGTCCATACACATCCATTTATTTGGATGAGCATGATTATGGTTTCTATATTGAGACATACTATCACCAGACATAGTTACAGTTTGTCCAAACATTATTTGTCCTACATCACAAGTTAGATTCTCTATCTTATTTAAGTAGTTTGAAATTTCTACTGCTGCTGAAGAAAAACCCTTATCTCCATTATTGCCATAACTTTGAAATTGTATATGAGTTAAGTGAATTGGTAATCCATTCGCAGCTTTTATAGTTTCTATTGTCGATAGAAAATTTCCAGGAATACCTAAGTTACTGCAATGTACGTGTAATGGGTGAGGAACTCCCAAATCATATATTGCTCTTGTGAGCTTCTCCACTATTTCTCTTGGTGTTATACCATAGTATTTAGATTTCTCATCAACATTTAAGGCTCTTTGATTAAACTTAAATGCATTAATGCCACCAGGATTAACAACTTTTATTCCCAAGGATTGTGTTGCACTTAAAATAAAAGCAACATAATCATTTATTGTTGATTGACTAGATTTCTTCCTTAGCAAATCTAAAAAGTAATCATCATTTCCTAGTAAAGCGTAACCGCCTTTATCAATAAATGGAATATCTGACATCTCTGCATGAGCTTGCCTTGCATTTATAGGTAGTAGAGCTGGTTCAAAACAAGTTGTATAACCCATTTCTATATACTTTAATCCAGTTTTAAGAGTAGATGGGGCAATAATAGCCGAAGAATCATATCCGGGTTCTTTTTCGTTATGAAATTCTTCCAGCATTAATCTTGCAATGTTAACCTTTCCTCCACCAATATGAGTATGAAGATCAATAGCTCCTGGCATTATTATTTTATCTGAGCAATTTATGATTTTATCAACCTTAGACCTAACATTTTTCTTATCAATAATTTTTCCATCTTGAATAAAAATATCTTTTTTTACATTAGATATTTTGTTATGAGGGTCGTATACATTTCCAGATTTTAATTGTGTAATCAAGATTTCTTCCTATGCTAAGTTATCTAATATATTTTGCGTAGACGGTAATTTAATATCTCTAATTTTTTTTAATGCGACAGAGACCACTTTATCAGTTCTAAACATTATACCTTCATAGTCAATTCCAGGTATACCTACAGGTATAAAAATATCAGGTGTCGAAGTAAAAGTAGTATTTGGATGACCTAAAACTATATTGGTAATATCGCTATTAATCTTTAATTTCCCAGAATTAATAGTTGAAACATGAATTACCACATCCACATTTTTTTCATCTATTAATTTTTGGCTATTGAATGCATTACGGTCATGTTTAAAAGTCCCGTCCATATGTTTTATGCTAGATGGAAATCCAGTCATCCATGTTAATGCTTGCGAAGAAGTTTCGTCAGCGAGAATTCCTGATATTGGCATACATGCCGCTCTAGATGATACGTTAAGATCAACAATATACTTACAAATAGCAGCAATTATTTTTTTTGGGTTAAGAGTTTTGATGAAATCTGAAGCAGTCCATGTTGCGACTATATATTTGGATTTATTAAGAATATTTTTAATCTTAATAAGCTCGCTTTTTTTCAGTCCTTTTAATAACTTTAAGTCATCAGTAGCAAGTAATTTTAAAAAATCACCAACTAGATTTAAGTCTAGCTTGATGTTTGTGATATTACATTTTCCTTTCCCTTTAATATTTTTAACAATCTTTGCGGAAAAATTACCAATCAATATAATCTCTTTTTTGCTTGTAGGGAATAAGCTATTTTTGGGAGTTAATACTTTATCGATTAATCTTGGTGTTTTAGTCAAAACTTCATTACCAAATATAATAATGGCATCAGCCCGATTTTTAGTTTCAGTCAATGAGGTAGCCATATACCCAGTTCTTTGAACAACCCCAATATTTTGATATAAAAATTTAGAATTAACATGATCAACTATACAGTTTCGTTGTGATGCAAAACTTAATATTGATCTTAGTCCGGCTAATTCTACCCCATGATTTAAAATTAATGTTTCATTATGCCCTTTAATAAGATTTGAAATTTTTTTTAATGCTTCTGACAGCTTAACTACTTTTTTACCTACCATAGGCATGACTATACTTTTTGTATTTAGGTTATAAGATTCAATTTTTTTAGCACAAACAGTATTTTTTTGGTCAACCTTATATTGGTCATTTGTCGTTGTTACACTTATATCATCACAATGCATAGAGCAGAAAGGGCATGTTAAGTTTTTAATATTATTTTGGCTAGTCATATGGATATATTCTACATTATAACCATGTCACTTTGTACATAAAAGGTATAAAATATGGACGTGAATATACTATATCTATCACTATGAATAAGACTGTAAAAGAATTAAGTATCACTAGTCCATCCAGGTTACATCTTGGATTTTATGGTTTTGATGATAGCTATGGATATAAGTATGGGAGCATGGGACTTGCAATTAATGCATATAAAACCTCTTTATCCATAAAAAAGTCAAAAATTTTTTCAAGCAATCTGCCAAAAAAGTTTACAACTCCAATTTTAAAATATTTGAAGCTAAAAAAAGTTAGTAGTAATTTTGAAATTAACTTATTAAGTCAGCCGCCTAGCCATATAGGCTTAGGGTCTGGTTCACAACTATCATTATGTTTAGGAAAATCAATATTAATGCACCTTGGTATCAAGGCAAGTATCAGTGATATTGCTCGCATTTATGATAGAGGGGAAAGATCAGGCACAGGTATAAGAATATTTGAGAGAGGAGGTTTTGTTGTCGATGCTTGTAAAAAAGCAAACATGTTACCCGAGACAATGTTTAACTCTAAATTTCCTAGTAAATGGAAAATCATACTTATTAATGATAATCAGCTAAAGGGAGCTTCTGGTGAGAAAGAAGTTAAATTTTTTAATAAGAATATTAAATTATCAAGACAGTATAAGGCCGAATTATCACATATTGCCCTCAGAGGAATATTACCTTCAGTAATTTATAAGGATTTTGATAATTTTTCAAAAAATATTTCAGAATTTCAAAGGATCACATCTTTATTCTATAAGGATAAGCAGAAAGGTATTTTTTTAAGCCCTGATATCTCTAACATCATGGAATATATAGGAAATTATGATAATTTAGGGATGGGACAGAGCTCATGGGGGCCAATGTCTTATATATTCGTTGAGTCTAGTTTGCATGCTAAAGAGCTTATAAGTATTATCCAAAATAAATTTAATGTGTATAATAACCTAACATTTAAAATTGCAAGCTCATGGAATTCGGGCTATAAAATTAGTTACAAATAAACAAGTAATGGAGATCTGATCATGGAAAAACCTTTTTTATTACATATGATAACACCTGAAAAGAACATCAGCCCTTTTGATGCGAATATGGCTTTTGACGCAGGTTGGGACTCTGTAATCCCATATACCAATATAGGAATGGATGAAATGCAAGGAATCGTTCAGGACACAATCTTTTCAAGATCCCCGTCTGCATTAAAGAGAACTGGAATTTTTATTGGTGGCAGAGATACACATATGGCGATGGATATGATTGAAGAAGCAAAAAAGCATATGGTCCCACCATTTGAAGTACCTGTTTTTGCTGATCCTAGTGGAGCATTTACAACTGCAGCAGGAATGGTTGCCATAACTGAAAAAGCTCTTAAAGACAAATTCTCTGAAAAATTTACAGGTAAGAAAATAGTAATCTTAGGTGGCACAGGACCTGTAGGTGTTGCCTCAGCTGTTATCAGTGCTAAAGCAGGAAATAGTGTGTTATTAGTAGGAAGGAGTTTAGATAAAGCAGAGAGCATAGCAAAGATATGCAATGAGAAATACGGCTCAAAATCTGTTACAGGAGCAGTTGACTCTGAGAAGAAATCATTTTTAATAGATGCTGATATTGTTTTTAATACTGGAGCAGCAGGCATTCAGTTGATGGATGACGAATTAATCAAGAACGCAGTAAACTTAAAGATATGTGCAGATGTGAATGCTGTTCCTCCGGCAGGAATATCAGGAATAGATGCGATGGATAATGTTGTTCCAATGAAGAACTCTAGCTCTGGCTGTTTTGGAATAGGAGCTTTAGCGATAGGAAACATTAAATATAAGTCTCAACATGATTGTCTAAAGCTAATGTATAGTTGCGATAAGCCGGTATACTTACATTTTGAACAAGCGTTTGAGTTTGCACAAAAAAATGTCTGATGATTAATGCTGTTGTTGTTATAAATTCAGACACAACATATTTAGAAGAAAAATTTACATCCCTGGGGATCAAGGTTTTTGCTTTTGACCAATATTGTCATAATAACCTAGATAAAATTCAAGATATTACATATCTAGAATCATTTATAAACAATATCCTTATTGATTATCAGAATGTTGGCCTATTATATGGGTCTGGACTAGAAGACAAGCCTGAAATTTATGATTGCTTAAGACGAAAGTTAAGTATATTGGGTAATGATCCAAGAATTATTTCAAAGTGTAATGATTTAAGGCTGCTAACTAACACATTAGATGAGTGCAATCTCAAGTTTCCAGAATATGTAAACAATACTATAGGAATAAAAAAAAGATACCTATCAAAACCATTCAATAGTTCTGGAGGATATAATATAAACTTCAGTGAAAAATATAAAAAAAATCACTACCTTCAGGAGTATCTTGAAGGAGAAACATATTCAATATCATTCTTCAAGCATAAAGACAATTTTATTTTCTTAGGATTTAATAAGTTACTACATCTTCGAAATTTTGACCCACATCCTTTTATACATGCAGGAGCATTAACGACTAATAAATTTTTAGAATCTACTAATATAATTAATTCATTTAAAAAATTATCAGAAAAACTTTCAATGAATGGTTATAATAGTATTGATTTTAAAATACTAAATGAAGAAGTTTTTGTACTTGATATCAATCCGAGAATTACATCTACATTCAAAATTTATAACGATACTTATAATAATGATTTATTGCATCTTATAATAAACCCTGGCCTTGATAAAAAACTAGAAAGTCATAATAATAATAAGTATGCTTTCGTCCATATGTTTGTAAAAGAAGAGTATAAGTTTAAGAATTTTTTTATGGATGATCCTGAGTTTGTAAATCTCCCTAATGAAGGACAACATGTTGGGAAAAATCAGCCTTTATTATCAATATATCTAAATTCATTTTCAAATTTAGATTTAATGACAAGATTAAAAGAAAAAATTTCAATTACAACAAATCTTTATAACTGCTATGATATAGATATCTAAATTATGACTGAAAAAATAAGTATAAATAAGGTTGTTAAGCCACTAGTTGAAAAGCTCATTGAGACTGCAGATCAATTAAATATCGGTGTCCATACTTCAGAAGGTGGAGCCAAGATTATTGATGCCGGCATTAATTATACTGGTTGTTTGGAGTCTGGACGGTTGATTACAGAAATCTGTATGGGTGGGTTAGGTAGAGTATCCTTATCAATGACCTCTAATACCCCAAATTGGCCATTATCTATTCATGTGCATAGTACTAATCCAGTATTAAGTTGCTTGGCTAGTCAATATGCTGGCTGGAATCTTTCTTTTGTTAAGGAAGAAGATAACTTTAATGCACTTGGATCAGGTCCATGTAGAGCACTGGCACTAAAAGAAGATTTATTTAAAGATTTGGATTATTCAGATAAATTCTATTCAACAGTAGTTGTGTTAGAAGTTGATAAAAACCCACCACAAGAAATCATAGATAAGATAACAAATGATTGTGGAATTAGTGAAAAGAATTTAACTGTTATTTTAACACCTACGAGGTCATTATCTGGCTCTGTGCAGGTTGTCGGAAGGGTTTTAGAAGTTGGTATGCATAAATTACATGAAATTGGATTCCCTTTAAACAAGGTCGTTGATGGATTTGGTTCAGCCCCAGTGCCACCACCCGCACCTGATTTTTTGATAGGAATGGGAAGAACTAATGATGCAATATTGTATGGAGGAATGGTCCATCTTTTTGTAGACGTGGATGATGATGAAGCATATGAGCTTGCCAAGAGACTACCTAGCTCAACATCGTCTGATTATGGAAAGCCATTTGCAGATGTGTTCAAAGAATACAAGTATGATTTTTATAAGATCGACAAGCTACTTTTTAGTCCGGCAAAAGTTATAGTCACAACAATTAAAACAGGAAAAACTTTTACAGAAGGATCTATAGATTTAGAATTAGTTGATAAATCATTTAATAAATGAGAAAAGTTCTTATCCTAACTGATCAAAAAGGTTGGCACTATAAGCAGCTAAAAAAATCTTTTGAAAATAGAGATATTTCTGTTGAGTCATCTAATTTAGATGATCTCTCGATAGCTATTCAAGGTAAAAAAAATCAAATTATAAAAAATAATGGTGAGTTACTAACTAATATCACGGATGTCTTTGTTCGTCATATTCCTGGAGGAACCTTAGAAGAGGTGATTATCAATCTTAATATACTTAAGGTTTTTGAATCGCATAATATTAATGTAATGAATACATCTACAAATATTGAAACAACAGTTGATAAATCACTTACGTCTATAAAGCTAATGGAATCTGGTATTTTGACTCCAGACACCTGGGTAGTGAGAGGTAGAAGTAATTGTAAAAAAATTGTGAAAGATCTCCTCCCTAAACATGCTTTAATATATAAACCTTTATTTGGTTCTCAGGGTGATAATATAGTAAAAATTACAGCAGTTTCGGATTTTGATAAAATTGTAAATGAAAGCAATATTTTCTATATACAGGAATTTCTTGAAACAAAACCTTCTCATGATTATAGAGTCTTGATAGCAAAAAATAAAAATAAAAAAATGGTCTATACTATGATGAGATATAGTGATTCTTATATCAATAATATATCAAAAGGAGCTATGTGTGTTTCGGTAAAGGCTGACAAAGATATAATTGAGACTGCGCTTAAGGCAGCATCAGTTATCAATATTCCATTCTGTGGCGTTGATATTATCAAACATAATAACAAGAATTATGTGATTGAATTAAACAGTATACCTGCATGGAAAGGTATGCAGACCACACTTGAAAATAATATATCCGATGAAATCATAAATATATTTATTGGAAATACGATAAACAAATCATTCTTATCTGTTCTTAAGTAAGCCATATGTTTGATAACTTAAAATATCCAATCCTCAATGAAGATTCCAAAGAGTCTGTGCTTCGCAATGCTTACTTATATGCATGCCATAAAGATATTGAAGTAATTAAGCCTGGAAATGTAAATATAAACTCATCTCATCATGATACTACCGCTAGTGACTATCTTATTAGTTCAATTAATAGTGGATCCGAGTTATTTCATGAAGAATATAGTTTGGGCGACCGAATCTTGAAAGCTGTTATTGCTACGAGAAATGAAACTTTAACCAATACTAACTTAGGTATTATCATGTTATGTGCACCCATCATACATGCGTTGGTGGAGTATAAGGGCTCAGACTTGAGAGAAGCTATCATAAAGACGATTGATGGTGCCACTCTCGATGATACTATAAAAATATGCAAGGCGATTAATATCTCAAGCCCAGGAGGACTAGGTGACGCATCTAAGTTTGATACTAAATCTTTGCCTAATGTAAAATTAAGAGAAATAATGAGTTATTCAGCTGGATATGATCGTATTTCATATCAATATCATAATAATTTCAAGGATATCCTTGATTTTATTCTCCCAAGTCTTGATAAAAATATGGTCAAGTATAAATCTACTGACATTTCAATATCCGTAACATTTCTCGAAATCTTAAGTAAAATCCCTGATTCGCATATTTCGCGTAAATTAGGTGAAGAAATAGCAAAAAAGACTAGCAATCATGCCAATGATTTGTTAAAAATACAAGACAAGGATTGTAGTGAGGATTATCTGGTCAAACAGCTAAATGATCTTGATTATGAATATAAGAAAAAAGGAATTAATCCGGGGACTACCGCAGATTTATTAGTCGCAAGTTTGATGATCCATAGGATTTTCAAAAGCGCATAATTCACGTATGAACCATTTAATATAAACAAGGAGATAAAAATGGCAGTAATTGATAAAGTATTGGTCGGTGAAGGTTTGGTTGTTGAAGAAGGCGGAGACAATGAAATTGCTCATATCGATTTAATCATGGGACCACGTGGTTCTGCTGTAGAAGATGCGTTTTGTAATACACTTTGTAATAACAAAGATGGATTTACTTCGCTATTAGCTGTATGTGCACCTAATCTACCAACTAAACCAGCTACAGTAATGTTTAATAAAGTTACTATTAAAGGTGCTAAACAAGCAGTTCAAATGTTTGGACCAGCTCAAAGAGCAGTAGCTATGGCTGTTACAGATTCTGTGAAAGACGGAACAATTCCAGCAGCTGAAGCAAATGATATTTTCGTTTGTGTAGGTGTTTTCATCCATTGGGATGCTAATGACGATGTTAGAATTTATGACTACAACTATAAAGCTACAATGATGGCTATTAAAGCTGCAGTTGCTGGCACGCCAACAGCTGAAGATGTTGTTGCAGCGGCAGCAGATTCTTCTCACCCATACTCACCTAAGTAGTACTTAGAACAGTAAGATTAACCAGCTCTATTTTTAGAGCTGGTTTTTTCTTTTTGGATCATATATTTTGTAATCTTATTCTGATGAATCATTGTTGAAACTAAAACTCCACTCGCACCAAAATGCTTTGCTCTTTTGATATCAAATATAGATTTAATTCCACCAGCAATATAATAATCTTGGTTATTATTCCTAATAAATCTTCTAGCAAGTTTATAATTAATATTATTTTTTGAACCAACTTGAAGCAAGTCCATGAGTATAATTTTTGATGGGGATGCTTTTTGTTGTCTATATATAGGTTTCTCTCCTATATATTTTCCCATAAAATCAAATGAGCAGACACAATTATTAAATTTATTTGATGAAAATTCATAGCCTTTTGATTTTTCACTGCAAAAAACAGGATAATAATTTCTATATTTCTTTTTTAATTTTATTTCTTTCAAACCAGAGTCAATCCAGAATTTAATTTTTGGAAATGAAGATAAGATATCATCATATATCTTCGGGTCTATGATGTTATGCATAATTGCATCTAAATCAGCAATGTATAATATCTTAGGAGAATACCTTTTTACAATTTGATCAATTATATCTCTTGGATCTGTACTATTGTATAATTTGTGGTTGATAGACTGATAATTATCTCTATCACCTTTAATTGCTCTAACCACTTGGTTATTAAGAATGTCTATAACAGGGATTATGTCCATAGTATGAAAAAGATATTAATATATGAATATATTACAGGAGGAGGGCTTTTAAATGAAGATTTAACTTCTGATCTTATGAGTGAAGCTAATATGATAACTTCCTCGGTTTACGATAGTTGTCGGAAATCAAAGTATGTCAAGCATAACTATTTTAGAGATTTTCGCCTTTCATCTATAAATGAGAAAGAATCTATATTCTTAAGAGATAATAGCAAAATTTATGATATAGATTTTTTAAGAAAATATGATTATGTATTACCTATATTGCCAGAAATAGATATGAGACTGTATCTTTATGTAGAATACTTAGAAAAGAATGGAGTTGATGCTGTAATATCTAATTCACAAACGATAAAAACATGTTCTGATAAATTAAAGTTTTATAAATTTTGCCAGAAGAACTCTTTGCCTACTATTGATACATATCAGAAATATAGTAGTAATTTACATAATAAGTTACTTTTAATTAAAGATAGGTATGGAGCAGGATGCTCTCATATAGAAATTACTAAAAATAAAAAAAACCTTGAACTAATTAAGGATGATAAAATAATCCAACCTTATATAACTGGTGATGATTATAGTATCTCAATTTATTTTACTAAAAATAATTTTTATATACTAACTATCAATAAACAAATATTGGAGTATAAAAATAATAGAGCTAGGTTAAGTAGTATTATTGTTAATGTGGAACACCCTGCATATTTAAAAATAATAAATCTTATATCAAAAATTAAAGATTCACTTCCAGGACTATATGGTTTTGTTGGTGTTGATATTATAACTAAAGGTAATGATATATTTATTATTGAGATTAACCCTAGATTGACAACATCATTTATTGGAATTTATGACACAATAGGGATAAATATTATTGATTTAATAATATCCAGAAAACCATTAAAAAATATTATAAGTGGAAAGAAGTATCATATAAATAATCATGGATAAAAAAAAATTATATATTGGTTGGGACATAGGTGGTGCTCATACAAAATACACTATATCGTCAGACACTAGAGATACAGTAGAATCTAGAATTATACTTTGTGAACTATGGAAATCTTTATCACGGTTAGAAGGTATAGTTAAAAGCATAGATATAAAATATAGAAAAAAATTTCATATAATAAATCTAATTAGTATGTCAGCTGAAATGTGCGATATCTTTTCTTCCAGAAGAGAAGGTGTTAAAGCGATACTTTCTTTATTTGAGAATAAAGGTTTTATTAACCATATATATTCTAAAGATAATGGGATATTAAAGTTTCAGGGTTTTAAAAAATATTCATCTCTAGCGTCAACAAATTGGATGGCTATTCCTGATTATTTGAAAAATATGGATAAAAATATAATAGCTATTGATATTGGATCTACTACTACTGATATAGTTCTTATCAAAAACCATATATGTATAAACAGAAGGCATGATGATTATTCAGGCCTTAATACTAAAGAGTTACTTTATACTGGCGTTTTAAGAACTCCCATATACTCAGTAATAAAAACCCTTAATTTAAATAAGAGGGTATACAATGTGATTCCTGAAAATTTTGCTACGATGTCTGATGTTTATCGATTACTATCAATTATCCAAAAAAAATCTGATTATACTAATACAGCTGATGGAAGATTAAAATCAAAAAAAGATACTTTAAATAGGATTTCAAGAGTTTTTGGATTTGATTATTGTGTGGATAAAAACAAGACTATTCATATGTTGTCTAGAAAAATCATGTCAGCGCATCTAGATCAAATAAGTTATACTATAAAAAGTCATATTAAAGATAACTTCTCTACCGTGAAAGATCTCAAAGTTATTGGTATGGGTGTTGGTAGAATGCTTATTAATATGATAAGTAAAAAAAATAATTGGAAATATATGTCTTTAGATAAGTATATTAATATTAAATATAATAAGAGATTGTGTGAGCCATCTGATGCAGCACCATCTTTTTTGCTTTCTTTGTTATTAAAAAAACATTATGAATAAACAACATAAAATTAGTTATGACTATTATGGTGATACTCGCGATATATTTGCAGTAATCAAAGATTCTGAGTGGTCAGTATTTTTATGTAGTAATCATGATAAGTTTCAAGATGAGAGATATGACATACTTAGTGCTAATCCAGTAGAAAAAATAATTTCTTATATAGATAAGACTACAGTAGAAAATAAAAATGGTATCCAGGAATATAAAGATGACCCAATAGATGTGGTAGGTATTGTCATGAAAAAGTACCCCTCCGATATTAGTGACTTGCCATTTACTGGTGGAGCGATTGGTTATTTATCATATGATTTAGGTAATCATTATGAAGGTATTGAAATTAAAAAAAATGATCTTAATGTACCACTTATGGCATTTGGTATTTATGACTGGGCAGTTATTGTTGACCATCATAAGAAAAATACAACTTTAGTTTATAGAAATGAAGATTCCTTTATTGAAAATATAAAATTATGCCTTGAAAAAAAAATATTTGATAAGAATCAAGAAAAAAAATTCTTAATTAATTCAGCTTGTGAATCGAACATTACCCATGATGAATATGAAAGTAAATTTAATAAAATACAATCATATATCCAGAGTGGAGATTGCTATCAAATTAACTTTTCACAAAGATTTTCTGCTCAGTATAGTGGGGACACTTGGGATATTTACAATAAGATAACACCTGCTTACTCATCACCTTACTCGGCATATATAAATATGCCTTTTATTAATATAATGAGTTTTTCTCCAGAACGATTTCTCTCCTATGATGGAAATATTGTAGAGACCAAACCAATAAAAGGAACTCGTCCTGTTTCTGCTGATATACAGGTTAATAAACAGCTTATAGAGGAATTATCTACTTCATATAAGGAGAGAGCAGAAAACTTAATGATTGTCGATTTACTGAGAAATGATTTGGGAAAAAATTGTGAATTTGGTTCGGTAAAAGTTAAGGAGTTATTTAGTATCGAGACATTTGCAAACGTCCATCATCTTGTCAGTACTATTCAGGGTAAGATTGCCAGTAATAGTAATATTTACAAGCTTATTAAGGACTGTTTCCCTGGAGGTTCTATTACAGGTGCGCCAAAAATTAGGGCTATGCAGATTATAAGCGAGCTTGAGCCCGACAATAGAAATATTTATTGTGGCTCTATAGGCTATATTAGCTTTAGCGGAACAACTGACTTAAATATTGCTATTAGAACTGTAATTGCCATGAAGGATAAATTATATTTTTGGGGAGGAGGCGGGATAGTCTATGACTCTGAAATTGAATCAGAGTATAAGGAAACATTTGATAAAATCAAACCTCTATTAGATTTACTTAAAACTCCAACTTAATTTTTTTTGAAACTTCTTTTGCTAGATTTATATTAAATTTATACCGTGCTTTCGATGAATCACATAATTGCCCTCTAAATCCTAAAAAATCAGGATTTAACTCTTTTAGCATTTGTATATGATCAAGTTTTAAAGATCCAGACAAGCCACAAATCATCCCATAAGATTTTACTATCTTTAAAAAATCTTTTATCTCTTTCTGGCTCAATAGGTCTATTATTGATTTACTATTTTTATGACATGTATCAATCATTATGCCTTGATAACCCATACCGATAAGTTTTTCTACATTATTAAGATCGAAGTCTTGGTCAGCAAATATTACACAGATAGGTTTAGTATTTTTGAAATTAATTTGTTCAAGAATAATCCGATGTTCTGATAAATATTTTTTATCAAACATTCCTATCTTTAAATAATTTATTTCTTTTTCTATAAGAATCTTTAAATTTTTTATATTACTATTATTATTTGGATTAATATCATTACCCATAGTTACACTAAGAATATTATTGGGTAATAAAATTTTTACTTTAGAGATCAATTCAATGCCTACAAAACCTAATGCACCATCATTAATATTTTTTAAATCTAAAATATCAATATCAACTTTTGAAGCAATAGTTGCCTCATCAATATCTTTTACACTAGCAAGAAATCCTACCATGTTATTTCATATTCTCTTTTTGGAATTCTTGGATCTTATCTTCTATCCATTTCCATGCTTGAGACTCTCTTGGCCCCGCGGTCTTTTTAATTCCTATCTTAAGATATTCTATTTCTTGTAAAATTTTTTCTATAGGTAGCATTCTCAGCCTGCTAACCAATACTGATGCCTCTATTACTGAAAACTGTGCCCTATTAAAACCCATAAATGGTTTATGAATTACTTTTTTACTTATATCACATACTATATTAGGTCTTTTCTCATCATCTTTAAATTCTTTGGCTATTACATTATAATGAGTATTAGCTAATGTCAGCCTTGGGACCACACTCTTATCTTTAATATCTTCTAGCTCCCAATCTTTTTTATATTTTGTAACAATTCCTGCAAACACTCTTACATCATCAATAAAGTTTATGGTCGCTAGATTATTTTTAGTAATATTCTCTAATGTTTGAGATGGCCGAAAAGGTGAAATAATAACTCTATCGTCGATGAGTTGTATTCCCATAGGCGCTATATGAACTATATTTTTTTCAGAGACGGTTGTGACTATAACTTCATGTATCATTTTTTCTTTTTAAAAGTTGGACCTTGTTCTTTAAATTCAAGCTTATCATCAATCTTTTCATCTACTAAGCAACCCCATTTCAATTCTTCATCTTGTTCATAAGTTTTTCCTAGTTGGTGTGCAATTTGAGCTCTAGCTAATTCCACCCCTAAATAAAAAGCATGACCAGTATCATCTCCAACGTCTATCTTTTCAAAGAAATCAAAAGGATCGATAGCAACTTGCAACCCTTTTTTATTAAACAAATTAACACCATCATCTGTATTCATTATTCTATAGCTAGAATCTTTAACTTGTTCAAACAATTCTTCAACTTCTTGCGCATTATATCTTATAGGATCTTCTTCATGAGTTGTAAGTAGTCCTGAATTAATATGTTTTGGCGTGGTGTTTCCAAGACTTGCTGCTAGAATAATCCTTCGTGCTAAATCACTTTCTTTAATTACTGTTCTGCAATGTTTGCTAACTTCAGTAGTTAAAATATGATTAATTTTAAGTTCAGATATTATCCCCATCAGTATCATAGTCATTCCAGTTGTATCTGCATGAGTAAGCTCTGTTACATTACCAGTACCCATCATAATATGGATATCTGGATACCTTTTTCTTAATTCACTATACCTGGTAATTGATTGAGTAAAACCATAGTTTATTGGATCTAAAATAGGGTCTGCAATAAATATTCTTTTATTTTCAATACATCTATCAATGCAATCATATAGACTGACCATATCTCCATCCTTAGGTATTAGGATAGGGTATGAATCTACTTCATCTAGGATATAAAAATTATCTGATTTTATACTCAAAAGATAGTCTGCTCCGGATTTTCCCCCAAGAATTAATTCTTTATCTAAATGAGAATCTATGCTGACATAAAAATCTTGACGTTTTAGCTCTTGTATAGTTTCAGATAAATGAGGAAATGGTTTATTAGGTAAACAGCCAATATCAATTATATCTGCACCATTATCTCTATAATAATTAGCCATGCTGATAATTTCTTGTATTTTCATATTAGGAGCATCAGTTATTTCAGCAAATATATGTACCTCGTACTTTGAGAGATCATATTTTAAAGGATTACCTCCAAACATAACTGGCAAGTCTTTTAATTCTTCTGGTCCGCGCTCAATTTTAATCTTAAGTTTTTTAGCCAACTCATCTATATCGCCTCTAACCTTCCCAGGCAATATAATCTTGCTGAAGTTATCCACATTTCCAATACGCCTATATATCATTTCTGTAGTAAGCAATGCAGCAACATTAATATTAAGATTCCTTATTTCATATGAAAAATCTTTCTCTTCTATGCAGTCTAAAATCTTCTTTAGATTTTTCTCAGCTAATTTTCCCGTAATAAATAAAATATTCTTTTTCATACCCATTTTTTTAGAGCTCGATTTAATTTCATAACATTGTCCACAACATCAACATTCTTAAATTTTTTTAATTTTTCATAATTTTCTAACTCTATATCACGTGGGTATAATGTCACAGACTTTTTTGGTGCTTGTGTTATTACCGTAGGCTCAGTATCACAGGCAAAGACTATTGAGTGTATTTTGCATTTACCAGCTTGTGCAAACATATTTGTCACCAAAGTATCTGATAATCCATAAGACATTTGTGCAATAGTATTAGATGTTGCAGGAGAAACTACAATTAGCTTATATACATTCTCATATAGTAAACTAACAGGAGCAGAGCTAGCTGTAATATCTTTAAAAACCTTAATTCCTTTTGATTTAAAATCTTCAAGACTATAATTATACCATTTAAGAACTTCCTCGCCTGCTCCACTAAGAAATAAGTCTACATTTTTTAGAGTAAATATAATCTCTATTGATTCTTTTAGATAATGACCAGAACCAGTAATACACCACGCTATTCTTTTTGTATTATCCATATTATTTTATGCTTTTATTTATTAGTGTTTTATATTCTATCAAGTCTTCTTGGCTGTTTATATTAATAAATATATTTTTCTCATCTGAGAAATCTACTAATTCTAGGCTACATTGATTATACCATTTATCAATTTTTCTCTGACCAGTATCTATAAATGATTTTAAGTTATTCAATAGATCTTTTTTTATTAAGGAATATACGGGCTGTATCCTATCTCCATTATGAGCAGCTCTAACATCAAAATGATTATTAATGTTAGTCATGCGCTCAAAGTATGTGTGACTAAGTAATGGACCATCACATGGTAGAGTTATTAGATATTTTGTTTTAGTATTAAATAATGATGTATATATGCCTGACAAGGGTCCTTGATAATCCTTTAATATATCCTGCCAAGTTATTAGCCCCATTTTATTATATATATCAATATTTCTATTAGCATTAACATAAATTTCATTAGAGTATTCTTTGCAGATATCATACAAATGTTTGATAACATATTTTTTGTTTATCCGCATTAAACCTTTATCCTGGCCATCCATTCTCTCGGATTTCCCGCCTGCTAATATTACTATTGTTATATCTTCTTTATTTATATTCATTTTATTAAAAGGTTATCATTAGATATTAAGTATCTTATATAATAGAATAACTCAGCATGGATAATAAGCGTATATATTTAGCCCCTATGGTTGGCAGAACAGATGAACATTATAGGGCATTTGTAAGAATATTATCAAAAAACATCTATTTATATACAGAAATGATTACATGCGACTCTTTTCTTCATACAAATAGGAAAGACTACGTGGTCAAAGAAGGAGAAAAAAATCTAACAATTCAGTTGGCAGGATCAGACCCTAAGAAATATGGTCAATGTGCCAGTATTATTGAAGATCAAGGTTATGATGAAATTAATCTAAATATTGGATGCCCTAGCTCTAAAGTAGTGAGGGGGGAGTTTGGAGCTTGCTTGATGAATAATCCAGACAAGGTGGCTGAATGTGTTTACGAGATAAAACAATCGTGTGACTTACCTATCTCTATCAAAACTAGGTTAGGATTGGGTTATGAAGAAAATCTTGACTTACTCTTTACTTTAATTAATAAAACAAAAGTGTTTGGATGCAGCAAGTATATAATTCATGCGAGAAATGCAATATTAAATGGTCTCAGTCCAAAGAAAAATAGAAAGATACCGTTATTAAGATATGCTGATGTTACTACTGTCAAAGATTCTTTTCCTGGTCTTGAGTTTTATTTAAATGGTGGAGTTGAAGATATTTCAGAAATTAGAAAAAATATTAATAAGTTTGACGGCCTGATGATTGGAAGAAGAATATATGATAACCCAATGTTCTTGAATCAAATTGAAAAAGAAATATATAATAATAATGAAACTTTATCTAGACAAGGTATTTTAAAAAAATATTTAAAATATGCATTAAGTTTTCAAAATAAAAATACAAGTAATTATCTCTTGCTTAGGCATTTGTTTAGTTTATATTATAATACTAGCTCATCTAAGAAATGGAAAAAGTTTTTACATGACATTATTCAGTCAGATAAAGACATAGAGCTTATAACTAATTTTGAAGAATCAACTTATGACGAAGAAATTAAAGCTTACCGCTAAAACAGCTAATAAGTATGATTTATATGAGCAGTCAGTCCAAAATGTAGATTTTGAAGTTGAGTTTATCTCAAAAACTTTTAAAAAATATAATAAGTCAAAATGTACAACTCTTAGAGAGGATTTCTGTGCTTCTGCAAAAATATCATCTGCTTGGGTAAAAAGTAACCCTGAAACTATTGCGTATGCGATTGATCTAGATGATGACATTCTCCGGTTTGCAAAGAAAGAGTTTGCAGGATCTTTAGAAAAACATCAATTAAGCAGGGTTAAGTTAATAAAAGGCAATTCACTAATAAAGAAAACGCCAAAAGTTGACTGCGTTTCTGCCTTTAATTTTAGTTATTGGGTATTTCAAGACAGAAAGGATCTTGTTAAGTATTTTAAAAATGCATATACAAACCTCAATTCAAAAGGTTTGCTAATGTTAGATGCTTTTGGAGGATATGAGGCGCACCAGGAATTAGAAGAAAAAACTAAATATAAAGATTTTACTTATTGTTGGGATCAACATAGTTTTAATCCAATAACGAACTCAATTACATGTTATATACATTTTGAGTTCAATGATGGTTCGGTCATAAAGAAAGCTTTTGAGTATAATTGGCGACTTTGGTCCTTGCCTGAAATTAGAGAATGTTTGATTGAAGCAGGATTTAAGTCTATCGATGTATATATGCAAGGATGGGATGATAAAAAGAATGAAGAGACTGAAAAGTTCTATAAAATGACAAAATGTGATGCAGATCCAGGCTGGGTTGCTTATATCGTAGCCTCCAAATATAAACGATAAATATTCCTATATATATTAAAGTTCTCTATACTTATATCGAGAGTCAACTATATGATCGCTGTGTAAGCAGAGGAAAGTCCGGGCTCCATAGGCAATAGTGCCAGGTAACGCCTGGGAAACGTGAGTTTACGGAAAGTGCTACAGAAAATAACCGCTAATATTTTATATTAGTAAGGGTGAAAAGGTGAGGTAAGAGCTCACCACATACGAGGTAACAAGTATGGTTGAGGCAAACCCCACTAGGAGCAAAGCAAATTTATAGCATTTTGTCAGCCTAAGACACGCTATATGGTAAGCTGCTAGAGGTTTTTGGCGACAAAAATCCCAGATTAATGATCATACATGACAGAACCCGGCTTATCGGTTGGCTCTTAGACTACTTTTTAATTATAAAATCACCATATCAAGATAAGCTCTTGTTAAATATAAGTATTTGATTAATATAGACTATTTTTAGTATATTCTATGTATTTATGAAGCTAAAGCCTTGCATACATCAATAAAAAGTCATATAGTGTTGATATATGGTAATTTATGTAAGATTGTGGGGAATAATGGTAAATGTTTAAAGGTATCCATAACATAAACTTGGATGGAAAAGGCAGATTAACTATACCAACCAAGTATAGAAATACTATTAGTGATCAGTCGAATGGCAATATGGTTGTTACGATTGATTCAGAAGAAAAATGCTTACTCCTTTATCCGGCAAATATTTTCTCTAATATTGAAACTAAAATCAATGACTTGCCAAGCTTTACTAAAAATACTAGAAGAATACAACGCTTACTAATAGGTCATGCAGAGGATTTAGAGTTAGATTCAAGCGGAAGAATATTATTACCTAAGCCTCTTAGACTCGTTGCTGAGATGTCTAAAAAAGTCACTTTAATAGGACAAGGTCAAAAATTTGAAATTTGGAGCGATGATATTTGGAATAATAAAGTCAATAAATGGAGATCTGAAGAAACAGATGAATCAGAGGAATCTGTTTTATCAGATATTAGAATTTAATGAAATTAGATAGATATTATAGAACATTGGGTGTAACTGGAAATGAAGACGTTAGAGTCATCAAACAGGCATTTATGAGAGTTGCTCAAAAATATCATCCTGATAAGAACCCTGATGATATTAAGTCAACTGAGAAATTCATAGATGCAAGAAATGCATATGAACATATTATGAAATATAAAAAAGGTATTCAATAATGATTGCTCCGAAACATATACCCGTAATGCTTAATCAGTCTATTAATGCTATGAAGATTGTGCCTAATGGTACTTATGTTGATGCGACATTTGGATTTGGCGGGCATTCAAGAAAGATTTTAGATGCTTTAGATTCCGATGGTCGACTCTATGCAATCGATAAAGATACATATGCGATTAATATGATTAGAGAAGATATTATTAGCGACAAAAGATTCACCCTTAAACATGGATGTTTTTCAGAATTAGAAAATTTTTCTAAAGAATGGGGTATACATGGTTCAATAAATGGAATTCTATTTGATTTAGGAGTTTCCTCACATCATCTTGATGAAGCAGGTAGAGGATTCAGTTTTAATAAAAATGGACCTATAGATATGAGGTTTGATCAATCATCTGGTATTTCTGCTTGCGAATGGTTAGAAACCGTTGATGAACAAACGTTATCACATGTAATTTGGAAGTATGGAGATGAAAGGTACTCGAGACGTATCGCTAGAGCAATAGTATACCAGAGGGAGCAAGAAAAAATTTCAGATACTGGACAGTTAGCTAAAATAATAGATAAAGCTATGCCTAGAAATGAAAAGCATAAACATAATGCCACAAGAACGTTTCAAGCCATAAGAATCTTCATGAATAAAGAGTTAGAGGTTTTAAAAGATGTATTGAGTAATAGTTATAATATTCTGGCTCCAAAAGGTAGATTAGTACTTTTAACATATCATTCTCTAGAAGATAGAGTAATTAAAAATTTTCTTGCTGTAACGGATGAAAATATTTCTACTCCAAGAAACTTACCTATAAAAAATGAATTTTTAAAAAAAATGTTCAATATTATTGCTAAGTCAATTAAACCTGATAAGGATGAGATTGATTTAAATCCAAGATCTAGATCTGCGAAATTAAATATACTGGAAAAAGCTAATGAGGATTATGTTTAATTTATTTATATTATTTATTATTACAATATCAGCTTTTACTGTTGTTCATTTAAAGCATAAAAATAGAACCATGAATATTAGTATTGAAAATATTGAGCAAGAATTATCTTTCGAATTAAATGAGCATAAGAGGTTGCTGGATACTAAGGGAAAACTAATTAATCAGAAGTTAGGAAATACTAATATTGAGAAAAGTCTTGGAATGGAAATTCCATCAAAAAAGAAAATAATTTATTTAGATTTGGTTGAATAAACCGGAGGTGTAGTATGTTTGAGTTAGTTAATGAGTATAATCAGAATGCTGTGATAAAGGTGATTGGTGTTGGCGGCGGCGGTGGTAATGCTGTCATGTCAATGCTTGAATCTAAGATTCATGGTGCAGAATTTATTTTAGCAAATACAGATTCTCAGGCTTTGAGAGATGTGAAGGGCGCTACAATGATACAAATTGGATCAGAGATCACTAAAGGTCTAGGAGCAGGAGCTGATCCGGAAAAAGGAAGGCAGGCAGCTTTAGAAGCAAAAGAAGAATTATCTTCTGCTATTGAAGGTGCTGATATGTTATTTATTGCTGCAGGAATGGGTGGTGGTACCGGCACTGGAGCCGCATCAGTCATTGCTCAAATCGCAAGAGATGCAGGAATATTAACAGTAGCTGTTGTAACAAAACCATATGAGTTCGAAGGAGCTAAAAGGATGTTGCATGCTGAGCAAGGTATAGAAGCATTGGGTGAGTGGGTTGACTCATTGATTGTAATACCTAATGAAAAGTTATCTGAAGTGTTTGGAGGTGATAATTCAATATTCTCATCTTTTGAAAATGCAAATGATGTTTTGAGAGGGGCTGTAAAAGGTATTGCTGAAATTATAACCATAAGAGGTTTCATTAATGTTGACTTCGCTGATGTTAAAACTGTAATGTCAGGCCGAGGTAAAGCAATGATGGGTTCTGGTTGTGCGACAGGTGATAATCGTGCCGAAGAAGCTGTTCAAGCTGCACTAAATAGTCCTTTATTAGATAATATAGACTTGCATGGTGCAAGTGGTGTATTAGTTAATATTACAGCTGGAGCAAATTTAACTTCTAATGAGTTTGGTGTAATAGGCGAGCGAGTTAAAGAAATTGCAAATGAAAATGCAACCGTTATTGTAGGTTGTATAAAAGAAGAAGATAGTTTAGGAGAATTAAGAGTGACTCTGATAGCGACAGGTTTTGAAGAATTTTCTGAAAATCCAGATGCTTTAGAAGAAAATATATCTCATAGTCAAACAGGCATATCTTCATCTAATGGAACAATGGCGGCAATGACAACAGCCAATGTTTCATCAACAGCAACTTCTAGCTATAGTAATCCTATAACTAGCAATACAATTACAGAAAAAGAAAAGGCAGAGAATATAGATATACCTGCTTTCTTAAGGCAACAAGCTGACTAGTAAAAGTAATAGCTTAAGCAAATATATGTGGAGACAATATTTTATATTATTTATTGTCTCCATAACTTTTCTTCTCATCATAGCAAGAATTATTTTATTACAAGCATTTGACACCGATTGTTTTTTATTTAATAAGTCTGACTGCAAAGTTAATCTCAGCCATGTAGCAGATAAACGCCAAATAGATCATAGGATAATTAAAAAATATAGAGGTATGATCTACGATAGAAATGGTGAAATTCTTGCAATGAGTCTACCTAAAAAAACATTATGCATTAATGTTTATAGAGTTAAACAATTACTAAAAATAAAGGATGTAAAATATAGCAAGTTACTCAAAATGATTGGATTGTCTGAAAAAGATTTTTCAAAAATATTGAAGAAACACTCGAATAAGAAAGAATATTATTTAAAAAGAAAGCTAGATGATAGTCTTGCATCAAAAATAATGGATCTAGATCTACCATATATTTATTTTATACCTGAATTTTCTCGTGTTTATCTTGGAGGATCATATTTTTCTAATATAATTGGATTTACAGATATTGATGACAATGGTCAAGCAGGTATAGAGTACTCAAAAAATAAAGAATTAAGTCCTACTCCAGGAATCAAAAAAGTTAGAAAAGATAATCTTGGACGCTCAGTTGAATTAATTGAACTTATTAAAAAACCAATATCAGGAAAGAACATATATCTATCTTTAGACAAAAGGATTCAGTTTATCGGATATGATATTTTACAAAAACATGTAGAGAGTAGTAATGCTGATAGTGCATCACTTGTTTTGATAAAAAATACAACAGGTGAAATAATTTCTATGGTGAATTACCCATCATTTAATCCTAATAATAGACAAGAGATGACTGGGCATAAAATAAGAAATAAAGTAGCAACATATACATTTGAGCCAGGGTCCACCATGAAACCATTTGCAGTATACACGGCATTAGAGACAAAAGCTGTTGATTATAATTATACTATTAACACTTCTCTAGGTTTCGAATTAAATAATAAGCCTCTCGAAGATTATAAAGACTTAGGGATTCTAGACCTAACAGGAATCATTCAAAAATCAAGTAATATTGGAGCAGCAACCCTATCAAAAAAAACAAATAGAGAGGATATATATAATACTCTGAGAGATTTAGATTTTGGTGGCAGTTTATATATTGATTGGCCTGGTGAACAAAATGGAAATCTTCATCACTACAATCATTGGTCTGAAGATGACCATGCTTCTATTAGTTATGGGTATGGAATATCAGCAACATTATTACACTTAGCTAATGCTTATGTCACATTAGCTAATTATGGAAAAAAGATTCAATTAACATATGAAAAAGTAAGCAAGAATGAGATTTATTATGATGAAGTTCTAAGTAAAAATATTTCAAAAGATATCATTGAGATGATGAGGTCTGTCGTTGAGATAGGAGGTACAGGAAGAAAAGCTAAATTAGAAAAATATTCTGTTGCTGGTAAAACTGGCACATCAAGAATGATAGATAGTGGTAAATATAATATAAATAAACATAATGCAATATTTGTGGGTATTGTGCCAGCCTCTAAGCCTGAGTATGTAGCTGCAATTATTGTTCGTAATCCTAGAAAAGGTAATGCATCAGGAGGAAGACATGCCGCACCTATATTTAAAGAATTTATGAGTCATTCATTAAATTTATTAAGAGTTTATCCAGATATTAAATAGATTATGAATAGCCATATTAGAAATATAATTAAATTTGCACAAGAGATTAATCCCAATATTGTAAACTTTACAAAAATATTTTCTTTTCATAGCAAAGATAACTGTAAAAATAAAATATTAGTACTCAATAATTTATCCAGAAAGGACATGTATGATTATATAAATGAGGCTATAGATAATGGAATTATTGGGTTAATTATTACAACTACTATTGATATTAATTTCTTAAAAAAAGATATTCCGGTTTTTAAATCAAAATATTTAAATGATAATTTAAATATATTTCTTGATTATTTATATAATGAGCCACTTAAAGATAAAAAAGTAATAGGTGTGACTGGTACAGATGGTAAAACATCAACCTGTCATCTTATTGCCGAGAGTTTGACTAAATTAGGCAACAAGGTTGGCCTAATATCTACAGAAGGTAATGGAGTATACCCAAGACTAAAACATAGTAATTATACAACACCAAGAAACGATATTTTATATAAAACATTTGACAGTTTTAGAAGAAAAAAAGTAGATATTATTGTAATAGAGTGTTCTTCGCAAGGTTTACATCAGGGAAGATTAAATCATATAGTTTTTAATGATGCTATAGTAACAAATCTAAATAAAGATCATATTGAGTATCATAAAACATTTAAAAATTATGTTAAATCTAAACAAAAACTTTTAAATATGACTATAGGAAATATTTTCATAAATATGGATTGTAAGAATTCTATCTCTAAGTTTAGCAATATAAAAAAATCAAAAATAATACTTTATGGAAGTCATGTAGATAAGAATATTATGAGTGACTTAATTAAACCATCAAATATATTAGAAGATTATTTAATAAAATCCAATAAGTCTCTATTATATAAAATTCTCCTTAATGAGGGTTATTCTTTAAATAAAATTAGATTCATCTTAAACAAGAAATCTAAAGTCATTAAAGGACGGATGAATTATTTTAATAATAAAATAAATAATGCTACATATATAATAGACTATGCGCATACAGAATATGCCCTAGATCTGCTCTTGAAGGATATAAAAATACAATCTGGAAAATCATTTTTAATAACTTTATTTGGCTGTGGCGGAAATCGTGATGTGAGCAAAAGGTCCAGGATGGGAATAGTCGCAAAGAAATATTCCGATCAAATTATTTTAACAGATGATAATCCAAGAAATGAAGATCATATTGCTATAATTAATGATATTCACAAGAAAATAAAAGATAAATCTAATATATATATTATACCAAATAGGAAAGAGGCAATGAGGAAAGCATTTTCAATGTCTAAGCAAGACACTGTCATAGTTTTTGCCGGAAAAGGTAATGAAGATAATATTATTTATAATAATAAAGTTATAGGTCATAATGATATAAATTATTTAAAGAAATTATTGAAATGAATATAACAATAGTAGAATTAGAAAATATCTTAAGATCAGAAGTAACTAATAGTTCTTCCATTATAGATTATAAGAATTCTATCTCTATTGATGGAATTTCCATTGATTCTAGAACAATTAATAAAAATGAATTATTTATTGCAATAAAAGGTGATAGCCATGATGGGCATTTATTTATTAATGACGCTATTAAAAATGGAGCATCACTTATTATCTCTGAACATAGAGTGGAAGACTTTCCATATATTTCTGTAGATGATACTACGGATTCTTTAGCTGAAATTGCTAAATTTTATGTTGATAAAATACATCCTATAGTGATAGGCGTTACTGGTACAAATGGAAAAACTTCTGTGACAAATATGACTTCCATGATCCTGCAGACATATAAGAAAACATTAAGTACATATAAAAACTATAATAATCAAATAGGGTTGCCTTTATCAGTATTAAAAGCGACAAAAGATGATGAAGTTTTTGTTTTGGAAATGGGGGCTAGTAAAGTTGGTGACATAAAAGAATTAGTTCAAATTGCAAAACCAACTATAGTAGCTCTATTAAATGTTTCTCCAGCTCATATGGATAGTTTTAAAAATATTGAAAATATCATTAAAACAAAGGAAGAGATTTTGTCATATCAAGGGTATCCAAAAACTGTCATACTAAATCTTGATGATCACAATTTTGAAAGGTGGTCATTAAAAGCTAACAAGAATAAAATTATTACAATATCTATTAGTCAGCCAGCTGATTATTACATCTCTGGTTCAAATAACCATAATATATGGGTTAAAACACCATATTCAGATATTACAAATTTACATGTAAATGATTTAGAGACCCATACTCTTAATAATATTCTATTTTCAATAGCACTTTCATATGAAGCTGGAGCTAGATCCTCAAATGTTATAAAAGGACTCTATGATTATAATGATATAGATGGAAGATTTAGTATAAAGGAAGGGCAGCATGGATCTAGAATTATTGATAGCTCTTATAATGCTAATCCACAATCTTTTATAGCTTCCATTAATTCGCTTGTAAAATTAGATGGTAATCCTTGGCTTATTATGGGTGACATGGGTGAATTAGGTGATAATTCTGAGTTATACCATAAGCAAGTAGTGCAACATGCATATGAGATGGGGATTAAAAAATTATTTGTAATTAGTAAGCATGCAAGCGCAATCCTTGAGGAATTTGGTAAAAATTCATATGATTTTGACTCAATTGATACATTAATTTCCTTTATCAAGCCACAACTCAATGATAATGTTAATATCTTAGTAAAAGCATCGCGTTTCATGGAATTTGAAATTATTGTGAATGCATTAACTGAAAGGAAAGATTAATAACTATATGCTTTATTATTTATTTGACTATTTAACTCAGTATAATTCTGGGTTTGATGTTTTCCGTTATCTTACGTTAAGAATCATATTGGCTGCGCTAACAGCCCTGATAATTTCTTTGATACTTGGGCCCATAGTAATTAATTATCTGAACAGTAAAAGTTTATACCAAAGCATAAGAAGTGATGGCCCAAAATCACATATTGAAAATAAATCTCAAACGCCATCGATGGGCGGTCTTGTCATAATAATATCTATAATATCTAGTACATTTCTTTGGTCTGACATTTTGAATAAAAATATATGGATATTATTGCTCACATTAATATCATTTGGGGCAATTGGTTTCTATGATGATTATCAAAAATTTATTCATTCATCAAGTGATGGAATAAGCGGAAAGAAAAAGTTAATACTTCAAATTATTATTTCTAGTTTCATAGCATATTTTATTTTTAGCACATCAACAAGTTTAATAGAGTTAGAACTAATGCTTCCCTTTTTCAAAGATTTCGCATTATATCTTGGAATATTTTTTATACCTTGGTCCATATTAGTTATCATTGGTTCTAGTAATGCAGTAAATTTAACTGATGGTTTAGATGGACTTGCTATTTTACCTTGTATATTAATTGCCGCAGCATTTGTTTTATTTGCTTATGTTGAAGGTAATTTTAATATTGCCAATTACTTGTTAATTCCTTATTTGCCTGGAGTATCTGAGGTTGCAATATTCTCCAGCACTATTGTTGGCGCAGGACTCGGTTTTCTTTGGTATAACTCATACCCAGCTGAAGTATTTATGGGGGACGTAGGATCTTTATCGTTAGGTGCTGTCTTAGCTACAATTGCGATTTTGCTAAGACTCGAAGTTGTATATGCGATAATGGGAGGTGTTTTTGTTATAGAAGCTTTATCTGTAATGATCCAAGTAGCCTCATTTAAATTATTTGGCAAAAGAGTTTTTAGAATGTCACCTATTCATCATCATTTTGAACTTAAAGGTTGGCCAGAACCAAAGATTATTGTTCGTTTCTGGATTATAACCTTTGTTTTGGTTCTCGTAGCTTTAGCATCATTAAAAATTAGATAAAATGTCAAAAAATAAATTAATACTAGGTATTGGCGTTACAGGCATGTCATGCGCAGATTTTTTTAAGTCTAAAGATATCCCTTTTAGGATATTTGATACTAGAGATCAAGATTATTTTCTTAATTATAACTTTAGAGGCATTAATCTTGATTCTATTTATTTTAAAGAGTACCCGGTTGATCTTCTAAGCAATATTGATGAAGTAATAATTAGTCCAGGTCTGGATAAAAATCATAGGATATTTAAAGATATTAAAAGATATAACATTAACGTTATAACAGATATTGATATCTTTAAAAGATACTGTGATAGTAAGCTAATATCTGTTACCGGAACTAATGGAAAGACTACCATGGTGACAATGCTAAAATATGCATTTAATAAAATAGGTTATAGCTGCATTGCATGTGGAAATAATGGAATACCTCCTCTTTCAATAATAAACAATACTTATGATTACATCATGCTTGAATTATCTAGTTATCAGCTTGAATATATGTCAGATTTAAAATCATTTATTAGTGTGATTACGAACATTGAAAATGATCATCTGGAGCGACATAAAAATATAGAAAATTACTCAAAAATAAAATTATCAATATATAATGACTCAGCTTTTTCCTTAGCTTCAAACTCAATTAATCATCTTACTGATGGTACAAAAAAAATTAAGACTTATGGCATAACTGATGCTGAAGAAATTATTGTTAATGGCTCCATAATTAAAGATTTAAATTACGATGGCTCCAAGATATATTTTAAAAATGAAAATTTAGAATATAAAGGAAAGCATAATCTTGAAAACATATTAGGAGTTATCTCTATATTAGATATCATTAAGGTTAATATCAAGAATTCCTTAAGTGCTTTAAATGATTTTAATTATTTACCTCATAGAATAGAGTTGATTGAATCATCAAATAATATAAATTGGTATAATGACTCAAAGTCTACAAATTGTGCATCAACAAAGGCTGCACTAGAGTGTATCGATGAGAAAATTATTTTAATACTTGGTGGATCTATGAAGGATATGAATTATGAATCATTGAGTTCTTTGATAAATCAAAAGGTTAAACTTGTAATATTTATTGGCGAAAATAAAACATATATCAAGAACCAGCTAAAAATAACTACTAAAACGATAGATGCCAAAAGTATTGAGTCTGCCGTTGAAATATCATTATCACACTCATTAATTAATGATAATGTTTTGTTATCTCCTGCCAGCCCAAGCTTTGACATGTTTAAAAATTATGAAGAAAGAGGTGCCGCATTTATTTCTGCGGTTCAAAATATTGTTAAGTGATTTTATTAAAAAGAATATATTAATTAGTGAAAGCCAAGGTATAGATCATACCTTAATCATATGCTTTGTTGCTTTATTATCTATAGGAATGATAATGATTACCTCGGCCACACTTGATTATGCATTAGATCAGAAATCAAATCCCTATTATTTTATTACTAAACATTTAATCTATTTATCCATGGGAATAGTTCTTTCAGTAATAATTTCTAAAATTAAACTAAGTTTTTATTATGATTATGGAAAATATTTTTTATTATTTTCTTTTATTATTTCATTGATAATATTTATTCCTGGGTTAGGAAAAGAAATAAATGGAGCAAAAAGATGGCTTGACTTAGGTTTTATAACTATACAGGTTTCTGAAGTTTCAAGATTATTTGTGATGTTTTGGATTTCTGGATTTATTGTCAAACATGATGTAACCAAGAGTTTTAATAAATGCCTATTCATGATTATTGCATTATCTTTAATTATTCTTTATCAGAAAGACTTTGGTAGTACAGCGCTACTTGTTTTTACATTTTTTTCTTTAATGTTAGTAGCTGGGGCACATTTAAAATATTTATTTTCTTACATATCACTGGCTTTTCTAACAGCTGTCCCATTGATACTCTATGAGCCATATAGATTCAGGAGAGTCATATCTTTTATAAACCCTTGGGATGATCAGTCTGGGGGCGGTTACCAACTTATAGCATCACTCTTAGCGTTTGGAAAAGGAGGATTTTTTGGTTTAGGGTTAGGCTCCAGTGTTCAGAAACTTAGCTATTTACCTGAGTCATATAATGATTTTATATTTGCTTTAATTGCCGAAGAACTTGGGTTATTTTTTTCTTTAATTGTACTTATCTTATTTGGTATTATTTTGTTTAGAATTATCAGGCTTGCTAATAAATCATATGATAATAATCTTATATTTGCAGGAAATTTAAGTTTTACATTAGGTTTTTTTATTACTTATCAAGCTTTAATACATATAATGGTTAATACAGGTTTGGCTCCAACCAAGGGGATGGGATTACCGTTTATTAGCTATGGAGGAACTAATCTTTTAATGATGTTTATTTTTATTGGTCTATTGATTAGAATACAAATTGAAAATCGCCAACAAATTAGCCATGCTGTTAAAAGAGGGTATTAATTTAATATGAAAATAATTGCAATTCTAGCTAGTGGCACTGGTGGACATGTATATCCTGCATATACTATTGCGCAAGAATATATCAAGCTTGGCTATAAGATTTTATGGATTGGAACTAAAAATGGTCTTGAAAATAAAGTAGTAAATAATTCATCAGTAATTATTGAACATGTAAGTTCTCAAGGGATACGAGGGAAATCATCACTTAAAAAATTATTAGGCCTATTTAACTTTTTAAGATCCATATATGAATCATTTATGCTGCTTAAAAAATATAAGCCATCTCTGGTTATTGGATTTGGAGGCTATGTTAGTGTTGGAGCCTCTGTAACTTCTTTTCTATTATCGATACCAATGGTAGTTCATGAGCAAAACTCAATAGCTGGTACAGCCAATAAAATTAATTATTATTTTGCTAGACGTGTCTACGAAACATTTCCTTTAAGTTTTAAAAAAAATAGTAAAAAAATAATACATACGGGTAATCCTGTTAGAACATCATTTGATAAAGTAAAGAAACCTGAAGAAAAATATATCGATAATAATCCTTGTATAAATATTTTAGTTATGGGAGGTAGCCAAGGTGCAGAATTTTTAAATAATACAATGCCTTTTGCTTTTTCTCATTTTCATAGTACTAATATCTCCATAAAACATATTAGCGGTCCTAATCATGCAGAGTTGGTACAAAATAAATATTTAAAATATTCTATAGACGCAACTGTGCTGGCATATTCTGAAAAAATCGAGGAGTTATATGATTGGGCAGATTTAGTTATATGTAGAGCTGGTTCAACATCTATATCTGAACTATCAAAAATAGGAATAGCGGCCTTGTTAGTTCCGTTTCCTCATGCAACAGATAACCACCAATTTTTTAATGCTAGTCATCTAGCTAAGAATTCTGCTGCTATTTTGTTAGAAGAAAGAATGGATTTTATTGAGAATTTTGTCACTATTGCTAACATTCTCTTAAATGATCAAAAGCGAATGTATATGTTATCAAAAAATATACAAAATATATTTCCGTCAAATGCTATAAATATTATTATGGAAGATTCTTTGAAACTAATTAAATAAATCATGATAATACAAAAAAATATGTCTCTAAAAAAATTTACAACAATTCGTATTGGCGGAGATTCAAATAAAATATATTTTCCAGAATCTCTAGAAGACATATCTAGCTTGAAAAAAATATTCTTATTACCAAAAACACTGATTATTGGTAAAGGCTCAAATATTGCATTTTCAGATAAGGGGTATAAGCCTGATATTATTTCTTTAAGTAAATATCATAATACGCATATTTCTATTATTGGTAATAAGTATATATCTGTTTCTGCCAGCATATCATGCGCGAGACTCGCAAAGTTTTGTCATAAGCAGTCTATAGCTGGTTTTGAGTTTCTTCATGGAATACCAGGAACAGTTGGTGGAGCATTAGCAATGAATGCTGGTGCGTTTAAACAATCAATATGGGATTCTGTTGATTCTGTCAATATCGTTAATAACGCAGGTGATATAAAAAATATTTCATGTAAAAAAGTTAAAACTTCTTATCGTCATGTTGATAAAAATAATATTTTATTATTTTTAGATGTTTTATTAGTTATAAATAAAAGAAAAGTATTTGATGTCAATATTCTTAGAGAGTATTCTGAGCATAGAAGCATCACTCAACCTGTAAAACAATGGTCATCAGGCTGTATCTTTAAGAATCCCTCAGAGAATACTCCAGCAAGTTCACTTATTGATTCTCTTGACATTAAAAAAAGAAAAATTGGTGGCATATATATATCAAAAAAACATTGTAATTATTTTATTAATGATGGAAGTGGTTCATGTAAAGACCTCATTCAACTAATCCAATATGTTTCAAAATTAATTAAAAATAAATATAATATCTCTTTAACTAGAGAGATTTGTATATACTCAAATAATAATGAATAAGTTATCCGGAAAAAATATTGGGGTATTATGTGGAGGTTGGTCTGATGAAAGACCAGTGTCTTTAGATAGTGGTAAATCTGCTTATGAATCACTCCTAAGTAATAATTTAAACGCTTTTCTTTTTGATTTTCAATATGATGATATTGGCCTACTTTCTAAATTTATTAAATCTAATAATATAGATCTTGTACTAAATTTAATTCATGGCTCTGGTGGCGAAGATGGTCTGGTACAAAGTTATCTAGATAGGTTATCTATTAAATATGTTGGCTCAAACTCAAAATCTTCAAAACTTTCATTCAATAAGGTTCATACCAAAGAAATTTGGCTAAGAAATAAATTGAAAACACCAAATTATCTAAAACTATCTGATAATATTTCTTCAAAAAAAATAGAGGAAATTTTTGATGAAAAATTTATTTTAAAACCATGTGAATCTGGGTCAAGCGTAGGTATAAAAATATTTAATAGCGCTAATTTTTATTCATCTAGCTATACTGATATATTAAAAAAACTTTCCCTTAATAGTGCTAATGTGCATAATTATTTTATTGAAGAATTTATTGCTTCTCCAGAATATACTGCGCCTATTATCAATAATAAAGTTTTCCCAGTAATTAAAATAGAGACAAAGAGAGAATTTTATAATTATGAAGCTAAGTATTTAGATAATGATACTATTTTCTCATTTCCTGAGTTTTCAAAAGATATTCATGAAAATATTAATTCAACTTGTATGAGGGCTTTTAATAGCATCGGATGTTTTAACTGGGGGCGTGTTGATTTTTTTATGGATAAAGATTTATCAATTAATTTAATTGAGATTAACTCTATACCGGGTATGACTGATCATAGTTTAGTACCTAAGTCTGCAAAAAAGAATGGGTTTTCATACGATCAATTACTTTTATTACTTTTAGAATATTAATATGAAAAGAACTATTATCATTTTTAGTTTATTTTTATTATTTATTGGCATATATAATTATCCTATTTTTTTTGGCAAAAATCCTGTAAAACATATTTTTAAAGAAGGAATATTTGAGTATAGTAATGAATCTAGAATAGATGGTATTTTAAAAGAATATATTTCTAAAGAAATTTATCAAATTGATTTACGAAGATTAAAGAATGAAATAGAAGAAGACCTCTGGATAAGAAATGCACAAATTATATTAAATCCTCCAGATGAAATTATAGTTAAGATATCTGAATTCAAGCCTTTGTTTTTATGGAATAATACATCATATGTAGATGAAGAAGGGTTTTTTATTGAAAGTGGGAAACATCCTATTAAAAATATTCTAGAGATATCTAGCAACCAAGATGACAAGGTTTTCATGTATGATTTGTATTTAAACCTTAAAATAATATTATCTACAATTGATATTAATATTATTAAATTATCGAAAGATCGTGAAATGATTACTATACTAACTTCAAAATATAGATTTTTTGTGCGTCATAGTGATTATGAATCAAAGATGAAAGAGTTTTTGTCTGTATATGAGCAATTTTTATTAACTCAAAAGTCTGGAAAAATAAGAAAGAATATTGATTTAAGATACCCTACAGGTTTTGCTGTACAGTAAAAAATGATATTATAAAGCATGGCAAATACTACAGTTAAAGATGAATTTATCGTTGCTCTAGATATAGGAACTACTAAGGTTTTATGTTTAGTTGCTGACTATGATGAAGATGGGGAGTTAAGATTAGTAGGCATCGGTCAAGAGTCATGTAATGGGCTAAATAAAGGTGTTATTTCTGAAATTGATGCAACCGTAAGAAGTATTCGAAAAGCAAAAGATCAGGCTAGAGCCATGACAAATTGTAAATTTACTAAAGTAATTACCGGTATTGCCGGGAATCATATTCAGAGTTATAACGGCAATGCAGCCATTAATATTCTAAATGATGAAGTCACACAAGAAGATAAAGATAAGGTTATAGCAAGTGCAAGTGATATTAGCATACCTGCTGACCAAGAAATTCTTCATAGAATACCTCAATATTTCACCATAGATGGACAAATGGGTATAAAAGAGCCAATTGGAATGGCTGGTAAAAGGTTGGAGGCAAATGTCCATGTTATTACATGCTCAACAACTGCTAAGAAGAATTTAACAAAGTGTATAGAAAATAGTTTTTTAGAAGTCGATGAATTTGTATTACAACCGGTAGCTTCTAGTTACTCAGTTTTAACAGATGAAGAGAAATCTTTGGGTGTATGTCTTGTGGATATTGGTGGAGGAACTACAGATATTGCTATTTTTACTGATGGCGATATAAAGCATACTGCTGTAATCCCTCTTGCTGGTCAAATGGTCACCAAGGATATTCAAATAGGATTACGTACTTCATTTGAAGCAGCTGAAGATATAAAACAGAAGTATGGTAGTTTAATTAATGAGACGAATGACACTGCGGTTAATATACCAGTGCCATCAATTTCTGATAAACCTGCATCTGAAGTTAATAAACCAATTCTTACACATATGATTACTTGTAGAGTAGATGAGATATTCCAACAAATAGAAGAGGAAATTAATTCTAGTGGGTGGGTGTCAAAAATTAGAGCTGGCATTGTCTTTACTGGCGGAGGTTGCAAACTAAATGGTCTAGATACATATGCTGAAAATAAATTACTGATGCCAACGAGAATAGGTAGTCCAAAAGAAATAACTGGAATACAAAACTTGAGCGGCAAGACAAGGTATGCAACAGCTGTCGGGCTATTATTATATAAAGATGAAAAGCTTAATGAAATGCCTCATAGGCAAAAATCTGAAAATCCATTCCTAAGATATCTTGAAGTAGTTTGGAAAAAATTCTCAGTGTATTTTCAACGAGAACTTTAATATCAATATCCTGTCTAAGTCAATAAGGCCTAAAATGCTTGAAATTACTTAACATTTATCAAGAATTGCTATAAAATACATACTAAATATATGCTTAAACAAAGAACATTATCCAGTAAAATTAAGGCTTCAGGAGTCGGGCTTCATACTGGGAAAAAAATAACCCTAGCTTTAAAACCAGCGCAAGTGAATACAGGGATTACCTTTATAAGAACAGATCTTAAGTCTGACCCAATTAAGGCGTCTCTAGAGAATGTACATGATACTAGACTCTCTACAACTCTCTCAAACAAAACTGCTAAAATATCAACCGTTGAACATCTACTTTCTGCTTTGGCAGGCCTAGGGATAGATAATGCTCTAATAGAACTTGATGGCCCAGAAGTCCCAATAATGGATGGTAGCGCAAGACCATTTGTATTCATGATTCAATCTGCTGGTATTCAAGAGCAAGATGATGCCAAGAAGTTTATTAAGATCAAGAAAACAATTGAAGTGAGACAAGATGAAAAATGGGCAAAAATTGAACCTTTTGATGGATTCAAAGTAGCCTTTACAATTGATTTTAATCATCCAGCATTCAATGAAAGCTCGCAGTCGTCTGAAATAGATTTTTCTTCTGTATCATACTTAAGTCAAGTAAGTCGTGCCAGAACATTTGGTTTTGCCAAAGATATTGAGTTGTTACGTAAAAATAATCTAGCACTAGGTGGAAGTGTTAATAACGCAATAGTAATTGATGACTATAAGGTTATAAACGAAGAAGGAGTTCGTTTTCAAGATGAATTCGTTAAACATAAAATATTAGATGCTATTGGTGATTTATATTTATTAGGACATGGATTAATTGGCTCTTTTTCTGCTTATAAGTCTGGACACCATTTGAATAACCTCCTATTAAGAGAATTAGTTAATAACGCAGATGCCTGGGAAGAGGCAACCATTGAAGATAATGAAAGGTCTCCAATATTTTATAGTACGCCTGAACCTCATATTATTCAGTCATAATTAATAATAGTCACCTTAATATCATCAATTTTACAAATACTATTATCACTCAATAAATCAATAAATCTCTGTTTTTCAAATCGCATAAGTGTTGCAACCGAACTATTTTTGCAGCTAATTATGAGTACATTATCTTTAATAGAGCCTACTTCTATATTATCAAGTACATCCTCTGGAAAGACATTTGAAATATAAGAAGTTAAGCCTTTGATTAAGTCATTCTTATTGATAACATGCACAGGTATGAATGACGATATTTTTTTCATAATCTATTATAATGATTGTACGATAATTAACTCATTACATGCAAATTTATATAAAATATTATGATATCTGGTTTTATTAAAAAAATTTTTGGAAGTAGAAATGGTCGTATCCTTAAAGAATATGCGCCTCTTGTAAAAAAAATCAATCAATTAGAAGATAAGTATCAAAAATTTACTCAATCAGATTTTCAAGCAGAAACTAAATTATTAAAGGAAAAGTATAGAGAAAGTAATAATCTTGATAATATTTTACCCGAAGCATTTGCGTTGACTAGAGAAGCCTCTATTAGAACTTTAGGCCTAAGACATTTTGATGAGCAGCTCTTGGGAGGAATTGGATTACATTTTGGTAAAATAGCTGAAATGAAAACTGGTGAAGGTAAAACACTGGTTTCTACATTACCTGCATATCTCAACTCATTATCTGAGCAACCAGTTTTTATTATCACAGTAAATGATTATTTAGCGGTAAGAGATTCTGAATGGATGGGTGAGATATTTAATTATCTTGGGTTATCAGTTGGAACTATTACAAGCTCTTCAGCACCAGAAGAAAGAAAGAAAGCATATGAATCTGATATTATATATGGAACTAATAATGAGTTTGGTTTTGATTATTTAAGAGATAATATGACTTATGAGTTAAGTCAAAAGGTGCAATGCAAATTAAGTTATGCAATTATCGATGAAGTTGATTCTGTCTTGATAGATGAGGCAAGAACACCATTAGTGATATCAGGATCTGCAAAAGAATCAAGTGATTTGTATCTTAAAATTAACCAAGTTACACAGTCACTCATAACTAAAAATAAAGATGATAAGCTGTTCTCAATTGATGAAAAACAAAAATCTGTTTCTTTGACAGAAGATGGTCATGGAGAGATTGAAAATACTTTTGTAAAAAATAATTTATTAGGGAATAACGAAACTTTGTATGACCCTAAAAACATACAGTTACTACATTTAGTTGATGCAAGTTTAAAAGCTAATTTAATGTATCATAAAGATATTGATTATGTGATAGAAAACAATGAAATTGTTATCATAGATGAGTTTTCAGGTAGAAAAATGCCCGGAAGAAGATGGTCAGAAGGTCTTCATCAGTCTGTAGAAGCAAAAGAATCTGTGAAAATACAAAATGAAAATTTAACATATGCATCTATAACTTTTCAAAATTATTTTAGATTATTCGATAAATTATCAGGTATGACAGGAACTGCTGATACTGAAGCAACTGAATTTCAGCAAATATATGGTTTAGAAGTTATTGTTATACCATCACATAAAAAAATGATAAGAAAAGATCATGTTGATTTAGTATTTCTTACTGTCAAAGATAAATATGAAGCAATTATTAAAGATATAATAAACATACATGGTACTAAGCAACCTGTTTTAGTTGGAACAACCTCTATTGAGTCATCAGAATATATTTCAAAACTTTTAAAAGCAAAAAAGATAAAACACTATGTTCTTAATGCTAAGCAACATCAGAAGGAAGCGGAAATAATATCGCAAGCAGGTAAGTTATCTTCGGTAACAATAGCAACTAATATGGCTGGTCGCGGCACAGACATTGTTCTGGGTGGAAAAGATATCGAAAATGATGGGGTCAGATCATCTCTTGATAATCCGGATGATGTTAAAAAAATTGGAGGACTCCATATCATTGGGACAGAAAGGCATGAGTCTAGACGTGTTGATAACCAACTAAGAGGACGCTCAGGTAGACAAGGAGATCCAGGAGAATCTAGATTTTATTTATCATTAGAAGATAATTTAATGAGAATATTTGCATCAGATAAAGTTACTGAAATCATGAAAAAATTAGGTATGGAAGATGGCGAGGCTATAGAACATAAGTGGGTCTCTAGCTCAATTGAAAATGCACAGAAAAGAGTTGAAGCGCATAACTTTGATATAAGAAAAACACTTCTTGAATATGATGACATCGCTAATGAACAAAGAAAAGTAATTTATAATCAGCGTAACGATATTTTATCAGCTGATGATTTATCATCTATTTATAATAATATCCTTAATTTTACATGCGAGGATTTGATAAATAATTATATTCCATTAGATATACCATCATCGCAATGGGATTATGAAGCAATTGATGAATTATTTAAAAGTGATTTTGCTATCGAGATTAAAAGTTCTGAGGTTATTAAGGATGGTGATCATGAGGGAAGGGTAACTTTTAGAAATTATATACATAATATTATTTTTACATCAATTCAGTCTAATCTTGATATTTTATCTAAAGATGATAAAAATGAATTAGTTAGAAATATATTGCTGAGTGTAATTGATGAAGACTGGAGAAATCATTTAAATGCTATGGATTACCTAAGGCAAGGAATTGGGCTGAGAAGCTATGCTCAGAAAAATCCAAAAAATGAGTATAAAAGAGAATCATTTGAAATGTTTGAAGAAATGTTATCTGTAAATAATCTGGAAACTATTAAAATCTTAACTAAAATCAAGGTAAATAATTCAAATCTCTCAGATAAATTAATAAAAGATAAGACCTTGAATGCTAATATGGATAATAATACTGATATTTCAAGAAATGCATTATGCCCATGCGGTTCTGGTAAAAAATATAAAAGATGTTGTGGTAAATTATGAGCGATAAAGTTTTAATTGATATTTTTAATATAGGGATTAAGGATAAGAAAAAAGATGCAGTATGTTTCAAGTTACCAGAACTTTCAAAAATTGCAGTCGTATCAACCAAGAATAAGTATGCAGCTGCACCTGTAATTTTATCCAAATATAATGCATCTAAATTTAACCCAAAGTATATTTTAGTTAATTCAGGTAATGCTAATGCATGCACTGGAACTATGGGGATGTCAAATGCCATAAAATGTACAAAATCGATATCTAAGAAATTTAATTGTCTTAAAGAAAATATATTATTATCTTCAACAGGCATAATTGGAAGACAGCTCCCAATTAATACAATTATAAAATCTATAGAGAATCATGATTTTAAATTTAAATCTACTTGGAAGCAGGCGGCCTCAACTATTATGACTACTGATAAATTTAGTAAACATATAACGAGATCTTTTTTATTAAATAAAACCAAGATAACAATAAATGCAATATGTAAAGGTGCGGGAATGATTGAGCCTAATATGGCAACCATGTTATCATTTATATCGATAAACGTTAATCTGAAAAAAACACTTTTGTTGAAAATCTTAAAAAAATCAGTTAACTCTTCATTTAATACAATTTCAGTTGATGGTGATATGTCGACCAACGATACTGTGATGTTAATTTCAACAGGTGAGAATAAAGAATTTAATTTTAGTGTTAATACTAAAATTTTGAGAATATTGGAAAATGAGATAACAAAGGTATGTCATGATTTATCTAAAATGATAATTGAAGATGGAGAGGGTGCAACAAAAATTATCAAAATAACCGTGCATAAATCATATAATATGTTGCAAGCTAAAAAAATCGCCTATAGCTTGGCAAATTCTAATTTAATTAAAACTGCAATGTATGGGGCTGACCCCAACTGGGGAAGAATTATTGCAAGAATAGGATCAATTAATAATATTAATTATGATCAAAATAAGGTTATTCTAAAAATTAATAATAAAATAATATTTGAAAATGGTTTGCAATCTAAAAAATGCAATCTAAAGCAACTCAATAAGTCTATGATGAAGAAAAATATAAGTATAGATATTTATATGAACTCCGGGACGGATATGCATACAGTTTTGACATCTGATTTATCTCATGAATATGTTCATATTAATTCTGCTTACACAACATAGATAATGAACAATAATATTGAATGTTCAGTCGCCCTGATAAAAAATAGTGTTGAATATTTATTTTCAAAGAGAAGAAAAGAGCCATTTAATGATTATTATGAATTTCCTGGTGGGAAGATAGAGGGGTCAGAAACTCCAGAAGAATGTTTGGCTAGAGAGTGCTATGAAGAATTAGATATACAGATTAATAAAAGTATATATCATGGTGAAATAATCCATCTATACAAAAATCTATCTGTAAAATTACATATATTTGAAATTATTGAATATAGTGGAAAAATCAAAGCTAAGGAGGCACAGAATCTTTTGTATGCTAACCCTTCCACATCTAATCATTTATTTCTTGAGTCAACTACTAGAATATTAAATAGGTTGAGACTCAGGGAATTATTTTATATTACTCCAGTGAATTTTGATAATATACCTCAAAAATTGAAAAATACTAATAGTACTAATTCTTTTATTAGATTAAGATCATTTGGGTATTCTGTATCAAATTATGTTCTCGCAGCAGAAAGATTAGCTCAGTTTTGTTTTAAAAAAGATATACCTTTAATTGTTGATAAAAAATTTAGTAATGATTTAGGTGATATTAATATAGATGGAATTCATTTCACCTCTCAAAATCTAAATAAAATTGATAATTATGAGCATATAAAAGAAAAAAAATTAATTTATTCTGCATCATGTCATAATTTGAGTGATGTCATGATTGCTAATAAATATAATTTTGATTTTATAATTTTATCTCCAGTAATTTCTACAAAGTATACTCAAGAGATACTTGGATGGGAGAAGTTTAAAATTATTTCAGATAAATCAAATATGCCAGTGTTTGCATTAGGTGGAATAAAAATTAGCGATCTTCAGTTATGCAAGAAGTTTAATGGTTTTGGAGTATCAGGTATAAGTAGTTTTTGGAATTAATGCTTAAAGAGAACAAGTGGTTAGTATGAAGCTCAAGTCTTCTTGGTGTGGAACCAGGTTATTCTTATCATCTTTAGTCATGAACATTATAGTTAATCTCTGTTTACCTACACTGATTTGAGGATAATAATATAAATCAGAAGTAAGTGTTACTCGAATAAGAAGAATATTTTTTTTTGGATCAAGTTTCTCTATAAAAAAACCTTTTTCTGCCATTCTATCTTCAAATCTACCAGACTTTCTTATTACTTCTAAGATGAAATCAATTGATCGTTTGATAAACACCAGTGGTTCAAGCCATAAATCTATTTGTGTTTCTCTGATCAATATATCTCTTGATAACCAAAATTCAATAGAAGCTGGCTGTAATTGAGTAAAACAGTTTTTTAGTATCGTCTTAAAAAGAATATCATGTTCCAGATAGTCTAGATAATTTGACTCAATATTATGAATTAATTTTAAAAGAAGATTTTGCTTTTCTAAAACTGAATTTAATTTGTTACTATCTGCTTGAGGCATTTCTTTTATCTTTTGAAAATAACTATTTTGTGTTTCAATCTCTCTAATCAGTTCAGATTTTATATCACTTCGTGATAAAATTTCATACAGCTCACAAAATGCTAATAGAGCAATATAATTTTCACTTTTATTATCTTTACTTTTAAAATAGTAAATCTTATTTAACAAAAATTCAATTTTAATAAATTTTCTAATTTTTTCTTGGACAGGCTCTTCATATAATGAGACCTGATTATCTGATAAGCTATTCATTCTTTTAATTTACTATATACTTCATTAAATTTTATTTGTAATATTTCCATAGTATCATTATTAGATATGACATAGTCAGAATATTTTGCATAATACTCTGAACTTCTTTGATATTTGTTTAAGATTATAAAATCTTCAACTTTAGATTTAGATTGAGATAAGTACCTTTTTTCTCTTATTTTTAAACTTGTTTTAATGGAAATTATTTTAAAATTAAATTTAATATTATTCCTTGTTTCAATTAGTGGTAACTCAAGAACTATCTTGCTATCTTTAGACTCATTAAGTATAAAATTTAATTCTTTATAAAAAAAAGGATGGACTATTGAGTCAATCTTATTTTTATTTTCTTCAGAAGATAGAAGTATAAATTTTAAATTTTTTAAAGATATTTTTCCATCATCACTTGAAATATTAAATTCTTTATTCAACTCATTTATAACAAGTTTATTATTTTGAATAATATTCTTGGCAAGAATATCTGAATTTATATAATGATAACCTTTTCTTTGGAAGCATTTGCTTAAAGTTGATTTACCAGATCCTATTTTCCCAGAAATTATAATTAGCTGCATAGTTTTATCGTAAAAAAGCTGTCAGCAGTATTCCTATAAACATAATTATAGTTAATGTTAACAGTAACGGTCTTCTTTTCATTTTAATCTCACTTATAATATTTGCAGTTTTGATAATCAATATTATTATTTACGCAATACTCTTCATTTGTTATATAGGAATTACAATGTCGGCAGTATTGGGTTTTATTGGCTTTCTTTTTCATGACCTTTGTTTTTTTTACCAGCAATGATTTAGCTATCATATAGGCTAAAAATATTACTAATAGTATTATAATTATACGCATATTTAAATTTTGAATGGTATTCTTTTATTATTATAGACTATAATATATGATTCTAGATTAAATATTAACCAATGATTGGTTTTTAATTATACATAAGGCCTTATATATGAACAATAGTGAAGTGACATTACATATAGTTAAATGGATTAAAGATTATGTTAAATCGTCTGATTGTAATATAAAAAGTTTAATTGTTGGTGTATCTGGAGGTATTGATTCTGCCTTAACAAGTACTTTATGTGCTATGACTGGAATTCCTACTATAGTAATCAAGATACCACTTAAAACCAAAGATTTTTCTTTAAGTAAATTACACTGTGATTTTTTATTATCTAAATATAGTAATATTAAAGTTTATGAAGTTGATCTAAGCGATACTTTTGATAAATTTCATGAAACATGCGTGAAATCTGATTTTATTAATGATTTAGGTTTTGCTAATAGTAAATCTCGATTAAGAATGATGTTGCTTTATCAGGCATCAGCTTCTTTTTCAGGAATAGTTGTTGGAACAGGTAACAAGGTTGAAGATTTTGGTGTTGGTTTTTTTACTAAGTATGGTGATGGAGGAGTTGACATATCTCCTATTGCAGATTTAACTAAATCTGAAGTGAGATCTTTATCAAAAGATTTAAATATTTCTAATGATATATTAAGTGCTCCTCCAACTGATGGTTTGTGGGATGATGATAGGACAGATGAACAGCAACTTGGTCTGACATATGAAGAATTAGAAGAGGCCATGTCAAACAAAGATAGTGTTCACAGAGAAAAATATTTAAGCATCAGAAAAAAGAATATACATAAAATGCAAAATATCCCTGTCTGTATTATAAAAAATAAAAATTAGAAATAATTATATATATTTAAAAAATCAAACCAACTTGAACCATTATCTTTCTCAATCTCTATTTTCTTCGCTGCTTTAATATTTTTTTTGGCTGTCACAATCCCGTTTCTACTTGTTATTATGTAGTCAGGATAATTTTCTTTTAAAACTCTAGATGTATCGGCAGCCAAATCATTCATCTTTAAATATGTGTAACTCTCTATTAACATTAATAAACCCTCTTCTGTACTAGGGGTGCCATTATAATTAACTAATAGATATTTTATCCTTTCTATTGCTGCTATATGAGCTGATCGCTTAATATAATATTTAGCTATATATAGTTCATTGGCAGCCATCTGGTTCTTAATGTATATTAATCTGTTTCTTGAGTCCTTGGCATACTTACTATCTGGAAATTTATTTATTATCACAGAAAAGTCATCAAAGGATTGTCTTAGTTTTGATACGTCATATTTTGATTCATCTTGACCAAATAGTTCAGTTATAAAATTTTGGTCCATATTAAAATTTGATAACGCACGCAGATAGTATGCATATGAAACATTTGGATGATTTGGATATAGTCTAATAAACCTATTACAGCCAACTATTGCTTCTTCTTTTAAATTTGACTGATACGATGCATATGCTAAATCAAGCATTGATTGAGTTGAATATATCCCAAATGGGTACCTAGCTTCTAATATATCAAAATATATGATGGCATTTGGATAATCCTCGGAATCAAGAAAGAATTTTCCTTCTCCATATATTTGGGCAGCTGACATGCCTACAGTAGGGTCTGGCTCTTTAAAAACGCCTTCCCAGTATGAGCAGCTTGATAGTAATGCGCCAAAGATAAGGTTTATAAGGAGTATTTTTGCTTTCATTTTGTTATTATAGATTAGTTACGTGAGATTACACCATGAAAAATGTCACTTTTTATAAGTTTGATATTGAGCCAGAGAAAAATCTGAGGCTAGATCAGATTATATCATCACGCTTGCCAGAATATTCAAGATCAACTATTAAAAACTGGATTAATGCAGAAAAAATATTAGTTAATGGCAAGACTTGTTCTCCGAAAGATAAGATTGCAATTAAATCTGAAATTGAGATAGAAGTGCATCCTAATGAAGAGATAGATATTATCTCAGAAGATATTGCCTTAAACATACTACATGAGGACGATAATCTTATAGTTGTTAATAAAAATAGTGGAATGGTTACTCATACCGCAGTTGGAAATTATTCAGGTACACTGCAAAATGCTTTATTATTTAGATATCCTGAATTAAAAAATGTACCTAGGGCTGGAATAATACATCGTCTAGATAAGCAAACTTCCGGACTATTAATTATAGCAAGGTCACTTCAGTCACATAATTATTTAACGCAACAGATCCAGGATAGATTAATAACCAAAAAATACTTAACCATCACATCTGGAATTTTAAAAAATATAGGCATAATAGATGAAAAAATAGGCAGACATAAAATTAATCGAAAAAAAATGGCAGTAACTTTCTCTGGAAAAGAGTCTATTTCAAAATTAAAAATTTTACGTAGGTTTGACAAGGCATCATTAGTTGAAGTTGAGCTTGTAACTGGAAGAACACATCAGATACGCGTCCATTTATCATTTGTTGGGCATCCAGTTTTAGGCGATAGACTATATGGGTTTAGAAAATCTATTTTTAGCAAAAACTCTGAATTAATTAAATTTTTAGATCTATATAATGGTCATGCATTACATGCGATGTCATTAGAATTTAAGCATCCAGCCACAAAAGAAAAATTCTTTATAGAATCTTCGCCGCCAGATGAGTTTTTGAAAATCCAATCATTGATTGAGAAATATAGTTATGCCGATACAAATTAAACCAGTAATTTGGGAAGTACCTGAAAATATAAAAGCTTTTTCTACAACGCGTATAGGAGGTTATAGTAAAGGTGAGTATAAAGATTCTAACTTAAGTCTAGATGTAGGCGACGAACAAACTCATGTTAGGAAAAATAGGAAAGATATAAAGAAAACTTTAAATTTAATAATGGAACCTTGCTGGATGAAGCAAATACATAGTGCAACTATAAGAAAAGTTAACCAGTCAATATCAGGTTTAGTATGTGATGGGTCTTATACGGATACAGTGGGCCTTCCATGCGTTGTTTTGTCGGCTGACTGTTTACCTATATTGGTCTGCAATAAAAATGGAACAAAAGTTGGGGTAATTCATGCGGGCTGGAGAGGTCTGCATAGTGGTATAATTACAAAATTTATTAAAAGGTTTTCAAAGGATCCCTCTGAACTTATATGTTGGATTGGCCCCTCTATCAGTCAAAATAGCTATTTAGTCCGAGAAGATGTTTATAATAAACTATCCGTAATATCTTCGACAATATTTAATAGAATTGATGAAGAACACTGGGGGCTTGATTTAAAAAAAGCAGCTAAAATTTTCTTAAAAGATGCAGGTGTTAAAAAAATATTTACAGATGAAATGTGCACTTATCAAAGCGCAAACTTATATTATTCATATAGAGGTGAAAATAATACTGGTAGAATTGCTTCGTTAATATGGATAGAATAGGCAATAACATGGATGAGTTGAGAAATGCTGACTAAAATCATACATTATGTAAAATCTTTAAGTGTATTTAAGGTTTTTATATTCATCTTTATTGCTGGTCTTCTTTATGGCGGAATATCTTTATATTTAAAATATACTGGTTTCGCTCAATTTATGAATAAGACAAGAATTATTGCAGTAAAAGCTATGCCAGTAAAAATTGATACTATACAAAAAACATATCGGGCATTATCTGTAATTGAAGCACGTGAATCAATTGATATCACCTCCAAAGTTAACGGTCTCCTGGATAATATTCACTATAAAGAAGCTACTACTATTAAGAAAGGTGATTTACTTTTTTCTATAATTTCTTCTGACACTATTGGCTTAACTCAGATACATGCTCCTTTTTCAGGAATGATAGGTCTTAGTGAGAAAAACATAGGAGACGCAGTATCTAAGGGAGAGCTCCTTACTTCATTAAATGAGCATAGTTATATGAAATTACCAATTGATTTGCCAGAGCGCATACTAGGCTATTTAACAAATAAATTATCATTTGTTGCTATTACAGACAGTATTCCAGGTACTACATATGAAGGTACGTTAGAATATGTGAACACTAAAATAGATGTTAAAACTAGAACCATCAGCGCTTATGCTTTACTAGATAATAAAAATAATATGTTAAAGCCTGGTTTATTAATGAAATTGGATATTTCTCTAGAAGAGACAGATGGCGCAATTTTGATACCAGAAAAATCATTATTAAGTATTAATAAAAAACACTATGTTTATGTTGCAGACAATGATGTTGCTAAATTAACAGTAGTACAGACAGGCATTAGAAATAATGCTTTGGTAGAGATTAAATCTGGGCTGAATACTTTTGATAAAGTGATATTTATGGGTCATGAAAAGCTTAAAGATGGATCTAAAATAAAAATTATAGAGTAATAGATGCATATATCAGATATAACAGTTCGAAGACCTGTTCTTGCAGCAGTAATAAGTATGTTTTTAGTGCTCATAGGATTAGTTTCCTATGACAAATTATCAATTAGAGAATATCCGGATATAGATAAGCCAGTCGTCACCGTATCAACAGTATATCGTGGAGCTTCATCTGAGATTGTTGAGAGGGATATCACTCAAGTACTCGAAGATTCATTATCTGGAATCTCAAATATTAAAGAAATAAAATCTACAAGCAAAGATGAAATTTCACAGATAAGAGTTGAGTTCAACTTATCGCGAGACATGGAGTCTGCCGCTAACGATGTAAGAGAGAAAGTATCACGTGCTATTCCTAGATTACCAAAAGATTCCGAACAACCAAGAGTTGCAAAATCTGATACTGATGCAAGAGCAATCTTATGGATTGGTTTTACAAGTGAACAACTTGATAGTATAGCTCTCAATGATTATTTAGATAGAAATATTATTGATAGACTATCTATTTTACCAGGGGTGGCCTCTATTACTGTTGGTGGAGAGAGAAAATATGCCATCAGAATCTGGCTTGATCCAGACAAAATGTCATCAAGGCAGATAACAGTGGATGATATATTAAATGCTATAAATAAAGAAAATATTGAAAAACCAGCTGGACGTCTTGATTCAGTTGATCGAGAAATAGGAATACAGGTAAAATCAAAATTATCTGACATGAATATGTTTAATGACATAGTGATCAAGACTTATGACGATAGAAAAATAAGGCTTGGTGATGTGGCAGAAATTATTATTGGTGCAGAAAGTGATAGAGGTTTCTTGAGAGCGAATAATGAGAATGCAATTGGACTTGGCGTTGTGAGACAGACCAAATCTAATGTATTAAAAGTTGCCTCAGCTATAAAAAAAGAATTAGATTTAATCAGACCTACATTACCCAGCAACATCGACATGTTTGTGGGTTATGATCAATCAGTATTTGTTAACGAATCAATTTCTGAAGTTAGGTTTGCATTATTGATTTCAATGTTAATGGTGATCGGGGTAATATATTATTTCCTGACATCTCCTGCGGCAACATTTATTCCTACAATTACTATACCAGTTTCATTAATCTCAACATTTTATGTCATATATGCATTAGGGTATTCATTAAATGTACTTACATTTTTAGCATTAGTACTAGCCATAGGGTTAATTGTTGATGATTCAATTGTTGTTTTAGAAAATATAAAAAGAAGAATTGAGAATGGTGAAAAAGCATTCGAGGCATCGATTGAAGGTGCTAAACAAATTACATTTGTTGTAATAGCGACAACACTTGTGCTTGTTGCTGTATTTCTTCCATTATCTTTCATGGGTGGAAAGACAGGGAGACTATTTATTGAATTTGGAGTAGTTTTATCTTTTGCTGTAATTTTTTCAAGTATTGTTGCTTTAACATTAACTCCAATGTTATGTTCAAAGCTAATTAAAAATAAAGAAAAGATAGACAAAGAACCTGTTCTTATTAGAAAATTTAGAAAATTTTATAGAGAGTCTTTATTAGAATCACAAAATAATCCAAAAAAGGTTTATCTTTTTTCAATTATGATGATAGTTATATCTATACTATTATTTCAAGTAGTACAAAAAGAGTTAGCTCCAACAGAAGATAGAGGGATATTTATTATTTCTATTACAGCTCCGGAGGGATCTACTCTTAGCTATACTGACTCAATAGTTCGTCAAGTTGAGAAAACTTTAAAACCATATGTAAAAAATAAAGAAATTAATACTGTATTTTCAATTGTTGCTCCTGGATTTTCAGGAAAACCAGGTGAAGTTAATTCAGCTTTTATGTTTACCACATTAACTGACTGGGGTAGTAGAAGACATCAAAAAGATATTGTCCGAGAAATTTTTCCTCAATTATTATCTATTCCTGGAGCCAGAATATATGCTATTAACCCGCCAAGTCTCGGTGGTAGTCGCTTTACGCCGCCTGTTCAGCTAGTAATTGGCGGAGGAAATTATGAGGATGTTAATGAATGGGGAAATACTTTAATAAAGGAGTCTGCTGGTCTTAAATTGAGAAATGCCAATATTGATTATAAGATTACAAGTCCACGGTTAAATTTAAAAATAAACAGAGACAAGGCTTATGAGTTAGGAGTGTCAGCTGATTCTATCACTAGAACAATGGAGATATTGTTAGCTTCAAATCAAGTCACAACTTTTTCTAAAGACGGCTTAACTTATAATGTAATCTTGCAAGCTGATAAATCATTTAGAATTAACCAAAATAGCTTAGATAATATATTTGTTAAATCCTCAAACTCATCTCTCATACCTTTATCAAATCTAGTTACATATGAAGAGACATCTACCAGTCAAAGCTTGAAGAGAATTAATAGATTACCTTCGACAATATTTTCCGCATCTTTAGCTCCAGGCTATCCATTAGGTGATGCATTGAAAGATTTAATTGGCGTTACAGATTCTGTATTACCAGCTAATGCTAAAATATCGTTTAGCGGTCAATCAAAAGAATATTATGAGTCAGGCAGTAGCTTAGAAATAACAATTTTATTTGCTATATTAATTGTTTACCTAGTTTTGGCAGCTCAGTTTGAAAGTTTTAGAAAGCCACTAGCCATAATATTAACGGTACCTATAGCTCTAACTGCTGGACTTTATACTTTGTTTTTAACTGGAACCTCTATAAATGTATATAGTCAAATAGGATTTCTGATGTTAATTGGATTAATTACTAAGAATGGAATATTAGTTGTAGAATTTGCAAATCAATTAAGAAAACAAGGGATGAGCGTAGATGAAGCAATCTTTGAGTCATCTTTAATAAGATTGAGACCAGTTTTAATGACAACTATATCCACTCTTTTAGGAGCTGTTCCTCTTGTAATGAGTAGTGGTGCAGGAGCTGAAAGTAGGTATTCTATGGCAATTGTTGTTTTAGGGGGGATCACTTTATCTTCTTTAGTTACACTGTATCTAGTGCCTGCATTATATAGATTGATAGAAAATAAGTGATAGAAGTTATTATTTCATTGGCAATACTTTCAAGCCATCTTGCTTAGAAAAGTATTCTGATAAATCTTCTATATCTTGATCAGATAACCCAGCAGCAAAACCACTCATGATTGCATTTTTTCTAGATCCAGATTTATATGCATGCAAAGTATTCATAAGGTAATTTTTGTATTGTCCGGCTAATTTTGGGTATATTGTTATTTGTGAATTTCCATCTGAACCATGACATGCAGCACAAACTTCCGCTTTAGCTTTCCCTGCATTATAATCAGCATAAACTAATTCTGTCGAAATTAAATTTAAACCAATAATCATTAATAGTTGTATTATTTTCATTTCAATAACTCAAAATACTGTGCTATATCGTTTATATCTTGATCACTTAATCCTATAGCATTTGCATGCATTGTTTTATGATCTCGATCTTTGTTACGATATGCTTTTAAAGCAGAGACTATATAGTCTGCATGTTGACCTGCTAACTTAGGAACCTTATATGTAGGGTAAACATTATTATAACCAGGAATTGCATGACAGCCAGCGCATGTTTCTGATTTTATTTTCCCTGGATGAATTTCATCTGCAATCGCATTCGAGGCAAATAATATTACAAAGGTTGTGGCAAGTAATTTATTCATTGATTTCATAGTCTATTTAAGCCAGGATTATACACTATATTTATTAGAGATAAAACTTCATTTTTTTTGTATAATAAAACCTAATATTACGCTGTGAATTGAATTATGCCTATTTATGAATACAAATGTGATGAATGTGGCGCAATTTTTGAAAATTTTCAAAAAATAACCGATAAAGACCTGGATATATGTCAATCTTGCAAAAAAAGTGGAATAAAAAAATTGATATCTTCGTCTGGATTTAGACTTAAAGGGTCCGGTTGGTATGAAACAGATTTTAAAGGAAAGAAGGTTAAGGAGGATAAGTCGTCACCGAAATTAAATGCAACTGACAAATCTTAATGTTGAGTGGAATTATATAAATAATGAAAAATTACCATTGTAATGAAATAACTGAAAACATATTAAACCAAGAAATCAAGTTGTCTGGGTGGGCTGGCAAGCGCAGAGATCATGGTGGAATTATCTTTGTTGATTTAAGAGATTATACCGGTATTGTCCAGCTTGTTTTTAACCCTGAAGATAAAGAGCTTTTTATGAAAGCTGAATCTATTAGATCAGAGTTTGTCATAGAAATAAGAGGAATGGTTAATCCTAGATTAGAAGGCACAGTTAATGATGACTTGGCGACAGGCAAAATCGAAATTATAGTATCTTCTTTACAAATATTAAATAAGTCTGAAACTCCGCCATTCAAAATTAATGATGGCAATGTTAATGAAGATCAAAGACTTCAGTATCGTTATCTAGACATGAGAAGCGATAAGATGCAAAAGACTATACGTTTCAGATCAAAACTTATTCAAATAATTAGAAATTATTTTTATTCTAAAGAGTTTGTTGATATTGAGACTCCTATTTTAACAAAAACAACTCCAGAGGGTGCGAGAGACTACTTGGTTCCTAGTAGAGTACACCCAAAAGAATTCTTTGCTTTACCTCAATCCCCGCAATTATTTAAACAAACCCTGATGATTGGTGGATTAGATAAATATTTTCAAATTGCAAAGTGTTTTAGAGATGAAGATCTAAGGTCTGATAGACAGCCTGAATTTACACAGCTTGATGTTGAATTATCATTTACTGATGAAGAAGAAATCATTCAAATAGTTGAAGAATTATTCACGCTAATCTTTAAAGATATTATGGATTATAGTGATGATTTAAATTTTGAACGTATGTCATACCATGATGCATTGCAAAACTATGGCTGTGATAAACCAGACCTAAGAAATCCATTAATTTTAAAAGATATTAAAGAATTAGTGAAAGGAGTAGACTTTAAAGTATTTTCTGATCATGTAAATAATTCAACCTCCAGGATAGCTGCTTTGAGAGTGCCGGGTGGCATCTCCTTGTCTAGGAAAAATATTGATGATCTCACGGAACTTGTGAAAAATTTTGGAGCAAAAGGTCTTGCGTATTTTAAATGTGAAGATATTTCTGACATAGAGAATGGAATTGCTTCTCCAATTAAAAAATTCTTAAACACCGAAGTTATCCAAAATATTCTTAATGAAGTTAATGCGGAAAATGGCGACCTAATATTTTTCTCTGCAGATTCTACCGAAATTGTTAATAGTTCTATGTCAGCACTCATGAAAGAGTTGGGTTCAAACTTAAATCTTTTATCTGGTGGGTGGAAGTTTTTATGGGTTCTGGATTATCCTCTTTTTGAGCAAGATTCTGAAGGAAATCCTACTTCTATACATCACCCATTTACTTCTCCAAAGAACTTCAGTGATTTATCAGAAACTGATGTTTATAAAATTCCGTCAAGAGCATATGATTTAATTTTAAATGGTAATGAGATTGGTGGCGGATCAATAAGGATACATTCCAGAGATATACAGATGAAAGTATTTGAGCTACTTAATATCAGCGAAGAAGAGATGAATAAAAAATTTGGATTTTTCTTAAAAGCATTATCTTTTGGTTGTCCACCTCATGGCGGGATAGCTTTTGGAATAGATAGATTGGTTATGTTGTTATTGGAATTAGATTCTATACGAGAGACAATTGCTTTTCCAAAAACACAATCTGCGTCATGTTTACTTACTAATGCCCCATCTAGTGTAGATGAGAAACAGTTACGTGAATTATCTATCAATACAATCAAGTCAATAAAATAAAATATGGAATATAACGAATATCTTTTAAAAACAAAGTCTTTGTTAGAGAGTAATAACGCTAAAATAATAGCGCATTACTATGTTGATGAATTAGTCCAAAGATTAGCAGAAGATACTGGCGGCCTCGTTAGTGATAGTCTTGAAATGGCAAGATATGGCGCAAAACAACAAGAGTCTACATTGATAGTTGCCGGTGTAAAGTTCATGGGTGAAACAGCCAAGATTCTCAGTCCGGATAAGAAAATATACATGCTAGACATGGAGGCAACATGTTCTCTTGATATTGGTTGTGATTATGTAAATTTTAAAAAATTTTGTGATGAGCATCCAGATAGAGAAGTTGTAGTATATGCAAATACAAGTGCAGAAGTTAAGTCAATTGCTGACTGGGTAGTTACATCTAGTATGGCAGTATCGCTTGTTGAGCACCTAACCTCTTTAGGTAAGAAATTAATATGGGCCCCTGATAAATATCTTGGCAACTATATTTTAGAAAAAACTGGTGCAGATATGCTGTTGTGGGATGGATCTTGCATAGTTCATGAAGAATATAAAGCCCTTGAATTAAGAAATATGATTAAGCAGTATCCAGACAGTGATGTTCTTGTGCATCCAGAATCTCCGCGAAGTATAATACAAATGGCTCAGGTAGTAGGTTCAACAACTAAATTAATAGAAGCGTCCAAGAATAGTAGTAAAAAATATATTATCGTGGCTACAGAAAAAGGAATTTTTTATCAGATGAAAAAATATTCACCTGAAAAAATATTTTTAGAGGCGCCCACGGAAGGTGAGGGCGCTACATGCAAGAGTTGCGGGAGATGTCCTTGGATGAATTTAAATACTGCTAAGAAAGTTTTAAACGTATTTAAATCAAAATCTAACGAAATAATTTTAGCGCATGATATAATAACTAAAGCCAAGATTCCAATTGATAGAATGGTTAATTTTCGCTTAAATAATGTTACACATAAGGCATCTTGATATGGCAGGACATAGTAAATGGGCGAATATCCAACATAGGAAAAAAGCTCAAGATAATAAAAGAGGTAAAACCTTTACAAAGGTAATAAGAGAGATCACCGTTGCTGCTAAAATGGGTGGAACAGATGTTGGTAGTAATTCGCGATTAAGATTAGCTTTGTCTAAGGCTAACGCAGCAAATGTTCCGAAAGATACGGTAAAAAGAGCAATTGATAAAGCCTCTGGACAAAATAATGATAACTTTGAAGAAATAACATACGAGGGTTATGGCCCTAAAGGCATTGCTGTGATAATTGAATGTCTAACAGATAATAAAAATAGAACAGTTTCTGACTTACGGCATGCATTGACAAAGCATGGAGGAAGTCTTGGAACTAATGGTTCTGTATCTCATTTATTTCGAAAAGTTGGAATAATGAAATTACTAAATATTACCGAAGATGATCTTCTGGAGCATATGGATTTTGTAGATATTGAAGATTTTGAAATGATTGATACTGACTGTATTATTTTTACAAAACCTAATGAATTATTTAATACCAAAAAATATTTTGAATCTAAAACTGTCCAAGTAGCTGATGAAGAAATAATTATGGATGCTCTAACAACAATAGAAATGAGTAAAGATGATGAGGAACAGATTTCCGACTTATCTAGTAAAATAGAGGAGTTAGATGACGTTCAAAATGTTTATATGAACGCTAGTCTTTCATAGGATTTATGACAATTATATTAGGAATTGATCCCGGAACAAATATTACTGGATTTGGATTAATTAAACTTATAGATAATAATTTTACCTACGTACATCATGCAGTCATTAAGACTGGTTTAAAGAATAAATATACAACTAAACTTGGGCTCATTAACGAGGCTACAAATAGTATTATAGATGAATATAGCCCATCACATGTGGCTATCGAATCAGTATTTTTTAGTGTAAATGCAGGAACAGCTATAAAGCTTGGCCAAGCAAGAGGAGCTGCTATTTGTGCATGCAGTAGAGCAGCTTTAGAAGTTTTTGAGTATAGCCCTAGAACGGTAAAAATGGTTGTAACAACAAGTGGCGCATCTGATAAAGAACAGTTGCAAAAAAAAGTTAAAAACATCCTTAAAATTAGGCGTAAATTAGAAATAGATGCTTCTGATGCCCTAGGTGTTGCTATATGTCATGCAATGACATACATAGATAACCCTAATAATGTCAAAAGCATTTAGATTATGAATACGTTAATCATAAATGAAATATTTTATTCAATTCAAGGGGAAAGCTTATCATCTGGAATGCCTACAGTCTTTATCAGATTAACCGGTTGCCCTTTAAGATGTCAATATTGTGATACAGCTTATGCCTTCACGGAAGGATCTAAAAAAAATTTTGATGAGATAATCGGTGAGGTGCGAAAGTTTAATTGTAATAATATTACAGTAACTGGCGGGGAACCATTATCTCAAAAAAATACAATCGATTTTTTAACTCTCTTGAATGGTTTATCATATAATGTCTCTATTGAAACAAGTAATGCTGTTTCAATAAAAAAGTTAGATAATAAAACAATTATTATATTAGATGTTAAAACACCAGCTTCAAAGGAATCTGATAAAAATATTATAGATAATTATAAATATCTAAAATCTATAGATCAGATTAAATTTGTTATTTGTGACTTAGATGATTATATATGGGCAAAGGATTATATTTTTAAATATAATTTACATGAAAAATGTACTGTTTTATTTTCCCCTAGCTATAACCAAATGGATATAAAGATTCTTGCTGAAAATATGCTAAAAGATAATATTCCAGCCAGACTGCAGACTCAGTTACATAAAGTTATATGGAGTGATGAACGTGGGAAGTAATTTGAATGCTTTAGTCCTTTTTTCTGGTGGTTTAGATTCTACAACATCATTAGCTATTGCTAAATCTATGGGATATAAAATTACAGCCCTCACCATTAACTATAAACAAAGGCATGACTATGAAATAATGGCTAGTAAGAAAATTCTATCTAATTATCCTGACGTCAAACATATAATCTTTGATATAGATCTAACTAAGATAGGGGGATCAGCATTAACTGATTCAAGCCTCGATGTACCAACTCAAGAGTCTACCGGTATTCCAATTACTTATGTTCCGGCTAGAAATACAATATTCTTATCTATAGCAGCATCTTATGCTGAAACGTTAAAAATTAAAGATATATTTATAGGTGTAAATGCAATTGATTACTCTGGTTACCCAGACTGTAGACCTGAGTTTATAACATCTTTTGAGAAAATGATAAATTTAGGAACAAAGTCTGCTTCAGAAGGGAATCCATTTAAGGTTTTAACTCCATTAGTTAGTATGACTAAGTCAGAAATAATTAATACAGGAATAAAACTAGGGGTAGATTATTCTGCCACGGTTTCCTGTTATTCACTATCTAAAAGCGGAGAGGCTTGTGGTAACTGTGATTCTTGCAAGTTTAGAAAAAAAGGTTTTTTAGATGCCGGAATTGCTGACCCAACACTTTATAAAAAATAATTAAAAAATGTAATGCTTATATTACTGTTTGCTAATATAATTATAAAAACTAAAAAATGAATAGATAGGAATAGATAGAAATGGAAATCTCAATTTTATTATTGTCATACATAGCGATTTTAGGTTTTATCCTTGGCTTTGTTGCAAGTAAAACAAATTTTTGTACAATGGGTGCTGTTTCAGACTGGGTTAATATTGGAGATTTATCACGTTTTAAGTCTTGGATGTTTGCTGCAGCTATTGCAATACTTGGAGTTACTATATTTGAATTTCTATCATACTTTGACCTTAATGACTCAAGAATACCTTACAGAAACTCTGTTTTTAGTTGGCCCAGATATATTTTAGGTGGGCTTATGTTTGGTGTAGGAATGACATATGCAAGTGGTTGTGGTAATAAAGTTTTAATAAGAATTGGCGGGGGCAACCTTAAATCAATAGTAGTTCTTCTAATAGCAGGCCTCATGGCATATATAATGACTAGAACAGATTTTTATGGAATAATTTTCCATAGCTGGATGAACCCAATTAGTCCTGATTTAGCTATATTAGGGATAGAAGATCAATCACTGTCCACAATCATGTCGTCTATAATATTTGCAGCAAATACAGTGTATTATAAGCTTACAATAGGTTTGTTGGTAGGGTTTATCTTCATGTATTATATATTCAGATCAGGTTCCTTTGTAAAAAATGCAGATAATGTAATTGGTGGTTTTATCGTGGGAAGCGTAGTGGTCCTTGCGTGGTATTTAACGGGTTCTACTTTCGGTCAAGAATGGATTGAAACTAATGACTTTTTAGATAGTCCATTGCCAGGTGTAGGAGTGCAGTCTTTTACATTTATAAATCCGATGGGCGAAAGCATCATATACTTTAGTAAGTCTGCAGATATTTATTATCTGACCTTCGGTGTTGCTGCTTTGCTTTCTGTAATTTTAGGCTCTTTTGTCTATTCTGTTATATCTAGAAATTTTAGGATAGAATGGTTCCAATCAAAAGAGGACCTTAAAAGACACGTGATAGGTGCTGTTCTCATAGGGATTGGTGGAGTGCTATCAATGGGTTGCACGATTGGCCAAGGAGTGTCGGGAGTGTCGACTCTAGCAATAGGATCATTTATAACATTAATATCAATAGTTATTGGTGCAGCTATTGCAATGAAAATCGAATATTACAATGCAGTCTATGAAGATTGTAGTTTTTTTGATAGTCTTAGGTCTTCATTAGCAGATCTGAATTTAATACCAAATAAATTCAGAACACTTGAAAAGATATAATGGGGCGTTAGCTCAGTTGGTAGAGCAGTGGCCTTTTAAGCCATTTGTCACTGGTTCGAATCCAGTACGCCCTATATAATCAACCCATGAAGAATTTTTTCACCATATTCTTAGTATTATTTTCTATACATGGTTCAGCAGAACCAGTCGAGATTAAATATGATTCAATTACGCTTAACGGCTTCTATTCTTCTCAATCTGAAAAATCTAAATCTATCGCTATAATCCTTCACGGTACTCGTGGACACCAAAATTTAGAGCTAATAACCTCATTAAGAGATTCCCTTTTAGATAATGGAATGGATAGCCTCACTATTAATTTGAGTTATGGAATAAGTAATCGAGTTAATGACTTTCTCCCATGTGATATAGAGCACAAACATAAACGATCAAATTCTCAACATGAAATTAAGTTATGGCATGAATATATAGAAAAAATAGGTTACGAAAAAATATATCTCATCGGGCATTCTAGAGGTGGTTTAGATATAATTAATTTTTATGAAAGTTTAAATTCTAAAAACCAAAAGCCTATTGATTCAATATTTCTACTAGCTCCTATATCAGAGACTTGGGAATCTTCTCTGCGTAGATATAAAGAAAACTATGATATTGATATCAATAATTTTTTACACCAGAGGAATGAGAAGTTAAAGATTAATTTTTTGGGTTGCGAAGATGCAACTGTTTATAGTGATTCATTTCTAGATTATTATTTAATTGGTGGTGGTAAATTTTTTACTAGCAAAGCTACGATATTTGCTAATAGAGGTTTGAACCTTCACCTCATTAACACTTCAGGTAAAGTATATGTAATAACTGCTTCGGAGGATACCGTAGTCCCTAATACTTATAGAATAGTTAAGGATGTTATATCTACACGACCTAAAGAAAAAAATATCGAGTTATATCAAGTTGATGGTGCTGATCATTTTTTTAGAGACTTTTACTTCGATGATCTTATAGAAATAATAGTGGAGAAAATAAATTAAATAAAATTTATTTTATCGTAAAAGGTTGTTCCTCAGAAGATTCTGTATTCGTATTTATTCTTCTGTTTATAGTTGTTCCAGTTTTAGGGCCTATCGTTACCTCGGAAGAAGAAGAGTCATAGACTAAGTTCCTATTACGGTTTACTTTGATTGTCGCAAATCTGTCTTCTTTATCGAAATTCATTAAAACAAATCCACTTCTCACAATTGCTATTTCTGACCATCCATCATCTCTCATGCCAACCCTATAAAATTCAACAACTTCATCTGCAGAAATATCATGAACTAGATGTAATACGCCAGTAAATCGTTCACCTTCACCAAATATTATAGTTTGATCAATAAGATATTTTGAATTATCTGGTATAGGAATTGATATTTGTAATTTTTGGCTTACGCTAATTTCTTTGACCGCACCTTCTTCTGCACTATCTGTGCTAGGCATTATCCCGTTTATTGTTGCGCACGATGCAAATAAAAGAGGAGCGAGTAATGTTAAGAATAATTTTGATGAATTGAATTTATTTACCATACTATAATTATACCTATTTTCTGCTACCTGGGCCATTTATTTCTAATCCATTACTCATATAGCTAATAAAGTACTCTAAATTTCTATATTCTTCATTCTGTGCTTTAAAAGGTTTGGCTCTGACTCTATTTAAGCAACCAGCAAATCTTTCATGTAATGTTACCAAGCGTCCAGCCCCTGATCTATATGCTGGGAAGTGAGTAGAGTGTCCAATGCCTGGACTTGGAATATCAGCTCTTAATTTGCTACCTGTTTGATATACATGACAATCTGCACAAGAAAAATTTAATTGACCAACTTTAGTAAAATAGAGTTTTTTACCAGCCTCATAAGCATCAAGAGCTTCCTGGCTATTTGGTATTTTAACATCAAATTGATTCCCTCTAGAGGTATAAGCCATATAAGCAGATATATCAGCCATTGGTCCGCCTTTGTAATAACTCAAGGGCTTTTCACCATTTTTTTTCCTACAGTTATTAATTGCTAGTTCCAGTGTCATAACCTGATTTGTAGATTCATCAAAGTAAGGATAATTTTGCCTGACTGCTATTCCTGAATTTTCAAAACAAGTCGCATAGGTATTACCGTTTTTGAATGGTTGATTGAATAGCTCTTCACCTTGATCGATATTTAGCTCATAAGGAGGAAAATCTTCTATTGATTCCCATTGCTCTCTCGATGATGCATCAATTGAGTAAACTCCATTTTTATAATCACTAAATTCAGTATTAGGAAATCTATTTTCAAAATGATCTCTAAATAACTTTTGATCTTCTTCTGGTGAAGCAAACGCAGTAACATTTATAAATAAAATAATTAATACAAAATTATGAAAATAATTATACATTTAATATTTATTTAACCTCGCCCTGGAGAGAATCTTTGTTTCCTTGATTGTCTTCCCATGTAAGTTCAATCGTATCACCTTTAGAGCCCATATAGGCAAATGTTAGGTAAGGGTTTTTTGAAACTGCTGGGCCCCAATTTATTGTAATCACTTCATCATTATTTGCTTTGCAAACTACTTGTTGTATGAAGTGAGCAGGAATTTTTTCACCTGTTTTCTTATTCTTTCTCTGTCCTGTTTCCATAGGATGCTTAATGATTGCCTTAACAGTTACCACGCCTTTGCTTTCTTTTGCTCTAAGTTTTATTGTACTCATAATTATCTAACCTCCACATCCGCCAATTGTTACTTTCACTTCCTTAGAAGCGGTATATATTTTCCCATTACTTTTTACGGCCGCTATTACTTTTGAAGTGTTGCCCATTTTAATTCTTGTCCCAACGATTGGCACCGATTTAGAGCTTAAGTTATAACCACTAGACAAAGGTTGAGGATTATTTTCAACAAATATCATTATTGACTCAACATTTTTAAGTTTTGTTTTTACATTTAAGGGAACAATTGCTCCATTTTCTGCAATATCAGGAGCTTTAAGCATAACTTCTGAGCTTTCATTCAAATTATTATGCCCATATACACTATTAATTGAATCACTTAAGCCCGTGATATCAAAAGATGCTTTCGGCCATGCCGCATATAATCTTTTTGGTTTAATCATTAATCCCGCAAAAGTTGTTATAGTGCCTATGGTCATAAGGGAATTTTTTAAAAAGTTTCTTCTATTCATAATTTTCCTCAAAGAGTATACAAATACTCTATTATTTTATTAATTTCAGTTTTAGATATGGCCCCATGCTTTCCAAAAGGAGGCATAAATGAGTTTGGGTCATTTTTAGTTGGGTCCCAAATTTGATCAAACAAATCCTGTTTATTTGGGAATCTTGCCTTCATTGCTATTAACGGAGGACCATTATTACCAGCTAGTTCACCATCATCCATCATATGACAGGCCAAGCAGTTACCCTTCTTTCTATCAAAGGCTAATTTTTTACCTTCCTCAATATCTCCAGAATAAGCAATATTTCCAAGAGACAAGGTAAATACAATAGTGGCAATTAAAGTTCTTAGATTTTTCATAATTTCCTAATACAGTATAGTACTGATATGCATAGAAAAAAACTACTTTAATTACAAGTTTTTTCACCAAATAGTGGTTCTAGTGGTCTTGGGTTACCACAGATAATACCAAGTTTTTTAGCTTTAAGTATTTTTTTTTGATCCATAGTCATCTTATTTGATCTTATTGAGTTAGACAGAACTTCTAACGCTAACCCTGTATCACCTAAAAGTTCATAATAATTTGATCTCGATATTGCAGCTTTAAATTTATTATCTTTCAGCGTATGAAGTTTTGAGGATAATCTTAAGTAGTTAGGATTTAAATTATAATATGATCCTAGAGGCTCTAAAAGTCTTTCAGCATAATCTAGATTTAAGTTATTCTCGACTAATATTTCAGCAATAGACAGAGATATAACGGTATTTAATGGATAAATATTTTTTAGTTTATTTAAAGTCTCTAATGCTTTATCTACTTTACCTTGGCCGACTAATACATTTACATATACGAGCGATATATATAAGTTATTGGGGTTAGTTTTATAGATAGGTGATATTACATCATATGCATTTTTATAATCAGATCGCTTATAATATAGAAGCGCTAATTTATGTTGACTATATTTGTCTTTACTGGTTATTGATCTTATATTTTTATTTATATCCTTAACTATTGAAACGCTAAGAATATTTTTAATATAAATATAATCATCAGTGCTATTTTTCATAGGGTTAATCTGCACAGATGATCTGTTTTGTATGCCAGCAATTCTGTTTTCATACATTGGATGCGTTGATAAATATTCCAAGCTTCTTGATATTTCCCCTGTAGAATTTTCCATTTTATCAAAAAAATTTGCCATCTCTGATAAATCATAATTGGCTTTATGCATAATCTCTACGCCATAATCATCTGCCTCTATTTCATTAGTTCGAATTAAATTAACATTCATTTGCGAAGATAAGCCAATTCCTGCCTTTATAGCTGCCATAGAAGCCTTTGGATTACCTGCAAAAATTCCAGCAATTATTCCTATCCACATTGGTATGTTACTCATGCTTGCATTAGCAATCATTTCAGCCGAATGTCTCAGTTTAATATGTGCAATTTCATGTGCTACTACTCCCGCTAGCTGCGCTTCATTTTCAGATAAAATTATTAAACCTATATTCAGTCCAATGTAACCTCCTGGAACCGCAAATGCATTTATTTGGTCTGACTGGACTACAAAAAATTGATACCTTCTTTTTGTATCCATTATACCTCTTGACAATTTATTACCAAGATAGTTGATATAAGAGATAACTAAAGGGTCATTATTAATATAACCAAATTTTTGCAGTCTACGATATGTGCCTATACCAATAATATCTTCTTGCTTAAGTGGCAGGGTCTCACTATATGGATCACCAAGCTCTGGTATTTGGCCTACACTAAATGCAAAAGGAATATCTGCACAAAGCAGGCATATTGATAATAAAAAAGAGGTTGAATATTTTTTTATAGTAACTAACATAGTAGTGGAACATTAATAAATTATTATATACTAATTAATGTACGTTTAACTATTATAACCCAAAGGAAAATGCATGTCAGATTTTGATAAAGAATTAGATACTAGCGGACTAAATTGTCCCTTACCTATAATAAAAGCTAAAAAAGAAATTAACGGAATGGATGCTGGTCAAACATTGAAAATTATATCAACTGATCCAGGAGCAGTTAAAGATTTTGAATCATTTGCTACTCAAACAGGAAATGAGTTATTAAGCACGGAAGAGAAAGATAATAAGTTTTATTTTTTATTAAAAAAGAACTAGAGCTTTGTTTTATCTTAATAAACTGTTGTTAGTCATTGGCCTAATGACGGTATTATTATCAATAATAATTTTTTACTTATTGTTCAAAATAACCAGTCCCGAAATAGATTACATTGGCTCAGACTATGATGGAATTGTTGTTTTATCTGGAAATCCAGATAGAGCAGTTCTTGGTAGTAAATTATTTTTTAAAAAAGATGCTAAATTCATATATTTGAGCAAAGAAGCTGGGGTAGTTAAAAATTATATTAACCCATCTAAAGAAAGAAGAGTTTATGAAAAATATATAGACATTATTTTAAAAAACAATATTCCAAGAAAGAATATTATTTTGTTTGGCATAGATAATAAGAGCACATATGATGAAGCAAAGTTTTTTAGTGAAATTGATTTATCCGGTATAAAAAATGTTTTAATTGTTACTAATAAATTTCATATATATAGAGTTAAAAAAATATTTAATTCATTTGATCAAAATGTTGAAATAGATTTTTTTTATATAGATGATATTAAAGATTGGAAAAAAGACAAGAGTTCAATAAAAATAGTTTTCTTGGAAATCATAAAATGTTTCTTATACTATATATATGATGATTTCAATGGTTACTTGGCCTATCAATAATTATTATATATTAATGAAAATTATCAATAAATAATGATGATTGGCCAAAAAAGATGTATTATGGACTGGTTATAAACCAAGGGAAATTATGAAATTAAGTGGATCGCAAATAATCATAGAGTGTTTAAAGAAAGAGGGTGTTGAATTCATCTTTGGGTATCCAGGTGGAGCAGTACTGCATATATATGATGCTTTGTTTGGGGATAAAAAAATTAAACATATCTTAACTAGACACGAACAAGGAGCTACTCATGCAGCAGATGGATATGCTAGGGCTTGCGGTAAACCTGGTGTTGTTTTAGTTACATCAGGTCCAGGTATTACAAACTGTGTTACTGGATTGGCTACAGCTCATATGGATTCTGTGCCTATGATTATAATTTCTGGTCAAGTCTCGAGAGAATATGTTGGCAGTGATGCTTTTCAAGAAGCAGATGCAACAGGTATAACAAGACCTGTAACAAAGCATAATTTTTTAGTAGATAGCAGAGAGTCTATAGCAGAAGTTTTTAAGAAAGCCTTTATTATTGCAACAACTGGTCGCCCTGGTCCTGTCCTTATAGATATCCCTAAAGATTTAACTGACCCTAAGGTTAAAATAAATTTTGAGTATCCAAAAAAAGTGAAACTAAGATCTTATAAGGCTCCCATTTCAGAATCTAAGTCAAAAATTGATGAAGCTGCTAAATTACTAGCTTCTGCAAAGAAACCAATGATTTATGCGGGTGGAGGGGTGATTTTAGGTAATGCCCATAAAGAGTTAGCCGCTCTTGTTAAAAATATTGGATACCCTATAACTAATACGTTGATGGGTCTTGGTTGTTATCCTGCCACAGATAATCAATTTTTAGGAATGCTAGGAATGCATGGTACTTATGAGGCTAATATGGCAATGCATGATTGTGATGTTTTATTGGCAGTTGGAGCTAGATTTGATGACAGAGTGACAGGTGATACATCAAAATTTTGCCCATCTGCAAAAATTATACACATTGATGTAGACCCTTCTTCTATATCTAAAATTATAGAAGTAGATTTGTCTCTTGTTGGAGAGACATCAAAGATATTAAGAGACCTGAATAAAGCTGTCAAACCATATCTAAAAAATATTAATAAATCAGCTCTTAAGAGATGGTGGACTCAGATTGATAAGTGGAGAACAAAAAAATGTCTATCTTATAAGACATCCAAAACAATCATTAAACCTCAGTCTGTAATAGAGACTTTATATGAGATAACTAAAGGTGATGCATATGTAACTTCTGATGTTGGCCAGCATCAAATGTGGGCTGCCCAATATTATAAATTCGATAAACCAAACAGATGGATTAATTCTGGAGGTCTTGGGACCATGGGCTTTGGACTTCCTGCCGCAATGGGTGCGCAGTTAGCTTACCCAAAATCTGAAGTTATTTGCGTAACTGGCGAGGCTAGCATATTGATGTGTATACAAGAATTAGCAACTTGTTTGCAATACAGACTACCAATAAAAGTTATAACCCTTAATAATAGGTATATGGGAATGGTCAGGCAATGGCAAGAATTTTTCTATGAAGGCAGATATGCAATGTCTTATATGGAAGCTATACCTGATTTTGTTCAGTTAGCATCTAGTTTTGGGCATATTGGCATTAAAATTGAAAAACCTTCAGAATTAAAAAGTAAGCTGCAGGAAGCTATGAATTTAAAAGATAGATTGGTTTTTGTAGACATCATCACCGACCAAGAAGAAAATGTTTACCCAATGATTAAAAGTGGCCAAGCCCATAATGAAATGCATTTATCACCCACTGGCAAAGATACGGAGCTCGCGTAAATATGGATGAGAAAAGACATATTATATCGATTCTAGTTGAGAATGAGTTTGGTTCATTATCTAGAATTGCTGGTTTATTTTCTGCACGAGGATATAATATTCATTGTTTAAATGTTGCACCCACAAATGATGAGTCAATTTCAAGAATGACACTGGTGACATTTTGTAATGATCAAAAAATAAAACAATTAGCGAAACAATTAGACAAGCTAATTGATGTTGTAAATGTCAAAGATTTGACTGAAGAGACTCATATAGAAAGAGAGATGTTGCTTCTAAAGTTAAAATGTAACAAGAACCAAAGAGATGAAATAAAAAGACTAACAGATATTTTTAGAGCACGTATTATAGATGTGACAGATACCGGCTATACTGTTGAATTAACTGGTGCAACTGAAAAAATTCTTGCTTTTATCGAATCAATGGGAAAAATTAAAATAATAGAGATGGTTCGTTCTGGTACGTTGGGTATAAGCCGAGGTATTGATAGTTTAGAAAATATTAAGTGAGGAATAAAATGAAAGTATATTATGATAAAGACGCAAACCTAGATAATATTAAAAATCTTAATGTGACCATAATTGGATATGGTTCACAAGGACATGCACATGCCCTTAACCTTAAAGACTCAGGCGTCAATGTGACTATTGGGCTTAGAGAGGGTTCAGTGAATGCAGCGAGAGCTAAAAAAGAAGGTCTAGAAGTTTTACCTGTTAAAGATGCTGTTTCTAAAGCTGATATTGTGATGATTCTTGCACCAGATGAGTATCAAGGAGATATTTTTAAAGAATCAATAGAGCCAAATTTAAAAGAGAATGCAATGTTAGCTTTCGCGCATGGTTTTAATATACATTATGGACAAATAAAGCCGGATGCTAAAAATGATGTATTCATGGTAGCTCCAAAAAGCCCCGGTCATTTGGTTAGATCAACTTTTCTTGCAGGTAAAGGAGTGCCTACTCTGATTGCAATCCATAATAATAATTCTGGAAAAGCAAAAGATATTGCATTAGCTTATGCGTCAGCCATAGGTGGTGGAAGAGCAGGGATAATTGAAACAGACTTTAAGGAAGAAACTGAAACTGATTTATTTGGTGAGCAAGCTGTCCTATGCGGCGGTGTTACTGCGCTAGTAAAAGCTGGATTTGAGACTTTAACAGAAGCTGGTTATGCGCCTGAAATGGCTTATTTTGAATGCCTTAATGAGTTAAAGCTTATAGTAGATTTAATGTATGAAGGTGGAATGACGGAAATGAGATATTCTATTTCTAATACTGCGGAGTATGGAGACTTAACAAAAGGCCCTATAATCATAGATGATCATGTGAAAGCTAATATGAAGCTAGTGCTTGCAGATGTTCAGAATGGTAAATTTGCTAAAGATTTTGTTAGTGAGGTAAAAAGTGGATCTAAAGAGTTTGATAGACTGAGACAAGAAGGCTCAGAACATTTAATAGAAGAGACAGGTAAAAAATTACGTAGTATGATGTCATGGATGGGAGACAGCAAGCTCGTAGATGAAAAAATGAAATAATGATTGAAGAGAAAAAGAAGAGATCGCGAGGCGTATTTCTTCTTCCAAACTTAATTACAACCTCTGCTTTATTTAGTGGATTCTATGCAATTGTATCTTCAATAAATGGTGACTTTGTTATTGCATCATTGGCTATACTTATTGCAATGGTTCTTGATGGTTTGGATGGTAGAATCGCTAGACTAACAAATACTCAAACAGTGTTTGGGGAAAACTATGATAGTTTATCAGATATGATTTGTTTTGGGTTAGCCCCTGCAATTATGTTTTATACGTGGGCTAATACAAATTTAATTTTAAACTTAGATTCCTCTAAAATTGTATTAATATGCTGTTTTATTTATGTTGCTTCGGCTGCTATTAGATTAGCTAGATTTAACTCAAAAATACAAACCCAGGATAAAAAATATTTTATAGGATTAGCTAGTCCAGCAGCATCAGCAGTTATTATCACATATATATGGATAGTAGAGACGATGGTGAATGGATATGTGCACTATATATGGGTTGGATTATTTATCTTGCCGTTGTTATCATTTTTGATGATTAGCAATATTACTTATTATAGTTTTAAAGATTTTGATATTCGTCATAAAGTACCGCATATCACTTTATTTGTGATCGCATTAATCATTTCATTTATATCTTTTGATCCACCATTGGTATTGTTCTCATTTTTCTTACTTTATGCGTTATCAGGTCCAAGCATGTATCTCATGAGAATAGTTAAGAAGAAAAAGTCATTCTCCAAAGAGAAAACCTCTACAAAGCCTTAATATTTCTTGCAAATTTACTTATTTAATATAAAGTTTCAGTTATGATTAAATCAATTTCTATAATTGATATCCTCTTTTAAATGGCTTTTTAAAATTGTTATTATAGTTTTAATTTACTTAACTTAAATTTACCTAATAATATGAATGATAAAAATCTAATAATTTTTGATACAACTCTAAGAGATGGAGAGCAAAGTCCTGGAGCATCGATGGATGTCAATGAGAAAATGAAAATTGCTATTGCGTTAGAGGAATTAAATGTCGATATTATTGAAGCTGGTTTTCCTATAGCTAGTGCTGGAGATTTTAAATCTGTACAAGAAATATCTAAAATAATAACAGGCTCTAGCATCTGTGCTCTTGCGAGAGCTTTAGATAAAGATATTTCCACTGCAGCAGAATCATTAAGAGATGCGAAGTTTCCTAGAATACATACTTTTATTGCGACATCTCCTATACATATGGAGAAAAAATTAAAAATGACACCTGGGAAAGTGCTATCAACTGCAGTTGCAGCAATAGAGTTGGCAAAGACTTTTACTGATGATATAGAGTTTTCACCTGAAGATGCAGGAAGATCTGAGTTAAAATTTTTATGTGAAGTTATAGAGGCAGCAATAAATGCAGGAGCTAAAACTATAAATATTCCTGATACAGTTGGATATAACTTGCCTCATCAGTTTGGAGAATTAATTAAAAACATAATCTCAAATGTATCAAATTCTGATAAAGCAATATTTTCAGTACATTGCCATAATGATCTGGGTCTTGCCGTAGGTAATTCATTGTCTGCAGTATTGAATGGAGCCAGACAGGTTGAATGCACAATTAATGGATTAGGTGAAAGAGCAGGTAATGCAGCTCTTGAAGAAATTGTAATGACAGTTAGAACTAGGCAGGATGTTTTTAAATGTGATACAAGTATAAATTCAAAAAAAATATTAAAGTGCTCTAGACTTGTCTCCTCTATAACAGGGTTTCCTGTCCAGCCAAATAAAGCGATAGTAGGCAAGAATGCATTTGCTCATGAATCAGGTATTCATCAAGATGGCATAATTAAATCTCGTGAAACTTATGAGATTATGAGAGCTGAAGATATTGGTTTGGCAAGTAACTCTCTGGTGTTAGGAAAACATTCTGGGAGAAATGCTTTTAAGCAGAAACTAATTGACCTAAACATCATGCCTAAAGATGATATAGCTTTTGATGATTTATTTTATAGATTTAAGGATTTAGCTGATAAAAAACATGAAATATTTGACGAGGATCTCATAAATCTTTCATCGAATGTAAAAGTTTCTGTAAATTTAATTAACTTTAATTATATGAATATTGTTACTGAAACTAATAAAAAACCCCACGCTCATGTTAAGCTTTCGATAAATGGCATCCTCGAAGAAGCTAAAGCAACAGGGGATGGTGCTGTAGATGCAGCATATAATGCAATTGAAAGTATTGTTAAAAGTGGTTGTAAGTTAACCCTTTATTCCGTAAATAATATAACATCTGGTACTGATGCTCAGGGCGAAGTAACGGTCCGTATAACTAAAAATAATAGTGTCTTTAATGGGCATGGCGCTGATACTGACATTGTTAAAGCTTCAATCTTAGCATTAGTTAATGCATTAAATAAATTCAAAGAAAACCCCGAGGCTAATTCTTCTAAAAAAAGAGGAATTTAATGGAAAGCATGATTAAGAAATATTTTCCTGAAATGGGAATTGACATATTTTGGTATTCTAAAAAATTAACACAAAATATTTCTTCTGAAAATAATAATCTTACAAGTCTTGATGAAACAATTAAGAAATGTAAAAAATGTAATTTACATAAAACAAGACGGAATACAGTATTCGGAGAAGGGGACCCAGACTCAAATATAATGATAATTGGGGAAGCTCCGGGTAGAGAAGAGGATGAAGTAGGCAGACCTTTTGTTGGCAGGGCAGGTAAACTCTTGAATGAATTCTTAAAATCAATAAACTTGAATAGAGATTCAGTCTTTATTGTAAATACTATCAAATGTAGACCCCCTGAGAATAGAGATCCTGAAGCATCAGAGATAAGTGCTTGTTCAGATTATTTAGACCAACAAATAAATATTATTAAACCAAAGGTTTTAGTGTTGCTTGGAAAAATTGCTGCAAATAGATTGCTCGGTGAAGATATGCCTATGTCTGAACTTAGGCTCAAAAAATTTTTTATTGATAAATACGATATTCCTATAATAGTGTTCTATCATCCGGCATATATTTTAAGAAGCCCTTCTCAGAAAAAGAAAGTCTGGGATGATTTACAATATCTTAAAGGTATAATTGATTCTAATGTCAGCTAAATTATCTCAATTTATAGAATATAGAGACATCGAAATGATTGATCTCGATGATATTTATGATATGGAATGCCAGTCATATGATTTCCCATGGACACGGAATATTTTGAAAGACTGTATTATGAATAGATATGATTCATATCTAGCAACATATAATAATACTGTTGTTGGATATATTATTTCTAAAGTAACTCCTTTTGAATCGCATATTCTAAATTTAACGGTAAATAAAAAATATCGTAATAATGGTATTGGATCAGAACTTCTGGAGATGGTTATTCATAAATGTACAATATTAAAATCAGAAATTATATTATTAGAGACACGTTTAACAAATGGGTCTGCAATAGCATTATATGAGAAATATGACTTTAAAAAGATTGGGTTCAGAAAAGATTACTATAAGACTTCTCTCGGAAAGGAAGATGCCATAGTTTATAAGAAAATATTGGACTAAAGTTCTTCTGGGCTAACGGCTTTAATTGAGAGCGCATGTACCTCAGTTTTCATTAACTCATCTAGATTTTGATATATTAGTTTATGTCTATTAACCATGCTCTGACCTTTAAAATGCTCGCTCACAATATATAGCTTAAAGTGTCCTCCTGATTTTGCTCCGGCATGTCCAACATGTAAATGACCTTCATCTACTATATCAATTTTCAAAGGATTAAGAGATTGGAGCCCGTCTTCGATTAGTTTCATTCGTTTTTTACTCATGACATTATTATAGGGTAGTTTTCATTTTTTTATATAACAAATGAGAGTTATGTAACTTTATGTTAGAATATTATACTAAATATCTGGATTATAATATGAGCGATAAAGTCATTTTTTCTGGTGTACAACCATCAGGCGAAATACATATAGGCAACTATTTAGGAGCCATAACACAATTTGTTAACTATCAGGCTGATTATAAGAGTATTTTCTCGATAGTAGATCTTCATGCAATAACAGTTTGGCAAGATCCTGGAGCATTAAAAAACAGCACTCGAGAAGTTTTAGCAATATTTTTAGCCTCTGGGCTAGATGAATCCAAGAATATCATATTTAATCAGTCACAAGTTCCTGAGCATACTCAGTTAGCTTGGATATTAAGCTGCACAGCTAGAGTTGGTTGGTTGAATAGGATGACACAGTTTAAAGATAAGGCTGGAAAAAATAGAGAGAATGCCTCAATAGGACTTTATACGTACCCAGTTTTAATGGCTGCTGATATTTTGCTATATTCAGCTTCTCATGTTCCTGTAGGAGAGGATCAAAAACAACATTTGGAGTTGGCTAGAGATATCGCTCATAAATTTAATACAGATTATAATGAAAACTGTTTTATTCTTCCTGAGCCACTCATGAATAAGTCGACAACAAGGATAATGAGTCTTAGAGATGGTTCAAATAAGATGAGTAAGTCTGATATTTCTGAATATTCTAGAATACTTATGACAGATTCAAATGATCAGATTTCTTTGAAAATTAAAAAGGCTAAAACAGACTCTTTGAAGATGCCAGACACTTTGAAAGGAGCTGAGACAAGGCTTGAGATTAATAATTTACTTAACATATATAGTGCATGTGGTTTAATTGATAAAGAAGAGGTTATATCTAAATATGCATCTAGAGAAATATCATTATTTAAAAAAGATTTAACTGAAGTTATAATAAAGACAGTGGAGCCAATTTCTATAAAAACAAATCTCTTGTTAAAAGATGAAACATACTTAGATAAAGTTCTTCGTGAGGGAGCAAGTAAAGCTAGAGTGATAGCAGATAAAACTATCAGAAATATTTACGATAAAATTGGTATGATTAGCAAATGAATACGTCCAATACAAATAGTAATGATACAAGTATTGTATTTAATGGTAAAACAATTACAGATATTCCTGAAGATCTTTTTATACCACCCGAAGCCTTAAGGGTTATCATAGAACAATTTGAAGGGCCGCTTGATCTTCTACTATACCTTATAAAAAAACAAAACATTGATGTTGTGGATATTCCAATATTACCAATAACTAATCAGTATGTAGAATATATTAACATGATGCAGGAAATGCAATTTGAATTGGCGTCTGATTATCTGGTGATGGCGTCAACGCTTGCTGAAATAAAATCTAGAATGCTTGTTCCTAATGAAGAAGATGAAGAGGATGAAGAAGATCCAAGAGCTAATTTGATTAAAAGATTAATGGAGTATCAAAAGTATAAAAACCTTTCTGAGAAATTAGATGAAATACCGCGACTCAATAGAGATACTTTTATTATCTCTAGAATATTTGCTAATATTGAAAAAAAAGACACTATGCCAACTATTGACTTAGGAGAGTTGGAGATTGCTTTTCAAGAAGTTCTTAAGAGAGCTGAAATATTTGCTTCACATGAAATACAGTCTGAAGCTTTATCTGTTCGAGAGAGAATGTCGTTTATATTGGATATAATTAATAAAAATGAAACAATTAAGTTTATAGATTGTTTTACATACCAAGAGGGAAGAATGGGTGCGATAGTTACTTTTTTAGCAATACTTGAGTTAGCCAAAGAAGGTTTAATAGATATAGTGCAGAACCAAGACTATTCCATGATTTATCTACAATCTGTCATATTATGAGTTATTCTAAACCATTAAATTTAATTATCGAAGGTGCTCTTTTAGCGTCAAATGATCCTCTGTCGCTCCAAGATATTGCTAATTTATTTGATAAAGACAAGCCATCTAAAAATGAAATACAGAAAACAATTGATGTCTTAAATGATAATTATAAAAATCATTCATTTGAAATAGTGCATGTTGCTAGTGGTTTTAGAATGCAGGTCAGAAAAGGATATGATGATTGGATATCTAAGTTAAATAAACAGTCTTCAACTAGATATTCTAAGGCTTTCTTAGAAACATTAGTGATCATTGCTTATAAGCAACCTGTAACTAGGGGTGATATCGAGGAGATAAGAGGAGTTTCAGTTAATCCACAAATAATAAGGAATTTAATTGAGTTTGAGTGGGTAAAAGTTGTAGGTCATAAAGAGACGCCTGGTAAACCAGAGTTACTAGCTACAACCAAAAAGTTTCTAGATTATTTCAATTTAAAATCTTTAAGTGATTTGCCGCCACCTTCAGAATTAGAAGTACTATAAGAAGTATATGAATCAGTGATAAGATCTTGTGATTTTATAAAAAATAAAGCTATAAATAGATTAAGGCATAACAGAAGATCAATGGCTCCTACAATAAAGTTTTCATTATTCTTTGAGTCGCGGCATCAACATAACTAAATTGCAGGGTTTAGTTTCACTATCTAGTTGATATTGTATTATTTCCTTCCATGCAGTAGAGCATGCATCAATCGATCCAGGCAGTACAAAAATAAATGTAGAATTAGCTACCCCTGCTAAGGCTCTCGACTGAAGACACGATGTTTTTATTTTTTGGTATGATATTGATCTAAATAATTCTCCAAAGCCTTCAATTTCTTTATCAAGAAGTACCTTAACCGCTTCCGGAGTTCCGTCTCTTCCGGTTATACCCGTTCCTCCACTTGTAATTATGACATCAATTTTATCATCTACTAAATATTGAGATATTTTATGTCTAATTTGGTATATATCATCAGGTATAATAGTGATTCCAATTATATTATGCCCTGTTTCAGTTATATCTTTTTTTAATAATTTACCAGATTTATCAGTAGCAGTTGTTCTAGTATCTGATACGATTACAATTATTATGTTTAATTTCTTCATTTATTTAATAAATATTATTTACTACAATATAATCAATAATTTGCATAATGTATAGGGTACAAAAGATATTATCAATGTTAGGAGTTCTCTCTAGAAGGGAATGTGAGAAGAATATTATCAAAGGCTTGGTAAAAGTAAATGGTATTGTTGCAACATTGGGAACAAAAGTAAAAATTGGAGATTCAATAACATTTGATAAAACCAAGTATACTGTTTCATCAGCTATATTCGATTCAAAGATTGAAATAATGATTTATCACAAACCTTGTGGAGAAATCGTTACATCTAAAGATAATGCTAACAGAAAAACTGTATTTGAAAGATTACCTGATATAAATGGAAAATGGATTAATATCGGAAGACTTGACTTAGAGACATCTGGTTTATTATTATTTACTAACAATGGCGATATTGCCAATAAAATGATGCATCCATCCTCTAATATTTCAAGAAAATATGAAGTTGTAATTAAGGGATCCTTTAATGATATTAAAAAAGAACAATGCATCAAAGGATTAGATATTGGTATGTCTGAAATAGGAAAATTTAATAGCATATCTAAATGTAAGTCTACTACTAATAAATATACTATTACTTTAAAGACTGGAAAAAACAGAGAGGTACGAAGAGTATTTCGTTCTGTTGGATGCACTGTAATTAAATTAAAACGTATTCAGTATGATAATATTAAATTAAATAATTTGTTAGTTGGCGAATATAGATATTTGACTGAAAAAGAAATAAAGCTCTTAAGTATCCCTTTTGAAAACTAGACTTCTATTTTTTTAAAATTAAAACAGTAGCGCCAAACCCACCATAATTTTTATTAGCAGAATTAGCAGCTAAAATATGGACAGAATTAATTATGAATTTTTCTACGAGCTTTTTTATTGGAGCTTGATTATCTTTATTATTTGAACCTTTGCCATGTATGATAAGCAAATATTTTGAGCTGTTATGATAATTTTCTTTTATAAAACTATTTAACTCTACTTCAGCTTCATTTGCTGTCAAACCATGTAAGTCTAGTATCTCTGAATGCCTGAATTTATATTTTAAGCTTTTAAGGTCATGAATAATTTTATTCTGAATACCATTCTGTCTATGGCTAAATTCAGTATTCAAGTTCTCACCATATAGGTCATCATGACTGACATTAACGCTGATATAATTTTTATTCTCATTACTAATAGCTTTGCCGCTTTTATCTCTTAATATTTGATTTATATCAAGATCTGACTCCTCTAGAAGCTTTTCAAATTCAGTTTTATCCTTTTGATCATTATTCATTTTATTAATATATTACTTATTATTAGTATTTAAGTATAATATAAAAAAATAATTAATAGGATTTTAATGAAAATATTGCTAACTAATGATGATGGATACAAAGCTCCGGGTATTAAAATCTTGGAAAATCTTCTTTTAAAATACGGCGATGTTACAGTAGCAGGGCCATTTAAAAATATGAGCGCTTGTAGTAGCTCGTTATCTGTACATGGACAAGTGAGTTATAAAAAAATTGATTCAAAACATTATATTGTTAAAGGTACTCCTGCAGACTGCATTCATATCATAGGTCGTGGTGAAATGAAAAGTATACCGGATATAGTATTTTCTGGAATAAACTTTGGTAGCAACATGGGAGACGATGTCATATATTCAGGAACAGTAGCGGGTGCCATTGAAGGAAGATTTTGCAAATATTCTCCTATTGCGATCTCCATATCTTCTCGAGAACCAAAATATTTAAATGATATTGATGATAAGATTAATTTAATTTTAACTCATATTTTCAGTCAAAAACTAAAATCTAAAAATATTTATAATATTAATATTCCAGATATTCCATTCTCTAAAATCAGAGGAATTAAATATACTATGCTTGGTAATAGAGATATTTCTTTAAAACCTGAGTTATTCAAAAATGGTAATAATTTACTTGCTCAGATTGGCGCGGTTGGAAAGCCACTTAAGTCTACCAAAAAAACTGATTTTAATGCATTGAAATCTAATTATATTTCTATCACACCTTTAACGATTAACATGTGTGAAACAAAAAAAATTAAAAGCACAATATTTAAATAAAAATAAGCTATTATAAATAGTATGAGCATTAAAGATATTTCTTCTGAAAAATTAAAAAAAATGATAAGTTCTCTTAAGGAGCAAGGAATCACCAATACTTCTGTCTTAGATATCATGTCTACCATTCAAAGAGATATATTTATAGAGCCTGCGTTAAGAGCTAGAGCATATGATTTTGATGCTTTGCCAATTGGATTTAATCAAACTATTTCATCACCATATATTGTTGCTAAAATGTCACAATTATTGATAGAAGCTGATAGTATGAAAAATGTTCTCGAGATTGGAACTGGTTGCGGATATCAGGCATGTGTATTGTCTAAGCTTTTCGAACGTGTAACTACTATTGAGAGGATTGAGCCTTTATATTTAAAAACAAAAAATCTCTTAAAATCCTTAAATTATAAAAATATTTTATCTATTTATGGTGATGGTTTTGATGGTTATAAGTTAAATGGTCCATATGATGCAATTATTATGACAGCGTCACCATCAATCATTCCAGATAAATTAATTTCTCAACTTAAACCTAATGGCCGTATGGTCTTACCTCTTAACGTGAATGGATCACAAAAACTTTATAGGGTTAAAAACACTAAAAAAGGCATATTTAAGAAAGAAGTGGATGATGTTTTATTTGTCCCAATGTTAGAAGGGATTGTTTGAAAATTATGCTACACAATTTAATGCAAAAAATTCTATTATTGAAATCTAAAAAAGTTTTAGGTTTCCTAAGTTTTATAGAGTCTATATTTTTTCCAATACCAACCGATGCATTACTCATTCCTATGGCGATCTCAAAATCTTATAAATGGTTTGATTTAGCTCTGATTGCCACATTGATGTCTGTAATTGGTGGAGTTGTAGGCTATCTCATTGGTAGTTATCTTTTTACTGACATATATCCATTCATCGTAGATTATGGTTATGAAGATAAGTTTAATATTTCAAAATCAATGTTTTTAGAGTATGGAATAATTATATTGTTTATTTCCAGCTTCACTCCTCTGCCATACAAGATATTTGTTATTGCGGCTGGGTTTCTTGGAGTAAATTTTGCTCTTTTTATATTTGTTTCTTTAATAGGTAGGGGGCTAAGATTTTCCCTTGTTGCCTATGTTTCTGACAGATATGGAATGTACATAGTTACTTATCTCAATAAATATTTTTTATATATAGCCTTAATAACAATATTTGTTTTTGTAATTTTAAAACTATAAAATTAATGCTGCAGCAACTTTTCTATTTTCTGATACTAGGAGATTAAATGTTTTACAAGCTGAGTCTGTGATCATAAATTCAAACCCTATTCCTTGATTTTGGATATCATTAATAATAGTAGAGGTTGGTATTACTAGGTTGCCTCCTGTTCCTAAAATTATAATCTCTGGCTTACAATCAAGTACATTTTTAAAATCATCTATATTTAAATTATCTATATCGTTTAAATTCCAGTTTTCTACAGCTGCGCTAGTCATTAAAACATTATTTTTATAGATTTTATCATCAATATATAGACTATGATTTTCATAGTTTTTTATGAATAAACCAGATTTAATAGATTGTAAAGTTAGTTCCATTATAATAACAATTATAGATTAAATAATGGTAAAATATAATCTTTTGTTAACCCAAGGAATAATATGTTAAAAATTGGTATATGCGGATATGGCACTGTAGGACAAAGTTTTGTCGAACACCTAAGAGTTCATGATGATAAAATCCAGTCTAGTGTTTCGGAAGAATTTGAAATTGCCCTGATAGCAGACAGATCTATTGATAAGAAAGAATATAATAAAGACATAGCCGTTACCAAAGATGTTATGGAAATGACATCTGACTCAAATATTAACATTATTGTTGAATTAATTGGTGGCATTGATATTCCATACAAAGTAATTACATCTGCAATAAAAAATAAAAAACATGTGATTACTGCTAACAAAGCTCTTATAGCTGAACATGGAGACGAAATCTTTAAGCTAGCAAAGGAACATAATGTATATTTTGGCTTTGAAGCATCTGTAGCTGGTGCTATTCCTATAATCCAAACCTTAACGAATAGTATGTCAAATGAGAATATTTTATCTATTACAGGAATAATTAATGGAACTTGTAACTATATCTTAGATCAAATGTCATCTCATGGTTTAGAATTTAATGATGCGTTAGATGAAGCTAAAGAATTAGGTTATGCGGAAGCAGATCCAACATTTGATATTAATGGAATGGATGCCGCACACAAGATATCAATTTTGGCCTCATTAGTATATAAAATAAAATCTCCATTAAAAAATACATATATTGAAGGTATAGAAAATATAACTACTATGGATATTGAATATGCAAAAGAGCTCGGGTACAGCATAAAACATGTTGGGATCACTAATAAAAAAAATGACTCTATTCAGTGTCGGGTTCATCCTGTCCTTATTCATAAAGATAATATTTTATCTCAGGTTTTGGGCGTGATGAATGCTTTATTAATTACAGGGGATAAATTTGGAACATCTATGCTGTATGGAAATGGGGCTGGTGGTGATGCAACAGCGTCTGCGGTTGTTACTAATTTAGTTGAAGCTATAAACTTTTCAAGCGGTAAAGATTTAAGAAATAAAAATATCTTTAAGAGTAGTGGAGAAAACTCATTTAATATTAGTAAAAACGAAGATATTGCTAGTCCATTTTATCTCAGAATTTATGCACATGATATATCTGGTGTAATGGCAGAAATAACAAATGTATTGGCAAATGAAGATATAAGTATTGAAGCCGTTACTCAGCATGAACCTATAGACTTAGATTCATTAATTCCAATTGTAATGATAACAAATAGCGTCAATGGAATTTCCATTAGTAATGCAATTAAAAAAATTGAATCATTGGCCCATGTTGAAGGAAAAGTACATGCAATTAGAGTATTGAAAACAGATGAAAGATAGCATCAAGTATATTAGTACACGCGGCAATGCGCCTAAACTTTCATTCAAGGATGTTGTTTTTGAAGGATTAGCTTCTGATGGTGGCTTATATATTCCGGAATCCTGGCCATCTCTGAGCGAGGATACAATAAATTCATTTTCATCCATGACATATCAGGAGATTGCCTATGCAGTCATCTCGCCCTATATTGATTCATCTTTAACAGAAAAAAACTTAAAAGATATTATTGATAGGTCCTATTCTTGTTTTGATACCCCTGAGATTACACCGCTAAAAAAATTAAATAATGAGCATTACCTACTTGAGTTATATCATGGGCCAACCTATGCCTTTAAAGACCTTGCTATGCAATTCATTTCACAACTTATGGATTTCTATTTAAAAGAAAATAGTCAGTCTATTAACATCCTGGGCGCAACATCAGGAGATACGGGTGCTGCAGCTATTGAAGGTTTTAAGAATGTTAAGTCTGCTAAAATATTCATATTGCATCCACATAATAAAATATCAGAAGTGCAACGTAAATTCATGACAACTATTAAATCTGAAAATGTTTTTAATTTAGCTGTCAAAGGAAGTTTTGATGATTGTCAAAATATTATTAAAAAAATATTTTCTGATACTGATTATAAAAAATCTAATCATCTAACAGCTATAAATTCTATTAACTGGTCTAGAATTATGTGTCAAATGGTTTATTATTTTTATACGTTAAGCAGATTAGAAGTTGGAAATAAAAAAGTTTTATTCTCAGTTCCTACTGGAAATTTTGGAGATATCTTAGCAGGTTATATATCAAAAAAAATGGGTCTTAAAATAGATATGTTGAATATTGCTACAAATGAAAATGATATCTTAACAAGAACATTGATGTCTGGAGAACATGAACTTAAAGCAGTCAGAGAAACATCTTCTCCTAGCATAGATATTCAGATATCGAGTAACTTTGAAAGATTACTTTATGATATTACTCAAAACTCAGAATACGTAAATGACTTAATGAGAGAACTAAAAGAAACTGGAAAATATAGTCTCAAGAATAATAACCTTGTAAAAATAAAGGAATCATTTTGCTCATACTCTGTTTCAGAGGAAGAGGTTGGAGATATTATTAAAGATACTTTTCGTGATCATAAGATTATTGTTGACCCGCATACTGCGGTTGGAATAGCATCTGCGAATAAATGTGAAAAAAAGTATGACTTAAAAGTCACTTTATCTACTGCGCATCCAGCTAAGTTCAAGGATACTGTATTTAATCTTTTAGGTAATGAGAAATTTATCACAGATAAAGTACATAATATTATGGAGTTAGAGGAAGATATGATTATAATAGAGAATAGTGCTGATGCAGTTAAAACCTTTATCATGGAAAATATATAATGAGAACAATTTTATTAGTTACCGGTTTAATCCTTATTTCTTATTTTTTAAATAAAAAAATATCACCCGACTATGTATTTCTTAAAACTTTAATGAGTTCAGTGACTGCTGTGTTGAGTGTATTGCTAGTTGCAATTCTTATGTTGCATTTTTCTGGAGCTGATATTTAGTCTATTTGTCTAAATATTTTTCAGCGTCTAATGCAGCCATGCACCCTGAACCAGCAGAAGTTACTGCTTGACGATATATTGAGTCAGAAACATCACCAGCTGCAAAAACACCCTCTATACTTGTAGATGTAATTCCACCTGAACTCCCACCCTTTACTTTTAGGTATCCAGCATTATCCATTTCAAGATAACTTTTAAATAAAGAAGTATTAGGTTGATGTCCAATAGCCACAAAGACTCCAGCACATTCAATTTCCTGAGTTTCATTTGAGTCGGTTTTCTTTAAAGTTGCACTAGTTACCTTTGTTTTGTCTCCATTGACTTCAAGAAGATTTGAGTTCCATATTATTTCTATTTTTTTAGCTTTAACCTTTTGGTTTAATTTATCAATTAACATGGCTTCCGCTCTTAATTTATCTCTCCGATGAACTAGAGTAACTTTAGATGCAATGTTAGAGAGGTATAAAGCTTCTTCAACTGCAGTATTTCCTCCGCCAATTACTATTACTTCTAGGCCTCTGTAAAAAAAACCATCACATGTTGCGCAAGCAGAAACACCTTTCCCTAGATATAGTTTTTCTGACTCTAACCCTAGATATTTTGCACTAGCGCCAGTTGATATAATCAATGCATCACATGTATATGTAGTAGAATCACCAATTAGTTTTATGGGTTTACTAGAAAGGTCAGCTTCCTTGATATGGTCCATTATAATCTCTGTATCATATTTTCCGACATGTTCCTTCATTCTTTCCATTAGCTCTGGACCTTGAAGGTTATCATGATCACCAGGCCAATTATCAACATCTGTTGTTGTTGTAAGTTGCCCACCAATCTCTAATCCTGTTATTAATAACGGTTTTAGATTAGCTCTTGAAGCATATAATGCCGCTGTATATCCAGCAGGTCCTGACCCAAGTATTATTAATGAACTATGTTTGTTTTCCATTTGATATATCCTATATTAATCTAGTTTTTATAACAACTCTTAAAGAATATTTACATTATCTCCATGGAAAATGTAATAATATTGTATTAAAATAGGAGTAAATGAGGGTTAATGGCTCAAGTCAGAAAAAATAAAAAACTTACCGCTAGTAGGTTCTCACTATTAAAAAAAGAAGTCACTAGTCTCTTCTATGTAGTCCTAACTTTATTATTTTTATTATCAATATATTCTCATGATCCTAATGACCCAAGCTTCCTTAATTCTGGATTAGCATCATCAGTTAATAATTATGTTGGTATTTTTGGCGCATACGTATCATTCACGTGTTTCATGTTATTTGGAAATATGTCATTAGCTTTACCATTTCTTGCTATGTTTATAATTATTAAAAATTTTAAAACTAATACCGAACATAAGTCTTCTGATAAATTTATGAATGCTGGATTATTAATTATAATAATTCTCTCGAGTTGCATAATTATGGCATTCGCTGATAGCGGTCATGCAAATAAAGATTTAAGTGAAGTATTATTTGGTGGCAAAATAGGGCTTCTATTATTTAATAAATTTAGCACCTACATAGGCATATCAGGAACTGTTGTTGTATCATTTTTACTTCTTCTTTATTCTTCATTAACATATTTTCAGATACCAGTTAAAGCTTTAATGTCTAAAGCTTCATTAATTTCTAAGTATATATATTTGAAGTCTAAATTTATCATAAACTCAAATTATGAGAAGATTAGACTATATAATGCTAAAAGAAAAGATAGCGTAAAAGTCGATAAATTGAGTCAAGAGGTAAAAACAAGTAAAGTCCTTATTGAAACTCCTAAAAAGTTAAAACATTCTAGCAAAAGAGAATTTAAAGAAAAACAAACTGAGTTATTTAGCTCTCCTAGTAAAGCAGAATTACCTTTATTAGAGTTGTTAGTTCAACATGAATCTGAAGCAGCTTCTTATGATGATGAATCTTTGCAGTTAATGTCGAGACTATTAGAAACTAATTTGAATGATTTTGGAATTGAGGTTGATGTAGTTTCCGTAAAACCTGGTCCTGTGGTTACTCTGTTTGAGATAAATCCTGCCAAAGGAATCAAAGTTAGCCAGATTACAAGCTTATCTAAGGACCTGGCAAGAACCATGTCTGTCACAAGTTTAAGAGTAGTTGATAATATCCCTGGAACATCTTCAATTGGGATAGAGGTCCCTAATGAAAATAGAGAGATAGTTTCTCTAAGAGAAATAATAATTTCTAAATCATATGAAAAGTCTAATTCTCCAATCACAATAGCGTTAGGCAAGGATATCCAAGGCAAACCTATCTGTACTGATCTACAAAGGTTGCCGCATCTACTTGTTGCTGGTACCACAGGGTCCGGTAAATCTGTGACTCTACATACAATGCTAGTCAGTTTATTATATAAATCAGATCCAACAGATTTGCAGTTACTATTAGTTGATCCAAAGATGTTGGAATTAAGTGTTTACGATGGAATACCTCATTTATTAAATCCAGTAATTACAGATATGAGCGATGCAACGAATGGATTACGCTGGTGTGTTCAGCAGATGGAAAAAAGATATAGGATTATGAGTGAGTTAAAGGTTAGAGATATCATGGCTTATAATAAATTAGTTCTTGAAAGCGAGCAGTCTGGGAAGAAACTAGAAGTAACCAGTCACAAAGGTGATGATGTAATCTATCATGAAAAATTACCATACATCGTCGTTGTCATTGACGAATTTGCCGATATGATGCTTCAGGTTGGAAAGAAAGTTGAGGATTTAATTATAAGATTAGCAGCAAAAGCAAGAGCATCAGGAATACATTTGATTTTAGCTACACAAAGACCATCTGTTAATGTCATTACTGGACTAATAAAGGCTAACATACCAGCTAGAATCGCTCTTCAGGTAACAACTAATATAGACTCTAGAACAATCATAGACAGTATGGGTGCTGAAAATCTTCTTGGTAATGGAGACATGCTCTTTATGAGTCCCGGATCAAGAGTACCTAAAAGAATCCACGGAGCATATGTAAGCGATAATGAAGTTAAGGAGATTGTGCAATTTTTGAAGAAAAATAGTGAAGCTACCTACATTGAATCGCTTTTAAATTCTGTAGATGATGATGTTGCCCCTGATATTGTTGATAATGAATCTAATGATGATCCTTTATATAATGATGCTGTTCAGATTGTGATGGAAACGAAGAAAACTTCAATTTCTTTCATTCAAAGAAAGCTGAGAATAGGATACAATCGTGCTGCCAATATAATAGAAGCAATGGAAGCTAAAGGTGTTCTTTCAGAGCAGCAATCTAATGGTAATAGAGAAATTTTAAATCAAGATGTTTAATTACTTTTCAAAATATTAAAAAATGATTGATATAAATTTAATAATCAATGACCCAGATCTTATTCTAGCTAAATTAGCCAGTAGAGGGTATATGCTGGATGTAAATTTAATTACAAAATTACATGAGGAAAGAAAGTCTCTGATTAATTCTAAAGAGTCTATAGCTGCTAAGAAAAATAAACTTAATGACAAATTTAAAGGTGCTAAATCCGAAGATGAAAAAAATCTGATCAAAATTGAGTCTCAAAAATTAGAAAAATCTATATTAGAAAATAAAAATTTACTAGAGAAAAAAGAACAAGACCTTAAGGATATTGTTTTAGAAATACCGAATATACCGTCTAAGGAGACTCCTATAGGGACAGATGAGTCATTTAATAAAGTTAGCAAATCTTTTGGTTCTCTAAAAAAATCTGATGTGGAGCATTCTTCTCTATTATCTAAAACTGGATTACTAGACTTTGAGCTTGGTGGATCTATTACTAAAACACGATTTGTTGTAATGAAAGGGCAGATTGCAAAATTACATAGAGCGCTAGTAACTTATATGTTAAATACTCATACAGAAATAAATAATTATATTGAATACAATGTTCCTTATATTGTTAATAAAGATTCTCTTATAGGTACTGGACAGCTTCCGAAATTTGAAGAAGATTTATTTAAAATTCAGGACACTGAGCTATATTTAATCCCTACCGCAGAAGTGCCTCTTACCAATATTTACAGAAACAAGATTCTTAATGAATCTGATTTGCCTTTGAAATTAGTAGCCCATACTCCATGCTTTAGATCAGAAGCAGGGTCTTATGGAAAAGATACTAAAGGTATTATTAGGCAGCATCAGTTTGAGAAAATTGAATTAGTACAGATAGTTAAGCCAGAAATGGCTGATGAAGCATTAGAATCAATTACTTGTCATGCTGAAAGTATTATGGAAGCTCTCGAAATACCTTATCAAAGAGTTCTCTTATCTACTGGAGATCTTGGTTTTTCATCATCTAAGACAAATGACATTGAAGCTTGGTTTCCAAGCCAGAATACTTACCGTGAAATATCTTCATGTAGCTCTTTTACTGACTTTCAGTCAAGAAGACTTAATATTAAATATAGAGAGATGGATTCTAAGAAAAAAAGCTATGTTTATACACTAAATGGCTCAGGATTAGCTGTTGGAAGAACAATGGCGGCTTTGATTGAAAATCATACTGATGGAAGTATTATTAGTATTCCGACTGTACTTCAAGATCTAACAGGTTTTAAAACTATAAAGTTATAAAGTTATGAACTAGGAGAATTTTATTCTATAATAGTTCATCGAAAATGGAAGCGTGCCTGAGTGGTTGAAGGGGCCGGTCTTGAAAACCGTTAGGGTGTCAAAGCCCTCGTGGGTTCGAATCCCACCGCTTCCTTAGAAATTGTGAAAAATAAAAAATATTATAGTTGGATATTATATGATTGGGCTAACTCAGCTTTTGCAACTATAGTACTAGCTGGTTTTTTCCCTATTATTTTTGCAGATTACTTTGCATCTTCATTCGCACAGTCAGAAAGAACATTGGTACTTGGAATATCTAATTCTAGTGCAAGCTTGCTACTAATTTTAATTGCACCGTTTTTGGGACTATTAGCAGACAGAAATGGTAATAAATTAAAATATTTAGCTCTATCAGCATTTATAGGCATAACCGCAACATTATTTTTAACTTTTGTGGAGAAAGATGCTTGGGCTATCGCATCGATTTTGTTCAGCATATCTCTTTTTGGTTTTATGCTGTCTAATGTATTTTATGATTCTATGTTGTTAAGCTTTGATGAATCCAAAGATCTTAACTCAATATCGTCTTTTGGTTATGCAGCTGGATATCTTGGAGGTGGGATTGCATTTATATTAGCATTATTTTTCCTTTTTTATTTTAAAGAATCTTCGAATGATTTCATTATCAATAAAAAAATTGTTTTTATATTTACATCATTATGGTGGCTTTTATTTAGCATACCTTTATTCATTTATTGGAAAGATACTAAAAAACTTAAAGTTCAGCATAGACATGGTTTGTTTGATACCTTTAAAGATATTAAAGCAGACAAAAGACTATTATATTTTTTGCTAGCATATTGGATATATATTGATGGCGTAGACACCATAATTAGAATGGCTGTAAACTTTGGTATTACGATTGGTTTTTCATCCAATGACTTATTAATTGCCTTGTTAGTGACACAATTTGTTAGTTTCCCAGGAACTATTCTGATCAACAGTATTGCTAATTACAAAACAAGTGAGTTTGGTATAATGTCATGTCTTGTTATTTACATACTGATTACACTTATAGCTTATAATTTAAATACAATTTTTGAATTCTATCTGATTGCTGTTTTAATTGGTTTAGCACAAGGCGGAATACAAGCATTAAGCCGATCATATTATGCTAGAATAATCCCAAAAGATAGAAGCTCTGAGTATTTTGGTGTTTATAATATGCTTGGAAAATTTGCTGCACTACTTGGACCCTTGGTTGTTGGTTTCATAACTTACTATACTGATGATTCAAGATTAGGAATGCTGAGTATTTCATTATTTTTTATAATTGGTATATATTTTTTTAAAAAACAATGCAGGTTGATTAAGTAAGAATAGGGTAGGTTGGCAGAGTGGTCGAATGCGCTACCTTGGAAAGGTAGTTAGCTAGCAATAGTTACAAGGGTTCGAATCTATTTGATTCACTACTAACTCTCTGTAACCCCAATGAATACAACGATTCTCAAAATACGATTGTCACACACTTGTCACACAATTTTTAAAATTCACTCACAATATGATAAGATAATTTCATCTTTGGAGATGTGTCTGAGTGGTTTAAGGTGCTTGCTTGGAAAGTAAGTTTGGAGTCAAATCCAACATAGGTTCGAATCCTATCATCTCCGAAGATTTCCGACTAATTAAAAAAATCTATTGTTTATATCATTATTTTTTTATATTAAGATTAATTATGAAAAGATATTCTCCACTAGTATTAGTTATGTTTTTTATAGTCGGTTGTTCTTCGTCTCCATCTTGTGATACTTCTCAAACTAGTTCTCAATGGCACAACTGCTCAGGAATGGATATAGAGAAAGGTAATGGAACTTATATTGGTGAATACAAACATGGTGTACGGCATGGCAAGGGAGAATTTGAATTTATTGGTGGAGACAAATACGTCGGTGAATTTAGAAATAATAAACGTCATGGACAAGGCAGTTACACTCATGCCAGTGGAAACAAATACGTCGGTGAATTTAAAGGTGGTAAACGTCATGGACAAGGCACTTACACTTATCTCGGTGGAGACAAATATGTCGGTGGATTTAAAGATGGTGAAAGTCACGGACAAGGCACTTACACTGGTACCAAGGGAAACAAATATGTCGGCGAATATAAAGATGGTAAATTTGATGGGCAAGGTACTTTCACTTTTGCCAATGGAAACAAATATGTCGGTGAATTTAAAGTTGGTAAACATCATGGGCAAGGTACTTTCACTGATACCAAGGGAAACAAATATGTCGGCGGATATAAAGATGGTAAATTTGATGGACAAGGTACTTTCACTGCTACCAAGGGAGACAAATACGTCGGTGAATTTAAAAATAATAATTTTCATGGACAAGGTACTTTCACTTTTGCCAATGGAAAAAAATATGTCGGTGGATATAAAGATGGTAAACGTCATGGACAAGGCGCTTTAACTCATGCCGATGGATTCAAATATGTCGGTGAATTTAAAGGTGATAAATTTGATGGACAAGGCACTTTAACTTTTGTCGATGGAAAAAAATACGTCGGTGGATTTAAAGATAATCTGTTTCATGGACAAGGCACTGGAATTGATCCTGATGGGACATTATCATTTGAAGGTATTTTTGAAAATGGAGAATTCAAAGGAAAGAAATAATCCTATGAAACTGTCATACACTTTTTCAAAAAGAAGAGACCTGTCATACACTTGTCATACACTTTTTTCAGAATCAATCTATACTTGACTTGTAGAGGATAGGAATGGATTTGAATCTCCCTCTATCTATGTAAACCTCAATTAAGTCATAAACCTTTCAGTGGTACTAAATTTAGTTACATAAATCAACTAACCGCTTAATATATCAGAGAAGACAGGTAGAACTAAAACTATAGAAAAAATAATAAAAAATGCAAAAATATTTCTCAATTTTTCTAAACCTCTGCAGTAATATTTCATTTCATTTTTTTCACCTTTGAGTCTTGCGTCTTGTAGTTTATTTATCATATTTCTTTTATAAATTGATATAAACAACATAATCGTCGGTCCAAAATACAGCAATATAGAATATATGGTTCCAACAACTACATAATCCATCCCCAAATTAATAACATAGGAGATATCTTCATGAGGTGTAAAACCAAATAGATAATACCAAAGTAAATTTGCAAATATTAGAAATGTAATATTTATAGTTTCTAAAAACTTTAGATTTTTGGTCTCTATTAACCCTACTTCTATGTAATCTGTATTCTTATCCATTAATGGGGATAAAACATTCATTACCATATTCCATTTAAAAATAAAATTGAATACTAGAAATAAAATAAATGTAATTAGGAGTAAAATATATCCCGTGTATTGTATTATAACGATATCAGGCATTTAAAACTTTAATTTTATAGTTATATGTCTACAAAAGTATCATAAAAACTATAAATTTTCATAATAAGATACAAACATTGAACAAACATTTTGTTATGATATTCTACATGTCAATAAATATAAAGGTTTGCGATTCATGCAGTTTATTCGAATCCCTTGCCTACCTAATTCATCTATAAAATAGATTATATTCCACTGCCTCTCAATAAAATTTAAGTTATATGAGAATTTAATGATTATTTAATTCAATATGTGTTAGATTACATTTTCTCTGCGATTTTAAACTGAATTTTTCCAAGGAAGGAACTTAATTACTAATGATATCAGGAACAAATTACCATGAAGTTAAGGTTAATTTACTAAGTGGATTAACTGTAGCTTTAGCAATGGTTCCTGAGGCTATCGCATTTGCATTAATCGCACAAGTTTCGCCTCTTACAGGATTATATGCTGCCATTATAATTTGTTTTATTACTGCAGTATTTGGCGGACGACCAGGAATGGTTTCAGGTGCAACAGGTGCCTTAGCAGTTGTAATGGTATCACTTGTAGCCCTACATGGTTCTGAGTATCTTTTTTTTACAGTAATAATGATGGGAGTTTTGCAAATAATCTTTGCACTCTTTAAATTAGGAAAGCTCATACGCATGGTTCCATATCCAGTAATGCTTGGATTTGTTAATGGATTAGCTGTGGTTATATTCATTGCACAATTTAATCATTTTAAGGTTATGAACGCTGAAGGAGCTTCTGCTTGGTTATCAGGTCCACCACTTCATACTATGCTATATTTAGTGGCCTTAACAGTTGCTATCATTTATATATTTCCAAAAGTGACTAAAGCAATCCCATCAACATTAGCGGCAATTATTTTTACAACAGCTGTTGTATTTTTCTTAGGAATTGATACTAAGACTGTTGGAGATCTTGGCTCTATTGCTGGAGGAATTCCAGAATTCAATTTCCCGCTTGTTCCTATAAACCTAGAAACCTTTAAAATTATATTACCTTATGCTTTTCTCCTAGCATCAATTGGACTAATAGAATCTCTATTAACACTAAATTTAATAGATGACATGACTGATTCTAGAGGAAAACCAAATAAGGAATCTATGGCTCAGGGGGTTGGAAATATTGTGACTGGATTTTTTGGTGGAATGGGTGGTTGCGCCATGATTGGTCAAAGCATGATTAATATTAATAACGGGGCCGTCAAACGTTTGTCTGGAATTGCAACAGCAATATTTTTAGCATCATTTGTTTTATTCCTCTCTGACTGGATAGAAATGATTCCGTTAGCGGCTCTTATTGGCGTAATGTTTGTAGTTGCCGAGAAAACTTTTGAATGGGGAAGTTTAAGATTATTTGGGAAAGTACCTCAGAAAGATATTTTTGTTGGTCTTCTTGTAGGTGCAGTAACTATAATTGCAGATTTAGCAATAGCTGTTATGTTAGGTGTTATTGTCTCAGCACTAATATATGTTTGGGAACATGCAAAATTTATTGAAGTTTCAACATCTGAAAATAAACAAGGATGGAAAATATATGAACTTAAAGGCGCATTATTTTTTGCATCCGTGAAAAATTTTAATGACCTGTTCACAATAAAAGATGACCCTAATGAAATTATTATTGATTTTAAGTTGTCAAAAGTAGCTGATCACTCAGCATTGATGGCAATTGGAAATTTAGCAAATAAATATAAACTAGCGGGTAAAAATTTACGTCTCATTAATTTAAGTGAAGATTGCATCGAAGTTCTTGATGATGCAAAAAATATGATTGAAATTAATATTCTTAAGGATATTGAGGAGAATGATTCTTTAATAGAAGAGCATAAATAGAATAATTTAAACCTTCTTGTAGGAAAATATTCTAGATTAAAGCATGCGCTTAGCTCTTATCATCTCATAAGTCATGATATAATATTAACATGGATATTGATAATAATGCTCGTGCTACAAAATCTTCTGTTGAATTTTTAGTTCCATTTACAAAAATTTTAGTAAATCATTTATCTGCTCCAGATATATCAATTGAAGATTTTAAAAAAGAATTAGAAAAAATTAAGGTCATTGGCTTTGTTGAAAAAGATGGTCAGATTGAATCAATCTCAGTAATAAATAATTTTAGAGTATATGTTTTATACAGTGGAACCAGAAATTTCCTTTTGCGTATTGAGGGCACAAAAGATTTCCTTGGTTTTTGTATTTTATTAACGAACAAAGGAATGAATGTTAATGGAGATGCCTGCATAGGCTCTATGCCATTAGCTAATAATCTAAAGGATGAGTTTCTTGAAAACTATAAAAGCCCATATCTTGTGACAGAAACATTCCTTAATTTTGTATCAGGATAATATACTTCTTTCTTCAATAACATATTAATAGTATATTTAATCTTATAACTATTTTAAGACTTATCTTTCAAAAATTGATGTGCTAAACATATGAGTGATTCATTAAATTCTTTGATAGGCATTCATGCTTATGTTTTCTCCTATATCAAAACATTAGGTGATTTGACTGGTAAAACTGTACTAGATATACCGAGCGGTGATGGACGGGCCACGAATATTTTTAAAGAACAAGGGGCGAAAGTTATTTCTCTTGATATCTTTCCTAGATCAGAAAAATCTTATACCAGCCACTATGGAGATATGAGTGAAAAATTGGATGTAGATGATAATACTGCAGATATAATTATTTGCCAAGAGGGAATAGAGCATGTTTCTGACCAGTATGGTTTGTTAAAAGAATTTAATCGCATTTTAAAAAAAGGTGGAGAGTTAATTATTACAACTCCAAATATCTCGAATATAAGATCAAAGATATCTAATTTATTCACTGAATCTGAAATGTGGAAAAGAATGTCTTATACAGAAATAGACAGCGTTTGGCATGTAGAGGATAAGTCTATGAAGTTTTATTTTGGACACTTATTTCTTTTGCCTGTTAACCGTCTAAAAACTTTATTAGTCCTTAATGGTTTTAGTAATTTTATTTATAAAAGAACAAAAGTATCTGGATCATCTATATTTCTTGGATTACCACTTTATCCTATCTATTTAATATTAAATATCATGGCTTGCCTGACCTATATACGTAAAAATAAACATATTGATTTAAGTGTCAGGAAAAGAATACTTTGGGATAGGTGCTGGCTTAATCTATCTTTCACTACATTATTTTGCAAGCATACTTTTTGGGTTTGTAAAAAAAATAATAATTTTGAAGAAGTTATTGAGGCTATTGGTAAAATGCAGAATCAAATGTCTGAAGAAATGATTTCAGAACGTGAAATTGTCAAAAAATAATTAGAGAGACATTATAGTGGCTAAAATATTTTTTAAAAAAACAAACCAAATATTAGAGGTTGATGTTAATGTTGGTGAAACACTATTAGATGCTGCTAAAAAAATAAATATTTCTGAAATTACTGCTGACTGCAAAGGCAATTGTGCTTGCGGCACATGTCATGTACATATTGACGATAAATGGATTGATACTATTGAGCCAATATATATGGCTTCATTAGAACCATATTTGTTAGAGAAGTCTAAAAATTATAATGAAAAATTAAGCAGGTTATGTTGTCAGGTTGAGATAGAAGATGCATATGATGGATTGATAGTTCATCTATTAGAGAATTAGAGGTAATAGCTATGAAGGATTCACTTAATCAAGATTTTAATGCACATGTTGTCATTAACACGTCGTCAGAAAAATGGCATAATTCTCCTTCGACAGGAGTAGATAGAATTTATCTTGAAAGAGATAATATGGGTGAGTTTTCTGTAGCATCTTCTATAGTTAAATTTTCCCCGAATAGTTCGTTCGATGAACATGTCCATGACAGTGGAGAAGAAATCTATGTATTAGATGGTACGTTTTCTGATCAATATGGTGATTATAAAAAAGGTAGTTATTTAAGAAATCCAGATAAATCTGTTCACAAGCCATTCAGCAAAGAAGGCTGTGTTATTTTTGTAAAATTAAGACAATTTCAAAGTGATGATACTTCTAGAGTTATTAAAGATACCAAGACATCTCCCTGGTTTCAAGGGTTAGTACCTGGCTTATCTGTCATGCCATTACATGAATTTCAAACCGAACATGCTGCAATGGTAAAATGGGAACCTAATACTGTTTTTAATGCCCATAAGCACTGGGGTGGCGAGGAAATATTGGTTATTGAAGGTGTTTTTTATGATGAAAACGGAAGCTACCCTAAGGGAACATGGATTAGAAGCCCACATCTAAGTCAGCATAAACCTTTTACCAAAGAAGAGGGCGCCCTTATCTTTGTTAAGACGGGGCATTTATCTATTCAAGAGTAAATATAGCAGTAAACATGTCGGCTCCTACTTTTTGAATCAGTATCTCATCACCGCCATCTACATCTGAATATGCAAAGTCAACACTCACTGAGCCTGATAAATTAAATGCAATATTAAAACGTGCACTTTCTGCATCTACTTGCAAAGGATCTGTGAAGGCTATTGAATATGCAATTTTTCTTGCATTATTCCTGCTCGTCGCAGTTGTCTCATCTGTTTTAAGTAATTTAACATTTCTAGTCCCGCCTGTTTGCGCATTATCTATATCATCAGCTTGTTCAATTGCATGGAATTTTCCATCGTTATCCGTTCCCACGGTATCGCCACATGAACCGTCTGCATCATGACAAAGATTATCAATTATCTCAGCAGCATAAACAGGTGCGGCATTTGCGATTGCACCACAAACCAGCCCTATCTTTCTTTGGTCGGATCCAGCTGACTCAGTAGTAGTAACCCAGTTTAATGTACCAGTAAAATTATCAATTGTTGTTTTTTGAGAATTTGTCCAACAGGCTTTACCTTTTGCATCTGTATCTTCTGCGTCACTTGAATACCCATATACATTTAAGTCAAATGTTTCTGTATGTTTTAAATAGATTTGATTATCCAGTATCAGAAGAGCATATCCATATGAGCCACTAGGTATTCTGAAGTCACCAGTTTCTAATGGAGCTGAGTTAGGATAGGTCATGACATTAGGCACTCCTGAATCGTCATTTAAGATATATTTACAGCTAGAAAAATCATTTGTGCTGTTATATGGATTCTCAGTACAAACAGCAATTTTATAAAACGTTACTTTATAAAAATCAGGTATCTCCGAGCATTGGTCACCTGCTGTTCCGCTGTCTACTGCCATGTTTGCTTGATCAGTGAGATCTATATCCCCGCTTCCATCTCTAGTACAAGCTGCTTCTGATAGATTAGAGATTATAAGTAGTGGTATTATTGCTAGATATTTAATATTCATCTTTAGAATCCTGTGGTAGTCACGCCATTATTTTTTGTTTGTTTATAAATTAGGTTCTCCCTTCTAACTTTTTGATAACGCCTATCAGATATATCTTTTAAGTAATATGCTTGGTCACTTATCCATGAAATATTTCGAGAAGGCAATGCATCATTCATGACGTTATATTCTACTTTTAAAAAGTTTTGGTCTTTTTTCATCGTACCATTAAATTTTCTATGGCCTATTTCAATAGTTAACCCTGGAAATGTAGGTAATTCAGCTCTCAAACTTATATCATTACCTTTGATATCATAAATTCCATCAACAGCATCCCAAACAAAACTTTTTCCAAATACAGTTACCCAGTTCATGTAGGGTAGTGGCATACCAAATTCTAAATCATAACCGCTTAATGCTCGCTCAGTTGTATCAACCACTCCATTTGATACCCATCCAGATTGTTTCATATACTGATTAAAATTAATTTCACCAACAGATGTTTTTAGTTCAGCACCAAAACCCAATCTTTGATGATCATATGGAAATTCATGGTCATAAAATATATTGACTCCAAGCATCAAGGTATTATTAAGGCTTAAATTCCTATACCCAAGACCTATATTGACAGTGGTTCTATCATCTTTACGATATAAACTTGTTTGAGTAAAAATGGTATTTTTTACATTAGAAGGATTCGTTAAAGGAGCCACTATTAATATACCCCCAGATGGTTTTGATCTATTAAATAAATCTAATGACAGCTCTACAGTTGGGAATATTTTACTTAGATAATTTTTTGTCTCAGTTATAGCTTTTTGATTAGCATAATCTTTGATATTTGACTTCGTCTGATCTACTAAGTCACCACCTGCTAATGCAGATGAACTAGCAATAATTAAGCTGACACCAAGTATATCCCTAAATTTTTTTAAATATGTCATCAAACTTTTACCCTAATCAAGTTAATGTTTTACCTTACCTAACAACTATAGTATGAAGAAAGATTTTATAGCAAGGCTTTTCTATAAAATACCTTATATAAAGTAATGTATATAGTTTTACGATTGCCAATAAGTTATAATAATTTATGAATATTGACGTCCTCGCATTAAAATATAGACCAAAGTTTTTCACCGAAGTAACTGGTCAAGATCTGGTTATTGAGACTTTAACTAATTCAATTAATTTGAGTAAAATACATAATGCTTATTTATTTTCAGGCACCCGAGGAATGGGCAAAACTACTATTGCTAGATTATTTGCAAAATCATTATTATGTGAAACCTCAATAACGTCACAACCATGCGGCAAGTGTGCAGCTTGCACAGAAATTGACAATGGCAACCATCTTGATCTTATTGAAATAGATGCGGCGTCAAGAACAAAAGTTGAAGATACACGCTCCCTTATGGATAATGTTCAATATGCTCCATCATCTTCTAGATTTAAGGTTTATCTGATAGACGAGGTACACATGCTTTCAACAAAAAGCTTCAATGCATTGCTTAAAACTATAGAAGAACCGCCTTCGCATGTAAAATTTTTAATGGCAACGACTGAACCGGAAAAATTACCAGACACTATATTGTCTAGATGTTTACATTTTAAATTAGCATCTGCTACGAATAATATTATCACAAAACATTTAGAATATATTCTTGGTATGGAGAATATTAAATATGACATGGGCGCACTTGATACTATTGCAAAAAATGCAAATGGAAGCATTAGAGATAGCTTGAGTATTCTTGAACAATGTATTTCATATTGCAATGGTAATCTTGATGCCGCTAAAATAAAATCTTTTCTTGGAGAAGTTGATGACTCTATCATTCAAAATATTATCATCAGTATTGCGCATAAAGATTCTATGAATTTAATAAATGCTATTGAGGTATTAAATGTACATTCTAATTATGAGAAAATCACAGATACTATCATGCATATATTCTATGAGTTGTCATTAATGCATATCCATGAAAACAACCTTGGGTCTGATCATGCAAGCAATGAATTTTATAAAGAAATATTTACTAAATTCGAACCAGAAGAGCTACAACTTTTTTATCAGATAGCTGTGTCATCTAAAAAAGATTATGCAAATTCAGTTTCAAAAAAAGACCATTTCACAATGATAATGCTTCGCATGATCATATTTAGTAATGAAACTAACCCCTCTTCTGGAAAAGCAGTCTTACATAAGAAAAATGAAACTAATCCATCCTCTGAAAAAGCAGCATTACAGAAGAACGAAGCTAAGATTTTGGGTAAAGAAAATAAAAATATTTCTCCTGAAGAGAAGGATTATGATAAAAGTTCTGAAGAAAAATGGTTATCTACAATTAGTAGTCTCTCACTAACAGGTTTAACTCTTCATTTGGCAAAACATTCTGTATTAGAAATAATAGACCCAGAGAATCCTATGTTATATATTAATGAAGATAAAAAAGACATATATCCTAAATTGTGCGTAAATGATTTATTGGATAAGATTAAATCTCATTTCAAATTATCAAAAAAAGTTGGCATTGAATATAAATCAGGTTTGTCTACTCCCATAGTAATTGAATCATTGCAAAACGAGTCAGAGCTAAATGAAAGATATCAAAAAGTCAAAGATGACCCAGATGTTGGTAAGTTAAAAAAATTATTTGGTGCGAACATCAATAAAGAATCTATAAAAAAAATTATGGAATAATATTAGGAGAAAATATATGGGTATTATGGATAAAATGAAGCAAGCTAAAGATATGTATGGGAATATGAAGAAAATGCAGCAAGAGGTTGACAAGATAGTTGTTGAAGCTTCATCTAAGAATAGTTTGATTACAGTTGCAGCTAAAGGCAATCATCAAATATTAAGTATAAAAATTGATGATCAGCTTCAAAACTCTGACTTAAGGGATATTGAAAAACAAATTCTAGCTACTTGTAATGAAGCTCTTGGAAAAGTTGACAAGGAAGTTAAGTCTAAAATGGGAAGTATGATGAATTTACCAGGCGGACTTAAACTCCCTTTTTAAGTTATGAAACAGTCAAAATATCTTAATGATTTAATTGATGCATTAACGACTCTGCCAGGAGTTGGTAAAAAGTCTGCGCAAAGAATGGCATATAAATTGATGAGGTCGAATAAAGAAAAAACATTAAACTTGTCCGAAAAATTATCTAATGTAACAAGCCAAGTTGCAAACTGTAGCATTTGTGGAATTTATTTAGATTTATCTGATACAGTTATGCAGAATGATTCTGGTGACTGCCAGCTTTGTATTGAAGAAGGTCGGGATGTTAGCAAAATATGTGTTACTGAATCTCCAGCAGATGTATATACAATTGATTCTAGTACTAACTATAAAGGTTACTATTTTGTTCTTGATGGTAATCTCTCTCCTCTTGATGGTAGAGGACCTGTAGAGATTGGAATCAAAAGATTAGAGGCTAGATTGGAGAAGGGCAATATAGCAGAGCTCATACTTGCTACAAGTACAACTATTGAGGGCGAGGCAACATCTCATTATGTCCAGCAACTCACTCATAAATATAATATTAAAGTCTCGAGAATTGCGTTTGGGATACCACTCAATGGAGAACTTGGATATTTAGACAGCGATACTATTTCTCATGCATTTAATGAGCGCAAAGTATTATAATTATATAGCTTTATCAATCTTTGATGCACAAATAAAATCATTTTCAGATAATCCATCTATAGCATATGTGTAATATGTAATCCGTGCAGTATTATATGAAAATAGAATCTCTGGATGATGATCTTCCCTATGAGAAACCCATGCAATTAAATTAATAACTGCCATGACTTCATAATGATTCTTAAGTTTAAAATCTTTATATATTTTTTTAGAATCATCTGTTAAAGACCAACCTTTGTCCAATTTTTTTATTAGTTTTTTTGCTTTCTCATGATTGATGGTGTCAATGCCGCCTTCACAGGGAAGACACTTTCTTTTTGATAATTCGATTTCGTCATTCATTATATTATAATCTTAAGTTATTTATTCTTTCAAATACAGTAGGATGACTATTATAAACTGCAGAGTAGATAGGGCTACTTTTAACTAAGTTCAAGTTTTCTTTATATAACTTTAGCAGAGAAGAAATTAAGTCATTCTTATCAGTATGCAACTTAGCATAATTATCAGCTTCATACTCATTTTTTCTAGATAATACTGAGAATAATGGAGTAATGAAATAGAGTATACATGGCAACAAGAGACTAAATAGAATGACAATATGTGATGTTGAATCTTTATTCATGCCTAATTCGTTAAATAATATTTCAAGTGAAATTATTTGATAGGACAGATAAAAAAACAGAAGACTCATAAATAGATTTATAACCATAGATTGCATTATATGTTTTTTCATATAATGTCCAATTTCATGAGCTAATACTGATTTTATTTCATTAGGTGTTAATAAGTCCAGGAGTGTATCATAAAATACAATTCTTTTATTTTTATAAAATCCAGTAAAATATGCATTAGAATGATTAGACCTTTTCGAGCCATCCATAACATAAACATTAGATATATTGAAATTAGTTTTATTAGCAAGATTTTTTATTCCTGAAATTACTTTCTCATCATCAATCTTTTTAAAACTATTAAATAGTGGTGAAATTAAAATTGGAAATAGGTAAATGACTGATATGTTAAAGGCTATGAAAACAAGCCACATATAGATCCACCATTCATTAATATATAAATTATATAATAAATCAAATGCTAAAAATAAGAATGAAAAAATGATTAAACTTATTATTAAAGACAAGATAAAATCTTTAAAAAATAATAATTTTGACTGTCTATTGAATCCATAGGCTTTCTCTATAATAAAAGTTTTATAATAAGAAACTGGCAAACCTATTAATGTTAAAAATATTATAAATAATATTATATTAATTACTTCAGGATTAAATGCGAAAACATTAATAATATCTGTCGCTTTTGTAAGAATAGAAATTCCATTAAAAGATAAAAATACTATTATTACGAATGATTGTATTAGTGTGTTAAAAATTGATATATAAAGTTTTTCAGTATTATATAGTTTTGACTTTTCTGCATATTCTTGAGTCAGATTTATTACTCTTAGTTCATCGTCTGATATGTGCGTTGATTTTATATATTTAATTTGATGGAGATCTAACAATATTTTAAATAATGAGTATGATGTTACTAAAAAAATTATAGACATAAAAAACATATAAGACCTTTCTAATTTTACATTACTTTATAAATATACTACTCTATGACGATGAAAGATAAAAGCAACTTAATTTGGATAGACTTAGAAATGACTGGGTTAGATACTCAGCGAGATTATATTATTGAAATTGCCACTATAGTGACTGACAAAAATCTCAATATATTAGGAGAAGGACCAAACCTTGTTGTCCATCAAATAGATGAAGTAATGAATAATATGGATGACTGGAATACTAATCAGCATGCCAGGACTGGTTTAACCGAACAGGTCAAGGCTAGTACTATAAATGAAACTCAGGCAGAGAATGATACGATAGAATTCTTAGAAGAATATGTTTTGAAAGGTGAATCTCCATTATGTGGAAATACTATCTGTCAAGATAGACGCTTTTTAGCCCGCTGCATGCCCAAGCTTGAGGCCTTTTGTCATTATAGAAATCTAGATGTTTCTTCGATTAGAGAGGTTGGGAAAAGATGGTTCTATGATGATATGGATGGCTTTCAAAAACATGGAAATCATAGGGCTTTAGGTGATATCAGGGATTCAATAGAAGAGTTAAAATATTACAGAAAAACTATCTTTAAACTTTAAATCTAACCAGTTTAAGGTGATATTCATTCTTTCTGCCTTTTATATAAGTATTCTGTGCATATTTTGAATTTATTTTTTGGTAATCTATTGAATAATGAAGGCCACGACTTTCTTTTCTTAACATTGCAGACTTAATGATAAGCTTTGAAACATGAATTATATTTCGTAGCTCTAAAAGATCTACACTTATCCTATGCTGATAGTAATGCTCATTAACTTCTTTTTCTATAAGATTAATTTTTTCTAGAGCAATTTTTAATCTATTATCAGACCTAACTATTCCTACATAGTTCCACATGATTTTTCGTAATTCATCCCAGTTATGGCTGATAGCAAATTTTTCTTCTGATTCTGTAACTAAACTATCATCCCATTTAGGTAATAATCTGCTATCAGATATTTGTTTTGAGTATTTTATATCTTCTATGCATTTTTTACTCATTACCAGACACTCAAGCAATGAATTACTAGCTAATCTATTAGCACCATGAAAACCTGTATGTGCTGATTCACCAATAACATATAAATTATTAATCTCAGTCGCACCATTCACATCTGCCTTAACCCCACCGCATGTATAATGAGATGCAGGAATAACAGGTATCTGTTCTTTAGTTATATCTATACCAACGCTCATACATTTTTTATATATTGTTGGAAAACGTTTTTTAATAAAATTTGATGACATATGGCTTATATCCAGGTAAACATTATTATAGCCATGTATTTTCATTTCATTATCAATAGCCCTTGCAACTATATCGCGTGATGCTAGTTCTTTCCGTTCATCATAATTTTCCATGAAACGAATATTATCTGGTGTATATAATATACCGCCTTCACCTCTCAATGATTCAGATATAAGAAATGATTTTATATCAGGATGATAAAGACATGTTGGATGAAACTGTATGAATTCCATATTTACAACTGAACATCCAGCTCTCCATGCAGCTGCAATTCCATCACCTGTAGATGTATTTGGATTTGTAGTAAATTGATATATTTTACTTGCACCACCTGTTGCGAGAATTACTTTTTTAGCTTTTATAGTAAATATATTTTTTGTATTCTTGCAAAATACATATGCACCTACACAATTATTTTTATTATTTTCACTATTCTTTTCTGTGATAAGGTCAACCAAAGAACTTCCTTCTAATATATTTATATTTTTATTTAATTTAACCTTATCATTTATAATCTTATGGATTACAGCTCCTGTCTCATCTTTAATATATGCAATCCTTCTTTCACTATGAGCCCCTTCAAGAGTTAAATCTATTTTGTTATCTTTTTCAGTGAATGGGACACCATGGAATTTGAGCCAGTTTATACAATAAGGCCCTTCTTTTATTATTGTTGAAGCCACATTCTTATTAACGATACCACTACCATTATTTATGGTGTCATTGAGATGTTTTTCAAATGAATCAGTTTCTGATAATACGGAAGCAATACCACCTTGAGCCCATGAGGTTGAACAGCTCTTTGAATCTCCTTTTGTAATGAGGGTTATTTTTATATCATCAGGAAGCATTAGCGCTGCACTAAGACCAGCTATTCCTGATCCAACAATTAAAACATCTGTGTTTTTGTCCATGCTCATAATATAATAAAATAACATTTATATATAAAATTGTACAAAAACATATTTAATGAATAGGACTGATTATGCAAGATGATGATAAACCTGTTCTTGATGAAATTATCAATGGAAATATCTCTAAATATGAAATTATTATTAATAAGTATCAAGCTAGAATAATTAGTTTATGTTTTAGATATACAAAAAGTTACCCTGATGCAGAAGAAGTTGCTCAGGAGGCATTTCTCAAGGCATATAACTCACTCAATAAGTTTAGGTTTGAGAGTAAGTTTTACTCATGGCTGCATAGAATTGCAATCAATTGTTCTTTGAATTATATAAACTCAAAAGAAAAAACCAAAGAAAAGGAAACTATTTCAGAAAACTCTGGTCTAACCGAACATAAGGGGGTTGCTAGTGTTGAAACACCATACAATGCTTATAACATGCAGATAATGGCTGAAAAGATAGAATCTGTTTATAACAGTCTCCCAGAAGACCTTAAATTGGTGATAAAGCTTAGGGATATAGATGATTTGAGTTATGATGAAATTTCGAAGGTAACAAAGTTACCGACAGGAACTATTAAATCAAAGCTACATAGAGCTAGAGAAATATTAACTAGAGCCTTGGAGAAATATACTGAAGATGAATGATATTAAGAACATAAAATTGACTGGATTTGTAAAAGCTATTCTAAAAAAGGAATATCCTTTATATATATCTAAAAACTTTTCATCGAAAGTTATGAAGCAGATCAATAAGCCTGTTCGAGAATATAATTTTTTTAATTATGGTTTGCGAATAGCTAGCGCAATGACATTTGCAGTTATTACTTTGTTTGTAATGGATAATGTGCTTACTGATAAAATTCAATATTCTAAATCCAGTACTATTAATCAGGAAATTTTATCGCCAACAAGGAATGTTGCTAATCAGATGGAAAAATGTGAAGATGTTAAAGACAGCATCCAATCATCTGATAGCTTACAATGTAAATGATAAGAAACATTTTACTTAAAAATATATTATCAATCAATACTATAGCTCTAGTATTGTTTTTCTATTCAAGTTTATTGCATTCAAATCCAGGTTTTCCTAATTTCACCGATGTTGTAGAGAAAAATATACCTGCTGTAGTAATTGTCCATGCTACAAAAAAGATGAATTCTGCCGCAAGTGTCATGCCGGACATGTCTAATATACCTGATGAATTCAAACCATTTATCGATAAATTTTTTGACGAAAACCAAAATAATGATAGCCCAAAAAGACAGGCACCAAATTTTGGTTCTGGATTCATATTATCTAGTGATGGTTATATAATGACTAACAATCATGTGATATCAAACGCTGATGAAATAAAAATTACTCTAAGCGATCAAACAGAATTAAAAGCAGTCCTAGTTGGAGCGGACCCTAGAAGTGATTTAGCATTGCTTAAAGTAGAAGCAGAGAATTTACCGGTTGTATCTGTTGGCACTTCAGAAAATCTCAAAGTTGGTGAGTGGGTGCTTGCGATAGGATCACCATTCGGATTTGAGCATACAGTTACTGCCGGCATAGTTAGTGGAAAGAAGAGGAGTTTGCCTAACGAAAGCTATGTGGGATATCTTCAAACTGATGTGGCAATAAATCCAGGAAATTCTGGCGGCCCTTTATTTAATTTAAATGGAGATGTTGTAGGAGTTAATGCTCAAATTTATACTAGATCTGGTGGTTACATGGGCGTTTCTTTCGCAATACCCGCAGAGACATTAGCGAATGTTTATGATCAACTTAAAAATAATGGAAAAGTTAAGAGAGGTTGGTTGGGTGTTTTTATCCAGGAAGTAGATCAAGACCTGGCTAAGAGTTTTGGAATGGATAAACCCAAGGGGGCAGTCATAGCTAAAATATTAGATAAAAGCCCAGCTCAAAAAGCTGACTTTCAACAAGGTGACGTTATATTGATGTATGATGGCAAGGATGTATCAAAGTCAAAGGATCTTCCTTTACTAGTGGGCTCTACATTAGTTAATTCAACTATTAAGGTTAAATTATTGCGTAATAAAAAAATTATTGAAAAGTATGTTTTGATTGAAGAGCTACCAGAAGATGATTTAATTGCTAGCATGAAAGAAGAGAAAGTTGAAGAGAGTATGATTTCTGGAATTACTGTTAGTGATGTTGCAGAAAATATAAAGAAAAGGCTTAATATTTATGGAGGTGTTAAGGTTGATAAGGTTTCTGCTGCACAACTAAATAATTCCAAGATACAGATTAACGATGTTATCACGCATATAAATAATCAACCTGTATACAATACTGCTGATTTTGATAAAAAAGTTAAAAACCTCGAAGAGAATACTTTAGCTAACCTTTTGGTTTACCGAAATAATAATCCCATATACCTCGCAATTAAAATTCTAAATGATTGATGTTTGTTATTTGTTCGCTATTATATAGAGGACATGAAAAACATAAGAAATATCTCTATTATCGCTCATATTGATCATGGAAAATCAACTTTAGCAGACCGATTAATTGAAAAATATGGAGCCATGTCTTCGCGTGAGATGAAAGATCAAGTTCTTGACTCTATGGATTTAGAAAGAGAAAGAGGTATTACCATTAAGGCTCAAACAGTATCTTTGAATTATAAAAAAGATAATGAGGTTTATAAAGTCAATGTTATCGATACGCCTGGACATGTAGACTTTTCATATGAAGTCTCGAGATCTTTATCTGCATGTGATGGCGCGCTACTTATTGTTGATGCCTCACAGGGAATAGAAGCGCAAAGCATTGCTCATACCAACCTAGCGATAGATCTTGGATTAAAAATAATACCCGTAATAAATAAGATTGATTTACCCTCAGCAGACATACCGGCTGTTAGGAAAGATCTAGTTGATTTTTTAAATGTAAATGATGAGGATATAATAGAGGTAAGCGCTAAAACAGGAGTGGGGGTAGAAAATATTTTTGATCATGTTGTAGCTAAAATTCCGCCTCCGAAAGAAACTAAAGATGATTACTCAAAAGCTTTTATCATAGATTCTTGGTTTGATAATTATTTAGGCGTTGTTGTATTGGTTAAGGTTGTTAGTGGCAAAATAAGTCCAAAACAAAAAATTAAAGTATTATCGAATGGCAAAGATTTTTTAATAGATAAAGTTGGGATATTTACTCCTAAAATTACATATTTGTCAGAATTAAATGCCGGTGATGTTGGATTCATTATTGCATCTATTAAAAACTTAGATGCCGCGCCAGTAGGTGACACAATTGTTGACTCGAAGGCATTAAACCCTGTCCCATTGCCTGGATTTGAGCATATCCAACCCCGTGTTTTTTCTGGGTTTTATCCAATTGATGCTCAAAATTATCAAGAATCACGAAAAGCATTGGATAAATTATCATTAAACGATAATTCATTTACCTATGAACCAGAGAATTCTGATTCACTTGGACATGGTTTTAGATGTGGATTTCTTGGGTTGCTCCATATGGAAATTATTAGAGAGCGTTTATCTAGAGAATATAATTTAGATTTACTTATGACAGTTCCCTCTGTTACTTATAAAGTTGAAATTAAAGATGGAACTATAATTGAGGTGAAAAGTCCTAAAGACTTGCCAGATGAAAATCAAATTAAAGCATTCTTAGAGCCAATTGCAGAAATAAACATTATTACTCCAGCTGATTATCTTGGGCCTATAATTGAACTATGCATTAAGAAAAGGGCTTCTCAAACGAACCTTCAGTATAGAACAAATTCTGTTGAAATATCTTTTGAAATCCCATTATCTGAAATAATATATGATTTTTTTGATAAATTAAAATCATGTACAAAAGGTTATGCCTCATATGATTATACTATTATTGATTATGTTGAAAGTAAGATGATAAAGTTAGATATACTGGTAAATAAGAAAAAGGTAGATGCACTGTCTCAAATTCTCCATAAAGAGAATTCTGACAAGAAAGCACGAGAATTAATTGATAATCTTAAAGAGTTAATACCAAGACAAATGTTTGAAATATCTATACAGGGATGTATTGGCGCTAAGGTTCTTGCGTCAACATCAGTCAGGGGATTTAGAAAAGATGTTACGGCAAAATTGTATGGTGGAGATGCTACCCGTAAAATGAAATTATTAAAGAAACAAAAAGAAGGTAAAAAGAAAATGAAAAAAATTGGAACTGTAGAGATCCCTAAAGAGGCGTTCTATGAATTCATGATGCCTAAGAAATAACTATGGATTTTACATTACTATTAATAATTATTACTTTATTCTCTGGACTACTATTGCTCCTGAGTAAAATCTTTGCGGGCGACATATATTCTAGCGAGATATATTTATTTTTCTCTTCATTTTTTCCTATACTTTTATTTGTTTTAGTATTTCGTTCTTTTATTATTGAGCCATATAGGATTCCTTCGGGATCTATGATACCGACACTGGTTGTAGGTGATTTTATTTTAGTTAAAAAATATGAATATGGAATTAGATTGCCGGTATCAAATTATAAGATAATTGATAATCATAAGCCAGTTCATGGGGATGTCGTAGTATTTCAATATCCTCAAGATAAAAGAATTAACTATATTAAGCGAGTTATTGCTTTACCAGGTGATTATGTTGAATACCTTGATAAAGTAGTTTACGTTAATGGTGAAAAGTATACGCAATTTAGTGCTCCAGAAAGCTTGGTATCAGCAGAAGATTTAGGTGATAGCATTGTTGTAAATGAAAGTAATAATATAATAAAGTACAATATCATAAAGAATAGTGATAGGGGTCAAGATTTTAGTTACACTGTTCCAGATAAGACATATTTTGTGTTAGGTGATAATAGAGATAATAGTAATGATAGCCGTTACTGGGGCCCTGTTCCTGAAGAAAATTTAATAGGAAAAGCTTTCTTTATATGGATGTACTGGAATACAGACAGTTCATATTCAATATTAGAACGTGTTGGATCGTCAATAGAGTAAAAATGTCAAAAAAAGACGATATAAATATTTCTGTAGAAAAAATAAATAAATTAATTGGTTATAAATTTAAGAATACAAGGCTCTTGATTGAATCATTTACCCATAAAAGTATTTCAGAAAATAATTATGAAAGATTAGAATTTTTAGGCGATGCTGTATTACAACTTATTATTACTAAAAATCTTTATACAACATATCCGGACATAGATGAGGGAACTTTGTCTAGAGAGAAACAGTCTATCGTCAGCAAGAAAATAATTTCAAAAATATCATTGGACCTCAAGCTTATTGATTTTTTAATTGCAAAAAATTTAGATTTAAATAGCAGTTCATCATTAAAAAATACTATAGCTGCAAATATGATTGAGTCATTGATAGGTGCTATATTCTTAGATAGTAATTATTCTGTATGCGAAGAAATTGTTTCAAATATATTTTCTAAATATTTAGTAGTGAAAAAAAATATTGGAATTAAAGATTCAAAAACATTACTTCAGGAGTATATGCAGTCACTCAATAAATCACTTCCAGTATATGCAACTATGCATATGGAGGGACCGCCACATCAGCCGGGATTTAAAATAACTTGTAAAATACCTATATATAAAGAAACATTTGAGTCTAAATCTGTTACTGTTCGAGAAGGTCAGCAAGCAGTATCAAAAATAATACTAGATAAGATTAATAATGAAAAAAAAATATAATATATCAATTGTTGGTCAAAGTAATACTGGAAAATCCACGTTAATTAATTATCTATGCGATAAATATGTGTCAGCTGAAAGCAAGAAACTTCAGACAACTAGAGTTAACCTATATAATTCAGTATCACTTAACGGCATGGAGATTAACTTCATAGATACCCCTGGGGTCTCATTACAAAATAATGACTTACTTTCTACATCTATGAAAAATGCATACATTAAGACGCTAGAGTCTGTTGATTTGCTTCTTCTAATGATAGATATTGATAATATAGATTTAAAATATGAAGATTCAATACTAGATTTAGCTAATGTTGCCAAGACTAATGTAGCCATGCTTATTAATAAGATTGATCTTGCTGAAGATGATTTATCTGAATTAGAAGTTTTAAAATCAAGGATATCTGAGAACTATAGTTTAGAGTTATATTTCATGTCTCTTAAATCTAAGCAAGGCGTGACACAGATGGTAAATGGTATCTGTAAAATTCTTGAAACTAAGCCTCCTTTGAATAATAAAAATATTATCCCAGTAAACCAAAAAATTATTTCTATGCAAGAAATTATAAGAGGGGTTATTATTGAATTGACACATGGCGAAGTACCTTATGATACAGCTGTGCATATCGAGACTCATGTGACTAAAAAGAAGATTATTGAGATTAATGCAAATATTTATGTGAATAAAGATAACCAAAAAAAAATTATAATCGGAAAAAGTGGTTCAATGATAAAAAAAATTGGGATTGAATCTAGATTAAAATTAGAATTAATTCATGATAAGCAATTTTATATCTCACTAAAAGTATTGGTTAAAGAAAATTGGAAAAATAATTATATATTGCTCAAAGAGATTGGTTATATAGATTGAATAATACTTTAATAAACTCATTTATAATTCACTCTAGGCCTTATAGTGAAACCAGCATGATATATGATATCTTGACTGAAACTAACGGGTTAATGTCTGTAATTGCAAAAGGAGTAAAAAGAAAAAAGGATGGTCTATCCATGCAACCCTTTAAAGAGTTGCAACTAACTTTTACAAAATCTTCATTACCGTTATTGACAAAATACGATGTTTTAACATCATATGGGAAAGTATATAAAAATTATATGCTGGAAGGGCTATATTTCAATGAACTGATATATAAATTTATTCCTAGAGATGAACCATTGCCGTCATTATTTTCTCTTTATAGAGATCACTTATCATATATGAATAATGGGGAATATGAGTCATGGTTAATCTTATTAAGATTTGAATTTTTCTTTTTAAAAGAAATAGGGTATCAGCTTAATCATGTATATTTAGAAAACTATGTCGTTAACCCAAATATTTTATATTTTTATGAATATGGGTCAGGCTTCAAAGAAGCAGCAAATGTTAATGATAATATTATTACAATATCTGGAAAATGTTTAGATAATCTACTAGAAAAAAAATTCGATAAAATTATTGATGTTAAGAATACCAGACTTATAATGAAAAAAATTATTAAACATATACTGGGTGATAAAGATATAAAAAGTTATGACATATTGAGTTAAGAAAGATTACTCTTATCGATGATTATTTCACCATCACTTATTCTAAGTATGAAGCTTTTATCATACCAATCTCCTAATACTATCCTTTTGCATTCTTTATTCTCTGAGATAATTTTATGAATATTTGGTCTATGAGTGTGTCCATGAATAATCATATCTACATTATATTTTTTTAACTGACTAATAACTTCATCATTGTTAACATCCATAATTACTTCATCCTTGGCACCAGTCTCAGAAAGACTTTTAGCTCTAAGCATTTTTGCAAGATTTATTCTTTCCTCTAGTGATTTTTTAAGCATCTCATTTTGCCATAAAGGAGATCTAACCATGGTTCTAAATTTTTGGTATTCAATATCATCAATGCACAAGGTGTCTCCATGCATTAATAATATTTTTTTACCATGAAGTTTTATCTTTGTTGGGTCTGTTAAGAATTTCATTCCATGATGATTACAAAATTTTTCAGATATCATGAAATCACGATTACCATGCATAAAATATATAGGGATATCATTAGACTTTTTTTTGATGCTACTAAAGACTTCTTCTAAACCATCTCCGGGATCATCATCTCCAACCCAATATTCAACAAAGTCACCCAGTATATATAGTGACTCTATATCTGATTCAAGATTATTCAGGAAGTCTACAAAATATCTTATTACCTTGGGTCTATCTTTATCAAGATGTAAATCTGAGATAAATATAGTAGTCATAATTTATTCTTCGATAACCTCAACTTTTTCAACAACAATTGGTTCTTGCGGAACATCGCCATGACCACCCGTATTACCAGTAGATGCAGTTCCTATATTTTCAACTATGTCCATTCCTTCGACAACTTCACCAAATACACAATAGCCATATCCATCAGGAGCATTTTTTTTATCTAGAAAATCATTATCTTTTAGATTAATAAAAAATTGTGATGTAGCTGAGTGGGGGTCACTTGTTCTTGCCATCGCTATCGTGCCTTTTTTGTTACTTAAATCATTATTAGATTCATTAACAACTGGTGCATTGGATGCAAATTCTGACATGTCAGGCATTAAACCACCACCTTGTACCATGAAGTTTTCTATCACTCGATGAAAAATTGTCCCATTATAATTGCCATTTTCAGTATAAGTAAGAAAATTCTTAACAGTTTCAGGGGCTTTGTCTGAGAATAATTTTATTACAATATTCCCTTTCGTTGTAGTAAGTTTTATCAATTTAGTTTCCTCTCCATGATTAATTTTATGTATACTGTCGCCGTAACAAGATGATATAGTTATACAAATCAATGCAACGGTAGAAAGGTATGTATTTCTTATCATCTTAATTTTTAACTCTGAATCATATTATAATAAATACATCATATCATGACCATAAAAATATTTAATACAATTAATAGAAAAAAGGAAATATTCAAGCCTGTCAAATCCGGTAGTGTTTCCATGTATGTTTGTGGTCCCACGGTATATAGTCATCCTCATATAGGTAACGCTAGAGCAGCCCTAGTTCCAGATATATTATTTAGATTATTAAAGAGAAAATACGACAACGTCACCTATATTAGAAATATCACAGATGTTGATGATAAAATTTCAGATGCTGCTTTTAAACAAAAGAAAACAGTTTATGAAATAAGCGAAACATTTATTAAAATTTATCAGGATAATATGGCTTCATTAGATATTCTTGAGCCGACATATCAGCCAAGAGTTACTGATAATATGCCTGGTATAGTAAGTACAATTGAAAAAATATTAAAAAATGGTTTTGCTTACATATCAGAAGACCATATTTTATTTGATACCAGTAAGTATAAAGAGTATGGAGAATTATCTAAGCGCACTTTGGATGAAATGATTGATGGAGCTCGTATTGAGGTAGCTGACTATAAGAAGTCACCTAGAGATTTTATATTATGGAAACCTTCTAGCAATGATCAGCCTGGCTGGGAAAGCCCATGGGGTTTAGGTAGACCAGGATGGCATATTGAGTGTACATCAATGATTAAGAGTATTATTGGAAATGAAAATACTTTGGACCTTCATGGAGGAGGGAATGACCTTATTTTTCCTCATCATGAAAATGAGATTGCTCAGGGGAGCTGCATGTCTTCTTCCAAGTATTGTAATTATTGGTTTCATAACGGAATTGTTTTGGTTAATAAAAAGAAAATGTCAAAATCTTTAGGTAATGTTATTTTACTCGAAGATCTTTTGAAAAATAATAAATCCAATTCAATTAGGCTGGCATTACTTTCGGCTCATTATCGACAACCTCTAAATTGGTCTGAATCCACTTTGATAGAATCTAATAATCTCATAAAGAAATTTTCTAGTTTAGCAAGGTCATTTGTAGGCGACATTAATAAATATGAGAATCTGGATAATGAAATAATAGACATTCTTTCTGATGACTTGAATACTCCTGAAGCAATTAAACATCTTTCCGCATTATCTAAAGCAGCAAAGACTAACCAGAAAGATTTAGCATCTCTTGTAGTATCTGCAAAATTTATAGGTATAAATCTTCTAGCTCATAATATATCTACTTTAAAAGCTATAGATGAAGAACTGGTAAAATCCTTAGTAGAAGAAAGATTTAATGCAAGAAGCTCGGGTGACTTTAAAAAAGCTGATGAAATTAGGGATAAGTTGCTATCTATGGGAATTTCAATAAAAGATTTGGAAGACAAGACTGTTTGGGACTATAATCCAGACAACTAATAATTTCAATAATCTTATCTATAGGTATAATATGCATATATCGCGGGGTGTAGCGCAGCTTGGTAGCGCGGCTGGTTTGGGACCAGTAGGTCGTAGGTTCGAATCCTATCACCCCGAATTTTGCGCCTGTAGCTCAGTTGGATTAGAGTACATCGCTACGAACGATGGGGTCGGAGGTTCGAGTCCTTCCAGGCGCAAGTAATAAAAATCCATGTTAGAATTGTTATAACGTGGTGAGTGTAGCTCAGTTGGTTAGAGCCCTGGTTTGTGGTACCAGTTGTCGTGGGTTCGAATCCCATCATTCACCCAAATTTTGCGAGAGTGGCGGAATTGGTAGACGCGCTGGTTTTAGGTACCAGTACCTATGGTGTGGGAGTTCGAGTCTCCCCTCTCGTAAGAAGGTTATAGATAAATGAGATATTTTAAATTACTTATATTATTGCAAACCACGATAATTCTAGGATGTTCATCAAATAATGGATATAAGATATTGATAAATAAAGATAGTTTTACATGTTTATCTGAGGACTCAAAAGTATGCTCAGACTATATTAGAGAAAAATGTGTTAATTCATATGATTTATTGAGAGAAGAACACTATAATCATCTTTTTGAATCAAATAAATATATTGTAAATTTTAGATGTTTGTAAAATATCAATACTAGGGAAAGATATGGGCAATATACTGTTTAACCAATTTAGAGATAAACTTGCAAAAAAGAATAGTAAAGATTCTGCGCTTGGGACATCCTCCATTAAGATTGATTTTAATGATTTTACTAACAAAAGAAATCAGGCCTTCGTGTCATGTTTATCAAAATATTTGAAAGATACTAAGATTCGCAAATCTATCTTGCAGATAAACCGTTATACGGTTAAATTTGGCTCTTTTTTAAAAAATTCAGATTATGGAACACAGTCAGCATTTCATGTTACCCTTTCTCTGCTTGATTTATCTGATGATGGAAGAGAATCATGGGAGTGTATCTTGTATGAATGTGATGATCTGAGTGAAAATGAAGTTAAATCTGCTTCTTTTGATAATGGGCAAATTGCTGTAAAGTACTTTGTTAACGAAATAACTAACTTATATAAGAATTAAAAAAAATGAATATTTCCTCAAAAGTAAATAATTTAGAAGGGCTCAAAAGGTCTTTATCCATAACTGTAGATAAAAATGAATACATCGATGAATTCAATAAAGGGCTCGGCAAGTACAAAGCTTCAGCTAAAATTGATGGTTTTAGAGCAGGAAAAGTCCCGGAAAATATTATTATTAAAAACTACAAAGATAGAATTCATAGTGATGTTATGAATTCCTTGGTGGAGAAATCTTTAATGGAGTCCTTGACGGAAAATAAATTAGATACTGCAAGTCCTCCGACATTGTCAATTGACCAAGTAGGATCATTTGATAGTGATTTAATATTTAAGGCAGAATTTGAGATTTATCCTTTATTTGCTGTCAAAAATATTGAGGATATTGAAATAGAGCAGCCAGATGTAGAAATTAATGATCCTGATATTGACGAAGTTATTAAAAACATACAAAAACAGCATATAAAGTGGGAAGAAAAAAAAAGCGAATCGAAATCTGGTGACAAAATTATTTTAGATTACAAAGGTTCTATTGGAGGAGATGATTTTGAGAATAATAAGCAAGATAATTTTACATTTGTCATCGACGATAAAGTAAATGGTGATGCAGCCACAACTGGTTTATTTAAAGCATTCTATGATAATACAAAAGATGAATTACCAGATAGTGAAAAATCATTTCAATATAAAATGCCAGCAGACTTCAGTGATAAAAAAATTGCCGGTAAAATAATAGATTATAAAATTAAAATTAAAAATGTTTATGAAGGCATGCTTCCAAAGCTTGATGAGGAATTTTATAAAAAGTTTGGGATAGAGAATTCGGATTATGAGGCCTTCAAGGATAATGTATCGAAGTATATGAAGGTAGAACTTGACCAAAAAATGAAATCAATTATATCTGCAGCTGTAAATCAAAAACTATTAGATCAAAATGATTTTGAAATTCCATTACATATGCTTGATACGGAAGTTAAAAATATCTCTGCGCAATATGAAGGGATGCAGCAAAAAATTGATGATAAAGTTAAATCTGAATTAGATTTGATTGCTCGTAAACGTGTTAAATTAAATCTAATATATATGAAACTAACTGAAGAGCATAAGCTTACTGTTTCTGAAAAAGATGTATATGAGTTTATTTCAAAGTCAGATCCTGCGACTCAAGAGCAATTAATACAGAAAGCGAAAGAAGATAAAAATTACTTAAATCATATTAAGAACAAGTTACTTGAAGATGTTATCATTGATCTTATAGCATCAAAATGTAGTATTAAGAAAATAAAAAAGAGATTCATAGAGGTTGTAAATTAGATGAGAAATGATGAAATAATGAATAATTTGGTACCAATGGTAGTTGAGCAGACATCTCGTGGAGAAAGAGCTTATGATATATATTCTCGGTTACTAAAAGAAAGAATAATATTTTTAGTTGGACCTGTTGAAGACTATTCTGCAAACCTTATTGTCGCCCAACTTCTTTTTCTAGAATCAGAAAACCCTACTAAAGACATTAGCTTGTACATTAATTCGCCAGGTGGTTCAGTAACTGCTGGAATGTCAATTTATGATACAATGCAATTCATTAAGCCTGATATTAGCACGCTATGCGTAGGTCAAGCAGCAAGTATGGGAGCTATTCTTCTATGTGGTGGTGCACAAAAAAAACGCTATGCATTGCCAAACTCAAGAGTAATGATTCATCAGCCATTGGGCGGTGTTCAGGGGCAGGCTACTGATATTGATATACAAGCTAAAGAAATAATTTTAGTTAGAAAAAGATTAAATGAAATTTTAGCTAAAAATACTGGACAAACTTTAGAGAAAATAGAGTCGGATACTGAAAGAGATAATTTTATGACATCTCCGGAAGCTATGAAATATGGTTTAATAGATGAGATTCTGGAATCACGTCCAGTGGAAGATAAAACCCCATCAACCTAAGTGTTTTATATAGTTTGTACATTCTTTCAAAAGAGATATATAATAAAATAAAAAGCTAAATATGGTTACAAATACTAAAGAATCTAATAAATTATTACACTGTTCATTTTGTGGTAAAAATCAAAATGAAGTTAATAAGCTAATTGCAGGACCTTCTGTATTCATATGTGATGAGTGCGTAGATCTTTGCAATGAAATCATAAGAGATGAATTAGAAGAAAAATCTTTAAAAAGTAGAGAAAATCTTCCAAAACCAAAAGAAATTAAAACAATATTAGATGAATATGTCATCGGTCAAGATCATGCAAAAATAGTTTTATCTGTTGCTGTATACAATCACTATAAACGATTAAACTCTATTGATTCTAAAAATGCTGTTGAGTTAAATAAAAGCAATGTTTTATTGATAGGTCCAACTGGATCTGGCAAAACCTTGCTCGCAGAAACACTAGCTAGATTATTGAATGTTCCATTTACGATTGCTGATGCAACTACGTTAACTGAAGCAGGATATGTGGGTGAAGATGTTGAAAACATCATACAAAAACTACTTCAAAAATGTGATTATGATGTAGAAAAAGCTCAGACGGGAATTGTTTATATTGATGAAATTGACAAGATATCAAGGAAATCTGATAATCCATCGATAACACGAGACGTGTCCGGTGAGGGCGTACAACAAGCATTATTAAAACTGATTGAGGGAACTGTAGCGTCTGTTCCACCACAAGGTGGAAGAAAGCACCCTCAGCAAGAGTTTCTTCAGGTAGATACTTCTGGAATATTATTTATTGTTGGTGGTGCATTTTCTGGCTTAGATAAAATTATTCAAGATAGAACTGATAAATCTGGAATAGGATTTTCAGCTACCGTTAGAGATGCAGATAAAAAAATAAGTTTAGCAGAAGTACTGAGTACTGTTGGTCCTGAGGACTTAATTAGATTTGGCTTAATACCAGAGTTTGTTGGACGATTACCTGTTATAGCTACACTTGAAGAATTGAGTGAGGAGTCCTTGATTAAGATTCTTACTGAGCCAAAAAATGCATTGGTAAAACAATATCAAAGATTATTTGAGATGGAAGAATGTGATCTTGAATTTAGAGAAGATGCTCTCCTGAGTATTGCGAAGAAAGCAACAGAAAGGAAAACAGGGGCCCGTGGGCTAAGGACATTACTTGAGAAAACACTTCTAGAAACAATGTATGATTTACCATCTGTACCAGAAATATCAAAAGTAGTGATAGACAAAACGGTTATTGAGTCATCAAAAAAACCTTTATTAATTTATGATAAAAATAAATCGAAAGCTAATTCCAAAGATTAGGTTGATTTATTTATAATCGTCCATATATTTATATTAATAACAATTAAAGGAGCTAGAGCATGGTTAAGAAGAGTAATAAAGAAATTATGCCAGTCCTACCTCTTAGAGATGTAGTAGTGTATCCAAACATGGTTATCCCGTTGTTTGTTGGTAGACAAAAATCCATAAGGTCGCTTGAAAATGCGATGAATGAGAATAATAAGACTATCTTGTTGTTGACTCAAATATCAGCTGATATTGACGACCCTGTTGACTCAGAATTATATGAAATAGGTTGCAGTGCGACTATATTGCAACTTCTAAAATTGCCTGATGGGACGATGAAGGTATTAGTGGAGGGTGTATCAAGACAAAAGGTATCAAAATTTACTGATACTAATGAAATATTATATGCTGAATGCGAGACTTTGAGCTCAAACAAACAAACTGAAAACTTGCAAGATGATGCTCTTGGAAGAGCGCTTGAAGACACCTTTAATAATTATATTAAATTAAATAAAAAAATCCCACCAGAAGTAATGTCTTCCATTGCCGGTATAGAAAATTTATCTAAATTAGCTGATAGTATTGCTGCACATATGACTATGCGGCTAGAGGAAAAACAAAAAGTATTAGAGCTTTCGGTAACCAAGGAGAGAGTAGAGTATTTAATTAAATCTATGGAATCTGAGCTAGACGTCCTCCATGTTGAGAAAAAAATTCGTGGCCGAGTTAAGCAGCAAATGGAAAAAAGTCAAAGAGAGTACTACCTTAACGAACAAATGAAAGCTATACAGAAGGAGCTTGGTGAAATTGGTGATGAACCGAATGACTTGGATGCTCTCCAGAAAAAAATTGAAACAGCCGGCTTGTCTGAGGAAGCAAAAGAGAAAGTGATGTCAGAATTTAATAAGTTTAAAATGATGTCACCGATGTCAGCAGAAGCTACTGTTGTTAGAACTTATATTGACACAGTTATTGCATTACCATGGAAGCAAAAAACTATAGTTAATAGTGATTTAATTCATGCTGGCCAGGTTCTAGATAATGATCATCATGGTTTGGAGAAAGTTAAAGAAAGAATATTAGAGTATTTAGCTGTGACTAAAAGAGTTCAAAAACTTAAAGGTCCAATTCTTTGTTTAGTCGGCCCTCCTGGAGTTGGCAAAACATCCCTAGGTATGTCTATAGCTAAATCAACTAATCGAAAGTTTATTAAAATGTCATTAGGTGGAGTGAGAGATGAGGCTGAAATTAGAGGACATAGGAGAACATATATAGGCTCAATGCCTGGTAAAGTTATACAAAATATTTCAAAAGCAAAACAGAATAATCCTCTTTTTCTATTAGATGAGATCGATAAAATGGCTATGGACTTCAGAGGAGACCCATCGTCTGCATTATTAGAAGTTTTAGATCCAGAACAAAACTTTGCTTTTAATGATCATTACTTGGAAGTTGATTTTGATTTATCAGATGTTATGTTTATAGCAACAGCTAACTCAATGGACTCAATTCCCCTTCCTCTTTTAGATCGAATGGAAATTATTAGATTACCTGGTTATACCGAAGAAGAAAAAGTAAATATTGCTAAAAAATATTTACTATCAAAACAGTTTAAGCAGAATGGATTAAAAAATAAAGAGTTATTAATTTCTTCATCTGCAGTTAAAGATATTATTCGTTATTATACTAGAGAGGCTGGTGTTAGAGGTCTAGATCGCGCTATATCAAAAATTTGCAGGAAAGTTGTAAAAAACATACTTTCATCTACCAAAAAGCTTGGTCAAATTAAGGTAAACGCTTTAAATCTAAATGACTATCTTGGAGTTAAACCCTATAACTATGGAATGGTTGATAAGAAAGATATGGTTGGGCAGGTTAATGGTTTAGCTTGGACATCTGTGGGTGGTGAATTACTAAGAATTGAGTGTGCTCTCATGGCAGGTAAGGGAAAAATTACTCAAACAGGGTGTCTTGGAGAAGTCATGCAAGAGTCAATAACTGCTGCTATCACGGTTGTTAGGTCAAGAGCTGCATCACTTGGAATTGATAACTTGTTTCATGAAAATAAAGATTTACATATACATGTTCCTGATGGGGCAACTCCTAAGGACGGTCCAAGTGCGGGAATAACTATGGCTTTAGCTGTGGCATCTTCATTAACTAATATTCCTGTACGTGCAGATGTAGCTATGACTGGTGAAATCACACTCAGAGGTGAGGTTCAAGAAATTGGAGGATTAAAAGAAAAACTATTAGCTGCTCTCAGAGGGGGAATTAAAGAGGTGATAATTCCTATTGATAATGCTAAAGACTTGGTTGAAATACCAGATAATGTCAAGAAAGGTCTTAAAATTCATCCTGTCAGGTTTGTTGATGAGGTTTTTGCAATCGCATTAAAAACTAAGCCAGTTAAAAACAAGGCCGTGAAGAAAGTATCTTCTGAATCATCGAAAAAAGCAAAAACTCCTGGAAAACCACTGCCGCATTAACACAGTTTTAATGGCATGTAAATGATGAAAAAAGCAGAAGAATATTATATTTTTAAGTAAATTGATGTAGAATAGAAACTGTAATTAATTGGGATTACGTGAAAGATGTTTGCTGAAAAGTAGCATTGATCTAAGTTAAGAATAAAAAAAACATTCAATTATAAAGAGGTTCAAATGAATAAAGCAGAATTTATTTCAGCAATAGCTGAAGCAGCAAGTAGCAGTAAATCAGATGCAACAGCACATGTTGAGGCTATGATAAGCGTGGTGACAAACACTTTAAAAAATAGCGACCAAGTCACATTAGTTGGTTTTGGGACCTTTCTTGCTAAAAAAAGAGAAGCTAGACAGGGAAGAAATCCAAGAACTGGTGAAACTATACAGATTAAAGCATCAACAGTACCAGCTTTCAAAGCAGGTAAAGCATTTAAAGACGCTTTAAACTAAAGAGATTGATTTTTAGGGTGATTAGCTCAGCTGGTTAGAGCACCGCCCTTACAAGGCGGGGGTCGTAAGTTCGAATCTTTCATCACCCACCATAATAATTTGAAAGAAGCAGATTTATCTGCTTCTTTTTATTTATGTGTATAGAGTTTAATGATAATATGACTTAGGTTTTTGGGGGTGTAGCTCAGTTGGTTAGAGCGCCTGCCTGTCACGCAGGAGGCCGAGGGTTCGAGTCCCTTCACTCCCGAAAAGCTTTTAATAAATTTAGTGAATATATGTTATCTAAGATTAGAGATAAAATGAGTACATGGGTTGTAGGAGTATTGCTTTTATTAGTTGCAGTACCGTTAGTGTTTATGGGCCTGGGTAATTATCAGTCTTCAAAAGAAAGCTATGCTTTTAAAATTAATGACCAGGTAATTTCAACCTCACAATTAGAACAAGAAGTATTTCAGTATAGACAAGCTTTGGAAAAAAATTACCAGGGCAATCTCCCACCATTGTATACAAATAGTTTTATCCGAGAAGTTACTGTTGATTATATGTTTAGAACTATCTTACTTGATCAAGCATCCAGAAATTCTGGACTTGTTTTTCATAATGAATCTATCCTAAATGCAATATACTCAACACCTTCTTTTAGAGATGAAAATGGTTTCAGCAAAGAAAAATATCTATCACAGTTATATCGTATTGGAATGAATGCAAATTCTTATGAGCGATACATATACCAAAAGGGAATTACTGGGCAATTGCGAAACTCAATAACTAATACATCCTTTTTAACAAAGAATGAAAAGAGTGATTTGATTAAATTCAGACATCATAGAAGAGACGTAAGCTATATGATTATTGATTATAATGATATAAAAGAAGATATAGAGCTAAAGGAGGAAGATCTTCAAGATGAATATGAAAATAACCTAGAGGTTTATCGTTCACCAGCTTATGCTAAGTACTTATATCTAGATATTGATAAAAATAATTTAATTAAAAATATTGAAGTTACTGATGAACAGGCAATGAAGATATATAAGCTGAATCTAGATGAAGGTATGTATGTCAAACCTGTGATTTACAAGGTTAATCATATTTTAATTGATTCTGAGGTATCTGCAAAAGGAGCGCTTCAAGAATTAAAAGAGGGGCTAAGTTTTGAAGAAGCATCCATGAAGCATTCTACCGATACTGAGACATTAGAAAGTAAGGGTTATCTTGGGGAATTTATACTCACTGATTTGCCAGATTACTTATCATCTGAAATTATTAATCTTAAAATTAATGAAATTTCAAAAATAATTAAATCTACAAAGGGATATCATATTGTTTCCATACTTGGAAAAACTGATGATACTATAAGCAGCTTTAAAGATTCAAAAGAGACAATCATAAAAGATTATAAGAAAGAAGCTGGAACAAGAAAATATTTTGATTTAATTGATGATATATCAGAAATAAATTTTACAAAAAAATATAGGCTTCAAGAGCTTGCTGATAGGTTTAATTTAAAAATTATGTCATCTAAATATATTTCTAAAGATGAAGGTCATGGAATCTTTGATTATGAATTTGTTAGAACAAATATTTTCACTGAAGATGTGATAACCAACTCCAAAACAAGTGACCTAATATATCTTAATGGAGACAGATTTATTATTGTTGAACTAGATGATTATAAGAATTCTGAACAATTAAGTTATGATGACTCGAAAAATATTATTGAAACTCTTGTACTTAATCAAAAGACAAATTCTACAGTGATTCTGAATTCTGAAAATATTCGAGATGATTTGAATGCAGGAATATCTGATCAATTTAATAGTCTTTCTAGTTTTATTGGAAGTATTGACTCTACTGATATAGATGAAAAGATTAAACAACTATTTTTCAATACTAGTCCATCGAAAGGTTTTGTTGCAATGAGGTTAGGTAGTAAAGATTATATGATTTTCTCGGTAAATGAGATTATTTATCCGAAAAATATTAACGAGATTAAAGATGTCGAAGATTATTATAATTTTGCTTATAATACTCGAAGTGAATCAGAATTTAATTCATTCTATGGTTTGTTTAAAGCTAATGCTGAAGTGACTATGAATGATGAGTATATGAGAAGAGACTAGACTCCGCTTATATTGAAACCACAGTCAACATAAATAATTTGTCCTGTTATGCCAGAGGATAACTCACTCGCTAAAAATAACGCAGTATTGGCTACTTCAACAGTTGTTACATTTCTTTTTAGTGCTGATTTATCTTCAACGTGTTTAAGAATCTCGTTAAAGCCTGATATTCCTGCCGCGGCTAATGTTTTGATCGGTCCAGCTGATATTCCATTAACTCTGATATTCTTATGACCAAGAGAATGTGACATATATCTCACATTTGCTTCTAAACTTGCTTTTGCTAGCCCCATGACATTATAATTCTTAATCACTCTTTCTGAGCCTAGGTAACTAAGTGTGAGCATAGAGCCATTTGGATTAATAATCTCACTAAATTCTTTAGCTAGAGCTACGAATGTATAGGAACTAATATCATGTGCAATTTGAAACCCTTCTCTAGTTATATTGTCCACAAAATCACCATTCAATAACTCTCTTGGAGCAAATGCAGCAGAATGAATAATAATATCAACATTAGACCATTTATCTTTGATAAATTCTTTCAAATCTACAATATCTTTATCTTTTGCAAGATCACAGGGGTGAATTAATATTTCCCCTTCTAATTCATCAGCTATCCCTTCAACACGAGATTTAAGTTTTTCATTTTGATATGTTAATGCAATTTCAGCACCATTTTGGCTAAATACTTGAGCAATACTCGCTGCTATCGATCTTTTGCTAGCCACACCTATAATTAATACTTTTTTGTTTTTTAGATTCATGTTCTTATAATTTTGCTTTAATCTTTATATAGAATATTATAATAATGTATTAATCTGAAACTTTCATGAATATTTACTATAAAAAGCTAATTAAACCATTGATTACCATTTGCGCTTTACTTTTCAGTATTGTCACAATGGCTGATTATTCTATTGGTGTTGGCTATAAACCTAAATATAGCGATAGTTTTACTAGCTTTGATTATGTTAATCCAGAATCAAAACAAGGCGGAGTAATTAAATTATCAGCATTTGGCACCTTTGAGTCTCTCAATCCTTTTTTATTAAAATCTTTAGCGCCAACAGGTTTAACTAATTTAGTATTTGAAACATTAATGGAAAGAAGCCTTGACGAACCATCTTCTAGCTATGGGCACATAGCTTCTGAGTATATTTTGTCAGATGATAAGCTGTCTGTTATTTATTATATAAAAGAGAATGCTTATTTCTCTAATGGCGATAAAATTACAGCAAATGACGTGGAATTCTCATATAAAACCTTAATAGGTAAAGGCGCGCATCCTCAGTATAAAATTTATTGGTCGGACATCAGAGAGGTAACTGTTTTAGATAAAAAATCAATAAAATTTACATTTAATCAAAAAAACCCAGAACTTCATATGATCATTGGAGACATTCCTATTTTTTCTAAAAAATGGTTTAATGGAAAAAATTTTGGTGAATCAATTTTAGATGAGCCAATTGCTAGTGGCCCATATATTATCAGTAAATATGAAACAGGGAGATTTATAGAATATAAAAAAAATCCAAATTATTGGGCTAAAAACGAATCTACAAGAAAAGGAATGTTTAATTTTGAAAAAATTATTTTTAAATATTATAAAGACATGACTGTTGCCTTGGAGGCTTTCAAGGCTGGAGAATATGATTTTATTTATGAAAATCACTCAAAGAGATGGGCCAGAGATTATAATGGTCCAAACTTTGATAATAATACAATTATAAAAACAGAACTTCAGCATATGAATAATGCTGGGATTCAAGGGTTCATTTTCAATACTAGAAAGAAAGTATTTCAGAATAAAAAAGTTAGAAAGGCAATTACTCTTGCTTTTGATTTTAATTGGTCTAATAAAAATCTTTTTTATAATCAATATAAGAGATGTGAAAGTTATTTCAGTAATAGTGAGCTTTCTGGAAAAATACAACCAACTATTGCAGAAATAAACTTAGCTAAAAAACTATCCATATCTTTATCACGAGTCATAGAAAAAGATAATGCTTTTATTAATGAGTCATCAAAAAATAATAGGAAAAATCTTTTAAATGCAAAAAAAATATTTGATGAATTAGGCTGGGTAGTAAAAAATGAAATATTATATGATGATACAAACACAAGAGTAGAGTTTGATTTTTTACTTGCTCAAAAAGGCTTTGAGCGTATTCTTGCTCCTTTTGCTAAAAATTTAAAAAAGCTAGGTATAAAACTAAATTATAGAACCATTGATCTTTCCTTATATCAAAGACGCGTGGATTCTTTTGATTTTGACATGATGGTAATGAGCTATCCACAATCTCAATCTCCAGGAAATGAGCTAATATCTATGTTTCATTCTAGCAGTGCTAACAGCAAAGGAGCCTATAATGTAGGAGGGATTAATGACCCTGATATTGATGCCCTTTTGGAAAAAATTATATATAGTTCTGAGAGAAAGGAGATGATTGTTGCATCAAACTTGCTGGATAGATTGCTTTGGAATCAATTTTATATGCTACCTAATTGGTATATTAATACCCATCGTATTGCTTTTTTTGACAAATTTAATCAACCTGTAAATCTCCCTAAATATTATGAAGCCACAAATTATATTCTAAAAACCTGGTCTATAAAATAATGTATTATTATATTATAAAAAGATTGCTATTAATGATACCAACTTTATTAGGTATACTTTTTTTAACATTTGTAGTTACACAATTTGTTCCTGGTGGACCAGTTGAGCAACTAGCTAATCAGCTTACAAGTCTTAATGTGTCTGGAGAAGCTTCCTCTGGGGCAGCTAATTTATATCGTGGTTCAAGCGGGCTTAGTGAAGAACATATAGAAAGCCTTAAGGAATTTTATGGTTTTGATAAGCCCTTTTTAGAAAGGTTTACAGATTTAGTAATAAATTATCTTTCGTTTGATTTGGGTGACAGCTATTTTCATCATCAATCTGTATCTGAGCTGATAATTTCCAAATTACCTGTTTCAATTAGTTTGGGACTATGGACTTTTTTAATAATTTATTCAATCTGTATCCCTTTAGGCATTAAAAAAGCAATATCTCATGGTTCTAATTTTGACTTAACTAGTAGCACTCTAATACTGATTGGGTATTCAGTACCAGGATTTGTATTAGGAATCAGCTTAATTGTATTGCTCGGAGGAGGTAGTTTCTATGATGTGTTTCCTACAAGAGGAATAATATCAGATAATTGGGATGAACTAACAATTGGTGCAAAAGTTCTAGATTATCTTTGGCACATGACATTGCCTATAATATCTTCCGTCATAGGTAGTTTTGCTGTAATGACGATGTTGACTAAAAATAGTTTTATAGAAGAAATAAAAAAGCAGTATGTTTTAACAGCAAAGGCTAAAGGACTCAGTGATAATGAAATACTATATAAACATGTTTTCAAGAATGCTTTAATTCCAATATTAACTGGTTTTCCAGCACAATTTATTTCTGCATTTTTTACCGGCAGTATACTAATAGAAACTATATTTTCACTAGATGGCATAGGCTTATTATCTTATGAATCAATACTTCATAGAGACTATCCTGTAGTTTTAGGGACTTTATTTTTATTCACTCTTCTTGGTTTATTAGCAAAGCTATTAACGGATATTAGTTATTTATTTGTTGACCCAAGAATTAAATTTGATTCTGTTGAAGACGGGAGAAATAATTAAAGATAATGAATAAATACGATATTTATTGGGCAAAGTTTTTGAAGAATAAAAGAAATAAATATAGTTTATTTATCTTTGGATTTATTTTTATCTTAAGTTTATTCGCGGAAGTATTAAGTAACGATAAGCCAATTATTATGAGTATTGATAGTAAATTATATTTTCCAATAATAATGACATACAGCGACAAACATTTTAATGGACATTTTGATACTGAAGCTGACTATAAGGATAACTTCATGACTCAAAAACTTGAAATGAAAAGTAACTGGGCAATATTTCCACTTAATCCTCATTCATATGACAGTATTAACTTAAACAAATCAACTCCTAATCCAGCGCCCCCGTCTCAATATAATTATTTAGGGACAGATGATAGAGGAAGAGATGTATTGGCTAGACTACTATATGGCTTTAGATTATCTGTTTTATTTGCATTTGCCTTGACTGCAATAGGGATACTAATCGGTCTATTTTTTGGAGCATTACAGGGCTATTATGCAGGAAAGGTTGACCTATATTTACAGAGATTTATAGAAGTATGGGGATCAATGCCGGAGTTATATTTATTAATAATATTTTCATCATTATTTGAACCGAGTGTACTCTTATTGATAATTCTTTTGTCATTATTTGGATGGATGGGTTTATCAGATTATGTGAGAGCTGAGTTTTTAAAGGGAAGGAATATGGAGTATGTAATAGCAGCAAGAACGCTAGGTCTTTCAGATACTAAAATTATTCTAAAACATATTTTACCTAATAGCATGGTATCTGTTATAACATTTCTTCCTTTCAGGATTAGTGGAGCAATATTAGTATTAACAAGTTTAGATTTTTTAGGCTTAGGCGTACCTCCAGATACACCAAGCTTAGGAGAATTATTAGCTCAAGGCAAAGAAAACATAGAGGCATGGTGGCTATCTATATCAACTTTTTTAGTACTTACTGGAACTTTACTCTCATTGATATTTATAGGAGAGGGAATACGAGAGTCACTTGATTCAAGATCAGAATGAAAATATTAGAAATTAAAAATCTTTCTCTAAAAAGTAAAAAAAGTAATGTTTTATTATTAAATAATATAAATCTCACACTTAATAAGGGTGAGACTTTGGGTATTGTTGGCGAGTCTGGATCTGGTAAAACTTTGACAGGACTATCAGTCACAGGACTTCTAGATTCAGGTATTTTTGAGGTTATATCAGGGGAAGTTATATATAGTAACCAAAACTTACTGGCATGTCCTGAAGAGTATCTAAGAAGTATAAGAACTAAAAAAATATCTATGATTTTTCAAGAGCCAATGTTGTCACTAAATCCAGTGCAAACAATAAAAAAACAATTAGATGAAGTAATTAAATTGCATGTGACAAAAATAAAAAAAGATATTGACTCTTTATCAAAAGAAATAATTATTAAAACAGGTCTTGAGGATGTTGATAAGATCTTATCAAGTTATCCACATATGTTATCAGGAGGTCAACGTCAAAGGGTAATGATAGCAATAGCCCTTGTCTGTAAACCTGACATACTTATTGCCGATGAACCAACAACGGCGCTAGATGTTACTTTGCAATTACAGATATTAGATTTACTGAATAATTTTAAAATTGAGAATAGTATGTCAATGATTCTAGTTTCACATGACTTAGATCTCATTAAAAACTACTCTGATCATATAATTATTCTCAATAATGGAGTAATAGTTGAAGATGGTTTAACTAAAGATGTATTTGAAAAACCTAAACATGAATATACAAAGAAATTAATACTAAGTAAGCCAAATAAGATTATTACCAAAAATCCTGGTGATAAAAAAATACTTGAAACTAAAAATTTATCCTGCAGGTTTCCGCTAAATAATCCTTTTTTTATAAAAAATAAAAAATATTTTACAGCGCTTTCTAATGTAAATATCCATGTGAATATAGGAGAAACAGTAGGGATAGTTGGCGAATCAGGATCTGGGAAAACTACACTTGCAATGGCAATAATGCAATTACTTAATTATGATGGAAATATTATTTTTGATAATCAAAATCTCTCTATGCTTTCAAATAAGGACGTTAGAAAATATAGGAATAATTTCCAGATTGTTTTCCAAGACCCTTTCTCGTCACTTTCGCCAAGATTAAATATCTTAGAAATCCTCTCGGAGGGTCTTGTGGCATTTAATAAAGACATAAAATATAATGAGTTGCTTGATATATGCGCCTCCTTATTATCAGAAGTTGGGCTAAGTAATGATATGCTATTAAGATATCCTCATCAGTTTTCTGGCGGGCAAAGACAGAGGATTGCAATAGCTAGAGCATTATCTATGAAACCTAAACTTATAATATTTGATGAGCCAACAAGTGCTTTAGATGTTATTGTTCAAAAAAATATTTTAGAACTCATCGTCTCGTTGCAAGAGAAATATTCTTTAAGCTATTGTTTTATTAGTCATGATTTAAAAGTTATAAAATCTATTTCCCATAGAATATATGTGATTAAAGATTCTGAGATAGTAGAAACAAACTCTACAGAAAATATATTGAATTATCCTAAAAGTGATTATACAAAGAATCTCATAAAGTCATCTTTCTTAAGTTAACTAAAGATATTTTTTAAAATTTGAGTGTAGACCTTGGTTGTATTCTTTAAGTCATTTTCGGTAGTATATTCATTAATTTTGTGAATAGATTCGTTTATAAGACCAAATTCAATTACTTGATCGCATATTTTGGCGATAAATCTCCCATCTGATGTACCGCCATCTGTTGAAATATTGGGCATAATGCCTAATATATCTTTTGTTGCTTTCACGCATGAATTTAATAATTCTTTTTTTTCAGTTAAATATGGATCTCCCGAATGATGCCAATCAATAGTATACTTTAGATTACTCGCATCCATTATCTCGGCGATACTTTTCATTAATTCCTCACATGTTGTCTCGGTAGAGTAGCGAAAATTAAAATCCATATCTAATTGACCAGGTATAATATTTGATGCTCCTACGCCACTATTAAGATTCGATATCTGGAATGATGTGGGCGGGAAATACTCATTACCTTTATCATATTCTTTGTTTACTAAATCTTTAAGTGTAGATGAAAATGCATGTATTGGATTCATTGCATTATGAGGGTATGCGACATGACCTTGAATTCCTTGTACTATAATTTTTCCTGACAAAGAACCTCTTCTTCCATTTTTAATGGTATCACCTAGTATTTTCTTAGAAGATGGTTCTCCAATTAAACACATGTCTATATTATGTTTTGTTAAATCACCATCCTTTACTAATTTTTTGATACCATTTTGGGCTGGACCTTCTTCATCGCTTGTTAATATAACTATAATACTGCCTTTAAAATCTTTATTAGAATTAATAAAATCTTTTATAGATATGAGTATGCATGCAACGCTGCCTTTCATATCAGATGTACCACGACCATATAATTTTGAATTAATCTCTGTAAGCTCAAATGGATTAGATTTCCATTTATCTAAATCACCAGTTGGTACAACATCTGTATGACCAGCATATGCAAAAACAGGACTACTTTTTCCATATCTCGCTATTAAATTAATTACATCATCATTTTTTTTAATTTCAATTTCAAAACCTAATTTTTCTAGATAATCTGCTATATATTTTTGGCATCCATCGTCTTCAGGTGTCAGTGATTTACAACTTATTAGTTTACTTAATATTCCAACTACATTTTCATTGCTCATAGCTTTTTCTCAATATTTTCTTCATCTCTTAAGGTTAATATCTCGTAACCATTATTTGTCACTAGTATAGTATGCTCCCATTGTGCTGATAATGAATGATCTTGGGTTACTACGGTCCATCCATCGCTCAAGAGTTTTGTTTTATATTTACCTGAGTTTATCATTGGCTCAATCGTAAACGTCATACCTTCTTCTAAACGCATACCAGTATTTTTAATTCCATAATGTAATATCTGAGGTGACTCATGAAAATTTTTCCCTATCCCATGTCCACAGTAGTCTTTCACTACTGAAAAATTATTATCATATGCATGTTTTTGTATCACCGCACCAATGTCACCAATCTGCAGACCTGGCTTTACTATGTTAATAGCTTGATACATACACTCTTGTGTAACTTTGCATAATCTTTCAGCTAGTATACTAGGTTTTCCAACATAATACATTTTACTGGTATCTCCATGAAACCCTTCTTTGATTACGGTTACATCAATATTGATTATATCATTTTCTTTTAAAATTTTATCGTCAGATGGTATCCCATGACATACTTGATGATTGACAGATGTACATATTGACTTAGGAAAACCTTTATAATTCAACGGAGCAGGAATAGCATTTTGCTCTTTAACTATATAATCATGGCATATCTGGTCAAGTTCTTCCGTAGATACTCCAGGTTTTACATATTGCCCTATCATTTCTAAAACTTCAGACGCCAGCTTTCCAGCTACACGCATTTTTTCAATATCCACTTTTGATTTGATATCTACCATTAAATTTACCTAAATAGCACTTTTTAGCTCAAATTATCAGATTTTTATTGTTGAATCCATGTAAATATGATAAAAAACCCTATCAACAATATTTAAAGTGATATTGTGGCGTATAAAGAATTAAATTTATAGGAGTACAGTAAAGAGTGGCTAATTTATCTATCAAAGAAATGATCAATGCGGGCGTGCATTTTGGCCATCAATCTAAATACTGGAATCCTAAGATGCGCCCATATATTTACACAACATACAAAAAATTACATATCATCAATTTAGAACAAAGTTTAACTCATTTTAATGCTGCAATTGCTTTTGTTGAGAAATTAACTAAGAATAATGCAAAAATTCTTTTTGTAGGTACTAAAAGAGCCGCTAGAGAATTAATAGTCAAACATGCAGTTGAAGCTAAGATGCCATATGTGAGCAATAGATGGCTTGGTGGAATGCTGACAAACTTTGACACTATAAAGAAATCTATTGCAAAGTTAGATGCTCTGAAGGTTTCTTTAGACTTGGCTACTTTAAATGGGTTAACAAAAAAAGAGTCCCTGAACATTAAAAAACATATCGCGAAATTAGAAAAGAATCTTTCTGGTATTAAGAACTTAGATAAACGTCCTGATGCATTATTTGTAATAGACACAAGGTACGAAAAAATAGCAATACAGGAAGCTAATAAATTACACATACCCGTAATAGCATTGGTAGATAGTAATAATTCTTTTGAAGGAGTTGACTATATGATTCCTGGAAATGATGACTCAATGTCATCGATAGACTTATTTTTAAATGCAATTTCCGCTACAATAATAAATACTAGATCTAAATTTATTAAACCAGCTCCATCTGCTCAAGATGGTGAAAAAAAACCTATCAAATCGGCAGCAAAAACTTTTAAGAAAAAACAAGTCATTGATGTAAATGATAAGTCAGTTAAATCAGCTGAAGAGAAAGTAACAGAAGATAATTCTACAATAGATAAAAAAGAGGTTTAAATGTCATTAGATCTTGAACTATTAAAACAGCTGAGGGATATAACAGGTGCAGGTATCCTTGATTGTAAAAAATATTTAGTCAGAGCAGATAATATTTTAGATGATGCAATAAAGCTTATGAGATCTGAAGAAGGCATTAAAGCTGATAAAAAATCAGCTAGGATTGCAGCAGAAGGCGTTGTTTATTTTAAATCAAATTCATCAAAATCATTATTAATTGAAATAAACTCTGAGACAGATTTTGTTGCCAGGGCTGATGATTTTTTATCATATGTAAATCAAACGTGTGAAATAATAATTTCTAGTCCGTACAATTCTTTAGTAGCATTAATGGATTCTAGTGACGATGCAGTTAAAAATAGTCTCGAAGAATTGAGAAAAAATTATGTGACAAAGCTTGGGGAAAATATTCAAGTACGTAGATTTCATTGCATAGATAATTTAGAAAAATTTGTGACTGGATATACTCATAATAATAAGATTGGGGCTATCGTAACTCTTGCAAAAGAAGATGAGCAACTTTCAAAAGATATTTGCATGCAAATAGTTGCTTCTAATCCTTTAGGGTTAGACGAGAAATCTTTAGATGAAAAATTATTAGAAAATGAAAAAGATGTTTATAAAGCTGAATTAGATAAGATTGATAAAAAAGATGATATTAAAAGAAATATTATGGACGGGAAGGTTAAAAAATTTATATCAGATAATACTTTATTAAACCAACCCTATATTAAAGATGGTTCATTGAGTCTTAAAAAAATTATCAAAGATAATGAAATAATTTCTTACGAGCGTTATCAGCTTGGTGAAGGTATAGAGAAGAAGCAAGAAGATTTTGCTGATGAAGTATACAGTCAAATTAAATAATCAAAAGAATGGCTACTCCCAAATATAAACGGGTACTACTTAAACTTAGCGGAGAGGCTTTGATTGGTAGTAAGAAATATGGTATCGATGATACTGTCATTAAAGAATTTGCATCTCAATTATCACAAATACAAAAACAAAAAATCGAGCTTATTATAGTTATAGGCGGCGGCAACTTCTTTAGAGGCAGTAATTTAGAAAAAATAGGGATTCAACGTGTAACAGCTGACCATATGGGTATGCTTGCAACAGTCATAAACTCTCTTGCTTTACAAAGTTCTATTGAGGAGTTAAATATTGATTGCCGTGTAATGTCATCTATTACAATAGACGCTGTTTGCGAGAAATACATTAAACGTAAAGCAGAACGACACTTAGAAAAAGGTAGAATAATTATTCTTGCTGCAGGTACTGGCAACCCTTACTTCACCACTGACTCCGCAGCAAGCTTACGCGCAATTGAATTAAATGCTCAGATTATGCTAAAAGGAACAAAGGTTGATGGAATATATGATAAAGATCCAGCTAAATATTCAGATGCAGTCTTATATAAATCTATTTCATATTCAGATATCCTTAAAAAAAACTTAGAAGTAATGGATGCTACTGCTGTAGTAATGTGTAAAGAAAATGATATGCCTTTAAAAGTATTTAATATACTTAAAAAAGGTAACTTAAAGAAAGCTATATTAAGTGATAAGATAGGAACTAAAATAGGTTAACTATGATTGACGATATTAAGAAAGATGCAGAAATTAGTATGGCTAAAGCAATTGAAGCTTTAAATAATGCATGTGGACAAATAAGAGCTGGAAGACCTAATCCAAGTATGCTGGATCAGATTGAAGCTGATTATTTTGATGCTAAAACCCCACTTAAGCAGCTGGCAAATATAACAATTACTGACGCATCTACAATTAGTTTGAATGTTTGGGATAAAACAGCCATTAAAGCTATTGAAAAAGCAATTCTGAATTCGAATCTGGGATTATCACCTGTTATCAATGGAATGATAATTCATATTAAAATTCCACCTCTTACCCAGGAAAGGAGAAATGAATTGATTAAGATTCTTAAAAAAGAGGGTGAAAACACGAAAGTCTCTTTAAGAAATATAAGAAGGAATATAAATACTAGTGTCAGTAATCTTGAAAAAGATAAAAAGATATCTAAAGATTTTGAACGTGATTATATTATTGAGATTCAAGAAATTACTGATAAATACATAAAAATGTCCGAGGAAATTGTAGATAAAAAAATCTTAGAAATAAGCGAAGTATAGTTATGTCTAATAAAATAATTTCTCACATCTCTGTGATAATGGATGGAAACGGAAGATGGGCAACTCAAAGAAATATGCCCAGAGCTTATGGTCACAAAGAAGGCGTAAAGACTATCAATAAAATTGTTTCAGTTTGCTCGCTTAGACAAATATCGCAATTATCGTTATTTGCATTTAGTAGTGAAAATTGGAATAGACCTGAGTATGAAGTTCAGTTTTTGCTAAAGTTATTTGAAGACTCAATTACTAAATATGTTGATGATTTGCATTTAAATAATGTTAGGATCAAATTTATCGGAAATCTAAAATCATTTTCTTCCAAGCTTTTAAAAACTATCAGTCAAGCAGAAAACCTAACAAGAGATAATACTGGTTTGAAATTGAATTTTGCAATGAACTATGGTGGACAGTGGGATATTATTAATGCTGTAAATAGTATGTTAAATGATATTAATTTTGTATCTAAAAATAAGAAAATTAGCGCAGTAGATTTTGAAAAATATCTATCTTTACAGGGCGCTAGTCCAGACTTGTTAATTAGAACAGCTGGTGAACAAAGATTAAGCAATTTTATGCTATGGCAACATGCGTATACTGAGCTATATTTTACAGATTGCTTGTGGCCTGATTTTAATGAAAAAGAATTAGATGTTGCTATTGAGCATTATCAAAAAAGAACTAGACGGTTTGGTTCATTAAAGAGTTCTAATCATATAGTTAAAAAATATGTTAAATAGAATTTTTACTGGAATTGCTTTAGCTTCTTTTTTTTTACTCCTACTTATTTTCAGTAATGGATTTATTATAGGAATATTATTTTCTATAATAGCCATATATGGATATTATGAATGGTTGGTCATTCAGAATAATTCTATGCCAAATATATATTTCTTTTTATCATTAGCTGCACTTCTTATGATTCTTTTATTAAGGTATCACACACATTCAATTGTTCTAATATTTGCATATTTTTCAATATTTCTATGGTTAATGATGCTTTTTGATTTATTACTAAAACTTAATATATATAAAAGATTTCTAGGTATAAGCTCTAGTATTGTAGGATTGGTATTCATAGTAACAACATGGTTCCTATTTATCTCACTTGGCAGTACTAGTAATGCAGAGATTTTAGAGCATAGTTATTTATTATTTTCATACTCTGAATTATCAGATTTGAATAAATATTATTTATTTTTAATTAGCATTGTTTCACTGACAGATATATCGGGATACTTTGTTGGTAAAACTATAGGTAAAAATAGTTTATGCCCATTAATTAGTCCGAAAAAGACAGTAGAAGGCTTTATTGGTTCATTGATTATTCCACTAGTAATATTTTTTGTATCATTTAATTTTATTTTTTCAATACCTATACTAATCAGTGATGTTATTTTTATGTTATTATGTTGCATATTTTGTACAGTTGGAGATTTATCAGTGAGTGTTTACAAAAGATTTCATAATGTTAAAGACTCAGGGAATATTTTACCAGGTCATGGTGGTATTCTGGATAGACTTGATAGTTATCTCCCTACAATTTCTATTCTACATATTTGGTTATTTTTATAATGATTACTATTTTAGGCTCAACAGGAACAATTGGAAAAAATACGTTATCAGTTTTAAAAAGTGTAGGTAAGCAAAATAAAGTATTTGCACTTAGTGCGAATAAAAATATTAACCTTTTATTTCGACAGATCAAAGATTTTAATCCTAAGTATGCTGTCATATCTGATAAATCTAATGCATTGAAGCTTATAGAATTTTGTAATAAAAATAAAATAAAAACTAAAATATTATTTGGTGAAAAAAACTTATCATTTATAAGTACTCACAAACAGTGCAAATGTGTGTTATCAGCAATAGTTGGAGCTGCTGCTCTGAAACCAACTTATGATGCAGCTAAATCTGGAAAGAAGATACTTTTAGCTAATAAAGAGTCTTTGATTATGTCGGGCAAGCTTTTGATTACTGCTGCTCATAAAAGTGGTGCTATTCTAATTCCAGTAGATAGCGAGCATAATGCCATTCTGCAGATTTTATCTTCATTTGGAATTGATTATAATAATTCAGTTAGAAAAATGATTTCTAAAGATGTGGATATGATTACTTTAACGGCTTCCGGAGGACCATTTTTAAATTACTCAAAGAGTAAATTGTCAAAAGTTACTCCAAAGGAAGCAGTTAATCATCCTACATGGAAAATGGGTAAAAAAATCTCTGTAGATTCTGCATCCATGATGAATAAAGGTTTGGAAATTATTGAGGCTGCAATATTATTTGATTTAAAGCCAAGCCAAATTAATGTCCTTATTCATCCTGAAAGTATTGTTCATGCGTTAGTTACATTCACAGATGGATCGGTAATTTCACATATGAGTGCACATGATATGAGAGTTGCTATTAGCTATGCCTTATCATGGCCTGGCAGACATAAACTAAAGATTAATTTATTAAAAAAATTTAAAATAGATAAACTCTCATTTCATGAAGTTAAACCAAATCAATTTAAATGTTTAGATTTATGCATGAGAGCTCTGAATATTGGTTATAATGCTCCTACTATCTTAAACGCAGCTAATGAAATAGCAGTTTCAAAATTTCTTGAAAATAAGATTAAATTTATTGATATACCGGTTATAATTGACAAAGCATTAAAGAATATGCCAATCAATAAGAGTAATACTCTTAAATCTATATTAGAATGTGATCAATCTACAAGGGACTATATAACTAACTATATAAACACAAAATGGAAATAATACAGAGTATCCTTGGTTTTTTTATTGCAATTGGCATATTAGTCACATTTCATGAATTTGGCCATTTTTACATAGCTAGATTATTCAATGTCAAAGTACTTAATTTTAGTATTGGCTTTGGGAAAACACTGTTTAAGAAGCAGTTTAGCAATGAAGGGACGGAATATTCTATTGGACTAGTTCCTTTAGGTGGCTATGTAAAAATGCTTGAGTCTTCAGAGTTAGACCCTGAAAAGGATAAAGCTGATTATGTTTATTGTTTTGACAAACAGTCTGTTTACAAGAAATTTTTAATAGTTGCAGCTGGACCTGTTTTCAATTTAATTTTAGCTGTCATTTTTTTCACTGTAGTCCATTTTTCTGGAATTACTGGAATGAAACCATTTGTTACATCAATTGAAGGTCATAATTTATCCCAGGTTCAAAATAAGTCATTCCATGAAATTATTGAAGTAAATGGTGTTGCAACTCAAAGATGGCAGGATGTCAGAGTTGAAATATTGAATGCCGTAGTAAATAAAACAAGATTAAATGTGCTTGTTAAAGATTATAAAAACAATATAAGTGCGATTAATATTAATTATGGTGATAATATTTTACAAGAAGATGGAGACATTATTCTCAATCTTGGTTTTAACCCTAAAACTCCAGAAATTCCGTCTGTAATCGGGACTATTAAGAATAATTCTCCAGCCTCTTTAGCTGGTCTTCATGTTGGAGATCAGATTTTGAGTGTGAATGATAAAAATATAAAGAATTGGGATTCACTGGTTACTATTATTCAAAACAATCCAGACAATATTTTAAAACTAAAAGTTAATCGTTTTGAAAAAATATTAGATATTATTCTTGTCCCAGCTATAAAGGCATCTTCTGATGATAAGAGTGGTTATGCTGGTATATCCCCTGATAGAAACGCACTAAATGATTTCAGGGTTCTTGTTAAGTATCCATTTTTTGAATCAATATATAAATCTATACTTTTAACATATAATTATTCCATACTTACATTTAAAATGATTTTTGAATTATTTACAGGTCAGGCTAATATGAATAATATAAGTGGCCCATTGAGCATCGCTGAGTTTTCTGGAAAATCATTGTCAATGGGGTTTGTATATTTCTCTTACTTGCTTGCGATATTAAGTATTAGCCTAGGAGTTCTTAATCTACTTCCAATCCCAGTACTAGATGGCGGACACTTAGTTTATTATATATTTGAGATATTAACTGGAAAAGCTGTGTCAGAAAAATTTCAACTTATTGCCCAACAATTTGGAATGTTAATCCTTTTCGGTATCATGATAATAGCTTTTTATAATGACTTTGCGAGACTACTATAGTGTTTCTTAGAATATATTTTTTATCATTTATGTTGTTAGTTTCATTTACTAATATGAATGTATATGCCGAAGATAAGAATACGGAAAACTCTGTTATATCTAATATAATTATTAAGGGCAACAATAGGGTTACGGACAATACTATTCTCAGTTATTCGAACGTCGAGGAAGGCGATAGATTTAGTCCAGAGTTAGTGAAGAAGATAATTAAAGATTTATATGAAACTAAATATTTTGATGATATATCAGTTTCATTAAATTTTAATGATCTGATCATAACTGTGAGTGAAAAACCAATAATTTCAGAGATTATCCTTACTGACAATAATATTATTGACGATGAAGATATTCTAAAAGCATTAGAGGATGTTAATATTTCCAATACTATGCCATATGACAAAAATATTTTTGATAAAATTGAGCAAGAACTCATACGATTATATTTTGATAGAGGAAGATATAATGCTGACATCTCATCAAAAATAACTAAGCTGGAGAGAAACAGGGTCTCAGTTGAATTAATTATTAAGGAAGGCGACGCTTCTTCCATTAAAGAAATAAATATTATTGGAAATAAAAATTTTTCTAATAAAGAAATACTCCGTGTGATGTCGTCAGGAACTAAGTACTTCTTTGAGTTTTGGTCATCTAAAGATACTTATTCCAGTTCTGTATTAAGATCTGATATAACCAAGATAGAAAACTATTATTTAAATAGAGGCTATGTAAGATTTCGTATTTTATCAAATCAAGTAAATCTATCTAATGATAATCAAGACATTATTATTACAATAAATATTGATGAAGGAGAAAGATATGAGTTTGGGGATATTAAAGTTTATGGAAACTCAGTTGTTAGTCCAGAAATTCTTAAAAGTAGTTTAATGGAAGTAATGCTTCCCAAGCAGACATTTTCACGTAAAAAACTTCAGGAGTCAGAAGAACTACTAGCATATCTTTTAGGAGACGAAGGTTTTGCTTTTCCAGAAGTACTATCATTGCCTATTATTGATGATGTAACAAAAATTGTTGATGTTGAGTTTAGAGTAGATCCAGGACAAAGAAGCACTGTTAGAAGAATTAATATTACGGGAAATATTAATACAAATGATGAGGTTTATAGAAGAGAATTACGTCAATTTGAATCTTCCCTCCATAGTAATCTTCATATTGAAAGATCTAAAATAAGGATTCAAAGACTTAAGTTTGTAGAAAGTGTAAAGGTTATAAAAACTAAGGTATCTAATTCTAGTGATATGATTGATGTGACTTTTGAGATTAAAGAGCGTAAATCTGGTGAATTTAAAGTTAGTGCTGGCTGGTCTGATACGGATGGAGCGATTTTTGATATAAATTTACAGCAAGATAATTTCCTTGGTTATGGAAAAAATCTAGGTCTTAAAGCTTCAAAAAGTACTGTGAATACATCAATACAATTCTTACTTACAGACCCTTATTTTACATATGATGGTGTCAGCAGAACTGTTTCTACGACAATTAGCAAGACAGATGTTAGTGGTACTTCAACATCAACATATCTTTCAGATACGTTTGCCGTTGGAATTGCGTATGATGTACCTATCACGGAGACATCTACTTTTGGAATAGGATATGATATTAGTTTGACTGAGTTTACACAAACTATAGCTTCCCCCGTAATAGTTGCTCATCATATTGCTGACCATGGTACTAGTTCACTGGGTATAAAAATTAAAGCTAATTATGTCACTGATACAAGGAATAGAACAGTTTTTGCGGAAACAGGGGTGTTAACGCGATTAGATACTAATATTTTTTTAGGTGCTTCAGGAGCATCCCATGCATCAGCAACTTTTAGAACAGAATCGAATAAAAACTATATACTGAAATCATTTGGTTTTGATTGGCCAACAGTTTTTCAACTTAAAACTACAGTTGGAGCTGGTTTCGGGCTTAATGGCGCAACATCTCTTCCTTTTTACAATAAATTCTTTGCTGGTGGTAATGGTACAGTTAGAGGATACAAAGGTTCTAGTTTAGGTCCACTGACATCTAATAACCCAACCACACTTGCGGTGCATTCTAAACATTCATGTAGAGCAAAAGCCATTCCGGGTAAATATAGAAAATGTGATGCAGTTGGAGGTGACTTTCTGACAGTAGCCCAACTTAACTGGGTATTTTCTCCACCACCTTTCTTAGGAGAGGACACGAGAGCCTTACGAACAACTTTATTTGTTGATGTTGGAAACGTATTTGAGAAAGTTAATAACTTCGATTACAATGAGTTGAGAGGAAGTTATGGGATAGAGTTTAATGTACTCACGCCAATAGGTGGTGTTTCAGTAGGATTTGTAAGTGCTATTAACGAAAAAGAAGGGGATGACACACAACCAGTAATTTTCCAGCTAGGAGGAAATTTTTAATATTATGAATACTATATTCAAATCAATGCTATTTTGCCTTATCACGGCAATACTTATTCCGTCATCTGCTAGTGCAGAACTTAAGCTAGGGATAGTAAATCTTGATCAGTTATTTAAGGAGATTCCTATTTATACTGAGTCACAGGAAAAAATAAAAAAACAATTTGACCCAAGAGCCAGAAATCTTAAAACTTTAGAAGAAGAGTGGGGCAATTTGAATGAACAGTATTTAAAGAATGAGACAGTGATGTCTGATAAAGAAAAAAAGGTACTTGTTGAAAAAATTCAAAAAATCGAAACCAAGTTTAGAACTGGACAAGAAAAGATACAAACAGATTTGCAAAGATTACAGCAAGAAGAGCTTTCAAAAATAAGAGCTATTGTTGAATCTGCAATCACAGAGTATGCTGAAAAAAATAATTTTGACCTTATCATTAGAGCTGACGGCACAACTCTTTATGCGAAAAAATATATTAATATTACGCAAGAGATTATCTCTAGACTTCAATAATGAAGCTTAAGAAAAAATATTCTTTAGCAGAAATAGCTTCTAAATATAATTGTAAAATATTAGGTGATAGCGAAACTATATTTGAATACGTATCAAGTGTATCGAATAGTAAAGAAAATTCTATTTCATATATTAGCGATATAAAAAATATTTCGTATTTAGATGAAACTAAACTTTCATGCGTTATTGTAAGCAATGCGATTGCGTCTAAGATAAAAATTCCTGTAGTAATTCATGAAAACCCTCAGTTATTATTTATTAAAATCATCAAAGAATCATATGAGCCGGCTAACAGCAGCATGTTTTCTAGTACAATTGATCCATGTAATACTATAGCTGCATCGGCAGCTATTGGAATAAATTCGGTAATAGGTAAAAATGTGACTATTGGAAAATCTTCAGTAATATATCCCAATGTTACAATATATGACAATAGTTTTATTGGTAATAATGTCATAATTCAATCTGGAGCAGTGATTGGTTCCGATGGTTTTGGGCTTATAAAAGATGCTGATCTCTGGGTAAGAGTTCCTCATGTAGGAAATGTCGTGATTGGAAATAATGTGGAAATCGGTGCAAATACTACTATTGATAAAGGAACGATTGATAGTACGGTAATCTCTGATAATGTTAAAATTGATAACCTTGTTCATGTGGCTCACAATGTTAAAATAGGAAAAAATACAGCGATAGCAGCATGCGTCGGAATAGCCGGTAGTACTGATATTGGAGAGAATTGTACAGTTGGCGGCGGGAGTGGATTAAATGGGCATATTAATATAGCTGATAATGTGCATATACATGGAATGACAATGGTTACTAAATCTATAAAAGAGCCAGGAATGTATGCTTCTGGAACAACTGTTGAGCCAGCTGATAGTTGGAGAAAAAACCAAGCAAGATTTAAAGAACTAGATTCATTCGTAAAATTGATTAAGAAGAAAACATAAATTTGGAGAACAAAGATGAGCGACAATGATATTCAGAATTATTTGCCACATAGGTACCCGTTTTTATTAATAGATAAAATACTAAATTTTAAAAAACATGATTGTCTAAAGGCACAAAAGAATGTAAGTAATAATGAACCATTTTTCCAAGGACATTTTCCCGGTCATCCAGTATTTCCTGGTGTTCTTATTCTAGAAGCGATGGCTCAGGCAACTGCTTTGCTAGATTTTAAAAGCAATGAAAGAGATAAAGATGGCCTATTATATTATTTTGTAGGCATCGATAAAGCTAGATTTAAAAAACCAGTTGTACCTGGTGACATTATGATTATCGATGTTAAGCTTAATCAAAGCAAGAGAGATGTCCATAAGTTTACTGCCTCTTGCATGGTTGATGAGACTATTGTTTGTACAGCAGAGCTATTAGGAGCTGTTAGAGCCAAATAATGATTCACTCAACCGCAATAATTAGTAAATCTGCAAAAATTGATTCATCAGTTGTTATTGGTCCTTATTCCATAATTGGTGACAATGTAGTTATATCTGAAAATACAAAACTAGAAAGCCATGTTGTGATTAAAAAAAATACGTCTATTGGTCGTAATAATAAAATACATCAATTTGCTTCAATTGGTGAAGATCCTCAGGACCTTAAATTTAATAATGAAGAAACTACTCTTATTATTGGTGATAATAATACATTTAGAGAATTCTGCACAATAAATAGAGGCACTGTTACAGGTATTAATGAAACTATAATTGGTTCAAATAACCTCTTTATGACATCAAGCCATGTTGCACATGATTGTATTATAAAAGATAACTGTATATTATCGAATGCCGCATCATTAGCTGGCCATGTCAGGATAGGAAATAATGTCTCCCTCGGTGGATTTACGTTAGTCCATCAATTCTGCGAGATAGGAGATTATGCGTTTAGTGGTCTAGGCACTGTAATTTCAAGAGATGTCACTCCTTATACGCTTGTTGCTGGCAATCATGCTCAGGCCTATAAGATTAATACTGCTGGATTAAAAAGAAAAGGTTTTGATTTAGATACAATCAAGGGACTAGAAAAAATATTTAAACTATTTATTAAATCTAAAGCTAGTCGTGATCAAGTGAATGCAGAATTTAAAAATCTAAACCTAAACCATAAAGAGATTAAATATTTCGTGAGTTTTATCAATTCTAGCGAAAGAGGGGTCACTAGATAATTATTCAAGCATTTTATTTGCTAGCTTTGCAACATTCATTGAAGCTCCTGGCTTAAGTATTTTTCTAATTTGATTATAACCATCTTCCATTGATTCTCTATACGAAATATCCTGATCAATTCTTTGTAATTCAACCATAACCTGAACTTCATCACTATAATCTGGCTGGATAAACTCTTTTACAATTGGCTGTGAACCTAATGTCTCACCTAAAACTAAGTTTACTAAACCAATATATTTTAATTTCACTAGGCTTTTCATAATCAGATATGTCAAAGGTGAAAGTCGATACATTATAATCATTGGGATATTCATCATAGCTAATTCCAAAGTAACTGTTCCAGAAGCAGTAATAACTTTTTGGCATTTTTTTATTTCCTCAATATCTTTGCCGCTAGTTAATAAGATATCCCATCCCTTTGGAAGTAATTTCACCAGAATTTTTTTAGCTGTATTATTAGCATAAAATATTTTAATATTTTTTGCATATACATCATCATTTTTAATAATTCTAATTGAATCAATCATTCGATGTAAATTATTACGTATTTCAGATTCTCTGCTTCCTGGAAAAATCCCTATACTTGTCATTCTATGATTATATTTTAATTCAGTTGGTTTGAATCTACTATCATCAGCTAATGGATGGCCTACATATGTCACATTTTTAGTATATTTTTTAAATAATTTTTCTTCAAATGGAAATATTACGGCTAACTCGTCAACTACTTTTATGATATTTTTAATTCTTTTTTCGCGCCATGCCCAAACCTGGGGAACCACATAAAATAATACAGGAATATTATTTTTCTTTGCAAATTTGGCAACTTTTAGATTAAACTCAACATAGTCGACTAAGACAACTAACTTTGGTTTATTTTCAAGTATATGATTATATGCAATATTTAATGCTTTTTTAATTTTAGAATATTTCGCTATTACTTCAATAATTCCAATTACTGAAATCTCTTCTGAGTTAAAGATTATATCTGAACCTGTTTTTTTTAGTTCTTGCTGCCCAATAGCTGTAAATTTAGTATCAGTATTCAACTTCTTGTGCGCATTAACATAATTTGCAGCATGCTGATCACCAGAAGATTCTCCAGCAATAATAAATATGTTTTTTATATTACTCATTGATAGTCATTGATAATTTTAGAAATATGTTTAACAGAATCGCTGCTTAATTCGGGATAAATAGGTATAGAAATACATTCTTTAGCTACTTTTTCTGTATTCTTAAGATTATATTTATAATTAAAGTTTTTTAATGCCTTTTGTTTATATATTGGTATTGGGTAATAGATCCCATATGGGATAGAACTACTTTTTAGATGCCTAATAAATTTAGCTCGATTTTTAACTTTTATAGTATATTGATTATATACATGATGAGAATTATCTTCACATTCATATGGCAGAGTTACTAGCTGGTTTTTTATCAAACTTTTATATAGTTTTGCAATACGATTCCTTTTTTTATCAAGGCTATTAATAATTTTTATTTTAGTAAGTAATATCGATGCCTGTATTTCATCTAATCGAGAATTATAGCCAATATATTGATGCACATTTCTAATTAAGCCACCATGATTTCTGAGTTTCTTTAAAATTTTCATTTTAGCAAGACTATTGGTGGTTATCATTCCACCATCTCCAGCACATCCAAGATTCTTGGTAGGAAAGAAACTGAAACACCCAAAATCTCCAAAGGTTCCAGTATATTTATTATTTTTTTTAGCACCGAATGATTGAGCGCAATCCTCCACTAACTTAAGATTATATTTTCTGCATATTCTTTTAATTTCATAAATCTCCGCTGACTGTCCAAATATATGTACGGGCATTATTGCTTTAGTTCTTTTATTGATATATTTTTCAATATTTTTATGATTAATATTAAACGTATGCGGATTGATATCAACAAAAACTGGTTTAGCTCCAACTAAAACAATTGCTTCAGCAGTAGCAAAATAAGTAAAAGGAGTAGTGATGACCTCATCACCATGGCCAATATTCAAAGCTCTTAAAGATAGGATAAGAGCATCAGTCCCGGAGTTACATGAGACACTATGTTTGGATCCTATAAAATTAGAAAATTTTGCTTCAAGCTCCCCTACATTTTCTCCTAGAATATATTGTCCTGATTTAAGAATATTCAATACATTTTTATCAACTTCTTTTGAAATTAACTCATATTGCTCGCTTAAATCAAATATCTTAATTTTCTTATTCATAATAGTTTTGATATCAATGTAGCTGTTTCAACGGCTGCTTTTCCTTGCTTCCCATCAACTAAAGGTTTTTCTTTGCCAAGACAAGATAGTATAAAGTTATTTATCTCATCTTTCAAAGCATCTGTTTTATCATATTTAAATTCTTTGAAACCAAATAATTCTTTACTGGCTTTAGAGTTCTTAATATATTTTTTAATGTTTGAATTCATGAAGTCTACAGAGTAATATTTATCTTTTTCAAATACTCTAATCTTCCTTTCATTTTTTTGACTTATTCGACTTGCTGTTAGGTTTGCAACTGATCCACCAGAAAATTCAAGTCTGACATTTGCTATATCTGTTGATGTTGTAATAATCTTTTTCCCAAAAGCTGATACATTCTTAATATTTTTTTTCATTAATGTTGTAACTATATCGATATCATGAATCATTAGATCAAAAATTACATTAACATCTGTCGATCTTGGATTAAACTTGGCAAGCCTATGCACTTCTATAAAGAGAGGGTCTGATATTTCTTTTGTTAACCTTTTCATTACAGGATTAAACCTTTCAAGATGACCAACCTGAAGAATAACTTTATTTTTCTTAGCAAGATCAACTAATTTTTTTGCTTGAGCAACAGTTTCAGTCATTGGTTTTTCAATAAGAACATGTTTTTTATTTTCTAGAAAAAATTTTGCTATCTTAAAATGCATTTTAGTCGGAGTAACTAGTGAAATAGCATCAATGTCATTAAGAATTTCTTTGTAGTTTGAAGATTTTTGTATGGAATCATGCCCATTTAGATCAATATTGTCTAAATTTGTATCTACAACCCATTTAGTGTCACATTGTTTATTGTTGATAAATTTTTCAAGATGATATTTGCCTAGATAGCCTATACCGACAACACCTATATTTAATTTTTTTCTTTTCATTTTGAAGTATTGGCTTTGATTATTTGTTATATTTATAATATCTCAATTATATATAGTGAACTAGTTATGACAAGTCAATTTTTAGCGGGTGTTGATGAAGTTGGCCGAGGATGTCTGGCTGGACCCGTGATATCTGTAGCAATAATACTCAAAGATACTATAGATAGGTCCTTAATGGTTGACTCTAAGAAATTAACTGCCCCTAGAAGAGTAAAACTTGCGAACTATATCCTTGGAAATTCACTTTCTGTCGGGGTTGGAGAGTCTAATAATCATCAAATAGATGAGGTTAATATACATAATGCAACACTTATATCCATGAAGCGTGCACTTACGAATCTAGATTTAAAACCAGATATGGCATATATTGATGGAATATATAAGCCAGACATAGATATAAGCTCAAAATGCTTTATACAAGGTGACAACATCATCCCTGAAATATCAGCGGCTTCTATTGTAGCAAAGGTATTACGCGACAATATAATGATAAGATTAGACAAGATGTTTCCGGTATATGGGTTTTCCAGACATAAAGGGTATGGAACAAAAGAGCACATGCATGCTATAGAATTATTTGGTCCTTCGGTCTATCATAGATTTAGTTTTGCCCCACTGAAGAATTAAAAAATATGCCTACTAATTTTACTCATTTACACCTCTTAACATCTTATTCTTTAAGCTGTAGCACGATAAATATTGATAAACTAATAAAGTTAGCTAAAAAAAATAAAATAAATACATTAGCGATAACAGATCATTTGAATGTTTTTGCTGCAATAAAGTTCTATCAAAAATGCATAGATAATAATATTAAGCCTATAATCGGCTGTCAAATTCCTGTGAAATATGACACTTTAGGAAGATTTACGCCTAACATAACTATTTTATGCAAGGATATTGATGGTTATAAAAGTTTAATTAAGCTCCTTTCAGAAATACATGTTCAAAAGGAAAAAAATAAAACTGCTTCAGCAGATATCAGTCAACTTAAAAAGTATAATCATGGCCTAATAATATTATCTGGAGGACGATATGGGGTTATAGGAAGCAACCTTCTTTCAGAAGATAATACTTCAAAAATTAATTTCGTTAAATCATTGAAGAAAATATTTCAAGATAGATTATATGTACAAATTGACAGAGGAAACCATGAATCTGAAAAATTATATAATAATAAGCTTTTAATATTAGCAGAAGACCTAGATTTACCTATTGTAGGAACTAATCATGTGCTTTTCTTAGAAAAAACTGATTTTGATGCACATGAGGTTAGAGTCTGTATAAATAAAAAAATTAAAATAGATGATAGGAATAATCAAAAAGAGTTTTCTGATGAACAGTATTTTAAGACTGAAAAAGAATTAATTAATCTTTTTAGTGACATACCAGATGCAATTGAAAATATTTCTGAAATTGTAAAAAAATGTAATATACATATTCCTATTGGAATTTACCATCTTCCAGTATTTAACACTCCTGACAAATCTAATGTTGATAGTTATTTTGATATAATAGTAGAAAAAGGTTTAGAGGAAATAATAAAAAATACGAAAGATATAAATATTGCTGAATATAGAGATAGATTGAAATATGAAATTAAGGTAATAAAAGAAATGGGATTTGTCAGTTATTTTTTAATAGTACATGAATTTATTGATTGGGCTAAAAAAAATTCAATTCCCGTAGGCCCAGGAAGAGGGTCAGGAGCTGGCTCTCTTGTTGCTTTTGCTTTAAAAATTACATCAATCGATCCTATTAAGTACAATCTTCTTTTTGAACGTTTCTTGAATATAGAAAGAATATCGATGCCTGATTTTGATATAGATTTCTGTATGATTAATAGACAAAAAATTATAGAACATATAACTAGCTTATATGGTGAGAGTAAAGTTTCTCAGATCATTACCTATGGCACATTATCCGCTAGAGCTGTCATAAGAGACGTCGGAAGGGTGCTTGGGATGGGTTATACGTTTGTTGATAGGATTGCAAAATTAATACCATTCAGCGTTGGAATTACAATAGATGATGCACTTAAACAAAATAAAGAATTAAAAAAAGATTACCAGAACAACGAAGAAATACAAAATTTAATAGACACTTCGAAAAAATTAGAAGGACTTCCGAGAAATGTTGGTAAGCATGCCGCAGGAATTGTTGTCGCACCTGGCGACATAGATAATTTTATTCCGTTATATAGAGTCGAAGAGAGTGATGAAATTGTTACTCAATATGATAAGGATGATATTGAAAAATTAGGTTTAGTAAAATTTGATATTTTAGGTTTAAGAACTTTAAGCATCATTGATAGAGCAATTAAAACAATCAAAGAGAAGCATGGCGACGTTAGAACTAATGATGATATTGAATTAAATGACCAGAAGGTTTTTAATTTATTACAGCAAAAATTGACTACCGGAGTATTCCAGCTTGAATCGTCAGGAATGAAGAGATACATGGGTAAACTTAGACCTGATTGCTTTGATGACATAGTCGCTATTGTGGCGCTATATCGACCAGGACCTCTTGGTACTGGTATGGTTGATGATTTTATTGACAATAAGCATGGTAAGAAAATTAATTATGAGCATTCTTTGCTTGAGCCAATCCTATCGGAAACATATGGGCTAATTTTATATCAAGAACAAGTTATGGAGATATCTCGTTCCCTTGCAAATTATACACTTGGTGAAGCTGATTTACTAAGAAGGGCAATGGGCAAGAAAAAGAAAAGTGAAATGGAGATGCATAGAAAAAAGTTCATTGATGGTGCAATAATCAAGGGGATTAATAGTAGAATTGCTGATTCTATTTTTTCTAAGATGGAAAAATTTGCAGGCTATGGTTTTAATAAATCTCATTCTGTAGCATATGCATCCATTTCTTACCAAACTGCTTTTTTGAAAACATACTATACATCAGAGTTTTTATCAGCCGCATTATCTTCAGATATGGATAACACTGACAAGGTAATATCCCTTGTTGATGCTTGTGGTGAAATGTCTACAACAATTCTTCAACCAAATATTAATATGTCAGGATTTAATTTCATTTCAGTTAATAAAAATACTATATTATATGGCCTAGGTGCCATTAAAGGTGTTGGGAGTAATGCTGTTAAATATATTATTGATGAAAGAGAGTCTAATGGAGAATTTAAAAATATATTTGATTTTTGTGAACGTGTTTCTTTAAATTCTGTCAATATAGGTACTCTAGATGCTCTGATATATTCTGGGTCTTTTGATGTCTTTAAAGAAAATAGATTAGCGATGAAAAAGAGTCTTGGAAAAGCAATGCTGTATGGCCAACAAAAACAAAACTCTAGAACTACTGGCCAACAAGAGTTATTCGAAAATAAATCTGAATCATTTTCAGTCAGACATGATAATCTTAATCTTGCCTTGAAGGTTGATAACACAATTGATAATAGGCTCAAGTCTCTTTCCTTGGAGAAGAAAGTTATTGGATTTTATCTTAGCGGACATCCAATCAAAGAATACCAAGAAGAAATTACCTCAATGTCTATTAAATCTATAGCATCATACTTTGATAAACTTTATTCAGCAGATATTGATGAGGATTTTAGTGAACATGGAACCGTCAGTGGCGTTATAACTAATATCAGATCTCAGAGAATGGGCAAAGATAGGTTTATTAATATTCTAAGCGTTGATGATTCAACTCATAGATTGGAAATAATTCTTTTTTCTGATGTTTATGAGAAGTATAGAAATTTAATCAAGGAGAATGAGGTCTTATTTTTTTCTGGAGTTATTGCAATGGATGATTACAATGGAGATTTGAGCATGAAAGCTACAAAGATAATTGATATGGACTCGGCAAGGCAGCAATACTCAAAAGAAATAGAGCTCTTTATTTCACCAGAACATATTAATGATAATATTTTGGAAAGAATAGTATGCTTATTAGAGCCTCATAAAAATGGAAAATGCCCTTTAATTATAAAATGTTTAAGTAATCAGCATATAGTCCCACTTGAGCTTGATAACGAATGGTTGATCAACCCATCATCAACTTTAATCAATGGATTGTCTGATTTGCTTGGAAAGGAAAATATTATCGTAAAATATGAATAGTTATTTTATATGAATTGTTTATAATTATCCCAATAATGAAAGAATTTAACCCAAATTACTTAGACTTTGAACAACCTTTACTAGAAATAGAAGGCAGGATCAAACAAATTAAAAATGATCCGGAAAAAACAGCAAAAGCTGATGCAAAGATTACTAAACTTGACAAAGAACATTCTGAATTGACTCGAAAAATATTTGGAAATTTAACTGATTGGCAAATCTCTCAATTAGCTAGGCATCCATTAAGACCATATACTCTTGATTATATCCCTAATCTGTTTTCATCATTTACTGAATTGCATGGAGATAGAATGTTTGGCGATGATGCTGCGTTAATATGTGGCATTGCAAAAATTGATGAACATAATTTTATGTTTATAGGACATCAAAAGGGGAGAGACGCTAAAGAAAAGGTTAAACGAAATTTTGGAATGCCAAAGCCAGAAGGTTATAGAAAAGCACTTCGTGTAATGAAGTTAGCTGAAAAATTTGGATTGCCAGTTGTAACATTTATTGATACGCCTGGTGCATATCCAGGTATTGATGCTGAATCACGAAATCAAAGTCAAGCCATAGCAGAAAATCTCTATATTATGTCTAATTTAAAAGTCCCGGTTATTTCTATAATAATTGGTGAAGGTGGATCGGGAGGAGCCCTTGCAATTGGAATTTCAGATAAGCTAGGAATGCTAGAAAATAGTATTTACTCTGTAATTAGTCCCGAGGGTTGCGCTTCAATTTTATGGAAAGATTCAAAAAAAGCTGAGCAAGCTGCAGACGCATTATGTATCACAGCACCCAAGCTAGTAAAATTTAATTTGGTTGACCTAATTATACCAGAGCCATTAGGTGGAGCTCATAGAGATTATAGTGCAATGACTTCATCATTGAAAATGAATTTAATTTCTATGTTAGAAGATTTAAAAGACACTGATATTGATGAAATATTATATAAACGTAAAGAAAAAATTAGCTCATATGGCAAATTTGAAAGATCATAAACTTGTTAAAGTTTGTAATGACCATGCATCAAGACTCTCGGTAAATAAATTTTTAATCGCATATAGCGGGGGAATGGACTCATCTGTTTTGCTAGATTGTTTTTTTCAATTAAGTCATATTATCCCAATTAAAATTAGATCTATTCATGTAAATCATGGACTTTCTAATGAAGCAGATCTATTTGAAACTCATTGCAGAAAAGTTTGTAAAGAATATGGTATTAAACATGTCACTAAAAAGCTTAACCTTAAGATAACTTCTAATATTGAAGAACAATGCAGGAAAGCAAGATATAAAGAGCTTTGTGAGAACTGTCAGGATGACGAAGTAATCATTACTGCGCATCATGAGGAAGATCAAATTGAAACTTTTTTCTTGAGAGTTATAAGAGGTTCTGGAGTCAGAGGCCTTTCATGCATGAAAGAAACTACTCTTTATAATGATAGTTTGCTTGCACGACCATTCCTTCAAACACAAAAAGAAGAAATTAAAAAATATTCAGAAGATAATAGTATTAAATATATAGAAGACATAACTAATAATAATAATAAGTATGACAGAAATTTTTTACGCAACGAACTAATCCCCTTGTTAAAATCAAGATGGCCATCTGTTAATAAAAACATTATTAACAATATTCTTGTCCATGATATTCAGTCAGCTTATACAACAGATACTGTGAACGATGTATTACCTAGTTTCTTAGGTTCTTCTAATAATGAATTGCTGATAGAACACCTGCTTGATAAGCCATTTCATTTAAAAGTGATAGTTTTGCATGAATGGGTCTATTTAGAGAGCAAGATTTTGTTGAACTTAAAACATATTAGGGAAATTATCAAAATACTGAATACAGATAATGACTCAAATCCTTTATTTGCTTTTGGTAATATCAAGATAAGAAAAATAAGAAATATTTTGTCTTTATCTTTAAATAAGTCTTAGACATATTGATCAACAAGGTGATATAAAAAAAAGTAATTTATATATATTTTCTTCCATATCGTCTATACTTTTTATTATAAATTTATGACAAGATATGTATTTATCACTGGCGGAGTAGTTTCATCTCTTGGAAAGGGAATAGCAGCGGCCTCCCTTGCTTCTTTATTCAAATTAAGAGGATTTAAAGTCTCTTTACAAAAATTAGACCCCTATATTAATTTAGACCCAGGTACAATGAGCCCTATACAGCATGGGGAAGTTTTTGTTACGGATGATGGTGCAGAAACAGACTTAGATCTTGGGCACTATGAGAGATTTGTGGGAATTAGAATGACCCAGGATAGCAATGTTACTGCAGGACGTGTTTATTCGAATGTAATAAATAAAGAAAGAAAAGGTGAATATCTGGGTAGTACCGTTCAAGTCATACCTCATATTACTGATGAAATTAAAAAATTAATTATAAAAGGCTCGAAAAAATCAGATGTTGCGTTTGTTGAAATTGGCGGCACTGTTGGTGATATTGAGTCCTTGCCTTTTTTAGAGTCAATACGGCAATTTAGTTTAGAATTAGGTAAATCAAGAGCAATGTTTGTACATTTAACACTCCTTCCATACATTGAAGTGACCAATGAGATTAAAACTAAGCCAACCCAGCACTCTGTCAAAGAATTAAGATCTATTGGAATTCAGCCAGATGTTCTTTTATGTAGAGGTAAAAACTCTATAAATCAAAAGCTTAAGAAGAAATTAGCATTATTTACTAACGTTCCTGAAAGCGCTGTATTCTCTGCAGTTGACGCAGAATCAATTTATGATATTCCTATCCTTTTTAGGGACCAGAAGATTGATGAGTTTATGTTAAAACAATTTAAACTAAAGAGTAAAAGGCTTAATTTATCACCCTGGAATAACTATAGGTTAAAGGCTGAAAAATGTAAGAAGACTGTCAAGATAGCTATGATTGGCAAGTATGTTGATCTCGCTGACTCGTATAAATCATTAAATGAAGCTCTTTATCATGCTGGGATTATAAATAATAGACTTGTAGAGATTACATATCTAGATTCTGAGCAAATAACTAAAGCTAATGTTAAAAAGTTAAAAGTAATGGATGGGATACTTGTTCCGGGTGGATTTGGAAATAGAGGTATCGAGGGTAAAATATTAGCTGCGCAGTATGCGCGTGTCAATAAAATACCTTATCTGGGAATATGTCTAGGCATGCAGATATCTGTTATAGAGTTCGCAAGAAATGTCCTTAAGCTGAAAAATGCAAACAGTACAGAGTTTAACAGTAAAACTAAACACCCTGTTGTTGCTCTTGTTGACGAATGGAAAGATAATTCAGGTAAAAAGATTATTTCTGACAAGAAAAATATGGGCGGGACTATGCGGTTAGGCTCACAAGATTGCACATTATCAAAAGGTTCTTTGGCATATAAAATGTATGAAAAATTAGCTATTAATGAGAGACATCGCCATAGATATGAAGTAAATGACTCTCTTTTAGAGTTGTTTGATGATAGTCGATTGAAATTTAGTGGAAGATCAAAAAAAGGTAATTTAATGGAAATAGTTGAGTTAAAAGGACATCCTTGGTATCTTGGATGCCAATTTCATCCAGAATTTACATCATCGCCAATCTCTGGACATCCTTTATTTAATGGGTTCATTGCTGCGTCAAAAAAGAAAAGGAAATTATAAATATGCCAGTTAATATTGGAAAAACTAAAGATTTAACCTTGATCTCCGGGCCATGCGCAATAGAGTCTGAGAAGCTATCAATGTCTATAGCTGAACATATATGTGAAATAACTCATAATTTACCCATATCCTATATATTCAAGGCTTCTTTTGATAAAGCTAACAGATCTTCTATAGATTCAGAAAGAGGAATAGGTATAGAAAAAGGTCTAAAGATATTGCGAAAGATAGGGGAAACCTTTGAAATACCGGTTATAACTGATGTTCATGAAGATAGCCCTATTGATGAAGTTGCAGATGCTGTAGATGTAATTCAAACCCCTGCATTTCTGTGCAGACAAACTAATTTTATCGTTAAAGTTGCATCAGCTATGAAGCCTGTGAATATCAAAAAAGGACAGTTCTTGTCCCCTAGAGAAATGATAAATGTCGTGAAGAAAGCTAAATCAACAGGAAATAATGATATATATGTCTGCGAAAGAGGCGTTTCATTTGGATACAATAATTTAGTCTCTGATATGAGATCTCTTGTTATATTGAGAGAAACAGGGTGCCCTGTGGTATTTGATGCTTCCCATTCGGTTCAACAGCCCGGAGCATTAGTAAACCAGTCTGGAGGTGAAAGCGAATACATCCCGGTGCTTTCAAGAGCAGCAGTAGCTGTTGGCATTGACGCGCTTTTTATTGAGACTCACCCGGAACCTAGTAAAGCAATAAGTGATGGAAAGAATTCATTAAATATCAAAGATTTAAAAAAACTATTGGATGATATAGTTAGCATAAATAACATAATAAAAGGAAACATGGAGTAGACAGTTGAGTATTATAAAGACTTTAAAAGGAAGACAAATATTGGATTCTAGAGGTAACCCTACTATAGAAGTAGATATGGAATTAGCCTGCGGATCTATGGGACGCGGTATTGTTCCATCCGGAGCATCTACTGGTGCACTAGAAGCATTGGAGTTAAGAGATGGAGATAAGACTAGATATCTTGGAAAATCAGTTAATAATGCAGTTGATAGTATAAATAACGAGATTAGTTTAAAAATAGCTAATAATGTTAGTTTCACACAAGAATCTTTGGATAAGCTGCTTATAGATCTTGATGGTACGAATAATAAGAAAAGACTGGGGGCAAATGCAATTCTTGGCATATCACTTGCCTTTTCTCATGCAAACGCAAAATCTTTAAAAGAGCCGCTTTATAAGACCTATTCCCTTGATGGTAATTTTTCATTGCCGATTCCTATGATGAACATCATTAATGGTGGAGCGCATGCTAATAATAGCTTGGATTTCCAAGAATTTATGATTTTGCCGATTGGTTTTGAGTCATTTTCTGAAAGCCTTAGAGCTGGTGTTGAGATTTTTCATGGACTTAAGAGTAAACTAAATAAGCTTTCCTTGAGTACTGCAGTAGGTGATGAAGGAGGGTTTGCCCCTAATATTAATTCAAACAGCGAGGCTCTTGAAATTATATTGGATGCAATCAGTCATGCCGGCTATAAAGCTGGAGAAGAAGTTTACCTGGGGCTTGATGTTGCTAGCTCTGAATTCTATGAAAATGGGAAATATATGCTCTCTAATGGTAATTCTTATACAAATGTTGAATTTTGCAGTTATTTAGAAGAACTTAAAGACAATTATCCGATTATAAGTATAGAAGACGGAATGTCCGAAGATGATTGGGAAGGCTGGAGCCTTCTTACAAAAACGCTTGCTCATAAATTACAGTTAGTGGGCGATGATGTATTTGTTACAAACCCTGAGATTTTTGAAAAAGGAATTAAGGAAGATATTGCAAATGCAATACTAATCAAATTTAACCAAATTGGCACTATCACAGAGACCTTAAACACAATATCTATGGCAAAAAAGAATAATTATAATTATATAATTTCTCATCGGAGTGGTGAAACAGAAGACGTGACAATAGCTGACTTAGCTGTAGGAACCGCATCAGGCCAAATTAAAACAGGATCACTCTCAAGATCAGATAGGACTTCTAAGTATAATCAATTACTAAGAATTGAAGAGGAGATAGGCTCAGCTTGCTTTAACAAAGATAATGTTTTTGGTAAATGGTTAAAATGAAGCTCTATCACGCAATCTGTCTGATACTATTTATCAGTTTGCAGCATTCATTGTTTTTAAGTAATAATAGTTTGTTTACATATTTCAGTTTAAATAATGCTATAGAAGCATCTTCCGAAGAAGTGGTAGGTTATCAAACTAATAATAAGAAACTAAGAGAAGAAATTAAAGAGATTCGCAGGGATAAAACTTTTATAGAAGTATACGCAAGAGAAAATTATGGGTATATAAAGAAGAATGAAATATTTTATCAGATTATAAAAAATGAAAAATAAAATCTGTGATGCTATAGTTCTTGCGGCAGGAGCTGGCACAAGATTTAATTCTTCTACACCAAAACAGTTTCTAAAAATTAATAATAAAAACTTGATTGATATAGCTATTCAAAATCTAAATTCTATAAAAGAAATAAGAAATATTTATATAGTATTAAAAAAGAATAATCCTTATAAAGTGAACAAGGATTTAAAAATAATTATTGGAGGCGCAACGAGAACCAAGTCTGTTTTTAAGTCGTTAAACTTTGTATCTAAAACTGAAGATGCACCTAATAATATTTTAATACATGATGCTGCGAGGCCATGCCTAGATGCCAGGGATCTCAAAGAACTATTTGTAAAAGGAAATAGTTCAACAATAGGTCTGTCTCTGGGATATCCATTAACTAATGCATTAAAAAAAGTGAATTCTAGATTACAAGTAACTGACAATATTAAAAGAGACAATCTGTATATGTCTTTTACTCCTCAGATATTTAATTTTTCCAAGCTATTCCTGGCTTACACTGATATTATCAAAAAAGAACAGAGCGTTGATGATGAAATTGAGGCGATGACAAAATCAGGCCATAAGGTTAAACTTATGAAGTCATCTCCAAGAAATATTAAATTAACTTATCAGGATGACCTTGAGGTAATAAAATCCTTAATGAAAAAAATATGAGAATTGGTTTAGGAATAGATACGCATCAATTGATACCTGGAAAATCAATGAGATTAGGAGGTGTTGATATACCCTCAAATGTATCTATTAAAGCTCACTCTGATGGAGACATAATATACCACTCAATAGCTGATTCAATATTAGGCGCAATTGGGGCTGGTGATATAGGCGACCATTTTCCAGATACTGACCCTAAGAATAAAGGTCTTGATAGTAGAGTTATAGTTATGTTAGCTATCAAGAAAGCTTTGTCAATGAAGTTAATATTAAATAATCTTGATATTACCCTCTTATTAGAGTCACCTAAAATATCAGACTATAAAAATGAGATAAAAGAGAATCTCATTAAGATTTTTATGGAAGTAACTAAAGAGCATTATACTGATAATATGTTTAATATTAAGGCGTCAACTTCAGAGTCTCTTGGTTTTATTGGTAAGGGAGAAGGAGTTACCTGTTATTGCATAGTATCTCTTAAATATCTTTAGGAAATTTTATGTCATCAATTCATTTTAAAAATATTGGGCCTCTAATTATAAATTTAGACAGTACTGAATTATCAAATAATGAGAGACAACTTATACAGCATGAGCTGGTCGGAGGTATAATACTTTTTTCTCATAATTTTATTTCAAAAAAGAAATTATGCTCCCTTATTAGCGACATTAAGAGTATAAAAGATAATTTATTGATTACCATTGATCATGAAGGAGGAAGAGTTCAGAGGCTTCTAGATGGTTTTGTACATTTACCTAGTTTTGAAAAAATATCAGAAATAGAGAATGAAGATATCCGCAGGAAAATTGCATATCAAGCTGGTTACATTAGCGCTTATGAATTGTCTGAAGTTGGTATTGATATTAACTATTCTCCTGTAATTGACATTAATCATAATAAAAAAAATAATCTATTGAGAGATAGAACTTTTGGCGATAATACTGAAAATATTATTTCATTAGCAAATGAATACATCCAAGGTTCTCTCGATGGTGGCGTACTTCCTGTCTTAAAACATTTTCCAGGACATGGGAGAGTCATGACTGATAGCCATATAGAAGATTGTTTGTCAGATATAGATATTAATGAATTACTGAATACAGATATACTTCCTTTTAAAGTTCTTCATGATAAATATACTGAGGTTAATTTACCAATAATGACGAGCCATATTATTTACTCAAAAATAGATAAGTATATTACAACCTATTCGAAAGAATGGCTTGGTAAGCAGTCTAATTTAATTTTTACAAAAAAACCTTTTTTCATCAGTGATGATCTAGAAATGTTCTCGGCTACTGCTATTAATAATAAAAATATATCATGTGAAGAAAGAGTGTTGCTTGCTTTAAAAGCAGGATGCAGAATGATTATCGCAACTACAATGCAAGATAATGACATCATTAATAGAAAATCTTCTCATGAATATTATAGAAAGAATTATTTTACTAATAATATCATTGAACACTATCAAAAAAATCATGATAAAATGTTAGAAATAGTAATGCCAAAAAGGCTAGACAGAAATAAGGATAAGTATGAAAAATACCTTAAAAGCATTAAACTAATGGGATCATAGAATATGAACGACTTTCTAACTATAATATTTGAAACAGACTTATATACGCAAGTTGCCTCAGTATCATTGATTGGGCTTTCATTACTATTCATAAAAAATAAACTTATTCTTCTATTTACTGGAATATCAAAAAAAACTGCAACTGATTTTGATGACATAATTCTTAAGTCAATTCAAAAACCATTAACTTATTTAATAATTTTAGTTTCACTAATTTTAATATCTGAAGCATTAAACAGTCTTTTTCAAATATTTGAATTTTTTGATATATCAAAAGTCATTTATCTTTTAATTGTTATATTAATATCATGGACATTACTCAGAATTCTAAATGGTTATTATAGTAATAAATCATTTTTGAAAAATTTAAAAGAAAGCGATGACCCTATGGTTGTTGAGCAAACATATGAGATAACTATAAGAATATTTAAAATTATTATAATAATAATTACCGCATTAACGCTTATGCAAGAATTTGGCTTAAGTATTTCAGGTTTACTTGCATTTGGTGGAGTAGGTGGTTTAGTGATAGGTTTAGCTGCTAAGGATCTCTTATCAAATTTCTTTGGTGGTTTGATGATTTTTCTTGATAGGCCTTTTAAAGTAGGTGAGTTTATTAAATCTCCTGATAGAAATATTGAGGGCATTGTAGAGAGTATTGGCTGGAGATTAACTGTTGTCAGAACATTCTCAAAAAATGTTTTGTATATACCAAATTCTGCTTTTGCTAACATAGTCGTAGAAAACGCTACTAGAATGACTAACAGGAGAATCAATCAAATTATAGGTCTAAGGTATGATGATTTAGATAAGATACCTAAAATAGTAGATGATGTAAGAATATATTTAGAGAGTCATAATGACATCGATCAATCAAATAAGCCTGCTGTATATTTCCAGAGCTTTTCCGCATCATCTTGTGATTTCTTTATTCGTGCGTTTACAAACACAAAAGACTGGAGAGAATTTCTTAAAATCAAAGAACAGGTGTTATATAAAGTTTCAGAAATAATTAATAATCATAATGCTGCTATAGCTTTCCCTACCATGACTATTGAAATGGATAATCCTGAAAAATAATAAGTTCTTAGTAAATGGAGTTAACAAGATTTTTGATTTTTGTGCATATACCTGGAAGTTCTTCATTATCTAAAGATAATTGAATCATATTATTTTGTGATACTTTAATATCATACTGACTCATATTACTAATAATCTTTTCAATATTTATATTATCTTTATTTTTAAATTCTATTTTTGCAGTATTTTCTATAATTTTAATATATTTTATATTTTTATCTTTTAGTTGTAGTTTTAACTTTGTTATTTCAATTAAATTCTCAAGAAAATCTGGGAGTGGTCCATATATATCAACTAATTCATCACAAATAGAAATAATTTCATCAATATTTTTGCATGATGATATTTTCTTATAATATTTCAATCTTGTTAAGATATCATTTATATAGTCTTGAGTTATCAAGCATGATTTGTTTATATCAATTTCAACGCTATCTATATTTTCTTTATTATCTCCTGTTCTTAGAAACTCAATACTTTTATTGAGTATATCCGTGAACATGGCATATCCAATTTCATAAATTTGCCCACTTTGTTCCTCTCCAAGAATTTCTCCTGCCCCTCTTATTTCTAAATCATGCGTAGCTAATTCTAGCCCTCCGCCTAAGCTTTTAACAGAATCTATTGCTTCAAGCCTTTTTTCTGCATCTTTTGTTATTTGAGTATATTCAGGTATGACCATATAAGCATATGCCTGTCTATTTGTTCTTCCAACTCTACCTCGGATTTGATGTAATTGTGATAATCCAAATTTATTACTATTATTGACTATGATTGTATTAACATTCTGTATATCTAAGCCACTCTCTATGATACTTGTGCAGATAAGTAGGTCATACTCTCGATCTAAAAATCTTTGCATCTCTATTTCTATATCTTTTGGATCAAGCTGACCATGTATCCTACCTATTTTTATTTTTTCATTTAAAGATAAAATCTTTGTAATTTCATCATCCATGCTACTAATTTCGTTATGCACATAATATATTTGTCCACCTCTCTGTATTTCTCGATCTATGGCTTCGACTAAAATATCTTTATCCCATTTAACTATACGCGTGACAATTGATTTTCTATTTTGGGGAGGGGTCTCCATTACGCTTAAGTCTTTTATTTGTGATAATGCAGCATTTAATGTTCTTGGAATAGGAGTCGCTGTAAGAGTTATTATATCTATATTATATTTTAATTTTTTAATCTGTTCTTTTGCTGTCACTCCAAACTTATGTTCTTCATCAATGACAAGTAGTTTTAAATTATAAAATTCAATATTCTTAGATAACACAGCATGTGTCCCTATAATAATATCTATTTCGCCATTTTTAAGTTTAATAAGCGTTTCTTTTTTATCTTTAGTTGATTGAAGTCTTGAGAGCCTCCCTATATTAATAGCTGTAGATGAAAACCTATTAATAAATGATTTATAGTGTTGTTCAACTAGAATTGTAGTAGGAGCAAGAACAATTGTTTGGCAATTATTTATTGCTGATAAAAATGCTGCGCGCATTATTACTTCTGTTTTTCCAAATCCAACATCTCCACAAATTAGCCTGTCCATTGGTTTTTCAGACTCCATATCTCTCATTACATTTTCTATTGCTTTTATTTGATCTTCTGTTTCCTCATATGGAAATGCATCTGAAAACTTTGCATATTCATCTAGATTATTTTTAAAACTAAATCCTTTGGAAGCCAATCTTCGTGACTCCACCTCTAGTAGCTCAACAGCAATATCATTTATTTTTTTCTTAGCTCTATTTTTAATTTTAATCCAATAGTCAGTACCTAAGTTATGCAGAGGAACATTTAAGCCAGTATGACCAGAATATTTCTTTAATAAATTAATAGATGTAACTGGGATATATAATACATCTTCATTTGAATACTCTAGCTTTATTAATTCTGTTTCTATTCCTTCGATATCCATGTTTATCAACCCTTTATATCGTCCAACTCCATAACTATCATGTACTACTGGTGAATCTAATTCTAAGGTTGAAATATCATTTATATAATTATCTATAAGTCTATTTTTTGACTTCTTGGGAGTATTAAGCGATCTTGCTCCAAATATATCTTTTGCTGAAATAAAGCTAATATTTTTTTTATAATCAATAAACCCATCATCAATATTTTTTTGGATTATATAAATTTTTTTAGAACCAGATATATCATTGAAATTTTTAATAAAATTATATTTTAAATCCATGCTATCTAATAATTTTTGAATCTCTATTTTTAAACTGTTTCTTTCTATACAGAAAACTACTGTATTTTGATTTTCTTGAATATAGTCTCTGAGATTCTTATAAGGATCTTTGAAAGTATTTTTGATTAGAATGGACGGTAATTTCCTTATTGGAGAATTCATTGAATTAATATCTGTCTCTACCTTATAAAGAGATAACATGCATTTCATCATTTTACTTATAGAGTTGATATAGTCATCATCATTAATTATTAAGGAACGATAATCTAGAATATACTTTTCTTCTTTATATTTATTATAATAATCCTCATACCTCTCTCTGATTACTTTTATTTCTTCAGATGGGTTTTTTAAAGAGAGTACTATATTATTACTTTCATTTGAGACTAGACCAAATATAGTAGTTAAGTTTTCATAAAGTATAGGTATTATGTTTATTGCAGAGGGGTGGGGGAGGCTGTTTATTATTTTCTCATACTCAACATCTTCTATGTACTCATCATCAAAAATATCCCTACATTTGCTCTTATAAGTCTTAAGGACATCATCTGTAATAATGATTTCATTTGCTGACCCCAGAGTAAAATCGTTAATAGAGTCTTTTGAAATTTGGCTATCTATATTAAATATTTTTATTGTTTCTAATTTATCACTGTCAAAATTCATTCTAATGGGGTTATCTTCTACGGTTGAATAAATATCAATTATCGCCCCCTTTATTGCGTATTCCCCCTTATTTAAAACTTTTTCGGTTCTGTCATATTTTAAGTCTCTTAATAAATTTATTAATTCATTATATTTGAAATCCTTATTAATTTTAAAAAAATATTTAGATAGTATGTCTTTTGGTATTAAATATTTAGATATTGCTGAATAACTTGTAACTATAATATTATTACTGCCATTAATTATATTCTTATAAGTCTTTAATCTCTCTGATAAAACATTTACATCATATATGAGGCTTTCATATGGAAAACTTTCTATTTCTAAAAATAAACTTATTTCCTGGCCAGCTCTCGAAAATAACTTTAATTCATTATTAAAATTAATGATTTCACTATTGTTATTAAGCAGAATAATTGTGTTATCAAAATTACGAGATATTTCTTCAATTATATAGCTCCCAGATGATCCATAGAGACCTCCGTAAGTATAATTTTTTGTATTATCTTTGAATATATTTTTCATGATAAAAAAAAGCAGTACAAATGTGCACTGCTTTTCGTTTATATAAGATTAAGTTATTTTACAGTATTAAAACCAAGTACTTCCCAGTTTTGCATACCACCACGGTACCATTTAATTTTATTAGCTGGATAGCCGTATTTTAACAAACTTTTTATATTGTTAGGTGATTGACCACACCAACTTCCATTGCAGTACATAACTAATGTTTTAGCATCATCAAAATAAAACAAACCATTTTGTTCTTTAGCGCCAAATTTTTCAGTCATTATTTCTGCTATTGAGATTGGATCTGCACCTTTAGCTTCACTTAAATGAGTCCAAGGAACATTTACTGCTCCAGGTATCATGCCTTTTGCAACCCAGTCAGGTGTTCTAGAGTCAATTACCATTATTTCTGATCCATCAGGCATTTTTTCGCCTTTGCTCATCATAACCGCATAATGTATTATCTCTTGCTCACCAATTGTCTCAATACCCGGTCTTAATTGCATTGGTTGAACGCAAAATGGTGGACATGGTCTTGATGTTTTAGCAAACGCAGGGTTTACCGTATTACTATTGTTTTGATTTCTCATAAACATTACGTCACCACTACCTACTGAAATTCCTATTTCTAATGAATTTGGTCCATCAGCTTTAGAAATTGCTACTGGTTTATCAGCATATGCGGTAGAGAACGTAAACACAGAAACTAAAACAACACTTAAAATTGAATTGATTTTCATACTCCTACTCCCTTTAACTTTATTATTCACAATCTGGCTCTTCTTCCTCGGACTTTTCCTCATCATATATAACTTGATCTGCAATAGATGTTTTAAAGCTATGCTTTAATTCATAATTATCCATAGAAGTTGCACTAATGGTGAATAAACCCAATAAAAATATTCCTACTATTCTCATATCTTTCCTCAATTTGAGTCATAGATAACTAAATCAGAGCCATCTTTAACAACAATTCTACAGTATATAGGTATTTAAATGAACTTATTTATCATTAAATGAATGGGGAAAATAGAAGGAATCATTAAAGCTGAAGCCAATAATCTGATCATTTTAGGCAGAATGCCCATAATTTTTTAGAAACCTTTTTTTGAATCAGGTTGATTACAATATGATTAGTAGATTTTTTATTTTTATTCATAAAAATTATATCTCCATCAGCATTAGTGACAAAACTAGAGCCCCAAAAATTTATCATACTATCCTTGTCTTTTTCATTCCCAGATCTATTGGCTATAATGATAGGAGTGTTAATCATTAAGCTATTTGCTGTTATAACGTTAACCCATTTTTCTTTTTCTTTACTAAGACTTATACTTCTTCCCTTATGATAGGCGCTTCCTATAGAAGTTGGGCATAAAATTATATCAGCTCCTAATTTATTCATTTGCCGATAAGACTCAGAGTGCCATTGATCCCAGCAAGTCATTAGTCCAATCTTACATCCACCTATATCAATCACAGGGTGTCTATTCTTTGATTTATTGAAATAATATTTCTCTTCATAACATATTTCATCAGGTATGTTTCTTTTTCTATATTTACCCAGGACAACTCCATTGGGAGATATTAGTACTGATGAATTATAAAATTTATCTTTGCTTTTCTCAAAAAATGAAAATAAAAAGAAAATATTCTTTTTTAGACATAAGCTTGATATATCCTTGATTATTTTTGATGACATATTTATGGCATTATCTTTATTATTGCTATTTTTAGTTATTGGAAAATATTTTAAATATGAGAGTTCATGACTAATGACTATAGTTTTACTTTCAGTCACTTTAATGTCATTAATATTTTTCATCATATTAGTTAAGTTTTTATTAATATCGTTGCTGACAGAATACTGCAGTATCACTATGTCTATTTTCTTATTTTTTAATGTATTCATTTAATTAAATTATTGCTACAGCAATGTAAACCTCCAAATTCATTTAACAGGGCAGAGGACTCAATAAAATATATATTTTTATCAGGAAATAATGTTTTAATCTCTCTTTTGGTTTCACTGGAAGTATTTAAGTTCATTGGAAAAATTATCACATCTTTAACTCTAATGAAATTTAAATAGGAGAATGGTAATATATCACCACTTTTATTTCTCACTATATCATCGAGAGTATGATTGATAGGAGTCATAAAATTTATATCATTGGTTTGTATAATTAAGATCCTTAATTGATCTTCTAGTTTTTTTAATTTTTTATAGTCTGGATGCTTTTTGTCATCAGTTGACATATATAGAATATGCTTATCATCTTTAAATCTAACAAAATTATCTATATGACCATTTGTGTCATCACCTGTTAGTGGTTTTATATCTATAAAATAACAATCTCCACGCATTGATTTATTGAATAGTAACTCAATTTCTTCTTTTACCTCTGACCAAGATAAAGAGTTATGTGCAGTAATAGGACTTTTATTAAATATATAATCTCTTGTTGAATTTATAACATTTCCACCTTCCATTATTATTTTACCAAACAAGTCTTTATTCTTGGTTGGGTTTTTCTCTATAAAATTATTAAAAAAAAGCCTATCATTTTTATGAGTATATTTATTTCCATAGCCATTAAAATTAAATTTATTCAATCCTGATTTTATTATTTTAGGTCCATAATCACGTATCCATATATCATCATAATTATATTCATATAGAGAAATAAAATTTTTATTTACATCAGATAATTTATAATTAATTTCACTTAAATCGTTTTCAATATTTGCATCTTTATGATGCACTAAAGTTATAAAACAGTTATTTGATATTATGATATTGATAATTTGATAATAAATTCTCAATAGATCATGCCAAAATATTTTCTCTTTATATATATCTGGCCACACGAGCATTAAGGCATTGGTCTCATCATCAATTAAAAAACTTTCTTCAACCATAGTCATTTTTTTCATCTATTTCATGTGGTATAATTCTGTCATGCGATTGTTACTAGCATATAGGTTCTTACGATCGAAACAAAATTCTAGTTTCATAAGTATCATATCAAAAATTTCAGTAATAGGAATAACTCTTGGGATATCAATCCTTATTACTGTAATGTCTGTAATGAATGGCTTTGAATACGAATTAAGAGAAAAAGTTCTTGGGTTCACATCACATGTTACCGCATATCAAAACCCTCAAAATATATCTGGCTCTCTAGAAGAATTTAAGAATCTTAAAGAAAATGGTCATATATTAGGTTACTCGCCATATATTGAAAAAGAAATATTATTATCATCAGATTCAGGAACAGCTAATGCATTATTTAGAGCGATAGACCCGTCTTTGGAAAAAGATGTTGGAATAATACATAATAATATTATATTTGGTAATTATTCGGATTTGAATAGTAAGGAAAATAATATTTTGCTTGGGTCGGGTGTGGCCTCAAAACTTAATGTTAATATTGGAGATTCGATAGAAATATATACTCATTTCAAATCTAGTAATTCAACAAAGCTTTTTCCTTTTAAGCAAAAATATACTGTAACAGGAGTATTTGATGCAGGAATATATGAGTATAATAATGCTTATACATTTATTAATTCTGGTAATTTTCTTGAAGCCCTGAGATTTAATAATAAAAATCATATCAATATTGAGGCAATTAGAATCAAGCTTGACGATCCGTTAGAAGCTTATTCATTTGCTAAAATATTCAATAAAAATCAAAATAATTTTTATGCACAGGATTGGAGTTATACGCATCAAGCATTATTTTTAGCGATTAATAATGAAAAGCGTGTCATGTTTATAATATTAATGCTAATTGTTGCGGTAGCAGCTTTTAATATTGTCTCTTCTCTTTTAATGCTTGTAACTAATAAGGAGAAAGAGATTTCAGTATTACTAACCTTGGGCGCAAAACAAAGAGATATTATTTTTATTTTTCTAATCCAGGGTTTAATCTTAGGATTAATTGGGATTATTCTTGGAGTTTTTTTTGGAATACTTCTATCGAATAATATTGACGTAATTATTTCTTTTATAGAAAATTTATTTGGTATTAATTTAATGCCAGCGGAAATATATCACCTTAGTAAAGTTCCATCAATCATTGATTATAGTAATATATTTTTTATAGTTATCTATACATTTTTCCTCACATTGATTTCTGCAATTTATCCAGCCTTGAAAGCATCTTCGATTAATCCTGCAAATATTTTTAGAGGTAATAATTGAAATGTTAACGTGTAAAAATCTTGGTAAATCTTTTGGTTTAGATAATTCAACGGATAGCGTTAACGTATTATATGATATTAATCTAGTGATTAATTCTAACCAAACTATTGCCCTGAAAGGTCCATCTGGAAGTGGAAAAAGTACTCTATTAAATTTAATTGCAGGACTTGAAAAGCCAAGTTCCGGAGAAATATGTTTAAGCGGCATTAATATAAATAAATTAAATATTAATGAGCTTGCTAATTTTAGAAATGAAAATATTGGAATTATTTTTCAATTTTTTAATCTAATCAATGATTTGACTGTTTTAGAGAACATCTCTTTGCCATTATTATTGAGGGGCGTAAGCAAAAAAAAATCAGATCAGCGAGCCATGGTATTGATTGAAAATATTGGCCTTGTTGACCGTGTTAACTATAAGACTAATTTATTATCTGGAGGTGAGTCTCAAAGAGTTGCTATTGCAAGAGCATTAATAACTGAGCCTAAAATTATTTTGGCAGATGAACCTACTGGAAATTTGGATACTTCTAATACAGTAAATGTTATGAAGCTACTTCTTGATAATTGTAAAATTAATAATACATCGCTTTTAATGGTTACGCATGACGAGAGTTTATTGTCTAGGTTTGATAAAGTTCTTAGTTTAGAATCTGGAAAAATAATTTAATTATTTTCCTCTATTTTTTAAACGTCTATAAGCATGCAATCTCCAAAAAATATACATAATATAGTATCCAGCTATACTTGATAGAATACCTATTGTCATAGTTCCAACCAGAAGAGGTTCCCATATGTTATTCATTGCGCCCATGATCCATTCTGAATTTAGTTGAAACTCTGCATATACAGGTTCTACGTCTAAAATATAATTTCCAAATAAGTATGCAAAATACATCATAGGAGGCATTGTGATTGGGTTACTAATCCAAACACCTGCGACAGATAATGGTAAGTTTGCTCTGAATAGAATTGCGCAATATGCGGCTGGTATCATTTGAAAAAACATTGGCATCCAACCCCAGAAAATGCCTATTACAGCACCTCTACAGAATGGAATTCTACTAAATCTCCATAGATCTTCATGAAATAACGCACTACCAAGAAAGTTTAAGATTTTGTAATCTTTTACGATATCTTTATTAGGAGTATATTTTTTAAAAAACTTTTTCATATGCTATAGTATCATTAATAAAAATAGATATTTTTCATTCAAAATGTATTAATATCATATACTACTACATATCTTTCATTTTTTTGTTAAATTAAATATGCAAAAACCAAAAAATTTCAACCTCCAATCCAGTTTATATTTAAGATTATTACAATATACTTTTAAATATAAAATTATATTTACAGTTGCAGTTCTAGCAATGGCAATGTTTGCTGTTACTGACACTGCATTTGCTGCATTAATTAAACCATTATTGGATGGAAGTTTTGTTGATAAGGATCCAGAAACTATTAGACTGTTTCCTTTTGTATTGATGGGACTATTCCTTTTGAGAGGCGTTGCCGGCTTCATATCAACTTATGGGATTGCTTGGGTCGGAAGAAATATTATCAAAACAATCCGTCAAGAAATGTTTGAGAAACTTGTCCATATGCCAACAAAAACATATGATTTTGCATCATCCGGGGAATTATTATCCAAACTAACATATGACACTGAGCAAGTTGCAGAGGCTGCGACTAAAGCCATAACAGTTATAGTAAGAGATGGTCTTACAGTTATTGGCTTATTAGGTTTAATGTTTTATCAAAGCTTCATGTTGTCCATAGGCTTATTTGTAATAGGTCCCGTGATTGCAATATTTATAAAAATTATGAGTGTGAAATTTAGAGATGCAAGTAAACATATTCAAGAATCCATGGGCTATATTACGAATGTTGTAGAAGAACTGATTGGTGGGCATAGAGTAGTCAAGATATTCGGTGGAGAAAAAAGTGAAAATAAATCTTTTGAAGATGTAAATAATAATAATAAAGAAAGACATTTGAAGTTAGCTTTGATACAAGGAATAAGCATACCTTTGGTTCAATTTGTAGTAGCTTTATTTCTTTCCATGGTAATATATTTTGTTACCTCGGATGAATTCCTTGAAGTAGTATCTGTTGGAACATTCATGTCTTTTATAACGGCTATGATTTTAATATTTGCCCCAATAAAAAGGCTTGCTGAAATCAATGTAGTTCTCCAAAGGGGATTGGCTGCCAGTGAATCAGTATTCAAGCTTTTAGATTCTGATTCAGAAGTAGATAAAAAGAAAGATGGTTTCAATAAAATATTTACCAAAGATTTTAAAACCATTAGTTTTAATAGTATTAATTTTTCATATTATGATAATAATAATTTAGTGTTAAGTGATATTAACTTTCTGATACCAAAAGGGTCCACATGCGCCATAGTAGGTAAGTCTGGAAGCGGAAAATCTACTCTTATAAATTTATTGCCAAGATTTTATGACATTAAACATGGAAGCATTGCAGTGGATAATAATAATATTAATACTTTCTCGCTAAAAGAGCTCAGAGAAATGATCGCGTATGTTGGTCAAGACTTAACTTTATTTAATGATTCAATTAGAAATAATATTGCTTATGGATCTCTCGAAAATAAATCCCTGGAAGAGGTAAGGCTTGCCGCAACAAGTGCAAATGCATCTGAATTTATAGATAACTTTGATTTAGGATACGATACTTTTGTCGGTGATAACGGGGTATTATTATCTGGAGGTCAAAGACAGAGAATAGCAATAGCAAGAGCTATTTTGAAAGATGCGCCTATTCTATTACTAGATGAGGCGACAAGTTCATTAGACTCTGAATCTGAAAAACTAATACAAACAGCTCTTGTTGAATTGCAGAAGAATAGAACAACAATAGTAATTGCTCATCGATTATCAACTATTGAAAATGCAGACAAAATTATTGTTTTAGACTCTGGTAAAATTATAGAGAGTGGTAAACACTCTGAATTAATTTTGAAAAAAGGGTTATATGCAAAACTGCATAAAATACAATTTCCTGAGTAATAATGGATAAATTTTTTAATAATATTTGGTATACAAAATTTAATATATTTAGCTTATTACTGCTTCCCTTTACATTAATATATTTTATTATAATGAGTATTAGGAGCTATCTTTATAGATTTAGCTTTTTTAAGATATATAAATTTGATACTCCAGTTATAATTATTGGAAATATTTCTCTAGGTGGCTCTGGAAAAACTCCGTTTTGTATTTGGCTGGCAAATTATCTTAAATCTAAGAATATTAAAGTAGGAGTTGTATCATCTGGATACAAAGGATCTTCTAAAAAACCTATGATAGTTGATAATGAATCGAAGCCTTTAGTTGTAGGTGACGAAGCTATTCTTTTATATGAAAAGACAAATGCTAAAATTGTAAGTTGCGGAAATAGAGTTGAGGCCACAAGACTATTACTTAATAGGTTTAAGGTTGATGTCGTTATCCATGATGATGGCATACAACATTATGCTTTAGACAGAGATTATGAAATTATCTTAATAGATAATAGTAAGCTTTTTGGAAATGGTTTTTTATTACCATCTGGACCATTGCGTGAATTAAAATCAAGAATTAGTAGAGCAAATATATCAATATTAATGAACCATGAAAGCAATTCAGTATATGCTGCTTGCTCGATCAACAAAGGCATTCAAAATTCTATTACCAAGGAGATAAAAAAATTTGATGAGTTTGTAAATAAAAAAGTACATTTAGTGTCTGGAATAGCATCTATTGACAATATAAGATTTGCTCTTGATAGTCATGGGGTAGATTATATTGTTCATAAATACGAAGACCACTATCAGTTTTCTGGAAATGAGTTTGATTCATTTGATAACGACCCTATCTTTCTTACTTCAAAAGATTATGTTAAATTATATGCTTTAGATAATAAAAATATTTGGATCTTACTACATGAAATTATTCCAAATAACTTAATCATAGAAAAAGTCAATCATGATTTAGCGAGTATTTTAAAATATGAAAACTAGAATTATAATTCCAGCTAGATTGAAATCATCAAGGTTTCCAAATAAACTTATAAAGATTATCAATGGAAAAACTTTAATTGAACATGTTTGCTTGAGAGCAAAAAAACTCAAATATGATTCATTGATAGTTGCAACGGATAGTTTGAAGATTAAAGATATTATTGAGAAGATAGGCGTTAATGTATGGTACTGCCAAAAAAAATATTCTAGCGGAACAGAAAGAATAGCGGGACTCTCTAGTGACCTAAAATTTAAAAAAAATGATATCGTCGTTAACATACAAGGTGATGAATATAATTTTCCACTTAGTGCTGTTAATAAAATTATAAATAACTTAAGGTTATCAAAAAAAAGAATTGTCTCTACTATCATATATAAAACTCATGATAAAAAAATTACAAATAATAAAGATTCCGTTAAAGTTGTAATTGATAAAAATAATAATGCATTATATTTTTCTAGATCACTAATACCGTATAATTCTGACCATGCATATTTCATACATCTTGGAATATATGGTTACAAGGCAAGTCTATTAGAAGAATATCCATCTTTGGTCAAATCTGAATTCGAGAAATCAGAGAGTTTGGAGCAGCTAAGATTTGTATATAATAATGTGCCGGTACATTGTATAAAAATTAAGAGTCATAATTCTATTAGTATTAATTCCATTAATGATTTAAAATTGGTGAAGGCAGGTATTTAATGGGGAAAAAGATAATAACAATTACTGGTGCGGCAGGTAATATAGCTTACTCGCTAATATTTAGAATCCTGTCTGGTAATATTTTTCCTGAGAATACAAAAATTCAGCTTAATCTCTTGGATATCACGGATGCACTGCCGGTTTTAAAAGGAGTTAAATATGAAATAGAGGATTGTGCTTTTCCTAATTTAGACAATATAATAATTACAGATAATTCTGAATTAGCATTTACTGGTTCGGATTATATTTTGCTAGTTGGCGCAAAACCAAGATCCAAGGGAATGCAAAGAGCAGATTTATTATTAGATAATGCAAATATTTTTCAAAAACATGCCGCAATAATCAATCAATGCGTAAGCAGTGATGCGAAAATTATCGTTGTTGGTAACCCGGCTAATACTAACGCACTAATTGTTCAAAACTTTGCAACTAATATTCCCTCAAAAAATATCACATCACTCATGAAGTTAGATCAAAATAGGGCAAAAAGTATTCTATCTAATAAACTGAATACATCAGTTAGTGAGATTTCGCAGTTAGTAGTTTGGGGGAATCATTCTGCTACACAATTTCCAGACTTAAATCATTCTCTAGTCTCTAATAATAATGAGCCCATTAAATCTCTTGATCAAAAATGGATAGAGGATACATTTATTCCTAGAGTTCAAAAGAGAGGAGCTGAAATTATTGAACATCGTGGTAAGTCTAGTGCAGCTTCGGCAGCATCTGCAATATATGATCATTTATATATTCTCGTTAATGGCTCGAAAGATTGGGAGTCAATGGGAGTGATGATGAAAAATACTTATGGCATAAGTGATGAGATATTCTTTTCATTTCCATTACAAATATTAGACTCAAATATTGGCATTATTAATGGATTAGATGTAAGTGAGATTTCAATGAAATATATAAAAGACTCGGAGAAAGAACTTTTAATGGAAAGAGATATTATAAAAGATATTCTTAAGGGTTAATTGACTAAATTTACTTTTTGATTATTTGCATATAAATCTTTTTCTACTGCATCCAGCCTTACAACTGCCAGGCATATTATTTTTTCTTGGACAGCTTGATTATCACTTATTACTTCTCCTAAAATTTCATTATTTTCATCATGTATCTTATCAGCAATATTAATTAATTTTGAATTATGGCTCATCAAAAATATCTGTTTTTTAATTTTTCCAAGATAATGAGTTCTGGCGACAATTTCTTGTCCGGTATAACATCCCTTTTTATAATTAATACCGTTTAGTTTTTCTAAATTTAAAACTTGAGGTATATACTGTTCCTTGGTTTCCATTGTTACTCTCAATATACGATTACAGTAATCAGATACTTTATTAACATTAAATCCTAATTCTTCTTTAGCTAGTAATTCCTTTACTTTACCTATTTCTTTTGCTTTATCTTTATATACTAGAGTTGAAGAGGAAAAGTATTCAGAGTCATTGTTTAAGAGCTGATAATTATCATCTTCTTTTGTGCCACTAGAGTTTTCTACATTATATGATTTGAAGAATTCTGCCGACATTTGTCCACATATTCCAATAATATGATATTCATTTGCTATTTCTATACTGACTTTTGACATTAGTATGTACATAGATAATTTTTGAATAAAATAATCTGATATTTCTTTGTTTATTAATATTAGATATGAGCTTTCATCTTTAAGAATTCTGAGGATAGCAATAACTTTACCTTGATTTGTTGAGTAAGAAGAATACTGAGAACTATCTTTTTCTAATAAATTTATATCATTGCTAAATTGACCTTGCAAAAATTTCCCAGCATCATCACCTGATATTTTCACGCATATTGTTTCAGGGTCACTCGAATATCCAGATAATTCTTTTAAAGCATTGATATCCATAAAAATAATTTATTACCTTGAATTTATTATTGTTAAGTTATTATATCTAACCCTTAGATAATGAAAATAAGTATATCCTAATAAAGTACTATTTATTTAATTTATATTTGCATATAATACGTCTTGGAGAGATTAAATGAATAACGATCAGAATACCGATAAGCCTAAAACAGAAGAAAATACTCCTGAGAAAACTAAGGAAGTTAAAGAGATTGGTGGACGAAAAGAAGGCTTGGACCCAACTAGATATGGTGATTGGGAAAAAAGTGGTCGTTGTATAGATTTTTAAAATGGAAAAAAGTATGAACACTAAAAGACCATTATCTCCGCATCTGCAAATATATAAGCCACAGTTAACGTCTATACTTTCTATTACACATAGATTTACAGGGGTTATTTTATCTATGTTTTCTATACTAATCCCTTTTTCCTTGCTTTTTATTTCATTTGGGTCAGATTATTATCAACTTTTTTTATTGATATTGGATCATATAATTATTAAAATTATTTTATTTGGCACACTCTTTTCATTAGCTTTTCATTTAAGCAATGGAATCAGACATTTATTTTGGGATATGGGACTAGGTCTTAGCATTAAAGATAGTTATATGTCTGGATATCTAGTGATACTTGTCTCGCTAACATTAACTTTATTTATAATATTTTACACACTAATTAATTAGGGAATTTATGGCAATCTTTCATTGGAAAATTCAGAGAATCAGCGCAATACTACTTGTACCTATTACAATATATGTGATTTTTTATTTGTTAAAAATTGGAAATCTATCATATATGAATGTTGCAAATGATATTTCATCGTTTCCAGGCATTATACTTATAAGTTTTATGGCACTAGTCTTGTTTATTCATAGCTCTTTAGGTATAGAGACAATTCTGGAAGATTATATTCATGACGTAAAAACTCAAAGTTTATTAGTAAGCCTATCAAAGTTTATTCATGTTATATTATTTCTAATAACACTTATTTCGCTAATTATAATTAAAGGGAATTAATATGGAAAATAGCAAGATTATAAAACATACGCATGATGCCATAGTAATAGGTGCCGGTGGATCTGGCCTAAGAGCAACTATGGGAATTTCACAGTCTAAACATAGCGTTGCTTGCATATCAAAAGTCTTCCCAACTAGAAGCCATACTGTAGCTGCTCAAGGTGGTATAAGTGGCGCGCTTGGAAATATGGGTGAAGATGATTGGCGCTGGCATATGTATGATACCGTTAAAGGATCAGACTGGTTAGGTGATCAGGATTCAATAGAATATATGTGTAAGAACGCAGTCGAGTCTATTATTGAACTAGAGCATTTTGGTGTACCTTTTTCTAGAACAGAGGAAGGCAAGATTTACCAGAGACCTTTTGGTGGTATGACAACCGAATATGGTAAAGGTATCGCTCAAAGAACATGTGCTGCTGCTGACAGGACAGGACATGCAATTCTTCATACTTTATATACACAAGCACTTAAGAATAACGTAGATTTTTATATTGAGTATTTTGTAATTGATTTAGTTTTTGAAGAGGGTAAATGTATTGGTGTTTTAGCATGGTGCTTAGATGATGGAACAATACATCTTTTTCAATCTCATATTGTAATTCTTGCTACAGGCGGTCATGGAAGAACATATCAATCTTCAACATCAGCTCATACTTGTACCGGAGATGGCAATGGAATGATTTTGAGAGCAGGTTTGCCATTAATGGATATGGAGTTTATTCAGTTCCATCCTACAGGTATTTATGGTGCTGGGTGTCTAATAACAGAAGGTGCTAGAGGAGAAGGTGGTTACTTAACTAATTCTGAAGGCGAAAGATTTATGCCTAAGTACGCTCCCAATGCTAAAGATTTAGCGTCTAGGGATGTAGTTAGTAGAGCTATACAGATGGAAGTCAATGCTGGCAGAGGTGTTGGAGAAGACAAGGATCATGCTTTGCTGCATTTAGAGCATCTTGATGCAAGTATAATCCATGAAAAATTACCAGGCATTACTGAGACTGCTAAAATATTTGCAGGTGTTGATGCAACAACGGATCCTATTCCTGTAATACCAACTGTACATTATAATATGGGTGGCACGCCAACTAATCATTATACTGAAGTGATAGCGACTGGCGATGGAAAAACAGTCGAGGGTCTTATGGCTGTTGGGGAAGGCGCATGTGTATCAGTACATGGTGCTAATAGATTAGGTTCCAATTCTCTATTAGATTTAATAGTTTTTGGAAAATCAGCAGCTGAAACAGCCTGCAGTTTATTAGATAAGAAAACCAAAAATCATATTGATATTAAATCATCAACCATCAGTGACATCATGGATAATTTTGAGTCAACAAGAAATTCGTCTGGTGATATTGGTACTGCAGAATTAAGAGATAAGATGCAAAAAACAATGCAGAGATATGCTCCTGTTTATAGAGATGACGAGACTCTTAAAAAAGGAATTGACATAATGCATGGATTATTTAAAGATTTTAAAAATGTATCGGTGAGTGATAAATCTTTAATCTGGAACACAGATTTAGTAGAAACTTTAGAGTTAAATAATCTTCTTTATCAGGCGTTAGCAACTTTATATTCTGCTGAAAACAGAGAAGAAAGTAGAGGAAGTCATGCAAGAGATGATTATCCAGATAGAGATGATAAAGAATGGTTAAAACATACTATGGTTTCGATAGATAATGATGGTGGGAAGAAGTTTGACTATAAACCAGTAAAACTTGATACGCTGACCGATGAAGTTGAAACAGTAAAATTAAAAGCAAGGACGTATTAGATTATGGCTAAATTTACATTACCTATTAATTCTAGAGTAACAGAAGGCAAAACTTTTAAGCCATCTGTGGAACCAAAAAACAGACTACGTGTAGATATCTATAGATATAATCCTGACTTAAATTCTAATCCATATCTAGACACATATATACTCGATAAAGATAAATTTGGTCCGATGGGCCTAGATGTACTACTGTATATAAAAAATAATGTTGACCCAACCCTCGCATTTAGACGGTCTTGCAGAGAAGGTATTTGCGGGTCATGCTCGATGAACATTAATGGAACAAACACATTGGCTTGTATTTTAAATGTAGCTGAAGAAACGCATCTTAAAATATATCCGCTTCCACATATGCCAGTCGTTAAAGATTTGGTTCCTGATATGAAAGATTTCTATAAACAATATGAGTCAATTAAGCCTTGGTTAATAAATGATTCAAAACCTGACAGAGAACATCATCAATCCCAGGAAGATAGAGGAAAGTTAGATGGTTTAATTGAGTGTGTTTTATGCGCATGCTGCTCTACAAGTTGCCCAAGTTATTGGTGGAACTCTGATAAATATTTAGGTCCAGCTACATTATTGCATGCATATAGATGGATTATAGATAGCAGAGATACTGCTCAAAAAGAAAGACTATCAGAATTAGCTGATAAATTTAAACTTTTTAGATGTCATACTATTATGAATTGCACGAAGACGTGTCCAAAAAACTTAAATCCTGCTAAAGCAATTTCTCATATTAAACAGATGCTAGCATCACAATAAAATGCGTTTATCTGAAGTAATCTGGAAATGCAGAAAAGGTATCAGAGAAGTTGATATCTTGTTATCACGTTACACTGAAAAGTTTTATCCAGGGCTTTCAGAAGAAGATAAAAAAAATTACATAGAGTTTATTGATCAAGATACTTATGATATTTTAGATGTTCTTGTTAATGATAAAAAACCTACAAATAAAAAATTCCTAAAGATAGTTGAAGCCTTAAAATCATTTAACTAGTATCATTATATTATGAAAACCAAAAGAGTACGACTAGGGGTTAACCTAGATCATATTGCATTCATTAAGAAATCTAGAGATACCTTATATCCAAGTCTTGCGGATGCTGTAAAAGTTACGGAAGATGCTGGTGCTGACTTAATCACTATTCATTTAAGAGAAGATAGGCGCCATATGCAAGATGCTGATGCATTTGAAGTTCGCGAATGTGCAAAAGTATTAAATTTTGAAATGGCTCATACTCCAGAGATGGTAGACTTTGCCCTTAAACTTAAACCTGATTTTTGTTGCATAGTACCAGAAAAAAGAGAAGAAAAGACCACGGAAGGCGGACTAAATCTCAAAGACCTCAATGCTCTTGACTTGGATTTATTTAGAACTAATATTGGCAGGCTTAGAGAGGCTGGTATTAAAACTTCATTATTTATTGACCCAGACAAAGAGTCAGTTAAGTTATCTAAAGAGTTAGGCGCTGAGTTAATAGAGTTACATACAGGCGATTACGCAAATAAATTTAATTCGATAGATGAGTTTGACGCTCTTGGTGATCTATCTATGGCTTCCAGCTATGCTAATGATCTTAACCTGTTAGTGAATGCTGGCCATGGTTTGAATGCTGAAAATTTAGCCCAAATATGTGAAATACCATATATTCAAGAATTAAATATTGGTCATTCAATTATCTCTCAAGCTATTTTCACGGGTTTAAATGATGCAATCGAAAAAATCATAAGTATAATAAACAACTGTGATTAAAGGTATAGGCATAGATTTGATTGATAATTCCAGAATTCAGGTTCTGCATGAAAAATATGGTCAAGTTTTTGCAAAAAAAATATTATCCAAAGCTGAAATGATAGAGTTTAAAAAGTCTAGGTTCCCAGTCAGTTATTTAGCAAAACATTTTACATCGAAAGAAGCTCTCTCTAAAGCGCTTGGAACAGGCTTATATAGAAGAGGAATTTTCCCATCTAAACTAACTGTAGACCATGATGATATGGGAAAGCCATTTTTTATAAAAAATGGTGGCCTACTTAAGGTATTGAAGTCTATTTCTGCGTCTAATGTATTTCTATCGATATCAGATACAAATAGCCATTCAACAGCTATGGTTTTGGTTGAATAATATGAATTTTATGAATATACAAGAAACAATAGGAAATACTCCCTTGATACAGGTTCCAGTAGAATCTCAAACTAGTATCGTATTAGCTAAATGTGAGGGTAATAATCCTGGCGGTTCAATAAAAGACAGGGCTGCCCTTAAGATGATTAATGATGCCGAGGAAAGAGGGCAAATAAGGAAGGGTGATACGCTAATTGAGGCTACTAGTGGTAATACAGGTATTGCTCTATCAATGGTTGCCTCAATCAAGGGCTATAAGATTATAATTATAATGCCTGAGACTGTTTCATCAGAAAGAATTAAAACAATGAAGGTGTATGGAGCTGAAGTAATACTTGTGTCAAAAGAAGAAGACATGGAAGGAGCTAGAGATCTTGCTACTAAAATGAGCACATTAGGCGAAGGCCTGGTTCTAGATCAGTTTTCCAACCCCTCTAACTATATGGCTCATTTTGAGACTACTGGACCAGAGATTTGGGAACAAACAGAGGGTAAAATCACTCACTTTGTTTCAGCTATGGGGACAACAGGAACAATTACAGGAGTTTCGATGTTTCTGAAGTCAAAAAATAAAGATATCAGAATAATAGGCGTACAACCAGAAGATGGTTCTAGAATCCCTGGAATCCGAAGGTGGAGCGAGGGTTATGAACCGGAGATTAGAAAAAATGCAATTATTGACGATATTATTGATATAAATCAGTTAGATGCAGAGAAAACTTCAAAAGAATTAGCAGAAAAAAATGGAATCTTTTGCGGTGTTTCTGCTGCTGCAAATATTAATATATCTCGAGTTATTGCTAATAGGCAAAGTGGCGCAAAAGTAGTGACTATACTATGTGATAGAGGAGATAGATATCTCTCGAAGCTCTAGAAGTTAGATTATTTAGAGATAATTAAGTTTTTACCAGCTCTAAGTGATCTTGAAGATTTAATATTATTGGTTTTTAGCAAGTCTTTTTTAGAAATATTAAAACCTGTGGTGATAAGATTAACTGTGTCACCTAAGCCCACGACATACCTTAGTTGAACCTTATCTGTATCTGACAAGACCGGAGCTTTCATTTTAATTATAATTTTTTGAGAGATCTTGAGTTTAGTTTTAGTTGTAGCCTTATTCCATGATAATAATGTTTTTAGATTAGTATTATAGTGTTTGGCAATTTTATACCAATTGTCATATCTTTTTACAATATGCTTGTATACTATTGTTTTATCATTAATTAAATAATTATTTCCAGCTATTGTAACGGTGTTTTTATTGTCAGCTAATCCTTCGATAGGAAGCTTAAGCTTATCCCCAATTCTTATCAAACTAGATTTTAAATTATTCAATACCTTAACTGATTTAATTGAAACGTTGTAAATTCTAGATATCTTGGAAAGAGAATCTCCTTTAATTACTTTATGTATCTTATTCGTATAAATTATCTTTGAGAGCTTTGCGAATCTTTTAGTAAAAAGTTTTGCGTTTTTATGCGGTAATAATAGTTTATTTTGCATTTCTGGCAAGAAATACCATCCACTGAAGCCCGGATTAAGCTCATGTACAGTTTTTTCGTCTAGTCCGGAAAGAACAGATATTGTATAGAAATCAATTGGATAAGAAATGTTTACGAATCTTGTTGTGGGTTTATTTCCAATCTTAGGTAGTCTAAACCCGTATGCACTAGGGTTTGCAATAATATCCCTTAAAGCTATTAATTTAGGAACATATAACTCAGTCTCTCTTGGTAAATCAAGATCCCAGAATGTTTTCTCACCTATAGTATAATTAGCCTTTCTGATAGATTTATTTACATTTCCGGCTCCTGTGTTATAGGAAGCTATAGCTAAGAGCCAGTCTCTCTTGAAATGTCTATGCATATCTCTAAGAAAATGTGCTGCTGCTTTTGTTGAGCTTAAAATATCTCTTCTTCCATCATATGACCAATTTTTAGATAGCCCATATTCTCTCGCAGTAGGCGGGATAAATTGCCATATACCAGCGGCTTTTGATGGTGAATATGCATATGGTTGATAACCACTTTCAACGATAGGAAGTAGCGCTAATTCAAGTGGCAAGTTATTTTTTTCTAATTCAGCAATCACATGATGTATAAATGGCCTTGATCTTTCTATTGACCGATATACGAAAGCTTTATTATTTACAAACCATTGAATTTCTTTGTCAATTCTTGATGAATAGATTGTATCTAGGCAAAAACCACTTCTTAATTTATCCCAAACTTGTGAGTATTGTCTCGTGCTTAATTTTTGTGTATTGCAGTCAAAACTACCAAAGTTCGCTAGAAGCTGAGGACGTTTATAACTAATAGATTGGTTACAGCTTGTAATAAAACACGCACATAATATAATTATGGTAAGATTTTTAGCATTTTTAAAAAACATAAGTCTTATTAGTAGACTACCAAATATGTGCATCCATTGCTATCCGATAATTTATGAAATTAAACACAAATAATTATAAATATAAAGAATTGACTAAATGGTATAGAAAGCCAGCTAATCATCATTTTAAAAAAAACTTAAATGATCATATTCCGAAAATCAAAAAGCATATGACGGGGAACCATGTGCTCTATATAGGGTTATCGGAATTTAAGAAAAAATTTGAATCATCAAAACATCTTAGCTTTATCGCAATAGATGAAATTACATCTTCAGATAATATAACTGAGTCTAAAAGATTACCTTTTGAGGATAGTTCGTATGATGTCATTATCATAGTCCATGCATTAGACTATACGGAAAATCCATATGAGTTAGTACGCGAGATTGATAGAATTGCCACTGATGATGCAAGTGTTTCTTTGATCGGTTTTAATAAATTTAGCTTATGGGGCTTGGTAAAACCTCTGATGAACAAGGAAGTGTCGCCATGGTTTTTAAACTTTCACTCTCTCTACAATATCAGGGAATGGTTTAAGGTTTTGGGCTATGATTCATCATATAAAGATACTAGTACTTTTATGCCTATCATTTCTAGAAACATATCTAGATATATATCAAAAATAAGTATGCTTCAAAAGATTTTTGCCTCAAATTTTGGAGGGCTATATTTTTTAGTTTTTGACAAGAAAATGGTACCTTTAAACCCAATTAAATTAAAATTCACTGAAAAATATATGATTTCATCTTTTCCAAAATCTAGTCTGAATAGAGTAAAATGACTGATATTATAATATACACAGATGGAGCTTGTAGCGGAAATCCTGGCGCAGGAGGATGGGGAGTTGTAGTTATAAATAATACTGATATAGAAAAATTTAATGGATATGAAAAAGATACTACTAATAATAGAATGGAATTGATGGCTGCAATCCAAGGCATAGCCAAGCAAAAAGCAGGGTCAAGAATTATTTTATATACAGATTCAAAATACGTAAAAGATGGAATCAGCTCATGGGTTATAAATTGGAAAAAGAATAATTGGCTTACTAGTGCAAAAAAACCAGTTAAAAATAAAGATTTATGGGAGAGACTAGATGCATTATGCGAGAGTTATCATGTAGTCTGGAAATGGGTTAGAGCCCATCAAGAAGACTTATCTGATGAAACAATATATAACAACATGGCTGATGAATTAGCCAGGGATGGTATTAGAAAATGGAAAGACTAATAGTTTTGGATACAGAGACAACTGGCTTGGATGTCGATGATGGACATAAAGTAATAGAGATTGGTTGCGTAGAAATCATTGATAGAAATGTAACAACTAATTTTTTCCATGAATATATAAACCCAAAAAGATTGATAGAAGAAAAGGCATTTGAGGTGCATGGAATATCAAATGAGAGACTAGAGGATAAGCCAATATTTTCTGATATTATTGATAAATTTATGGACTACATATCTGACTCACCCCTAGTAATTCATAACGCTCCTTTTGATGTTGGTTTTTTGAGAGCTGAGATTGATTTTTCAGGACAGAATCCAGATAACATAAATATTGAAAGAGAAATACTCGATACGTTGAAGATTGCGAGGAAAACTTTTCCAGGAAAACGAAACTCTCTTGATGCCTTATGCTCAAGATATTCCGTTGATAATACAGATAGAAATTTGCATGGAGCTCTGCTTGATGCAAGATTATTGGCTAAGGTTTATTTAAGGATGACTCAGGGACAAACTAGTATCGAAGGTTTATCACAATCAGTCAATAAATCTGATCAAGACATAATAGATAATGTGCAAAGTAGAAACCAAAGGATAATTCGCGCAACTAGCAAAGAAACAGATAATCACTTAAATTATTTTAAAAAATAACCTATCTATTCTTCAATATTCTATCTTTATTTCTTTCCCATTCTCTGTTTTTAATATCAGCTCTTTTATCATGAGCCTGCTTGCCTTTTGCAATTGCTATTTCAAGCTTTATCAAAGATTTTTTTGTATACATTTTTGTTGGAACTAAGGTATATCCATTTTGTTTTATTTCATTTGATATACTGATAAGTTCTCTTTTATTAAGTAATAATTTTCTAGAACGACGAGAATTTGCTTTATCACTTTCTGAGGTAGTTGCTAATACTTTTAAATGGGCATTGATAAGATAAGCTTCATTATTTTTAATTGTAATATAGCTTTCAGATATCTGGGCATGCCCAGATTTTATGCTTTTTACTTCCCATCCATGTAGACTCAGGCCTGCTTCAATTTTTTTTATGAGCGAGAATTTAAAAGATGCTTTTTTATTGGTGCACAATATATTCATATATTTATGACGTTATGTATAATACTTACTATGGTATCATATATTTATACGGAGTAAGACATTATAGCTAATCAAAGACAATCAATACATGGACAGTGGTCTTCGAAAATAATGTTTATTTTTGCGGCAACAGGATCTGCTGTCGGCTTAGGAAATATATGGAAATTTCCATGGATGGTAAGCGAGAGTGGCGGCGGTGCTTTTGTATTAATTTATATATCAAGTGTTATTTTAATCGCCTTACCTATTATGATTGCAGAAGTGTTTATTGGAAGACATGGAAAGCAGAATCCAGTTGCTAGTCTTCAATATCTTTCAAAAGAATCAAGCAGCTTTGATGTTACAGAGATTGATGGTGACCTTAATCGTATTAAAACAAAAAAACAACAATATTCTAATTCTGATGACTATAGTAATTGGCAGTTAGTTGGATGGGGAGGCATTATTGCTGGAATATTTATACTATCATTTTATAGCGTTATAGCAGGCTGGACAATGTCTTATATTTTAAAAGCCGGGTCTGGAGCTTTTAATTTAATTGATCTTGAGGGTTCTAAAATGATATTTGCTAACTTAGTTGCAGATCCAATAAAATTAATGGGATGGCATACAGTTTTTATGATTTTGACTTGTTATATAGTCGCTAAAGGAGTTAAAGGTGGGCTTGAAAAAGCTGTTAAATTTTTAATACCTGGACTATTTTTAATATTAATAGCTCTGGCTTTATACTCTACCACTTTAAATGGTTTTGGTGACGGTATGAGGTATATGTTTGTGCCAGAGCTATCTAAGATTAGTCCAAGTGTAGTTTTGAGTGCGATAGGAATGGCGTTCTTTTCTCTTAGCATCGGCATGGGATCTTTGATGGTATATGGGTCATATTTATCAAATGAGTCTTCAATTGGAGAGGTAACAGCTACAGTAGCTTTTGCGGATACATCTGTTGCTATATTAGCTGGATTAATTATTTTTCCGATTGTTTTTACTTATAATCTTGATCCCTCTACCGCAGGACCTGGGCTCATTTTTGAGACATTACCCATTGCATTTGGATCAATGCCCGGAGGTAGCATTATTGCAACTCTATTTTTTATTCTATTATTTTTTGCTGCTATCACCTCGTCAATTTCACTCATAGAGCCAGCAATTAGTTTTTTAATTGAAAGACATTCAATGAGTAGAGCAGAGGCAAGTATTAAAATGGGCTTGCTAACATGGTTTCTAGGAATAGGAACATTGCTTTCGTTTAATCTCATTTCTGACTATAAATTATTGGGAATGAATTTTTTTGGTATCCTAGATGGTCTTACTTCAAAAATAATGCTCCCACTTGGTGGATTGCTGATGGCTATATTTACTGGATATATTGTAAAGAAAAAAATTGTAATGGATGAACTAAGAATGGGGCCGATTAAGTTTAACTTTTGGTTAATACTGATTAAATATGTTGCACCTATCGCAGTCACACTAATATTTGTGCGTGGATTATTGTGAGAAAATGAATTATATAAATAAATCCGAAGAAATTAATGTTGGTCATCAGTTAATATTTGCATTAATAAATAATGTTGGGGAATACCATAAATTTCTTCCTTGGTGTTCTGACTCAAGGATAATCTCAGACATTAACAATCAAATGTCTGCTGAAATTGAGATTTCTAAAAATTTTGTTAGCTGGAAATTCTCAACAGAAAACACTTATGATATAAATAAAAAGATAAATATAAAGTTAATTGATGGCCCTTTTAATCATCTAGAAGGTTATTGGAAATTCAAAAAATTAGATGATTACAATACTGTAGTTGAGCTTTATTTGGAATATAAATTCGATAGTAAAATTATAGAGCTCTCAATAAAACCTATATTTTCAACGATAATGTCTTCTATCTTGGACTCCTTTATTTCTGAAGCTTTTAAAAGAAAAGAGGGCTCTAATGTTTGATGTTTTATTTTACTTTGTAGACTCAGGAGAGATTAAGAGCAAGATATTTAGTGTGAGTAAAAACTGCACTATCAAGGATTTTGTTTTAAAAAATAACTTATCCGCTATATTGCCTAATTTTAACTGTAAGTCTTATAAAATAGGAGTGTTTGGTAAAATAAAAAATTCAGACTATGTCATCAAGAAAAATGATAGGTTGGAATTATATAATCCAATTACAATAGACCCCAAGATTCGAAGAAAAAATATTGCCATTAACAGCTAATTATTAAGTTTATTATATTTATTATTGTTATAATATATACATACTAGAATTTATAATAATGAGAGATTGTGATAAATAATAATGAAACTTTAAAGGGTGCTGGGCTAAAGGTTACAAATCCAAGAAGTAAGATCTTGGGTGTTCTACAGTCAAGCCCTGGTATGCACCTCAGTGCAGATGAGATACATAATAAGCTAGTAGATGACAATGAGTCCATAGGTTTAGCTACTGTATACAGGGTTCTTACGCAATTAGAACTTGCAGGGTTAATTCAAAAAAATCAATTCAGTGACAATCAATCTAGTTATGAAATTAAGAAGCAACATCATGATCATTTAATCTGTACAAAGTGTGGCAAGATAATAGAGTTTATGAATAATGATTTAGAGGCACTTCAGGAAGAAATATCAGATAAATATCAGTTTAGACTAGACAGCCATGTCATGACATTATTTGGTGTTTGTAAAGATGGAAATTGCAAAAATAAGTAATCCCTTAAGACCTTCCGCCCCATTTTAATTTTTGATTCAATATTTCGAAATAATTGTATTCCAATGGATGAGCTATCATAAGATATTTTTTACTCTTTTTGATTTCTATAGTTTTTGGATGCGAAATATTTAAATTATTTGATCCATCAAATGTTACAAGTGTGTTCTTTATTGATTTTTTATCAACTACTATTCTTAACTTATCGCTTGAGTTTATAATTATAGGTCTATGGCTATAGGTATGGGGCGAAATTGGAGTAATACAAATTACATTTGAATCTGGACTAACAATAGGACATCCATTTGACATTGAATATGCTGTGGAACCTGTTGGAGTCGCAACAATGACGCCATCAGATCTTTGGACATTGACAAGAACATCGTTGATAAAAATACTAGCTTGAATCATTTTCAGTAATCCATAATTATAGATAACAACATCGTTTAATGAAATAGATGAAGTTTTATTATCATTTACATCAATAACCTTTGAGTCTATTTGCATGCGTTTGTCAGTAATATAGTCACCATTTATAATTTCATATACTTTTTTCAAGATATCTTTTTTATCAACATCCACAAGGAATCCTATTTTCCCAAAATTAATACCTAAAATTGGTAAATTCAAAATATTAGCTACTTTTGACGCAGAAAGAAATAATCCATCTCCACCAAATACTATAATCAGACCATATGAGCTCGGTGAGATTTTTTTCCTCATTGAGGATAATTTAATATCTTCCCCTGTAGAGTTTAGCTTTATTTCTCTAACTGTTTGTAATAACAATTCATGACCAATTTTTTTCTTTTTCAGGAATTGAATGAGTTTTTGAATATCTGCATTATTCTGATATTTTTCATGCGTAAACAATAAAACTTTTTTAATTTTCTTCATTACAACTTTACCTAAATACAGTTATATAAAAATATATTTGTTAACAAATATTATAGTTTAATTTATCATAGTATAAGCATGAATAGTATCTTAGAGAAAGTAAAAGATTTAAAGAATATAGCATTGCTAAAAAAGCAGCTCATTTCTACAGCAGAATCCTGTACAGGTGGTTTAATATCTAAATACTTAACTGATATCTCTGGAGCATCAAGTTTTTTTGAATCTTCTGTGGTTACATATTCAAATGATTCAAAAATTTCATTACTAAATGTTAACCCAGAAGACTTATCTATGTACGGAGCTGTTTCAGAAGAGGTGGTAGAGAAAATGTGCCGAGGTTTATTAAAGATAAGTGCTGCGACCACCGCTATATCTATTTCTGGAATAATGGGCCCAAAATCTGACAATACAAGTAAAAAAGTTGGCTCCGTATGGATTTGTATTATGAGTAAAGCCAAAACTAAAACTTATTTTTTAGAATTATCAGGAAGTAGGCAAGAAAACCGGGAAGAGGCAGCGAAAATTGCAATAATAAATTTATATGATTTCATTAACGAGCTTTAATTGATACTATATAGAAATACTTAAATTAACGAGGCATCAAGAATTCTATGGAAGATAATAAACAAAAAGCACTTCAGGCTGCGCTTGGTCAGATTGAAAAAGACCACGGAAAGGAAGCTATAATGAAACTTGGAGAAGGATCTGTTTATCCTGAAATAGAAGCAGTTTCAACTGGCTCATTAACCCTTGATGTGGCACTTGGAATAGGTGGCCTACCTAAAGGCAGAGTTATAGAAATTTATGGCCCAGAATCATCTGGAAAGACAACAATGACTCTCCAGGTAATTGCTGAGACTCAAAAAACCGGTGGAACAGCAGCTTTTATAGATGCTGAGCATGCTTTAGACCCTAAATATGCAGCGAACTTAGGTGTCAATATCGATGAATTACTTTTGTCTCAACCAGACTCGGGAGAGCAAGCGTTGGAAATCACAGATACGTTAGTTAGATCTGGTGCAGTAAATACTATAGTTATAGATTCTGTTGCAGCTTTAACGCCAAAGGCAGAAATTGAGGGAGACATGGGTGCTTCTCATATGGGCTTACAAGCAAGATTAATGTCGCAGGCATTAAGAAAACTTTCTGCTAATATTAAAAAATCTAATACTCTTGTGATATTCATTAATCAGATCAGAATGAAAATTGGTGTGATGTTTGGTAGTCCTGAAACAACTACAGGCGGTAATGCACTTAAATTTTATTCATCAGTTAGACTGGATATTCGTAGAATTGGAGCTATAAAGAAAGGAGATGAAATTGTTGGTAATGAGACAAGGGTTAAGATAGTAAAAAATAAAGTAGCCCCTCCATTTAGAATTGCTGAATTTGACATATTGTATGGGGAAGGGGTTTCTAAAGAGTCTGAACTTATAGATTTAGGAGTTAAATATGGCTTTGTTGAAAAAGCTGGTGCTTGGTATAGTTATGGCAAAGACAGAATAGGTCAAGGTAAAGATAATTCAAGAATATTTTTAAAAGATAATCCTGAGATTGCTGTCGAACTTGAAACTAAAATCAGAGATATTATATCGGCTGAAACAAAAGATCCTGTTACTGATAAAAAAGCTAAAGCTAAAAGTAATGAGCAATCAGACTGATGACATAAAAGATTCAATATCCCGGTACCTCAGTATGAGGGAGCACTCAAGAAAAGAGTTGATTGATAAACTATCAAGAAAAGATTTTGACATGGATTCAATCTTAAGATGTGTAGATGAATTTTCAATGAAAGACCTTCAATCGGATGATAGATATACAGAATCATATGTCAGGTCTAAGTACAATGACCATAAAGGACCAAACTTCATTTCTGCTTCTCTTAGATCTAAAGGAATTGATGCTGACACTGCTGACAAAGCATTATCTTTTTATGATTGCAAAGATTGGGAGAAAACAGCTATAGCCGCACTTGAAAAAAAGACTATTTATAGAAATATTGAGCCTGTAAAATGTAAGATAAAGCAAAAAATGTTTTTATCTGGCAGAGGGTTTTCATATAAGACCATAGAGTATGCATTAAATGAGTATTGGAAAAAATGAATATTAGAGATTTATATGTTAATTATTTTATAAAAAATAGCCATGAATTAATTGAGTCTAGTTCTTTGGTGCCAGCTTCAGATAAAACGCTGTTATTTACAAATGCAGGAATGGTCCAGTTTAAAGATATATTTTTAGGCATTCAAAAACCAAAGCATACCAGAGTTGTCTCTTGCCAAAAATGTGTTAGAGCTGGTGGAAAGCACAATGACCTTGAAAATATTGGTTATACTAACCGTCATCATTCGTTTTTTGAAATGCTAGGAAATTTTAGCTTTGGTGATTATTTTAAAGAAGAAGCAATTTTTTTCGCATGGGACTTTTTAACAAAAGAACTTGGTTTAGATAAAAATAGGCTTTATGTATCTGTTCATAAAGATGATAAGGAAGCTGCAAAAATTTGGACAGATCAAATTAAATTAGATGCTGATAAATTGTGGTATCTAGATGATGCTGACAATTTTTGGCAGATGGGCCCGACAGGACCTTGCGGCCCATGCTCTGAGATCTATTATGACTTAGGTGATAACTTAGAAGGAAGTATTCCGACAAAGGGTGACACTGGAGACAGATATATTGAAATATGGAATCTTGTTTTTACGCAATATAATCGTGATATCAATGGTACATTAAATGATTTACCAAAAAAATGTGTCGATACTGGAATGGGTCTGGAAAGAATACATGCTGTTGTAGAAGGTAAAACAGATAATTTTAAAACATCATTATTTACTGACTTAGAAAAATATCTTGATAAATCATTAGATAGCAAAAATATTAATTATACGATAAAAAAAATTATAATGGATCACTGCAGGTCATCATGTTTTTTAATTGCTGATGGAGTTATCCCAAGCAACGAGGGTAGAGGCTATGTATTACGTAGAATTATAAGGCGTGCAACCCGATTTCTTTATAATACTGGAATACAGGAACCTTTTATCTACTCATGTGCTGATATTTTAAAAGATACAATGGGCGGCACATATAATGGATTAATAAATAAATCTGAGTTAATAAAAGAAACGCTTAAGATTGAAGAAAATAATTATCTGAATACACTCAGCAAAGGTCTTGAGCTCATTAATAAACTAACCAAGAGTCGCAATGAACTGAGCGGAGAAAATATATTTAAACTATATGATACGTATGGATTCCCTTCTGAAATAATTCAAGAAATTGCAGTGGAAAAAAACTTAAAGCTTGATCTAGATAAATTCAATGATTTAATGCAATCTCAAAAAAAGCAAAGCAGAAAATATAGTAAGTTTGATTTATCAGACACTTCTTTTATAGACTCAAACAAGAATACTATTTTTTCTGGATATGTAGATCATGAATTATCGTCTAAAGTTATCGGCATGTATCATAATAAGAAAAAAATTAAAAATTTTGATGAACTAAACACAGAGTTGTTAGTTGTAGTTGAAAGCACGCCATTTTACCCAGAAGGTGGAGGACAAATATCTGATATTGGTAAGATAGAAAATGATTCGTGTAGTTTATTGGTTACCAATGTACAGAAGATAAATAATGTAATAGTTCACCAGGTTACTATTGAGTCAGGATCTATTTCCATAGGTGATGATATATTTTTAAAAATTAATACAAAAAGAAGAGAGAAGATAGCTGCTAATCATTCATCAACACATCTTTTAAATCAAGCTCTCAGAGATGTCTTGGGAGAGCATGTTGAGCAAAAAGGTTCCTTGGTTACTGACAAATATTTAAGATTTGATTTTTCACATAATAAGACTCTTACCTTAGAAGAAATTAGGAAAATTGAAACTATAATTTCATTTGAAATTGATTCTGATAGAGATACTCGTCAAAAAATTAGTTCATATAAAGATGCGCTAAAAAGTGGAGCGTTAGCATTCTTTGATGAAAAATATTCAGACGATGTTAGAGTTGTTAATATTGGAACTAAGTCGATGGAATTATGCGGAGGGACGCATGTCTCGAAAACATCGTCTATACGGCTATTTAAAATTTTAAGCGAATCTAGTGTGTCTACTGGTATTAGACGAATTGAGGCTATTACAGGTGAAGAAGCTTACCATTCATATCAAACGCTATATGATAAAACAAAAGAGATTTCAAAATTTCTTAACGTTAAGCCTACTGACTTGCATAAAAAAATTATTGATATGAAGGAAAGTGAAAGTTTAAAACTGACTCAGTTTAATGAGTTAGGTAAAAAGCTTGCTAAGTTATATTTAAAAAATCTTGATTCGTCCGAGCTAAATGACTCGAAGACAAGATTATATCTTGCTGATTGTTCAGATATTGAAATTAATCAAATTAAAATAGTATCTGATTTAATTAAAAACCAGTATGAAAATTCCATCTCAGTTTTGCTTAAAAAAGATCAGGAAGTAATTAATTGTTATGTAGGTGTTTCCAAGCGATGCAAACATAGATATAATGCAAAAAAAATAATAGAAGAATTGAATATAAAATTCTCTTCCAAAGGTGGGGGAAGTCCAACTTTTGGGTCTTCTGTAATTTTAGATCAGGATATAAGTATTATTCTGGATCATATAAGCAAAGCTCTGTAGGTTATAAGTACAAATGGCAATTATCGTTAAAAAATTTGGTGGTTCATCTGTATCCACTATCCCTAAGCTTAAAAATATTGCTAAACAAATATTGATAGAAAAGAATTCTAAAAATAATATACTTATTGTTCTGTCTGCAATGGGCGATACAACTGATAAATTGGTGGTCATGTCTAATAAGGCCTCTAAATCGCCGAACCCAAAAGATTACGATATGTTACTTTCTACAGGTGAACAAATAAGTGTTTCCTTACTATCAATGATTCTTAATGATCTGGGTATTGAGGCAACGTCTTTAACTGGTTGGCAAGCTGGTATACGTACTGATTCAGCTAATATGGCGGCTCGTATATCAAATATTGACACGAAAAGAATTAAATTAGAATTTTCTAAATCTAGGATAGTAGTTGTCGCAGGTTTTCAGGGGATTGATTCCCAGAAAAATATTACTACTCTTGGGAGAGGAGGTTCGGATACAACAGCAGTAGCCCTCGCAGCTGCTTTAAAAGCAAAAGAATGTCAGATTTTTACTGATGTAGATGGTGTATACACAACTGATCCTAGAATATGTTCTAAAGCGCGTAAGCTGGAAGTTTTGACCTATGAAGAGATGCTCGAAATGTCTGGATTAGGTTCAAAAGTGTTACAGTTAAGGTCGGTTGAATTCGCTAGCAAATACAATGTTCCATTGAGAGTGTTGCATGCCCATCAAGAAGGCTCGGGTACTTTAATTAAAAAAGAGGAGAAAAAAATGGAAGGTGCACTTATATCAGGAATTGCTTTTACTAAAGATGAGGCAGAGGTCATGATCAAAGGAGTCAAAGACGAACCTGGGGTAGCCGCAAAGATCTTGGGACCAATAGGCGAGGCAAACATTGAAATAGACATGATTGTACAGAATGTTGGGTCTAATGGGCTTGCTGATTTCACATTTACTGTTAGTAGAAATACTCTTAAAAAAGCATTACAAGTGATTGATAAAAAAAAGAAAATAATGATGTATGAAAGCGTTTCATCAAAAAGTAATATCGTGAAAGTCTCACTGGTAGGTGTTGGAATGAGATCTCATGCTGGTATTGCAAGCAAAATGTTTAAATGTTTGGCAAAGAATAAAGTTAATATTAGGATGATATCTACTTCTGAAATTAAGATTTCAGTTGTAATTGACCAAAAAAACCTAGAAATAGCAGTTCAAGCGTTACATAATGAATTTAAGTTAGAAAAAAAATAAAAAATAGAGTCTAGCTTAAATAAAAATGGAGGGGGATGCCATGCTAATACTTACTCGTAGAGTCGGAGAGGCTTTGATGGTTGGCGACGAGACTAAAATTGTCGTACTGGGTGTGAAAGGAAGCCAAATAAGACTTGGAATCAATGCGCCAAAAGATATAGTAGTTCACAGGGAAGAAATATATGACAAAATTCATCCAAAAGATGGTTCTGTTGATATTGAGTCTGAAAAATAAAGCTAAATAGTTAGTAAGTATTTTAGGAGAAGTGGCTGAGTGGCTGAAAGCGGCACCCTGCTAAGGTGTTATAGGGTTTATACTCTATCGAGGGTTCGAATCCCTCCTTCTCCAATTATTAAATCAAATCTTTATATTTTTTTGCCATCACAGACGGAGAAAAAAGACTCTTTGCTCTGAGTTTCCCATTTACACCTACTTGCTCTCTCACCCCTTTGTTATTAAGAAGGTATACAATATTTTTAGCAAATAATTCATAATTATCTGCAGGACTATATAGGCCTGTGACTCCGTTTACCCCTAAAGTTTCGGGCAGACCTCCTATGTTAGTAGATATCACCGGTATACTGTTCAACATCCCTTCTACAGCAGTCAAACCAAACGACTCAAAACCCTGGCTTGGTATTAATAGTATATCGGCACCTTTGATCATCTGGGGAGCATTGTCGATGAAACCCGTAAGATGAACATTTTTATTTAGAGTATATTTCTCTATTAATTGATTTATTCTTGATATTTCAGATTTGGAACCAGACCCTATTATGGCAAGATGAACATTAGCATGTTTTTGATATACGTAGGACATAGCTTTGAGTAAAAACTCATGCCCCTTTCTTTCTTCATAAGTTCCAATCATTACCATTAGCTTGGAATTTTTACTTATGCCAATAGTTTTTCTTAAATTACTTGTAACAATATTATTTGATTCGATACTTAAGCCATTGTAAATATAGGATATTTTATTGCTAGATTTAAATTTATCCCTAACTCTTAAACTATCGGCGCAGGATTTAGATACACTTACTATGCTCTTGCATGAGTCTTTAAGTTGCCCATCGATAAATGATTCATAAAAAGAGAATATCTTTCTATTTTTGATCGCATAGTTATGTACATTATGTATTGACCTAGGTTTCCCTATAGATTTCCAGGCAATATTAGCCAACCTACAAGTTTCTCCACCAGGGTAAGAGCCATTCACTGATATTAGTTGATCACCATCGTATTTAGATAATAGATTTTTAATTTGCATATATTGGATTGGAGCAAGAAGTACACGTAATAATTGCCTTAGAATCCTTTGAAATAGTTTAGGAAACCTAGATATGAGCTTGGTTGCTATCGACCAATTTAATTTTATTGGATGTTTGATTAACTGAGTATTTTTTGGGAGTAATCCTTCTAAATACGATAGTCCTGGATGATTCTTGTTGCATATAACCATAAAAGTGTCGTTTTTTTCTGGCCAATTATTTATGAGCGACCCAATAAAGGTGTCCATTCCTCCGCCTCTATTGTTTTCAGTAAAGATTATGATTTTCATTTATAAGGCTAGTTTATCTCATGTTATTATAAACTTTAACGTAAAAAGTCCTATGATCGAATTTTATTATATATTTAGTGCTCTCCTATTAGTCATTATTGGCTATTTAGTTTATCTACTAAAGAAACCGGTAGTCAAAGAAGATACGAGTGACAATGATCAATTAATAGGCAGCTTAAAAGCTGACAATACAAATCTTCAAGAACATGTAACTAGATTACAAAAACAAAGCGATAAACTTGAGTCAGAGAAGGGTGGCGTGGAAAAAACCCTTGCCTTATTACAAGATCAGTGGAAATTAGAGTTTGAAGCTCTGAAAGATATACGCCAATTACTTACGCAAGGTGGCACCAAAGCTGGTGATGTCGGGGAAACAGTTTTACAGACTTTACTGGAATCTGCTGGTCTCAAGCAAGAAAACGAAGAAGGTGCAGGTGTTGGACAGTTTTTTGTAGATAAGAAGCAAGGCGTCAGTGATGGAGGAGGGTCTTTAAGACCTGACATAGTTATATTGTTACCTGAAAATAAGAGGGTAGTCATTGATTCAAAAATTTCACTAGTTGCTTACGCTAAATACTTAAACGCTACATCTGATGGTGCATCTAAAGATGAAATTAAACGTCATAAGAGTGATCATCATCTGGCTGTTAAAAAACATATAGATGATCTTGCTAAGAAGAAATACCATGATTTGCTGGGTGACAGCACTCTAGAGATGACTGTAATGTTCATGGCATCTGAGGGTGCTTATATAGAGGCTTTAGAAGTGTATGCTGACTATAGCTTTAAACAGAAAGTTGCGATGGTTGGACCAACAACCCTTATGCCTATAATTAAAATTATTCATCAATACTGGAAAATCAAACAACAGAACGATAACGTCTCTAAAATCATTGATACTGCCAATGAAATAGTTAAGTTATCTGCTTCAACCGCGGATGAATACGTGAAAATGTATGATTCACTAAACAAATTTCTTGGACAAGTTAAAGGTGCAGGCAAAAGATTAGTAAGATTAAATGACAAAGCTGAAAAAATGAGTAAAATGGGACTTTCAATTGACGTGAAAGACCATGAGATCAATAGACTAGATTTAGATGATCAGTCTACCGTCAATAAAGAATCAGATAAATAAATGCGCCTATAGCTCAGCTGGATAGAGCACAAGCCTTCTAAGCTTGGGGTCAGGAGTTCGAATCTCTTTGGGCGCACTTATATTTATTTCAGTAGCAACGTGGTTTTTATTCGATTATGCTAAGTAAGCATCTCCTTTCATTCGATTACGAATAAATTTACAGGGATTTCCATAGGCGACAAGATTATTACCTAAATCTTTATTTACATAACTATTTGCACCAATCACAGCATCATCGCCAATCACTATTCCATGTTTAATTACTACAGCAATTGACACTGCAGAGCGAATACCAATCTTAACAATACCCCCAGTAATAACTCCTGGGGCAATAGAAGAATAGGATTGCATTTGACAGTCATGATCGATTGTTGATGACGTATTTAAGATGCAAAGTTCACCAACTATTGAGTTTGGTCCGACATTAACTTGAGGCATCACTACTGTCCCATTTCCAATTTTTGACTTAATGCCTATTACAGCTGACTTATGTATCAATGATGGAAATTTGGAATTTGGTAATTCAGTTTTATATTCATTGTAAACACGTTCACGAACTGAATTATCGCCTATAGCAATTACGAGGTTCTCAGCAGGATGAGCCCCTATACATTGTTGTTTTGTAATTATTGGCGTACCTAATACTTTACCTCCAGCTTTATTATCATCTACATAAGCAATTATGCTCATCCCGCATGATAATGCAACATTAGAAACACTTATTGCGTGTCCACCAGTGCCCACAATCACAATAGAAGAACTCATCTTTGCTTTCCACCTTCAGCCATCTGCTGCTGAATTGCTTCCATTTCAACTTTCAACTCGTTATAAGATTTCATCTCACACCTCCAAAGTTAATTTCAAATCCTATTATAAAGGATTAGTGTCAAAAAACAGGCTAATGATGCCAATGCCATAGAATTATTGTAATAACCGACTAGCAAAAGAGGTATACAGTAAGTTTTGGCAGTTTAGTCATAAAATATACCTACAGGCATCTATTGCATTCTAAGCCTATATTTTTTGAATAGCTTTTTTGAAAAAATTAAAGAAACTTGCGCTGGCTAAATTCCAATATTTCATGTCATAATCTCTATATAACTTAATGAATTTTATATCTTTTTTATCTAATTCTATTTTGAGTTTATTGATAAAATCATTCATATAACCCCTTGGTGTAGCAAGACAGACCACCTCAGTAACCTTGTTATTTTGAGCCCATGAGCATATCAATTCGATCTGATTATCATGACTACTATTAACTTCTATTGATTTTATACTTTCACTAAGCAATTTTGAGTAGTTTGATAGGCTATTTTCTTTAAATGAGATTACATTATCCGCATATACCGAATACTCTTCTTCGCATAACGGCAAAACATAGCCATTGTTTATTGGGAAGGGGATTTTACTGCAACTCAATACATCTATGTCTTCGCTGGTCATTAATAGGCCTGCTTTAGACCAATCTATGATCTTTGATTCGTTGTATTTGACTGATTGGGGTAAATACTCTTTATATAGTATGTTTGCCGGAGTGGTACTAAATTGTTCTTCAGGAGGGTTTATTCTGTTTTTAGTAAACTTTTGAATATTCCAGTGTTTTGCTAGATATGATTTGTTTTTAGTCTGTATTCCTGCAACCCAACGCCAACTAAGGGTATTTGAGGCAGGATCTCCATCTAATAAGTGCTTTAAGAATAGATTCGCACCAGCTTCCCAGGGTAATTTAAGGGTATGAATCCATATACTTGCATACCACATGCGGGCATGATTATGTAAATAGTTCGTTTCAATCAGCTCTTTAGTCCATATATTGAAACAATCAATATCAGTTTCATATGATAATACCTTTTCAAGTAACTGTTTTTTATCGTTATTAATAAGCATATTATCTTTGTAATCATTCCAGACGCGAGGACGTAGTTCTAGCCATCCTTTCCAATAGGTTCTCCATAAGACTTCTTGGATAAATTTTTCAATTTTAGGTAGAGGGAACTTATTCAATGCTGCAGAGATAACCTCTTGCTCAGTGATTAGCCTGTGTCTGATATAAGGAGATAACAAACTTACATTCTGATGATTGTCCTCACCAAGATCATAGTTACGCAAACTTTCGTAAGAGTGCAATCGATTATCAATAAAGTCATTTAATTCATTTATTGCATTTTCTTTTGTTGCATTGAGGTCAATAATTAATTTAGGCATATTAAATTATAAGCTTATTAGGTGATGTTGTATAATATCTAATTATGACAGAGGAGGTCGTACATGAGTTTAGATTTAATATTGGTTTTAGTAAGTATATGGGTTGGATCAATCATATTTTTTTCGGCAATTATTGCACCGACAGTATTCAAAGTATTAGATGAAAAGAGTGCGGGGTTATTTTTACGCGCTTTTTTTCCAAAGTACTACATTTTTGGATTAATAATAGGCGGATTAAGTCTAATACTTATCTTTCTGCTAAATATACCGGTAAATACTATGTTATTAGCTTTGCTGATAGTCATGATAGCTTTGACCGTAGTAAGTAAGCTCATGATTCCCGTGATTAATGCGGCAAGAGACCTGGGAGAAGCAGGGGCGCCAAGATTTAAAAAGCTACATACCATGAGTGTGATGTTAAATGTATTGACACTGGTTGTTGGTTTAATTTTTATATTTAAGGTTTAAAATGACATATAAAACAATAATATCTAGTGATATTTTAAAAAATAATATAAACAATAAAGACTTTATTATCTTTGATTGTAGATGTGATGTGAAAGATAGCGCATATGGCATACAAGCTTATACTGAAGGGCATATTCCAAACTCTATATTTGTAGATATTGATTCTGATTTAGCTAGTGAAAAGACAGTTAGTAGTGGCAGACATCCGCTTCCAGATGCTGATGCTCTTTCAGAAAAGCTCTCTCAATGGGGTTTAAATAGCTCTAAACAGGCTGTGGTTTATGATGATGCTGGCGGTGCATTTGCTGGAAGAATGTGGTGGATCTTAAAATGGCTCGGCCATACAAATGTTGCCGTATTAGATGGCGCATTAGGCGGATGGATGGCTTCTGGTGGAAAATTAACTCAAGACAATACAATTTTTGAAAGATCAGTTTTTACTCCAAATACTCATGATGATATGCATGTATCTATTAATGATGTAGAAGATGCTCAATATAAAATGGATAAACTTATAATTGATGCTAGATCAAAAGAAAGATACTTGGGCATTAAAGATCCTGTGGATTCAGTTGCTGGGCATATTCCAGGGGCTATTTCGCACCCATTAGGTCAAAATCTTGATAAGAAAGGACATTTTAAGTCTACTGAAGAATTAAAGCATACTTTTAGTAAACTAATAGGCGAAACAGAAAGCGATGACATTATTTCAATGTGCGGCTCAGGAATCACTGCCTGCCATAATATATTAGCATTAGAAATAGCAGGTATTCGCGGGATTAAATTATATGTGGGGTCATGGAGTGAATGGATTATGGATAAGAGTAGACCGGTAGCAACAATAGAAGATAATAAATAGTTATTAAACTGCTAACCCTTATAATTAATTTTAGAAGTACTGGGGAGATTTGTATTGCTAAAACAAGATAACCCATTTGAAATATTAGCCAAAGGATATGAAGATATACTCCATACTGTAATTGATAATATCAAGAACAAAGATAAAGAGGTCGAGAGAAGCGCAAATACAGATATTTTAATCAAACTTTTTGGTTGGTTTCTTGAGAATAATATTCAGCCACCAGAAAAATGCGCGAAGTATGTTGCAGAATTAATTAAAAATGGAACCATTACCCATTCAATTGAAAAATCTAAAGGGTTTAGTAATAAGGGGTATGAAAGTGCAATGACCTGCCTTGATATTTTTAATTTAGTATTGCAGGGGCAAACCCTAAACCAATCGATTGAGAAGCATGCAAAAGATAATCATATTAAGTCTACAGAAATCTATGAGCGGTTAGAGAGTCATGGGGAAACTGCATACAAGATGATTGATACAGTTTGGGATACTCCATTAAATCCTAAACAGCAACTAGATATAAATTCAATACTTACATATACCAAGAACTAATAAAAAATCATCTAAAGAATGAAATCAATACAAAAATATGACGTTATAATAATTGGAGCTGGCGCAGCTGGTTTGATGAGTGCTATTGAGGCTGGCAAAAGAGGAAGAAAAGTACTTCTACTTGATCATTCAAGAAAAATAGGGGAGAAGATTCGTATATCAGGTGGAGGAAGGTGTAACTTCACAAATACCAATACGCATCCAAGTAAATTTATTTCTAAAAATCCTAATTTTGTAATATCTGCTTTAAATCAATACACCCAAAATGATTTTATCGATTTGATTAAAAAACATAATATTGAATTTCATGAAAAAAAATTAGGCCAGCTCTTCTGCGATGGAAGTGCGCAACAAATTATAGATATGCTGCTCTCAGAATGTGAAATGGCAAAGGTCATTTTAAGAAAAGGAATGGTTGTTGAAAATATTGATAAACAAGGTGACCAGTATTTTATTGATGCTAACTCTGAAAAATATTCTTGCGAATCATTAGTTATAGCAACAGGAGGCTTGTCAGTTCCTAAAATTGGAGCAAGTAAATTTGGATATGAAATAGCTAAAAAATTTAATTTAAATGTAATTGAAACGTTACCAGCTTTGGTACCTCTTACTTTTAATGAAAAAATACTAACAATGTGTAGAGAACTTAGTGGATTATCTTTAGCAGCAATTGTTTCTTTTAATAAAACTATTTTCGAAGAAGGGATGTTATTTACACATAGAGGTTTAAGCGGTCCTTCCATATTACAAATTTCTTCTTACTGGAAACTAGGGAGTAATATTAAAATTAATCTCTCGCCAGACTTAGATATTCATAAGTTTTTAGAAGATAGAAAAAAATCAAATCCTAAGCAAGAGATCAATACTATCATTGCAGAAATACTTCCCAAGAGATTGGCTCATATGATCTGTAAAGAAAATGATGTTAGTGGAAATATATCTGAGTTACCTAATAAAATATTAAAAGAATTAAGTGATGCAATAAATGCTTGGGTTATTAAACCAATTGGCTCTGAAGGATACAGGACAGCTGAGGTTACTTTAGGTGGAATAGATACTAATGAGATTTCTTCTAAAACAATGATGTCGATAAAAAATCCTGGATTATTTTTTATTGGAGAAGTGGTTGATGTTACTGGTCACTTAGGTGGTTATAATTTTCAATGGGCATGGTCTTCTGGTTATGTAGCTGGCCAGTATTCTTAGTTAATAAAAATATTTTTAGCAGCTAATGCTAACTGAGTTTTTTATCTGCAAAAAAACTCACTGATTTATTGATATCTATCAGGATAAATTAATTTTAATAATAGAAAGATGATTGTATCTTTTGTAATCAATATTGATTATTGTGTTATATATGAGAATTAATATTCTTTCAAAATTATCATTTTTAAATATATCTATACCTAGATTCTATAATAATGTCTTAATTAAAATACCTTTATTGGGTGGTAATAAAGTTGGAATTAGCAATGAGCCATGGATGAGTGATGTATTACAAGAGATTCATTCGATAAAAAAAATAAATAAGTTTTATGATATTGGCGCTAATATGGGCCAGACTCTGATTAAGGTTAAAACTATAGATAATAGTATCCATTACCATGCTTTCGAGCCAAACTATTTATGTATGCCATACCTAGAAAAATTGATTAAAATAAATAATTGGAAGAACACTTATATTTATCCATTTGGTTTATTTGATAAAGATTCAATTCATTTACTGGAAGGGCAAAATGATTTTGATAAATGCTCGTCTATCCTCCCAGAGTATTCTGATATCAAGCATTTTGATGCTAAAAATTATACCAAGAAAATTACTTCGTTTTATTCATATGAAACCATAAAAAATTTCCTTGATAGTGATGAAGTTGATATTATTAAGATTGATACAGAAGGTTCTGAGTTAGAGGTCATAAAAACAATTAAGTCTCTTATAAAAAAAGATACACCTTTGATATTCATGGAAATATTGCCATTTAAAAAAGATAATGAGAATGTAATTTTAAGAAATCAAGAATTAATGGCTTACATTAAAGAATTAAATTATATTCCTTATAGAATTAATAAAAAATTAAAACAAAGATTTCTTAATCTTGAAAAAATAGACTCTGTGGGAGATCACTCTAGTATGATATATGTTGACCATCTATTAATCCCATCTAGCAAAGTTAATATATACAAAGACTTGATAGTTTAATTTATTGATAATCAAGATGAAACTGTTCTGGTTTCTCTGAATGCTTTAATTCACATATTTTAATCAGAGCAGTATAGAAAGCATACTCTTTTTTTCTGCTATATGAATTTGCATTGAACCCTGCTATTTCTTCTGTAGATTTAGCTTCAGTAGGTAATCTTTTCTTCATTAATTCATTTGTAAGCATAAACATTGAATCTGCACATTTTTCAAATGTGACATCATGATTACTGCACCCAGACAAAACAACAACTAATATTATGGGAAGTATTTTATTCATCGCCTTCTTTTATAAAAATGCCGTCAACCATTTTACCCTTACGATCTTTAATGTCATCATAAGCTACCGACAGGCACTCTTTCATTGTTAAATTATTTCTAACCATAATATTAATTAAAACCACCATCATGTCTCCAATATCATCACGAATATCTTTGCCTTTGCATAAGCTATCTGATAACTCACCTGCCTCTTGAATTAGTTTCATATATTGATCTTTATCGGTACTGCCATCAATTAGGTTTCGGTCTCTATGCCATTGGCCAATTAATTCTTCGTGGTTGATTTGAGTCATCTTTTCCCTTTAATTTGTTTAATTCATTATAACAAACTAGATTATTTTTATTGTATTTATTAATTTTATCTTATTGCTAGTTTAGGTTAATTCTAAGTATAATGTTGTTAATAACAAGGAGGTTTATGATGACTATAAATATTGGTGATACTATCCCGAACATAGAATTTCAGTTTAGAGAAGGGGATACGAGGCCAGAACAAGGAACTTGCCCCATGGGCGGTAAATTTGTAACCAAGTCTAGCAATGACATTTTTGCAAACAAAAGGGTTATAATATTTTCTTTGCCTGGTGCATTTACACCTACGTGTTCCACTCATCAACTTCCAGGATTTGATCAAAACTTTGAAACTTTTAAAAAAGAAGGCATTGATGAAATCTTTGTAGTATCTGTTAACGATGCTTTTGTTATGAACGCATGGTCAATAGATTGTGCTATTAAAAATATTAAAACCATACCTGATGGTAATGGGGAATTTACATCTGCGATGGGCATGAGTGTAGCAAAGAGTAATTTAGGTTTTGGGCAAAGGAGCTGGAGGTATGCTGCAATCATTAATAATTGCAAAATTGAGAAGATCTTTGAAGAGCCTGGCAAGTCAGATAATTATGAAGAAGACCCTTATGGCGAAACATCACCAGAAAATGTATTGTCATATTTGCAGAAATAATAAATACTGAAGATTAATAAAAGTATATGGTTTAATTTCAAGGAGATATAAATGGATAGAATCGTTAGTGGATATGGTGCTAAAAAAGCTAATTCAAAATTGTTGCCTCAAAGTTATGAAATAAAAAAAATAGCTCCTAAAGAGGTAGTTGTTGAAATAAGTCACTGCGGAATTTGTTACAGCGATATACATCTAATAGATAATGACTGGGGTATCTCAAATTATCCATTTATTCCAGGTCATGAAATTGTTGGTTTTGTAACCCAAAAAGGTTCTCAGGTAAAAAATTTAAAAATAGGCCAACGTGTTGGGATCGGATGGTTTTCTAAGGTATGTGAAAAATGCACATACTGTAAAACTGATAGAGACAATATGTGCGCATCTCCTGAGATGACAGCTGTTGGTCGCAATGGTGGATTTGCAGACTATATTAAGGCTGATAAAAGTGTTGTATATCCTATACCTGAAAAGTTAAAATCGGAGCATGCAGCCCCATTAATGTGTGCTGGATGGACTGTACATGGTGCTTACAGAGGTTACAAGGTTAAGCCAAAGGATCGTGTTGCCGTGATAGGAATAGGTGGCTTGGGTCATCTGGCAGTTCAATATGGCAAAGCCATGGGTTATCATGTTACAGCAGTAACGTCATCGTCAAGTAAGAAAACTGAAGCTAAAAAGTTTGGTGCAAATGTTGTAGTAGATTATAAAAATCTTTCTAAATTAAAAAATAAATTTGATTTTATACTTGTGACTGCTCACGCAGACCTTGATTGGACTAGTCTCGCTAATACCCTAGATGTGGATGGAAATATTTGTTTTGTTGGAATACCACCAAGCCCAATTAGTATTCATGCATTTAGTTTGATCATGAAAAGAATCAAGATATCTGGTAACCCAGGTGGCAGCAGAAAAATGATGAAAGAAATGTTGAAAATTGCTGCTGAAAAAAATATCAAACCTATAGTAGAGCAATTTAAATTTTCTGATGTTAATAAAGCTATAAAGAAAGTTAAAGAAAATAAAATTAGATATCGTGCAGTGTTATCAAGATCGATATAAGAAAAGACTTAATCTTCATACCACTAAAGGGCCATGAAAAATAATTACTAATTAAAATTAACCAGTATTTTTCATCCCTTTGGCAATAGCATGAATCGTTCTAAGCAATGGATCAAATAGATCTTCATTATTATTCTTGCGGCACTCTTTTAATAATTTAACTTGTATATAATTTAAAGGGTCAAGATAAGGCATTCTTCTATGTATTGATAAAGACACAGGAGATGATGCAGATAATAATTCACTTGTATCAGTTATTTTTAAAAGTAATTTTCTCGTTAGATTATATTCATTTTCTATCTTATGAATAATAATTTTTGCAGACTTTTGATCTTCCACAAGCTCAGAATAATCTCTTGCAATATTTAAATCAGCTTTTGCTAATGCCATTCTAATATTATCTAACAACACATTAAAATATGGCCATTTTTTATACATATTTTGCAAAAGGTTCAGATTTTTTTCATCGCCATCTAAAACCTTCTCTATAGCAGAACCAAGACCATACCATGCAGGAAGAGTGTGTCTTGAAAGAGACCATCCAAAAACCCATGGTATTGCTCTAATTGATCCTTTTGACCTATCAGATGTATTTCTATGAGAAGGCCTAGATCCAATATTTAATTGTCCTAATTCTTGGACAGGTGTTGCTTCATAAAAGTAATCTATTAAGCCGGGAGTATTATCTGTTAATTCTCTATAATGTTCCTCGCCTTTTTGTGACATCAATTCCATATTTTTTTCAATAACACTATCAGTTTTTGGTCCTTCTGAGACTAAGTGTTGACTGGCTTTCATGAGTCCACCAATAGCCATTTCTAATTCATAAACAGCAGTTTCATAAGATGCATATTTATATGATAAAACTTCTCCTTGTTCAGTTATTTTTATCATGCCATTAACTGTACCATCTGGTTGAGCAACAATAGCATCATGTGTTGGACCGCCACCTCTGCCAACTGTGCCTCCACGACCATGAAACATATGGCATTCTATAGAGTATTTCTTTGCAATTTCTGTAATTTCTTTTTGTGCTTTATAAAGACTCCATGAAGAAGAGAGTATGCCTCCATCTTTACATGAGTCAGAATACCCAAGCATAATTTCTTGCCTATTTTTTACATTCTTAAGAATCTCTTTATATAAATCGTTATCCAGAAGTTTTTCAAGTATAGGGCTAATTCTTGATAGATCATCTATTGTTTCAAATAAAGGAGAAACTTTAACACTGCTCATCCATCCTTTTTTGTCATCTTTTCTAACCATTCCTGTTAGTCTTGCTATAGCAAGAACCTCAAGTACATGGCTTGCTTCATGTGTCATCGATATTATATAGTGACCAAATGCATCTTCACTAATTTCTTTGCGCAGCTTAACCATAGTGAGAAAAACATCAACTACAGTCTTAGTATCTTTAGATAGTTTTTCATAAATAGAATCAATTTTAAAATCACCTTTTATAATAGACTCTAGAGTAATTATGCGATTATTTTCATCTAAAGATAAATAATCTTCATTGTTTAGTAAATTTATAATCTCATGAATAGCATTGCTATGTTTTGTAGATTCTTCCCGTACATCAAGATTAACTAGAAAAAAACCACATGTTTCAACTAATCGAATTAAATCCTTTAAGCCAAAGTCTATTAATTTTTCGTCTTTATCATGCATTAAAGAGTCTCTTATAAGATATAGGTCTTTAAGAAGCTCTTTTTCATTTTTATAAGCATGTACTCTTTCTTTATATTCTCTTTTATTTTTATAATCATTTATGGTTTTAAGTGATTCGCTTAATCTGAACTCCATGAATTTTAACTTTCTCCTGTAAGGTTCCTTGATAAAATCTTGAGTATTACCATGAAGAGCATCTCGAGCATACTTATCATCCATAGCTAACGATTCTAGAAATGCTTTAGATAAATTTGTATGTTGAATAGAGTGGGTTAAATATTTAGATAATCCTTTCGTTAATTCAATATATTCGGTTATTGCAGTTTCAGCATGCATATAAACTGCTTGGCATGTAACTTCAGATGTTACAAATGGATTTCCATCTCTATCACCCCCAATCCAAGAACCAAAACGAATAAAACTGGGAACTTTAATATCATTTTTTGACGGATCATTTTGATACGTTCTAGATATAGCTTTTTCTAGATCACCATATATTTGCGGTATGGCTTTAAACAATGATGTTCTAAAGTAATATAAACCATTTTCTACCTCATCAATAACGGTCGGCTTTTTTAATCTGACTTCATCAGTTTTCCATAATATCAGTATTTCAGATTCAAGTTTTTCTAGCAGCTCTTCTTTTTTGATAGATTGCCCTTTATATTCTTGGAACTCTAGTATCATAGAAAATATACGTCTCATTAGATGCATTTCACTACGTCTTTTCGCTTCTGTTGGATGAGCAGTAAAAACAGGGATGTATTTTAAATGCCCTAGTAACCCTTGAAGGTCTTCACCGCTAATTTTTTGACCTATAAACTCTCTAAGTGTACTGTCAAATGAACCATCCCAAGAATCATAACCAGATTTAAGTCGTCTTTCCCGATTAATATGTTGAAATGCTTCCTCGGTGACGTTTACCAGTGCAAAATATTTGCTATAAGATCTTATGACATCGGTCAGTGTATTTCTGTCTAGTTTTCCAATGTATCTAATTAGCTGATCATGCTTAACACTGCTTTCATTCTCCCTAAGGCCAATAAAGCCCTTTCTTAATTTTTCTACAGCATTATATACACCTTTGCCAGCATGAGTTTTAATCACTCTGCCCAAAAGTGTTCCAAGTAATTTTACTGTTGTTCGAAGCTGCCTGTCATTAATAGCATCGTGTTGTCTTAAAAATCTTGCCATATATTCCTTTATTTTTGAATGAACTATACTACCTTAGATTAAATAGGAACTCACCATAGCATCTTAAAAAAATTTATGATAGCCATTATAAATTTAAATGGATATATAAGAGAATTTAATATTATTTAGAAGAATTTAGAAGAACTTAGAAGAATTTAACTATATTAATGATTATTGTTACCATTTATTTATGATGATTTGTTATTATTTTGCAATTTAAGCTACTCTCATATGCTGTTATATAAAAGAATAAAAAAAATTAAACAGATAAATAACACAACATAATAAAAAATACCATGTTATTATAGGACAGAGTTATTAGTTTAATGACTTTCTTCCAATCAAAACATAATCTTATATTTTTTTTAAAAATTTAATTTAGATCTACCAACTAAGCTATAAGGTGCCCAATAAATTGGATGACTTGTCATGGGATTACGTATCATTTTAATTTTTGCTTTCTTTAGTGCCAGGGATAAATCCTCGTCTGCATCATCTAAAAAATTAAATGTATCTATAACTAAATCAGCAGAAGTGCTTGAAATAATTGACCAATGAGTCACCAGTAAACTTCTGGCACCAGAATAGAAAAATGCGTTAGCAAGACCAGATAAGTTTAGAAAAGTTTAGCGATACTGCTGAATTTAGCGGTAGTTTTCTTCAATATATGACTGTAATATATCAATGAATTGATTTTCAATATCATCCCCATGTAATGTTTTATATTTTTTCCCATCTATAAAGACTGGGGCCGCAGGGTTTTCATTGTTACCTGGTAAGCTAATACCAATATTTGCATGCTTTGATTCACCGGGGCCATTAACAATACATCCCATCACCGCAATATTTAAATCTTCAACTCCAGGATGTTTTTTCTTCCATGCAGGCATTTGATCACTTATATAGCTTTTGATAGATTTAGATAGTTCTATGAAATAGGTATTACTGGTTCTACCACAGCCAGGACACGATATTACCCGAGGATTATAGTTTCTGATACCTAATGACGATAAAATTTGCTGACAGACTTCAACTTCTTCTGTTCTTGACTCGTTATTGTCAGGAGTAAGGGATACTCTGATTGTGTCTCCAATTCCTTTGTTTATAAGTATCGCTAATGCTGAAGCAGACGATATTATTGCATCACGACCTAATCCGGCTTCGGTTAGCCCTAAATGCAGTGGATATTTGCATTCAACAGCTAAAGACTCATATATGTCGATTAAGTCCGCTACGTTGCTTGTTTTACAAGAAATGATGATTTTCTCTGGTTTCAAGCCAAGAGCTACAGCTTTATTAGCTGATGTTAAAACGGATTTAATTAGAATATTTTTCATTAAATCTGAATAACTTACATCACTTTTCTGATTAATTTTATTAGATATAACTTCGTCTAAAGTCTGCTTATCAATGCTTCCCCAGTTACCGCCAATTCGAACAGCTTTGTCATTCTTTATGGCTATCTTGATAATCTGATCAAAATTACTGTCAAACTTCTCTTTTGAACCTATATTGCCTGGATTTATCCGGTATTTGTCTAATACTGAGGCAGCATCAGGGTATTTGGTCAAAAGGGTGTGTCCATTGAAATGAAAATCACCAACAAGGGGAACGTTATAATTCTTTTGAACAAGTAGTGACTTTATTGCTCCAACAGCAGCGGCAGATTTCTCATCATTAACCGTAATTCTCACTAATTCTGACCCAGCATCAGCTAGTTTCATGATTTGAGTAAAAGTAGCATTTATATCTGATGTATCTGTATTAGTCATTGACTGGATTCTAATAGGATATTTAGAGCCTATATTAATATTGCCAACTTTTACTGAATATGTTTCACTTCGTTCGTTCATGGATATATTATATTGCATAATTAAGCTTTATATATAAAATATTGTTGTGTAATAAACATAGAGAGTAAATTATGACTTCAACAAACGACGAAGACAAAAAAGAATTAGAGGAAACAGAGGCGGACCCTACTAATACTGCGTCTGAAGAAGAAGCGGTAGAGGCAGAAGCAGAGGAAGAAGTAGAGCTCAGCGAACTTGAAATACTTCAAAAAAAGCATGATGAACACTATGATGGGCTTCTAAGAGCTAAAGCTGAAGTAGAAAATATTAAAAAACGAAGCTCTAAAGAAGTTGAAAATGCTTACAAATACTCAATTGAGTCTATATTACAGGAAATTATACCTATATATGATAGTTTGAGCCTGAGCTGTAAGCTTAGTAGTGACAAAACCACTAAAGAGCAACTAGAAGAAGGCAATAAACTCCTCTTAAGTATGTTTAAACAAATTCTCGAGAAAAATAATATCAAAGAAATTGATCCTGAAGGAGAGGTTTTTGACCCTGATCATCATCAAGCTATAAGTACTATAGAAGATAAAAAGAAAAAGAATGATGATATAGCTGAGGTTGTACAGAAAGGATATATTTTAAATGGCCGTGTAATTAAACCAGCTTTGGTAATAGTCATAAAAAATACTAGTTAAGACTTGAAAAAAAAATTATTGTCCACATCTTCACAGTAGAAACAAAATTTAGGAGTAAATAATGGCAAAGATAATCGGAATAGATTTAGGTACAACAAATTCATGTGTATCAGTTATGGATGGTGACAAGCCTAAAGTAATTGGAAATAGTGAAGGCGATAGAACAACGCCATCTTATGTTGCTTATACCGATGATGGTAGCGTGCTAGTTGGACAGTCTGCAAAAAGACAAGCTGTAACTAATGCTGCGGATACACTCTATGCTATTAAAAGATTAATTGGTCGTAAATTTGACGAAGAAGCTGTTCAAAAAGATATTAAAATGGTTCCGTATAAAATTTCAAAAGCTGAAAATGGAGATGCATGGGTGGAAGCAAAAGGTAATAAAATATCTCCTCCTCAGGTTTCTGCAGAAATTTTAATGAAAATGAAACGTACAGCTGAAGACTATTTAGGAGCAGATGTTACTGAAGCAGTTATTACAGTTCCAGCATACTTTAATGATTCACAAAGACAGGCAACTAAAGATGCCGGAAGAATTGCAGGTTTAGAAGTAAAAAGAATAATCAATGAGCCTACTGCGGCAGCATTAGCTTATGGTCTTGATAAAACACAAGCAGAGCAAAAAGTTGTTGTTTATGACCTGGGCGGCGGTACATTTGATGTATCTATAATCGAGATATCTAAGATTGATGGTGAACAGCAATTCGAAGTACTTTCTACTAATGGTGATACATTCTTAGGTGGTGAAGATTTTGATTTAAGATTAATTGATCATATTGCTGATGAGTTTAAAAAAGAACAAGCTGTTGATTTGAGAAATGATCCATTAGCTATTCAAAGATTAAAAGAAGCTGCAGAAAAGGCAAAAATAGAATTGTCGTCAAGTAGCCAGACTGATATCAATTTACCATATGTGACAGCTGATGCTTCTGGGCCAAAACATTTAAATATGAAATTGACTAGAGCAAAACTAGAATCTCTTGTGGAAGATTTAGTTGCCAAAACAATCAAGCCATGCGAAATGGCGCTAAAAGATGCAGGTTTAACAGCAAAAGATATTAATGAAGTTATTCTTGTTGGTGGTCAAACACGTATGCCGAAGATACAAGAAGTGGTTCAAGCATTTTTTAAGAAAGAACCTAAAAAAGAAGTAAATCCAGATGAAGCTGTTGCGATGGGTGCAGCAATTCAAGCCGGTGTTTTAGGTGGAGACGTTAAAGATGTTTTACTTTTAGATGTAACACCATTAACTCTTGGGATAGAAACAATGGGTGGAGTAAGAACCCCACTAATAGAAAAAAATACTACGATTCCTACAAATAAATCTCAAACATTTTCTACAGCTGAAGATAATCAGCCAGCTGTTACAGTACACGTGCTTCAAGGTGAAAGAGAAATGGCGGCTGGAAATAAATCATTAGGAAGATTTGATTTATCTGATATACCACCTGCTCCAAGAGGGACACCTCAAATTGAAGTAGCCTTCGATATAGATGCAAATGGTATATTAAATGTCTCAGCTAAAGATAAAGCGACTGGGAAGGAACAGTCAATTATAATTAAAGCTTCAAGCGGGTTATCGGAAGAAGAAATTCAAAAGATGGTACAAGATGCTGAAACACATGCTGAAGAAGATAAAAAAGCTAAAGCACTTGTTGATGCAAAAAACAATGCGGAAGCAATGATTCATGCATCTGAAAAATCTGTAAAAGATTTAGGTGATAAAGCGGATAAAGCAGAAGTTGAAAAAGTAAATGATGCGATCAAAGATCTTCAAGAAGAACTTAAGACAGATGATGCAGAAAAAATTACTGAAAAAACAATGAAGTTAACAGAGGCAGCTGGTAAGATTGCTGAGCAAGCTTATAAGGAAGAAGCAGCTAAACAACAAGGCGCTGAAACAACTGAAGGAGAAGCTAAGTCAGACGATAATGTCGTAGATGCAGATTTCACTGAAGTTAAAGAAGAAACAGAAGAAACAAAAGAAGAGCCCAAGGCAGAAAATAAATAACAATGGCTAAAAACGATTATTACCAAACACTCGGAGTAGGTCGAGAAGCTACTGCTGCTGAAATAAAAAAAGCATATAAAAAACTTGCGATGAAACATCATCCTGATAGAAATCAGGGCGACAAAGCATCTGAGAAAAAATTTAAGGAACTATCTGAAGCTTATGAAGTTTTAAGTGATGATAATAAAAGACAGACTTATAATCAGTTTGGTCATGAAGGAATGGATTCTAGATTCGGCGGCGGAGGCGGAGCTGGTGGATTTTCAGGCGGAGGCGGATTCAATGATATTTTTGGTGATGTTTTCGGAGATATTTTTGGCGGAGGCGGAAGATCACAATCTAGGCGAGGCTCTGATCTCGAATACTCAATTGAACTATCTTTAGAAGAAGCTGTAAGCGGGAAAGAAGCTAAGATGAAAATTCCTACTAGCATTAATTGCGTTGACTGCGATGCAACTGGAGCTAAAAACGGAACAGCATTTAGTACATGTGATCAATGCGGTGGCGTTGGCCAAGTAAGAATGAGCCAAGGATTTTTTTCTGTACAACAGCCATGTCCAAGATGTGGAGGAAGAGGCAAAAGTATTGATGAAGTTTGCAATACCTGTTCTGGTGCCGGTAAAACCAATAAAACGAAAAGCTTATCAGTTAATATTCCAAGCGGTGTTGATACAGGTGACCAAATTCGTTTAAGTGGAGAAGGTGAGGCTGGTGGACAAGGTGCTCCTTCAGGAGACTTGTATGTCTCAGTTAGAGTGAAACCCCACCCGATATTTCAGAGACAGCAAGATGATTTGCTATGTGAACAACCAATTAGTTATACAGCTGCTACATTGGGAGACAAGGTAATTGTACCAACTCTAAGTGGCGGAAAAATAGAACTTAAGATACCTAATGGCACACAGTCAGGTAAGCAATTTAGAATTAAAGGAAAAGGCGTTAAATCAGTTAGATCTAATTCAACTGGAGATTTATATTGTCGAGTGCATATTGAAACCCCAGTTAATTTAACGAAAGAGCAAAAAGATCTTCTTTCGCAACTTGACAACTCTTTCAGAAAAGGCAAATCTAAACACATACCTAAAGAGTATACTTGGGTAGATAAAATTAAAGATTTTTTAGGTTAACAAATGACTTGTAATATAGCGATTAATGGCTTCTTCGGAAGAATGGGCCAATCAATTCATGCTGAATCTATGACACATGATTCTGCTAATATCACTCTAGGTTGTGACATTGAGGAAAAAATTCAAAATCATCAAAATATTGATGGTGTAATCCTCACATCTGATATAACTTCATCCGATAAATCTTTTGATGTAGTTATTGATTTTTCACTACCAAAACCATCAATAAATACAATAAATGCATGTGTCACGATAAAAAAACCAATGACTATTGGGACAACAGGTTTTGACGATAAACAATTATCTGTTATTAAGGAAGCATCAAAAACTATACCTATACTTTTAGCTCCAAATATGAGCCAGGGTGTTAATGTAAGTTTGAAATCTTTAGAGTCTATGTCAAAAGTACTTAAAGGCTATGATGTTTTGATAAAAGAAGTACACCACGTAAATAAAATTGATTCACCTTCTGGAACAGCCATTAAAATGGCTCAAGTTATCTGTAAAGGTCTAGGTATTGAGCTTGGTGATGTTCACTCAGAAGAATGCCCAGTTAAATTTGAATCTTTAAGAGAAAATACTGAAATAGGCACACATGAAGTAATATTTACAAGTGATTCTGATTCTATACATGTTAAACATTTAGCTAAAAATCGATCTATATTTGCTAAAGGAGCAATAGAGACATCAATTTGGGTTAGTAATCAAAAACCAGGGCTTTACTCATACCTAGATTATATGGATGATGCCTCATGAGCTATGCTGTTTTATTTCCAGGACAAGGATCTCAGAACAAGGGAATGCTGGAGCCGTATATAAAAGACAGTGTGTTTTCTAAAATAATAGATCAATCTTCTGAAATACTAGGTTATAACCTTACTGAAGTAGTACAGGATGAGTCTAAATTGAATAATACTCTCTATACCCAGCCGATAATGGTTGCTGTTTCTTATGCTATGTGGTGCGTTTGGAAAGAAAGGTCATCAGCTCTGCCATCTTATGCAGCAGGACATAGCTTAGGTGAATATACTGCATTAGTAGCAAATGAATTTATTTCTCTTGAAGATTGTCTTAATCTTGTGGTTATTAGAGCGAAATCTATGTTGGAAGCAATGGATGGGATCGAAGGAGGTATGGCAGCTGTAATAGGCTTAAATGCTGAGGATATTCAATCAGTCTGTAGTGATTTATCCACAGATAAGGAGTTAATCCAGGCAGTGAATTTTAATTCCGAGAAACAAATTGTAGTGGCTGGCCACATGAATATTATTAAAGACTCTGCGCCATCATTCAAGTCAAAGGGGGCAAAGCTAGTTAAAGTCTTACCCGTTAGCATAGCAGCTCATACTACACTTATGAATGAATGCTCAAGTGTACTGGATAAAATATTGATTAATATGGATAATCTTAATAATAATTTCCTATTTCCAGTTATACATAATGTTGATGCCAAGCCTAAAGATACTAATAGTGATATAATTAATGCATTATGCAAACAGGTAAAGAGTCCTGTATTATGGACAAAAACAATAGAAAGTATCCGAGAGATGAGTATTACTAAATTTATAGAAATTGGGCCGGGCAATATTCTTTCTGGGCTTAATAAAAGAATTGCTAGTGATATATCTTCAGTATCTATCTCTAATTACGAAAATATAAATGTAGCGTCGGAGATGTGTCTAAATGACTGAAGCTAAGATCGCACTTGTAACTGGAGCAAACAGAGGAATAGGTTTTGAGATCCTAAAATCTCTTGTTATTGCTGGATATACAGTTATTGGAACATCTAGGTCAAAAGAAGGAACGGATGTAATTGATAAAGAACTAGCAGCGTCTAATGCCAAAGGTTTTGGCTCTATACTTGACATCAAAGATAAAGACTCCATTAAAGAGCTCAATACAGAAATTAAAGAAAAATATGGGGCTGCATCAGTTTTAGTCAATAATGCTGGGATTACTGCTGATAACTTGATGATCAGAATGAGTGATGACGAATGGAATGATGTTATTGAAACTAATCTCTCATCAGTATTTAGAGTAACTAAAGAAATTGTCAGGGATATGATGAAACAAAGATACGGAAGAATTATTAACATTGGTTCTGTGGTAGGCTTAAGTGGAAATGCTGGTCAGGTAAACTATTCCTCATCTAAATCAGCACTTTTAGGTTTTAGTAAATCTCTTGCAAGAGAAGTAGCTAGCCGGAATATAACAGTTAATACTATTTCCCCAGGATTTATAGATACAGATATGACTAAAAAACTTAAGGAAGAACAAAAGTCTGCGCTAGTAAATTCAATTCCTCTTGGAAGAATGGGTTCGGCAGCTGAATTAGCTAATGTTGTTAAGTTTATTGCCTCTGAGGAAGCATCTTACATCACTGGTGAAAATATTAATGTAAATGGTGGTTTATATATGTAAAAACATATATTTTTCTTGTAGAATATTTAAAATATCATCGTAAACAGAATTTAGTCAAAAGGAGACAAGGTACATGAGCAACATAGATGAACGAGTAAAAAGTATTGTGGTTAAACAATTAAGCGTTAAGGAAGAAGATGTAAAAAACGAATCAAAGTTTATTGATGATTTGGGAGCTGATTCTCTAGATACAGTGGAACTTGTAATGGGTCTCGAAGAAGAGTTTGACACTGAGATTCCTGATGAGGAAGCAGAAAAAATTACCAGTGTTCAGGAAGCAATTGATTACGTTACTAAAAATTTAAAGTAAATTAATAATGCAAAAAAGAAGAGTAGTGGTAACTGGTCTGGGGTGTATTACACCTGTAGGCAATAGCGTTGATGAACTTTGGTCATCGTTAATGTCAGGGAAATCTGGCGTTTCCAATATCTCTGTATTTGATGCAGAAAAAATGCCGGTAAAATTCTCAGCTTCAATCAAAGATTTTGATGCTGAAAAATATTTTGACTCCAAAGAACAACGTAAACTAGATCTGTTCATGCAATATGGAATGGCTGCCGGTATAGATGCAGTTAACGACTCTAATATAAATAATTCAGATGTTGATACTGAACGAGTTGGAGTTGCTATTGGTTCTGGAATTGGAGGTCTTCCTAGTATCGAGAATACTCATGATATCTTTTTGAAGTCAGGCCCTAGAAGAATTTCACCTTTTTTTATTCCTGCAACCATCATTAACATGATAGCTGGGAATTTATCCATTAAGTATGGATATAAAGGACCAAACTTATCAATTGTTACTGCATGTACTACAGGAACACACAACGTAGGAGAAGGTTTCCGTCAAATACAATACTCTCATGCAGATGTAATGGTATGTGGTGGCGCAGAGATGGCTACTACACCTCTTGGAATAGGTGGTTTTGCTGCAGCCAGAGCTTTATCTACCAGAAATGATGAGCCACAGAAAGCGAGCAGGCCTTGGGATACGGGACGGGATGGATTTGTTCTTGGCGATGGTGCTGGAGTACTAGTGTTGGAGGAATTAGAGCATGCAAAAAGAAGAGGAGCTAAAATATACGCAGAAGTTACAGGGTATGGAATGAGTGCGGATGCATACCATATGACCTTGCCATCTGAAACAGGTGAGGGCGCTCAAAGATGTATGAAAAATGCATTAAAAGATGGAGGCATTGCTCCTGAAGAAATTGGATACATTAATGCTCATGGAACATCTACTCCTGCTGGAGACGTTGTTGAGGCTAGAGCAATCAAATCAATGTTTAATGCGCATGCAAAAAATCTTGTTGTTAATTCTACAAAATCCATGATTGGACATTTATTGGGAGCTGCTGGAGGCGTAGAAGCGCTAGTAACTATTTTGTCATTAAAAAATCAAAAATTACATCAAACAATCAATGTAGAAAACCAAGACCCAGAGTGTGATTTAGATTTCAATACAAAATCTAGCAAAGATGTGGATATTAAACATGCTCTTAGTAATTCTTTTGGTTTTGGTGGAACAAATGGTTCCCTTATATTCTCAAAGTATGACTAAATATTAGAATGACCAATTCTAAATTTAATATTTTCATTAATAAAAAAACAATCTCTATTAATGACAGAGCTTTTAATTATGGTGACGGTCTTTTTGAAACAATTTTAGTTAAAAATAATAAGATTATTTATCTTAAAGAGCATGTGAAGAGGTTACACAAAGGCTGTGATATTATTTGTATTAATAAACCAACCTTGTCATTGATTAAAAGAAATGCTGAAATTGCTATTGGAAATAGAAAAAATTGTATCTTAAAAATAATATTATCTCGTGGCTCATGTGATTTTGGCTATCAATATCCAAAAGATTTAATACCAAATTTATATTTTATTAGAACCATCATTTCCTCTGATAAAGGCAATATGACGGAGAGTGTAGATGTTGCATATGCAAACTACAAACCTTTGGGGAATAATAATTTATCAAAAATTAAACACCTTAATAGATTAGATCAGTGTTTGATTGCAAACGAGTTACAAAATATTAAAAATGGCTATAACGACTTAGTTATAACTCAAAATAAAAATATAATAGAAACATTGTCGTCAAATTTATTCTTTGCTAAGGAAATAAAAAAACAATATGTTTTTGATACTCCACTTATTAGTGATTTCGGTATAAAAGGCGTAATGAGAGAAAAAATTATTCAATCTCTTGAAAAAAAGGGGTATAAGATAAATATAAAAAACATAGAAGCAAGTGATGTAAAAAAATATACTTCATGTTTTAAAGTTAATTCAGTCAAAGGTATTATTTTTATAGATAGAATTGGAAAAAATAAATTCTCAAAGCCAGAGATACTATATAATATACTTAAAAGCTTTATATACTGATGTTAAATGCCAAATAAAAAATTTATAGTATTCGAAGGTAACGAGGGAACAGGTAAGTCGACGCATATAAAGTTTGCCTCAGATTACCTTACTCAGAAAAAAATCAAACATATTGTCACAAGAGAGCCGGGTGGCACAAGTTTTGGTGAATCCGTAAGATCAGTTTTGCTCGATAAAAACTCTGATTTAGATTCTTTATCAGAAGCAATGCTTTTCTATGCGTCTAGAGTATTTAACTATAATAATATTATTTTAAAAGCGCTTAATGAAGGCAAGTATGTGATTTGTGATAGATTTCACTACTCAACTCTTGTTTATCAAGGTTTAGCTGAAAATAATAAAAGAGTTATTGAGCTCCATGAATTACTAGATTCTTATTTCTCAGAACATATTTCTTTGATCATTTATTTGGATGCATCAATTAAAACTTGCTTATCAAGAATTAATACACGAGAAGTATCGGATAAATTTGAAGAAAAAGGGGAAGGTTTTTTAGTCAAAATTAAGTCATCATATGAGAAAATATTTTTGAATAATAAAAAATCTGTAAAAGTTCTTACAGACGATAGTGTAAGTGATGTCCAAAAAAATATTCAAAATCATCTTGATAAATTGATAGATGAATAATATAAAAAGAAATATTGATCAATTTAAATTACAATATGATTTCTCAAAAAGAAATTATAACATAATTATACATTCTCCAAATGGTACAGGTAAATATGATTTTACTGAATCTTTGATTCAAGAGTATTATCATATGAAGAGTATTATTATCCCTGGAGAAATTATGGCATCTCCTGATATCTATTACATTTCCTTGCCCCTATATGATAAGTCTGGAAATAAAGTTAGAATGCTCACGAATGAAGAACGCCTAATGTATGAATTTGGCTTTGAAAATAAATTCGAGAATAATCGGGTTGGAACTGAAATTACTATTGACCAAGTTCGAGACCTAAAAGAATTTACATTTTTATCTCCATACTATGAGCATAAGTTCGTCGTAATCAATAATTTCAATTATATGAATAATCAGGCTTCAGCAGCACTCCTGAAAACTCTTGAAGAAACTAGCTGTCCTGCTGTTTTTATTTTACTTACACCAGATCTAGGGCAGGTAAGAGATACTATCCGAAGTAGGTGTCATTGTTTCACCTATGAATATGACTCTATAGAAAATTCAGACCAATCATTCTTTGACTACTTTTTTTCTAAAAAAATTAAAATTAAAGATTTGACCAAGGATCAGGATTACCTGGAAGGTTATGAAAAGGTTAACGATGAAATAGCAGGACTCATTTCAAATAAAATTAACCCATTAAGCTTGTCTGAAACCTGGTCTAAAAGAGGTTTTATATTTCTAGATTATTTAATAGAGATGTTTGCATTATTGATGAAAGGAGATTTTCTTGATGATAGTTCACAGCAAAAATTTGCTTACAAGGAATTATTAGAAAAAATATCAATATCTCCGAAAAGATCCATCGCTGTTATTAGGTTACTATATAACTATAAGTATGAAATAAGGAGTAATGTTAATAAGAAATTCTTATATGATAACTTATTAATTGTTTTAAATAAGGAATTATACTAACATTTGTTTATGAAAAATGGCTCAGATAATAAAATTGTAGAACTCTTTAGACATGGTAATGTCTCAGCTAAGCTCGTGGAAGTTACAGACTCTTTTAAGATGAAAAGAGGTGGTCAGTTATCAAATTTACATATTGCTTATGAAACTTGGGGGGAGTTAAATAAAGATAAATCAAATGTGATTGTTATTTTTACAGGGCTTTCTGCAAACTCTCATGTTACCTCATCCCAGGGTGACCAGACTCCTGGTTGGTGGGAAACTATGGTTGGAGATGGAAAAGCTATTGATACAGAAAAATATCATGTGATCTGTATTAATACATTAGGCAGTTGCTTTGGTTCAACAAGTCCTGTTTCAATTAACAAAAAAACAAGTCAGCCATATAGATTAACTTTTCCTGAATTAACAGTTGAAGACATGGCTGATGCATCTCGCTTACTTTTAAAAAAAATTGGAATTAATAAAATACATGTTTTAATAGGTCCATCATTAGGTGGCATGAAAGCATTAGCTTTTTCAATCTTGCATAATACTGTTGTTGATAACATGATTCTTATTTCTACAGCTACCCAAGCATTACCATTTGCAATAGCATTGAGATCTTTGCAGAGAGAAGTTATAAGGAAAGATCCGCTTTGGAGTAATGGTTTCTACTCTTATGAAAAACCTCCCTTGAATGGAGTTCGAATTGCAAGAAAGATTGGCATGACATCCTATAGGTCTGCAAATGAATGGGTTCAAAGGTTTGGTAGAAAAAAATCAGTAGAAAATAAAATAAATCAAAATACATTTGGTATTGAGAATACTAGTTTTGAATTTGAGATTGAATCATATCTTGAACATCAAGCTGTAAAATTTCAAAATATATTTGATGCAAATTGTTACCTATACCTTTCGCGGGCAATGGATTGGTTTGATGTTGCAAATCTTGGAAAATCTAGTCTTGATGCTTTTTCTAAAATCAATATTAATAAAGCTCTTGTTTTAGGTGTTGATACAGATGTCTTGTTTCCACCACAACAACAAAAAGAAATTGCTGAAAACTTATCTTTATCAAATGTGAAAGTAGAATATAAAGAATTGAACTGTATTCAAGGACATGATTCTTTCTTGGCTGATACGGGAAGTTTTGCCGAAGAAATTAATGCTTTTATAAAAAGTTTATGAAGGTTTCTCTTCCCCTAGTAGGTCTATTGTCATTATTTTTTCTTAATAATGCTTATAGCCAGACAAGTGAGTTTAATGGAATTGTGTCCAAGGTTTCTGATGGAGATACAATCCATGTTCTTTATGAAGGTGAGGCATTAAAAATTAGATTATCTCATATAGATGCCCCAGAGCGTAAACAAGCTCATGGAATTAAATCTCAAAAATTTCTTGAAGAGATGATACTGGATAAATCTGTAACAGTGGCATGTAAAATGAAAGATGGCAAATGGGATAAAGGGTTCTATGGAAGACTAATATGCAATATATTTATTTATGAAGATAATTCTCCGACTTATATTAATGCAAAAATGATTAAAAGTGGAAACGCCTGGGTTTATAAACGTGAAAGGAATAATGATTATCTCCTTAACTTGGAAAGGGACGCAAAAGAGAATAGGAGGGGGTTATGGAGCATTGCCTCTCCTATAGAACCATGGATATATAGAAAATTAAACAAATGACTTTTACTATTTAATAATAAAGACTATCTATGGCGAACTATTTTTAATAAACTATTTATTATATAGAATCAATAGAATTAAAATTAATGTTTAAAAAATTACTTATATCTATAGTAACTATCATGTTTATTGCATCTTGTGCTACGCCTAAGGCAATTGATGTTATTCAGGTAAATGACCAGATAATGACTTGTAATGAATTAAGGTTAGCTGTTGAAACAGCAAGCTTAAATGAAGATATAGCTCACTCTAACAAAGGTGTGACAGATGCTAATATACTCTCCGGATTATTTTTTTTCCCAGCATACTTTGTGACTTATGGAACATCAATACATGCGCAGTATAATGCATCGGAAAGGAAGAGCCATCTTATAAGGATATATAATAATAAAGGCTGTGCGAAACCACGTGGTCAAGAATACCAAGAAATGATATCAGCTACTCTCGTTAAGCTTGAAAATTTAAAACTAGAATATATTAAGGGTTACATAGATGAAGATGAGTATTTGATTTCAAGAAAACAACTTCTCATGGAGTTTGATTAACACTTCTCTTTATTATGATTAAAAAAATAGCGCTAGTTACAGGAGGATTTGATCCACTCCACTCAGGACATATTAAATATTTTGAATCAGCTAGAAAATTAGCTGATTATTTGGTAGTTGGAGTTAATTCTAATGAATGGTTGAAGAATAAAAAAGGAAAATATTTACTTTCTCATAAAGAAAGAGTGGTGATACTGAATGCTTTGTCTTTGGTGGATGAAACTATTGTTTTTGATGATAGTGATGGTACAGCGGTTGAGGCAATTAATGACTTGAAAGTAAAATATCCTGAATCCAAAATTATTTTTTGTAATGGTGGAGATCGTGATATTAAAAATATACCTGAATACAGATTATTCTCTCAAGACAAACAGGTTATATTTGAGTTTGGGGTTGGGGGAGTAGAGAAATTAAATTCCTCTAGTAGGATTTTGGAAAAATGGAGTCTGAAATAGTTTTCATAGAAGAGCATTTTTTTGAACAATATTTAACCCTTTCCCAGTTTTTTTCCCATTTTTTTCGCCACTGAAATTTTCGGTTACATACTGGACAAAGTTTTTCTGGCAGTTCATTTTTTTTCATTAATTTGATAGTAATTTTTTAAATATAAAACTATCGCTATCAGTTCATAGATAATAATAGATATATGATATATTCCAGGATAAGATATTATTTTAGATATCCACTTATACCTTGGTATTGAATCCCACATTATTATAAAAGCTCTTACCCCCGAGTAAACCTTACCCTCTCTAACCACATGCAAGCGTCTTAATAATTCCTTATGGCTCTTTCCAGATAATTTAGTTGCTGCCTTCAAATCATTTATATCCAGCCAATTTATATCTTTAATATTTAAACTTTTATAATGGTTGATTTCTTTAGAGCAAATAGAACATTTGTCATTGAATAAAACTTTAATCATTTATTACAGTATTCTCCTCTATAAAATTTTCAGCTAAAGAAAATATGCGCAGTTTCTTTTCTTCTTTCATTTTATCCAATATAACCGCCATCATGCTGAGTCTAGCATTCTCTTTAAAGAATTTTTTATTATTATTGATAAATCTCCAAAACAATCCATCTAAAATATCGCACCAAGAACCTTTTTTAAAGTTCATCATTTTTATTATATAATTTGATCCACATATATATGGTTTGGTTGCTAAAATTCCACCATCAGCAAATAAGCCCATACCATATACATTAGGAGTCATAACCCAGTCTGAAGAATCTATATACATTTCCATAAACCAGTTATATACAGCTTTCGGATGAATTCCGCATAAGTTCATGATATTCGCCTGAATCATTAATCTTTCGATATGATGGGCATATGAATGCTTTAGAGTACTCTTAATACTATAATCTAGTGGATATAAACCCGTTTCACCTTTATACCAGCTGTTTTTCATTTTCCTACTATTACCAAAAAAATTTGATTTCTGCATCAAATCACCTTCGGCTTGGTATACGCCTCTCATAAATTCTCTCCAGCCAATAACTTGTCTTATATAGCCTTCATGTGAGTTAATAGGAATATCTTTTATAGTATTGGTTTTTAATACAATATCATCAGGAGTAAGTAGTCCAATATTTAAAAGAGGGCTGAGAACAGAATGGAACCAAGCAAACGATCTTTCGTCTACCGAGTCCTCATAATCTCCAAACTTAGAGATTTTATTTTTTAGAAAATAATCCAGAGATTTCATAGCCGATTTTCTTGTTGTAGGGTAGTTAAAATCATCAGAATTCCCATAATGTAATGGAAAGTGCTCCTCAACATAGGTTTTAAGATCTTTTGTATGATTTGTTTGCTCATATTGAATATACGGAGGAACTTTGATATTTGCTGGTATCTTTCTTCTATTTTCCTTATCAAAAGACCATTTTCCACCTATTGGTTTGCCATTCTCCATTAAAACCTGTGTTTTTTTTCTACAATTTGCATAGAAGTCAGCCATCTTATATTTTGGTTGCTTTCTGACAGGGCAGAGCGCCTTAAACTCACTCTTAGTTGTTATAAACATTGGTGTGTCTATAGTAATTAACTCATCAATATGACTTCTAATCTGATCGACTTCTCTCTCAAACCATTTATCTTCTATTTCAAAAATACTTACTCTTTTCACCTTATTAGACTCTATGTACTTTATTAAGGATTCTATATAAGTATCTGTTATACCAGTATTTATATATTCATAATGTACTTTATAATTTGCTTCTTCTAATTCATCTTTATAAGACCTCATAGAAGATAAAAATAGTATTATTTTTTGCTTATGATGCTTTTGATAAGTACAGAGACCCATATCTTCTCTCATAAATATAACTTTCGAGTCTATTTTTTTAAGATACTTTAAGGGGAATAGGTGATTACCTAGAGTTATATGTAGATCTGAGTTGGACATTATATATTTTGAGCTTCCTCCTTATATCAAGATTTCTTGATAATCATCCTACCGGTATAATCTATGCGGTGCATAAGTGGTTGCTCATTAATACTCTTAAAGTAATCATCTATGGCTTTTCTAGCTCCTTCAAAATGGCCATAGTCATCTATTATAAGCACGCCTCCCTTGGATATAAGAGGGTAGAGAGTTTGCATTTCTGCTTTCGTAGACTCATACCAGTCAGTATCAAGTCGCAGCAAGGCTATTGCTCCTGGCCTTGTTTCATTCAAGGTTTCTTCAACCTTTCCTTTGATATATCTTATATTATCGGGTGGATATTTAGTGGATCGCATATTCTTTCTAACTAGATCTTCAGGAGCGTATGCCCACATATTATATTTATCGGTATTCTTTTCTATATTTTTTAATAAATCATCGCCTTTAATACCAGTTTCTTTCTCAATATCATCATCTGTAGGCATTGTCATCCCATCAAAAGTATCATAAAGCCATAGCAATCTATTGTTTTCACCACACTCCAATAATGTTCGAGCGATCAACATACATGAACCACCTTTCCAAACACCGCATTCAACTAAGTCACCATCTATATTGTTAGAAACAACATACTTCACAGCTTCTTTTAGGGCATACATCCTCTCTATGCTAGTTGCTGTATTAGGCTCAAGTGACTCAAATTCACTGATAAAACCAGGATCATAGTCTATGTCATACTTAATAGAGTTTTCTTTGAGTAACTTATAGCCAAGTTTTTTAATTAGATATTTGAGTATTTTTTTCATAAGTTTCTTATATTAGCATTATTAGTGTTATGGGTAGGGTTTATGTTATTAATTATGTAAGTAGGGTTCACGTGTGCTTATCTTTGAGCATTTATGTTCGTATAATATATATTATGTCTATAAATATTAATCAACATGAAAGAGAGCCTGGTTTTTCACCATATACGACTTGATCAGTAATTTGCCTTCCTCAGACAGAAGCCAGTCCTTAAAAATATTGATCAAGTTATTCTTTGTTTTCGGGCATCTAGTACTATTAGCTAATAATAATGAGTATTGATTTTTGAGTAATTCAGAATTTGAATAAAGAATTTTATGATTAGACTTATTTTTAAAATTAATCCAGGTCGATCTATCTGAATATGTATAAGCATTTGAGCCAATTGCAATATTGAGCGTAGCTCCCATTCCCTGGCCAACCTCCATATACCAGGTATCTTTATATGTTTCTGGAGACAAATAAGCTTGGCTCCAGAGATTTAATTCCGATATATGTGTGCCACTAGAATCACCTCTAGAGATAAACTTAGTTTTATTGGAATATATCTTAGACAGGACTTCATCAGGGTTGCTGGAGGTAGCTATGTTTAATGGGTCAGAGTTAGGCCCAATAAAAATAAAATCATTATGCATGAATTCAATTCTTTCTGAGATATAGCCTTTGCTTAAATAAATTTTCTCTAAATCAGGGGCATGCGTGATAGCAAGATCACCATCACAATTTCTTATATTAGATAAAGCTTGTCCTGTGCCAACTGCAATCAAACGAATATCAATCTTAAATTCTTTTTCAAAAATTGGAAGTAAATAGTTGTATAATCCTGAGTCTCTAGTAGATGTAGTAGATTGCAGAGTGATAAATTTATTTGATGCGTAAGAATGGTTGATAGTGATAAATATAAGGCAAAGAGTAATTATGTAGTTAAATTTTTTCATCTATCACACCATCTTTAATGTTAAAAACTTGGTTAGCTAATCTCAGTATTTGATTGTCATCATGACTAATCATTATAATTTTAATTCCATTTTTAGATATTTGATTAATAATGAATTCTATCTTATTAATATATAATTTATCAAGGTTTGAAAATGCCTCGTCTAAAAATATAACTCTAGGAGATACTATCAAAGCTCTGATAAAAGAGATTATTTGCTGTTCACCTCCAGAAAGATCTCGGGTTGATCTGCAAAGAAGATGTGTAATTTTATATTCTTGAGCATGCTTATTAATGACCTCATCAGCTCTCTTTATTTTATTTTTAACTTTTAAAACATAAAGGAGATTATCATAAACAGTCCTATCTAAAAAAATAGGCTTCTGAAAAATAAAACTAAAATCATTATTTTTTAAATTTTCATTATTAAATGTAATTGAGCCAGATGTGGGATTAATGATACCCGCAAGTATTTTAAGTAATAATGTTTTACCTGTGCCATTATTCCCTGTTAAAACAGTTATTGGTGACTCTGAAATAACAAAATTTAAATTTTTGAATATTACATTATGTTCAAACTTTAATTGCAAGTTCCTGATAGTACATGGGAATAACTTTTTAATTTTATTTTCCATCATTAACCTCTAGGTTTAATTTTAATGCATACAAAATTATATTAATTGTAATTGAAATAAATATAAGAATAATACCCACTGCAAGCGCTAACTTAAGATCACCACGAGATGTTTCCATTGCTATAGTTGTAGTCATCATTCTTGTTTGATGTGCAATATTTCCACCAACAATTATAACAGCACCAACCTCTGAAAGCCCTCTTCCTAAAGCAGCTAATGCATTGGTAATAAGGCTAAACCTAGTTTCCCATACCAAGGTTTTAATTTTTTGAAAAGTCGATGTTCCAAGCGACTTAAAATACTCGTCATATTTAAGATATGAGTCTTGAATATTTTGTCTTGAAAGAGCAACAATAATAGGTGTAAGGATTATGAATTGAGCAACAATCATGGCACTTGGAGTGTATAAGAGTTCATATGCCGCTAGGATTCCGTTAGCAGAAATTAAGAGATAAAGCCCTAATCCTACGACTACCGGTGGTAACGCCATCAATGAGTTAGATATAATTATGATAGCTGTTTTACCAAAAAAATTCTTGATTGTCAGTATTGCAGACAACGGTATAGAGAATAAGGAAGATAATATTACTGCTGATAATGTCACATATAGAGACAACATGACTATTTCTAAAATATCTTTATCACCAGTTACAAGTAATGTCAACGCTTCTAGAAATATTGAATCTGTATCATTTGACATTTTTTTACCCTCTGTATTTTGAGTAAATATTTTTAAAAATACGATTAGGTATTAATAATAAAAATATAAATAGCACTTGTATTTTAAACTTATATTTTATTGATTCAATATAGCAGTTGAATGCTAATTTATAATTACCATTTACATGACAATTTTTTGCACTGTTTAGCCATGCCTGGGATATACAAGCATCTATCTTTGATCCAACACCATCATCATGATGAAACTTTATTACATCAATTACCGCAATAGTATTTTTGATTATATTATGGCTTTCTGATGCACTATGAACTCTAAAAACTCCAAGCATACTATCTATGTATTTAATATTATTCTTTGCTTTTGCTAATCTCGTCCATAATTCATAATCTTCTGCGGTTATGAATTTTTTATCTTCAGAAAACAAACCCACATTATTTAAAAAAAATTTAGGTAATACTACTGCAGAAGCAGACAGGCAGTTTCCTCTTTCTAATAAAAATTTATAATCAAATATATGGGATTTACCATACATATGATATGTTTCTTGACCGTCTTCGTCTAGCCAATTCTCAGCATGACATAATCCTGAGTTTTTATTATTTAAAAAATATTTATTACATATTTCTAATTTTTTATTATTCCAGTAATCATCTGAATCTAAAAATGCAATATAGTTACCAGTACTTTTTATAATGCCAAGGTTTCTTGATTTTGCTATATTACCAGCATTATTTATTTTGTATAATTTAATTTTATTATTATTAAAAGACCCAATGAGACTATCGGTGCAATCATTAGAATTATTATCTACAATTATTAGTTCCCAATTAGTATATGACTGATCGACGACTGAGTTAATAGCATCCTTAAGGTAAGAATCACCTCTGTTATAGGTTGGTAAAATTATAGAAAACTTATTATCAGTCAAAATGTGTAATGCAGAAATCTATTAATCGATCAATTTCATTTTGATGATTCACTGTGCTCTGCCCTAATATATTTGTTAGTTTACTATTATCATAGATATGCTTTTCTGTGCTCATTAATTGATCTTCATTTATATTAATGTTGATTTTATTACCAGTCTTATGCTCCAGAATGCTTTTAATCATGCCAACAAAGGTAATTATTTTTAATGAATCACCAGTTGCCAGATTATATATACCTGTATCTATATTTTTTATCATAATATTTTCAATTGACGAGCAAATATTTGTAATTGGTATAAAATCTTTATATCCTTCCCCATCAGAATTTAGAGTTATTTGCCCATCTTTTATTGCTTTTCTACAGACATCCATCGCTAACAAGTGCCAGCACTTTGAGTTTTTATCCACAGGAGATCCATATCCAGTTGATATTCTTAGAATAATTGGACTAATTTTACTTGATATCTCTTTTCTTGATAAAAAATTTTCAATAGTCTTCTTTACCTGAATATATTTGTTCCCAGCTTCTGGAAGCTTGAGGTTTTCATGTAGTAGATTATTATTTAGCCCACTATACACCTGGATTGAGGATAGAAATATAAAACGTCTAACGCCTTTATTAATGGCTGCTTTCACTAGTTTTTTGCTTTCTTCTACATACCTTTTGCTTATCTCTTCATTATTACAGTCTTCTGAATTTGGAGATGCTGTATGGATAATATAGTCATATTTATCATTAATATATGAAGACATATTTATGCCATTTATAGATGTACAGCTAATTTTTACAGCACTCAAAGCTTCTTTTAATCTGCCTGCTAGTAGTCCATTTTTGCCAGTTATAAGAACTTTCATTTTTATCAGAGGTCAGCCCCAGGTGACATCTTTAGATGTGTATAGTTTTTCTAATATCTCACGATCTCTTGCGGTATCCATACACTGCCAAAAGCCATCATGCTTGTAAGCAAAGAGCTCTTTTTTGCTAGTAGCTATTTCAAGAGGTTCTCTTTCAAGCATGGTTTCATCTTTTTCGATCAAATCAAAAAATGATGGTTCAAAAACAAAGTAACCTCCATTTATCCAGCCTTCTTGCATTTGAGGCTTTTCCTGAAAAGACAATACCTGATCTCCATCAAGGTAAAGCTCACCAAATCTAGCTATAGGCCTAACTGCTGAAACAGTGGCAATCTTTTTATTTTTATCATGGAATTCAAGTAATTTAGCTATATTGATATTTGATACACCATCTCCATATGTTAAAAAGCATCTTTCATTACCAATGAGAGAGCTAATTTTTTTTGCTCTACCACCAGTCATGGTATCAAGCCCAGTATCTATAGCATTAATATTCCAATCTTTATGTTCTCTTTGTAGTTCCTTCGCATACTCGATAAGTATTTCAGATTTATAACCTAAAGCTAAGTAGAAATCTTTATGTCCATAATGTGCATATAAGCTCATGATATGCCAAATTATTGGCTTGCCACCAATAGTAACCATTGGCTTTGGTATTTTTTCTGTCATTTCGCCCAGTCTAGTTCCATATCCACCTGCCAATATAATTACTTTCATCCTAATTAAACTCCAATTCCATTTTATTTTCTTCTGACACTTCTTTTGGGTCATGAGGAATACTAGCAATATTAACAAGCATATTTTGATCAGCTAAACCTTTAAAGCCAAACCAGATAGATGAAGGAACCGTAAGCCTAACATAGTTATTTACTGATAAATTTATCTCCATTCTTTCATTAAAAGTTTGAGAGTCTTCTCGTAAATCAATAAAATTGAATCTAATTTCACCAATAGGAACAATTAAATTCATGGTCATCTTAGTATGTTTTTTCCAGCCTTTAAACGCACCCCTGTTAATAAAAGAGAAATAGGTTTCCCCAAATTTTTCAAAACCTATATCAGTTGACTTTATTCCATGAAATACAGAACCATCATCAGACTTAATTATATTCAGCTTTGTTATTAAAATATCTTGTATCATTATTTTTTGAAGTTACATATATAAATTTATATAATTTTTTATTTGATCTTCCGTTACTTTCATTGCAGCAGCTGGACCTGAGGTATAATAAGTATAATACCAGTCACTAGTCCACTTCGCTGTTTCAGGGAAATCTAAAGCTGATGTCCAGTCTAGCAGTTTCGATGCTTTGTCGCAATTAAGACTCAAGAGGTTAGCTTCATACAATTTTTTATTTTTATTAGTTGTATCATGCCAATTAGAATCAGGCCATTCCTTGGATAGTTCATGGACTAGGTCGCCAACAGAATACTCCTTTTTGGTGGATGGCCCAAAATTAAAAGATTCACCATTTAATTTTTTATTTTCCCGAAGTTTTAATGCTAGAGACAAGTAGCCACTTAGCGGTTCAAGAACATGTTGCCATGGCCTTGTTGACAAAGAGTTTCTAATTGTCACCTTTTCATTATTCGACCAAGATTTCATACAATCTGGAACTATTCTATGAGCAGCCCAGTCCCCTCCTCCAATTACATTTCCAGCTCTTGCAGAAGCTAGGCGGACATTTGAATTAGCTGTTTTAAAAAATGATTCGCAATAACTTCTTATGATAATTTCAGCTGAACCTTTTGAGGCACTATATGGATCTTTGCCGCCCATCCTATCATTTTCTTTATATTTGATTTTTTTATCTAAATTTTCATAACATTTATCACTAGTGATAATAACTGCCGTGCAAGAGTGATTTGATTTTCTTAGGCTTTCTAAAATATTTAAGGTTCCAATGGTATTGCTTTGAAAGGTTAAAAAGGGATCTTGATATGAGGTTAAAACAATTGGTTGAGCAGCAAGATGAAATAAAAAGTCAGGTTTATAGTCAACTATTGTCTTGGATATTTTTTCATAATTTGTAATATCCAGCCTAAGATCATTATTGAGTGAATTTTTTATAAGGTCATAGTGAGCAGGTTTAGTAGGTACATCTTTAGATAAAGCAAGGATTTCTGCACCAAGTATATTTAACCAGGCAACGAGCCATGATCCTTTGAACCCCGTGTGCCCAGTTATAAGAACTTTTTTATTCTTAAATTGATTTTTCATATGCAATTATTTAAAGGGATTAAATATATTATTAGTTAATCTTCACAACATTATTATTAATATATGGCTCATATCCGTCAACAGCTTCATATAGTATTTTTTGTATAGAGCTAGTTGAAGACTGAGAACTCAACTCCTTAAACTGTTCTAAAAAGTAGGTGATTTTTTCATATGAGAGTTTCTCTTCGTTAGCTCTCATAATATGTGTATGAATAGTTTTATTTACAGTCTCGCCAATTAATAATTCCTCATATAGTTTTTCACCGTCCCTTAGTCCAGTAAAGATTATTTCTATATTACCGTCTGGGTTATCATGACTCTTTATTTCATTACCACTCAATCTAATCATTTCTTTTGCTAAGTCTAGAACATATATTGGCTCTCCCATTTCAAGAAGAAAAACGTCCCCGCCTTCACTTAAGGATCCAGCCTGAATCACAAGCTCGGTTGCTTCCGTTATTGTCATGAAATAACGAATAACTTTCGAGTCAGTAACTGTAACAGGTCCGCCAGAATCTATTTGTTTTCTAAATAAGGGGATCACAGAGCCAGAAGTATCTAGCACGTTTCCAAATCTCACCATGCAAAATTTAGTTTTACATTTATTGGAGGGCATACTATCAACTAAGTCCTGGAGTGATTGTAGTATAAGTTCCGCAAATCTTTTTGTTGCCCCCATCACGTTAGTTGGCCGTACTGCTTTATCGCTAGAGATTAAAACAAAATTAGAAACATTGTTTTTATATGCTGCATCAGCCACTGTATAAGTTCCAAATATATTCGTTCGAATTGCTGCTAACGGGTTATGCTCTACTAACGGCACATGCTTATGCGCCGCAGCATGATAAACAGTGTCAATATCTTCTTTTTTAAAAATATTATTTATGAAGTCTGAGTCAGATACAGAGCCAAGGTACGAGCTAACTGGAACTGTGCATTTATTTTTTAACCTGTAATCTGCTAAATTTTGATCAATGTCATACAGAAAGAATTCAGACTGCTCAACTAAGACTAATTTTTTTGGGTTAAGTTTAATAATTTGTCTGCAAATTTCAGAACCTATTGAGCCACCACAACCTGTAATAAGAACAACTTTGTTCTCAATACAAGAGTTAAGCAGGTATGCGTCTGGTTCAACTGTATCTCTTCCCAATAAATCTTCTATGTTAATTTTTTTCAGATCATCTAGTTTTAGATTACCCTGAGTTAACTGCCCAATTTCCGGAATTTTAACAAGCTTTACAGGATATTTTTCTAATTCTTGTATTAATTCTCTTAAGAGTGATTTAGATTTTTTTGGAAGAATAATTATGATCTCTTCTATGTTTTTCTTAGGTATAATTTTCTTTAAATCTTTTTTTAAATATATAGGAATCTCGCTTATTTTTGTTTTCTTAAGTTTATTATTCTCACTTATTACCCCAACTGTATTTGATAGCAGATCATTTTTTAATAACTCAATCATTCTACTTGCTGAATTAATATCACCATATATGAGAATATTTTTTCTTTGCCCCAATAGTTTTGGTAACAAGAAAGCTCTGGCAGAAAATCTTGTTATAAATACAAACATTGTCGATAGTAAAATATAACTTATGGATGCAGTTCTAGGTATAGGATAATTTAAAGCATAAACTATGAGTGACCATATTATGCCAGCGGTCACACAAGCCTTCGCAATCTTCACATAAGTCTCAAGAGTTATGTAACGTGTTATAGATCTATAGAGCCTAGAAAAAATTAAAATTGGTATTGTAATTATTGTAGTAAGAATGAAAACTTCAAAAAGTTCAGATGGCTGAGCTTTTGTTAATTCATAACCATCCATCGGAATAAAAAATTGATCTGATCTTATAATTAAGGCTATCCATAAAGCTGCCCATAGACTTACAACATCAATCAGAATAAGTAGTACTCTTTTTAAGTTTCTAGGTAATGTAATGAGAGTATCTTTCAATTTTCTTCAATCCCTGTTTTATTTTTATAACACCATACTATGTAAGGAGTATAACTTAGAAATAGGCATAATACACCATAGCCAGTATTGATTGTAGATATTATAGCTAATGGAAGACACCATAAAATGTTATACATCATTATGGGGATCAATGCCTTGGTATGATTTTTATATTTAAGCGCTAATTTTTGGTAGTTATGAGCACGATGAGCTACACCAAAGACATGTTTTATGCTTGTAATTAAAGCAATTTTTAATACTTTATTCTTATCATATAAAACTATGAACTTATCAAAAAATCTACGGATTATTACATATGCAGTATCAGCTACACTTGCTGTAACCAGTATCAAAGATGTCAAAATACTAACTTCAGATAAGAGATGCAAGCCAATCATTAGAATGGAAATGTATGTTCCCAGAAAATAGCTTCCAGCATTACCTAGAAACAGTTTAGCTGGATGATAGTTAAAGAGTATGAATACTGATAAAACACTAATCATTATTTGGATGCTTGGTAACCATGGTGAATTCGCATTCAGAAGAGCTAATAGGACAATTAGATAAAATAAAGACTGTGCAGTAAGCATCAAATCTATTCCGTCCATGAAGTTATAAGCATTTATGAAATATGTCATAAAAATTATAGCTATAAAAAATAATATTGGGTGAAAACTTAAGCCGCCAATCATATATATTGATATTGTCGATATTAGTATCTGAATAATAAATCGTATTGATCTTGAAATTTTTCCTTTATCATCTAGAAAACCTATGATCAATATGGCAGCAAGTATTATTAGGAGAGAAGATATATTTTGTGTTTCAAAAATTAATGCTACTGAAAAACCAGAAAATAAAGCAATTCCAGCAGACGATGGAATATCTTTAACATGTAATCCACGCTTACTAGGTTTAGCTAATTCAAATGGCTTGAATGTCAGCAATAAACAACCAAAAAAAGCTATCAAAGAAGATATAAGATATATCATTTATATAAGACTATGCTCATTGCTGATTAATTTAAATACCACTTTATAGTTTTCTCTAACCCCTTTTGCAAAGACACTTTAGATTTCCAATTAGCTTCTTTCTCGATTTTGGATACTATTGAGTAGTTTTTTTTCATATCCCCTACTCTTTCTTTAGTATATTTTATTGAAATATCTTTCTTATTATATTTTAAGAATAATTTTTTGAGATCAGAGACCAAAACATTAAGAGACGTTTCTTTTCCTGTAGCAACATGGTAGACCTGTAAGCTCTTTTTAAGTTTTAAGCATTTATAAATTGCGTTACATATATCGTCAACATGAATATAATCTCTTGTTATCTTTCCATCTCCATTTATAACAACTGATTTATTATTTATAATATTTTTAATAAACTTCGAAACTACACTCTCTTTGTGTTTTGAAAAATTACCATAAACATTACTAAACCTTAAAATTGTGGTATTTAGTTTAAAAACATTATTGTATGTTTCACAAAATGTTTCGATGCTAAGTTTAGATGACCCATATGGAGATATGGGTTTTCTTGGTAAATTTTCATGATGAGGCGGCTTAATGTCACCAAATACAGCACAACTAGAAGCGAATAAAAACCTTTTTACCTTATTTATTCTTGAGGCCTCTATATAATTAAAAGTTGATTTTACATTAATATCAAATGCTTCCTGTGGTTTTTTAATTGATATGTCTACACCTGATTCTGCGGCCAAATGTACAACGTAATCAATTCCTTTTGTTAGTTTAATTGCTAATTTCCAATCGTTTGTGTCAGCTCTAATTATATCTATTCTAGATCTAGACTGCCCATAACTCTTACTAGAAGCATAATATTTAAATTTAATGTCTTTGTTTAAATTAGAGAGGTCTGATTTACTGAAGTTATCTATAATGATTATTTTTTGAACAGTTTTCTTTTTAACAAGATTATTAAGTAAATTACTTCCTATGAAACCCAGTCCACCTGTGATTAGTATTTTCATTTCCATGTGCTCTTTGGGCTAATTATTTTATTATTGATATGTTTTTTATTGCTTATGACATATTGTGCCATTTCAATAATAACTTTATCTGTTAAGAGTGTTGGTTTGAGGCCTAGTTTTTTCATTCCAGTATTTTTCGCATTATAATAGTGTTTTTCTTTTTCAATTCTTGGGTTTTTAATAGCTTTAATTTTAACATTTAATTCTATTTTTTTAAGTGCTGATGCAACTTTATTGGCTAATTCTTTAACAGAAAACTGTTCTGTGAATTGATTGAAGATGTTCAACACCCCTTTTTTTGGTGGATTTTTTAAAGCAAGCTTAATGCACTGAATTGTATCTCGGATATTGAGATATCCTCTTATTTGATTACCTGAACCATAAACAGTCAGAGGTACATTAGCCACAGATTGTACAATAAATCTATTTAAGACCGTGCCAAACATATCGTCATACGCAAAAGTTGGCTCCAATTTATTTTCTTTGGAAAAATCATTTGCATATACACCATAGACGGGACCTTGCATTAAATCCGTTGCCCTTAAACTATATAGACGTAAATAGAACCAAATTAAATCTGTATCCATAATTTTGGAAGTATGATAGAGGCTAGATGCCTGTCTTGGGTACAAAAATTTTTGATTTCTTCCTTGATGTTTAACATTAAGCCATCCTTCTTCAATGTTAATATTTGGAGTCCCATACTCACCCATTGTCCCAAGTTTAACGATATGACAGTTTGGCCGATGTGTTTTTACGTTCCATACTAAATTATATGTACTCTGTATATTATTTTGTAATGTTTTCCAGCCCTCTTTAGCTCCAAGCATAGAGTAAGGGGCAGATGGTAATTCTGCAAAATGTATTACCGCATCAGGTTTAAATTTCTTAAAAGCATCAGAAAATTTATTGAAGTTAGAACAATCTATATTTTTAAATGATACTTTTTTATTAATCTTTTTTAATATCTTTATTTTACTTTCAATTTTCTTATTTAATATTAACGGTGCTCTATTATTTTCACTCATAATAGATCTTTTTGCATAATTATCAATTAACAATAGTTCATGCTTATCTAGCGCTAAATCTACCGAGGTAGGCCAACCCAGATAACCATCTGCTCCTAATACTAATATTTTCATATTATTAAACTAATCTTAAAAATCTTTATAGTCATACTTTTCTAGAAAATCCTTATACCAATTAAATTTATGTTTTAAGCCATCATCAATACTATGTCTTGGTTTCCAGCCAAAATACTTATTTAGTTTATCATATGTCATAAATTGATGCTCAATCTCTCCCGCCAATTTTTTATAGATACTTTCATATAAATCTTGGTTTCCAGTTAAGTCGCATAACTTAATTATTACTATTGCCAAATAATCGATCCATATAACCTAATAAATAGCCACACAATCTACCAATGTCAATCACCATGCCAACAAATGGTAACAATAAAAAAATTCTTTTCATACTTTTCATAATTGATATTTTGTCATTTGACTTATATAACGGCAAAAAATATCCACGTATAATAAAATAAAATAAAAGAATCACATAGCCATAAAATATAGAACTAATAGATACTGAGACTAGTAATAGTGCCAAAAATATATAAAAAATTGGCGTATAGTATTTCTCAACTTTGACTGCTGGCTTTGAATACAATATCATTTTTCTGAACAAATTAATAATTGATTCAGAGAAGTTTATCCCAATATATGAAACATTATTAGTATCTGGGGTTATTCTATAAATATTCTTATCACGAGTTTTCTTTTGCCATGCCCTGTCATATGTTGCACGCAAATCAAGAAATAGCCCTGTGGAATCAAACACAGCTCTATTAACTATTGATCCAGGAATGCAGACTCTATTTGTACCAACTCCGTAGGTATGTGCTACTGCACACATATCAAAGACAGTGTATCCATGAAGTCTACAAACGCCAGACACAATATTCGGCTTAAAGTCATATTTTTCTAATTGCCTTACTAGCTCTTCAAGCCAATTATCGCTGAAGACTAACCCACAATCCATAAATGCAATCCACTCATAATTTGAATTTTTTATCCCTATGTTTTTTGAATAGGACGGAGTCGCACTATCAGAGTTGATATTTAAATATCTAACTTTATTGTTCTCTACTTGACTCTCGATCCACAAATCAATAATCCCACTACTACTATCTGTCGAAGAAGAATTTACAAAAATGACTTCTTTTGGCTTATACGACTGCCTCCCAATAAGGTTAAGTGTTGTTGCTATTGTTGAGCTTTCATTATAGTAAGGAATAACTACAGAGATATTAATCATAACGATTCTCTAGATAGCCTTTATACCAGACTATCAAATTTCTTATACCGCTATCTAAACTTATAGATGGTGACCATCCAAATCTATCGGTAACCTTGTCATGTGACATAAACTGTACATCAATCTCTCCAATGGTCTCCTTTTTTGACAGATTTCCTCCAATAAAGCCATTCACTCCTATTATAAGGACTGTTTTATTCTTCCAATATAATGGATTAGAATACTTTTTTGATATTTCTTTCTGCATATTCAAGCTCTGACATAGTATTTACTGTAATATGTATTTTCTTATGTTTGTAGCATCTAAGCAAACCTTCGGATACTAGCGTATTAAAAACATCTACTAAACTTTTAGAGTTTTTAAAAATACCAAAATTATTTTTTGGAAAGATGCAGTATCCTATATTCATTACTTCATCTAAAACTGGTTTTTCCTCAAACTTTAACACGATATCTTTAGGTCCAGTTTTTAAGACCCCAAAGGGTATAGATATTGGGTAGGATGTTATTGTAACTCCATCTGATACTTTTTGATGAAAGTCAATTAATTCGTTAATATTGATATCACAAATTGTATCACCATAACATAAAATAAAATCTTTACTCACTTTAGGAATACAATCCCTGACTCTATCAATAATAGCGGCATCACCAGAGTTAACTATACAATAGTCAATATTTAAAAAATTTTCAGACATAAAACTCTCTATCATGCTGGATTTATAACCCGAGGCAATAATAATTTTATTGACTCCATATTTTAAAAGATGGCTGATGATATAATACAAGATTGGCTTACCATTGATTTCTATTAGTGATTTAGGCATATCTTCAGTTAAAGGTCTTAATCGCATGCCTTTTCCGCCGCATAAAATTATTGCGGATAAATTATTCATCTATTTTGTTCCCCTTTAAAATATAATGAGTATATGCTATATCCAACAAGCATCATAAGAATAAAAAAGTTAGTAGGAGCATAATGTAGCGTTGCAATCAAAAATGCATTCAACACAAGAACATGATGCATATTATATGAATATATTTTTTTTATCGGGATAATAAAAAAAATAGTTATTAAAAGAATAGTTCCAAGGCCGCCAAACTGTTCAATGAAATTTAAAATATAAAAGTCAGAATTTTTCAATGCAAATTCTTTAGCAAAAACTCCATAATTATGAATTTGAACAAGATCATAATGTCTAATACTCATTTCATACATCATCCCTTTCCCAAACAGCATGTTCAGTGGATTCTCAGAAAAATAAGAAATTACCAGACTTAAGGGTCCAGCGTTAAGTGTCATATGTGATACAGGATCAATAATATTTGATATCAATAAATAATATCCATAAATTTGATGAACAAATAAATCAAAAGAACTTAGATCGCTATATTCATCTAAATGTACCATGCTAAAGACGTACTCTAACCGATTCAACACGATAAATATAAAAACAACGCTAAGAAGAGCTCCAATTCCCGCCAATAAATATTTTTTTGAATATATTAAATATAATCCAGTGACAGCTATCATTACTCCATAAGCTGTAGTAGAAGTACTCATGAAAACTGCTAATAGGCCTAAAATAGACCATTTATATTGCTTGTAATGAAACATATATATCACGCCAATTACATGTAAAATACCTAACATATGAGGGCTACCAATTAGACCAAAAGGCCTATACATTCCAAGTCTAGTTGAATAAGCGTTAGGTATCTCGTGTATCACTCCCTGCATGTAGGTGATAAAAAAGTCTCTATATCCTAGCAATGATACAACCTGCTCAAATATTGTATAAATAATTGCAATTTTAAGAACAAAAATTAAGAAATATTCAAATTTTTCCTGATTATTATTATTTATGAAAAAATAAAGAAGCGGGAAAAGAAACGTAATAGAAGAATTTTTAAACTCATATAGACCAACTAGAATAAAGCTATAAGCCCTGACATCATATTCAAATGATCTGGTAATTGTTGCAATTAACATATGCATGATTAAGTAAGCTAAAAATGATAAATAAAAATATCCTGAGTAATCAAGTTGGAAGTATTTCTTTCTATCAACATAATAGAGCAATGATAAAACAAAAAGGATGGAAAGAAAGAGTAATTCTATAAGCCCATAAAATGAACCAAGAAAAGCTCGTAATATTACATGAACTGACATAACAAGTATTATTGATTGCGCTAGTAACCTAATATTAATGTTGATAGCAGTCATGAAAGCCACTTATTATTATTTATCTTCATATTAATTGACTTTTCTTTAATAAATGCTGCTCAGTAACAGGGAATAAAAGCACATTACGCAAACCCCTTGGTATATCTTTTGTTAGTATCTCATCTGGGAAATTAGGCCATTTAATAATATTAATATTTTTCTTACGCCCCCAGTCAACCCATTTATTAGCTTCCTTAGAATTATTTGCTTTACATGGAAAGGCATATGGTGAAATATTTTTATCAAGATGAAGTGTCGGAAAAAAAGTTAAATCAGAATCTGCTAGAAAATCATGCCATATTTCATAGTTTCTGGATCTCAATAGTCGAATCTCTTTTCCATCAAACATATCATTCTTAATTATTTTATATGAAAAGTAATCAATATAAGGATATTCTTCTTTATAACTATTAGTCTTAATAGTTAAATTTTTCAAACTCAATTTATTTTTAAGTCCCCTCAATGAATAAGTGATTTCAGAAAAACTTGGAATGGTAATCTTATATCCTGCAGCTAAATTTATTTCTGAGTTGTTTGATTTCAATACTGATCCTGACAATAGCGGCAGTACTTTTCGAAGACTATTAAAGGAGATGTCACCTAAATTTCCTAGCAACTCATCATTTCTCTTACTATATAAGGCGTGACAGTTATCCTCTATCACTAAACAATCATAATTTTTTTTCAACTTATTAACTAAGTCCCAGTCTGCCGGGAACCCAAAATAATTTACAACCAATATTACCGACTTGTCTGATAATTTTTTTTTAAAATCATCAGTAATGGTCATATTTAAATTTAAGTCAATATCATAATAATTTATTTTTAATTCAAGACTTCTAACAACCTCCGTTACCTCGTTACAAATAAATTTAGGAATATAGATATTAGTAATTTTTTTTTGTGATGTTAATGATTTTAACCCAGAAGATAATGCCGCACTACCAGATTGATAAAAATTAGTATCTTTTTCTGATTTTTTTGAAAAAAATGCATTAATTAAATTCTTATAAGAGAATATGGGTTGAATTGTATATTTCTGATTAATTTTATTCACAGTTATAAAAAGTTACTATTTTATGCTCCATCCACCATCAATTATTATATTTTGGCCTGTAATATATGATGACATGTTAGTAGATAAAAATATTATGCTGCCAATTATATCTTCTTCCAAGGCCATTCTCTTTAGTAATGTTTTCTCACTATATTGTTTTATAAATTTTTTACTCTGACCTCTGGCTATACCTCCGGGGGATATTGTATTGACTCTTATATCTGGAGCTAAATGCACAGCTAACCATTTAGTCATATAATTTAATCCTGCTTTAGAAATTGAGTAAGCAGCTGGATTGTTGATACTCGTCCCTTTATACATATCTAATTTTGGTGCTTCTGAACCATAGATAGATGATATGTTAATTATCGATGCTTTATTATTTTTCTTGAAAGCTGGTTTAATTTTTTGAATAAAGAAAAATAGTGATGACAAATTAACATCTATAGCTTTATCCCAAGAAGATCTTGATTGCTTACTGAATGGCTCATTCCATCCTTTTAAGTCACTAGTCCCAACCATAGCTATAGCATTAATTAGTACGTCAATATGCTTATAATTTTTTCTAATAAATTTATAAGTATCATTTACATCGCTTATTTTAGTTAAATCCACATATAGAGTATCAACTTTACATTTATATTTCTTTTTTAAAGATCGGCTTATTTTACTTAATTCAATTTTATTATTATCTAAAATAAGAATATTTGATCCTAAATCACAAAGTGTTTCACAAACTTTTTTCCCTATATATCCAGCGCCACCCGTGACAATAGAAAATTTATTTTTTAAAGTTATTTTATTCATTATTACTCTCTTTTATTATATAAAAATTCTGCAATATCAAAATCATTTTGATCATCAATGTCTATACTTCGTTCCCTTGGAATCAGACAACATCCAATTTTTCCATCAAATATATTATCAGTATTTATTATATATTCTGGGGAACCTGTATATCCAATCGTTGTAATATTATAGCATTTCTTGGAATCTTGCCTTCTTGTTATATTTGTGGACAAAGGCATCATGATTTTCATTAAATGATCTTTATTTTTGTAGACCATATTGAACTGAGGAGAATGATATGTTTCCGTAATACCCAGAACTAAATCAAATTTATTTTCAATATACATACTATTTATATTGATTAAATCAGCTTCTTTTCTAAGTGGTGACGTGCATGGTATAGACGAGAAGCCCTTCAGCTTATAACCAAACTCTTGCTCAAAAGAATTAATAGCATGTTTCCATGACAATAACTCCGGAGAGTCATCTAGAGCTAATTCTTTAGGTCTCATAAAAGGGATCTCAGCGCCAAAAGCCTCCGATATTTCTGCTATTTCCTCTGAATCAGTTGACACTATAACTCGGTCATATAGCTTACTCTTCAATGCTATATTTATAGTATAAGAAATCAGAGGTTTCCCATTAAATATCTTGATATTCTTTTTCACTAAACCTTTGGAATTACCTCGGGCAAATATAAACGCAATATTTTCTTTAGAGTTAATCATAATTAATAGCTTTTAAACTTGATATATTTTTTTTCATAGAATTCATTATATTAATAATATGAATCGAGTTTTCTAAATTATGACTGATGGAGTTTTTACCTAAGTTTTTTAAAAAGTAGCTTAATTCTTTTACATAGGAGTCATTCATATCTGATTTAAAATCGACTATCTTTTCTGTACCCGAAGAGTTTATTAGTATTTTATTGGATATAAGATCTAATTTTACAGTACCCTTGTCAAACTCAAAAATAGAATATCTTGATATATGTATAGTCGTTATATTTTGATGTAACGTGACACACATTTTTTTATTTTCATATAGAAACATTGATGATGCAGTATCATCAATAGATGTTTTATAGCTACCTGATTTAAAATTAATTGAAGCTAATGATTGAGGTAGTCCAAACATAGCAGTCATCATATCAATTTCATGTGAAAGTTCATTTATTACGCCGCCACCTAAATCATTTCTATGGGTAACACTATCCTTATAATTTATATTTTTTCTCCATAGTTTATAACAGGAACCTACATAAATATGAACATGTTTTAAAGCCCCCAATTTATTTTTAGATAGAATAATATTCATTTTCTTAAAAGCATCTGAAAATCGTAAATTATAGCCAACCATGATGTCTAACATATACTTATTTTTAATACTGATTAATTTTTTTATATTTCTAGTATTCAAAGACAGTGGCTTCTCTATAAATAAATTAAATTTACTTTTAGCCAATGTAATTGAATCATTTATATGCATAGTTGCGGGCGAACATATAAATGCAGATGACTTCTTAGAGATTGGTTCTATTTTATCAATTTCACTTGTTACCAAAGTAGAGTATTTTTTAAACTTTGGGTTTAGTTTGCTATCGGAACGCTTCACTATAATAATTACGCTCTTTGGCTTTTTCTTGTAAAGATTTTCAAGATGCCGAAGAGCAATATTTCCACTTCCTACTATTACAAAATCTGCTAATATTTTATTTTTGAGCTTTTTCATAATCTTCATGTGAGCCAATATCAATCCAATGCTCATGTAATGGATAAATTGACACACTTCTCTCTGACACATACTGATTGATTAATGTTGTCATATCAATTTTCATATTAGGTTTCATTTTTTTTATAATGTTTGGGTTAATAACGTATATGCCTGCATTTACAAGATAGCTTTTAAGAGGTTTCTCAACAATATCAGTTATTACAGTGCCTTCAACTTCAATTGTCCCATAAGGAACAGCAACATTGTAATTGGCTGCACACATAGTTATGTCTTTACCCGCATTTTGATGAAATTCTAGTAATTGACTAACATTTACACCAGTCAATACATCACCATTCATTAAAATAATTGGTTTAGTAAGATTATTATGATCAAGCAATGATAATGCACCTGCAGTACCTAATGGTTTATCTTCTTTAAGATAAGATATATCTACTCCAAAATCTTTGCCATCTTTAAAATAATCAATCAGTTGCTCTCCTTTATAGTTAATAGAAATAGAAATATTTTTAAAACCATATTTTTTATTATTATCAACAATTCTATGGATGATTGGTTTGTTATGTATCGGGAGCATTGGTTTAGGAGTTGAAGATGTTAATGGCAGTAATCTCTCTCCTTTCCCACCAGCCATTATAACAACGATATTATTATGAGAATTATAAGTTTTGGTTCCAATAGTGCAAATAGAGATTATCAAGGAATCTTTACTAATAATAGGTATAGGAATTTTATATTCTTCAAGCTTAGACTCTAGTCCTTCTTTATCATTTGCATATGCAAAGATTGGTTTAGGATTCATTATGTTTTCACACAAAATATTTAGATCATTATTTTTTATAAGAGCACGCCTAATGTCACCATCTGTAATAGTACCAATAAGCATTTTATTATCATCAACAACTAAAATTAATTTAATTTTCGTATCATCTAACATTTTTATAGCATGCAAAATATCTGATTTTGAAGAAAGAATATTATTCTCTGGGTTATTTTGATTAATCATAGCTCAAAATGAGAAAAGTTATTTTTAATATTTTCAAGTATAATGGGAAAAGATTTTTTTGATTCGGTTTCACTTGACACTATATAGTTATATTTATACTTATCATATAGGTCCTTATTTATTGGAAAATTAATCAATAAACTTTGCTTCTTTTCAAGATCAATAAAAGGCCTTGCTAAATATGAAGATAATAATTTTGTCATTTTATAATCATAATATTTATTCATTCCAGATGAGACAAAGAATGTCATTGGTTTATAGTAGATTATCGCGTAACTAATGGCAGTACTATAATGCAATAGAACATGTTTGGAATATTTTATTAAATTGGCTGTTTGTAATTTTATAACTTCTCTATTATTGAAAACTTCTTGATTATAATCACTAGTTGGATGGCCGGCAATAACAACTTTCATTTTATATTCTTTTTCAAATCTATCAAAAAATTTATTTAATTCACTATAATATTTTTTAACATTAATTCTTTTATATCCATCAATATCAACATCCATATGATATGGAAGGTTAATATCTAAAAAAACTGCATAATCATTAGCAATTATAGGTATATCCTCATTAACTAATGATTGCTCATAATCACATAAATTAATAGGATGCATTATTTTGCCATTATTATAATTTCTACATACATCGCCAGCAAAAAAACAAATATCATATTTCTTTATTAGCTCAAACTTTATATAGATCTTTGTGATTATCCTTTTTACCAATCTAGTAAATGAAGTTAAAATATTCTTATGCAGGCTAAGATACTTAATCAGTTTCATAAAAATATTTCCTTGTCTAACAATATTGGGAGACTCTCCCCATAAAAAGAAAATAGTAAATATATTATATCTTGCTAATAATCTATATACTTTAATTGTTTCATAGTATCTCGGTATAATGATAATAAAACACGCACTGATTAGATGTTTTTGTTTTAAGGCTTCTTCTAATATTTCTATATCAGCAAACTCTTTAACTTTGACATTATCTATTGATATATTTGGGGATTCATTATGATTTATTATTTCTGATACATCCCAGAACTCTATATCCAATCCATTCTTTATAAAATCATCCAGAAACCAATCCCTTTTCAATTTATTAGAAAGTTTCATTTGGCTCAAATATATTATCTTTGACATTATTTTTTATTCAAGATTTTATCAATAATTTCTTGAGAGCCATCGGGCAATTTCATATAACCAGGTTCTATATCAAACTGGTAATCTTCCCATACAGATTTTTTTATACACCATTTTCCATTTTTATATTCCCAGGCATTTTTAGAGCGAAACTTTTCGATAGATTCCCAAAATGTTTCTTCATTGATATTCAGATAATCTAAAAACTCTTTATACCATTTCTTAGGGAATTCTCCATCAAATTTTTTTACTAATACTGCTGCCTCCTCTCTATCTATATGGCCATCTCTGATTTCATGCGAACAATCTGCTGTAGCTCTTCCAATTCCGAATTTAATAAATGCTAAATAAAAGTGAAAACCATCAAACTGATCATCTAAACTTGCATATTTTGAATATGTCCCTTCAGATCTACCACTTGGGTTAGCTTCAAAGTCCACATGCTCTGATGCATAATAATAATTATCTTGTGGAATCCAGTGCTTATAGTAAGAAAACCATCTAAATATAATACCTTTGTTATTCATTTCGTTCGTATCTGGTAAATTATAAAATTGTAAGTCGCTCGAATTAAAGTCTTTAGACGAAAAGTAGTCAGTCTCATCTAGTCCATATTTAATTAAACTATCAATTGTTGCTCCTTTTAGGTATTGTTCACTCCATAACTCATAAGGCATTCCGGATAAGTTAAAAACCTTTGGATCTCCAGAGTATTCAGCCTCACCATTTTCTCCAAAAAACACAAGTTTTATATCAAATGCTTTGGCGATATGGAAAGCATAACAGACTTGACCATATGTAAATGGTTGCCATGGATCACCGACTGCCTCCAAAGATATTCTAGCTAGCTTGCGATGGAATATACCATTAGGCGATGCCATGAGATTATTGAAGCCACCAACTTTTATAAAATTTCTAAAATTCTTATATCCTATGGCAGTATATTCAAATGGCGCCCAAGTTACAGTCAGTGGATTCATATTATATTTATATTTTAATTCATGCGCCACTCTTGAACTGTCTTTTCCACCACTAGAAGGTACAATTACATCATACTTTCCATCTGATTTTCGGTATTCATTACATAGGTCTGTTAATTCTTTTTCTCTTTTTTCCCAATCTATAGAATTCTTAATATCTGTATATCCGCAAGCACTGCAGACATTTTTTTTGTTAAACTGAATTCTAGGCCTTTGATTAGAAATTACACATTTTTGACAAAACTTAATATCGTTAGGAAGTTTTATAAGTTGATTATCTAATTTTTTATTACTGATCATTTATAGTTTTATCCTTGGTGGGTAAGTTGATTATCTAATTTTTTATTACTGATCATTTATAGTTTTATCCTTGGTGGGCCAGAAGGTTTTACATGAAAGAAATTAATTAAAGCATCAAATGTTGGGTCATAATCACCATATTTTTCCCATAATAAATTTCCAGATATTTGAGCATCATCCCAGTGTGCATTAAAATTAAATAAAGCATTTAAATAGTTTGATTCAATATGCAATTTCATATTTGCATCTCTATCCACGCCTTCTTTTAATTCTCCATTTTCAAAATCAATATAGAATTTTTTTTCTAGATCAGTAATATTAATCAATAATTTGGATTTAGAGTTTATTCCAATAAGTTTCATTTTATCAAATAAATTTTCAGATGCTGAATGAAAAGTATTTTTAAGCACCTCCATGCTTTTTATTTTCTCGAAAAGATATCTTGTGTTTGGAATTTCGGAATATATGCTTTTTGCAAAATCCATTGAATCAGGGATTTGATAGTTATTTCTTAAAATTGAAACATTCGAATTAGAGTCTATCTGCATTTCATCTTCATTATGCAAATAATGTGTCTGTATATTTGTGTGTTTTTCATACTCAATAGCAGCTAATTTTTTATCCAGCCATTTTTTTGGATGGATTGTAAAAAATTCATACGCCATAGGTCCAGCAAGTGCAAATTCAGATGAATACATTAATGTATTTTTTGCATTGATTTTTTTAAGAAACTTTGATTGTAAATGCATTCGTTTCGTACTCTGTTGATCAGACATTTCGCTTCTCTCTTCTCTAGAAAAGTTTATAAAGTTTAACGGAAAGTCAGATGCATAGCCATTATGAGGCAACATAACAATATCTGAGTTACTTAACTCATCTATTACATCAGGATGATTGTCAAAATAATAAGGTGAATTATCAGCCATCATGCAAATCTTATTATTCTCATTGCGAAGCAAGAAACCAGCGTCAATCGAGACACCTTTGGTGTCAACATTTTGCATATCTTTAGTTTCTTGACCAAATTCATTCATAGGTGGGATAACGTATAAGTTTAAGTCTTTGCCAATGGAAATATATTCTTTTGGCTTGACTAAAAATACATTTTCATATCCCATGGAGTTAAGATTTTTCTTTATTTTTTGATTAGGAAAAATTTCAGGTATATAAAAATTTACAGATTTTTTTAAATGTTTTATTAAATTATAATCACAATGATCTTGATGAATATGAGAAATTAACACATCAGATGTATCTTTAATGATTGTATCTATATCAAATATAGGCGGATAAGTCATCCAACTATTATCAAATATCCTATCTGTTAACCATGGATCCGTAAGTATGACCTTGTCCATATATTCAATACGAAGAAATGCATTATTAATATTAAATATTTTAAAAGTGTTATTCATTTGATATCACAAAAATTATTTAAAAATAATGGTGCTATGTTATTTTTAAATACATCCATTTTAATATGCCTCTTATCATCTTCCTTATATGCAGCCGGCCATCCTACACAATCAAGCACTATCTCAAAAGATGGAAAATAAAATATCCTCTTATCATCAATAAAACCTTCGATTGCAGCACGTAAGACAGATTTACTATAACGGTTTGCCACGACAATATCTTTATTAGTAAATGTAAAATTTAATGGGATTGGGGATACGGTAAAAATAATTTTCTTTTCTTTGTCAATTGAATGAAATATCGAAACAATGTTTTGAATTGCTGCTGTGACTTTATCATATGATAATAAGTCAAAACTTGCCCTATTTCCAATTGATGTTTTCTTAATCGCATTACCATGAAATGAGTGCCATGATTTTTTTGACCCATTATCAATCCATGCCTCAATTAAGCCTAATGTTATTACAACAACATCAGCATTGAGGATGCTATTTTTAAACTTTTTTAATTTTTTATTAATTTCTAAAACTGATTGATCTAAGTTTGAAGATTTTAGTCTTGCTTTTAAATATAAACACCAGAGATCGTAATCATTTTCTTCTAAATCAGCATCTTTTGTCTCAAAATGATTTCCAAGTATATTTTTAGGTACTTTTATAAATGCCTGTTCATCAAAGTTAATTTTTTTTATTTCCAATGTATGCTCTAAAATATGCAAAAGATTAAGTGGGTTAAAAAATGTTCCCCATGGGTATAATACATGTCTTAGTTCTTCAACATAATCTACTTCACCAATATTGATATTATTTTCTTTCAAAACCCAGCCTATTTCATCTGCAAAACAACTTCCCATTAAGCATAACTTTGTATCATTATTTATAAGCTGATGCTGAGGCACTGTAGGTAAGTACAGCTCTTTAGATTTTTCAACAAGTTTCCATCTATTATTAATTTTCATAAAAGACTCTTGTAATGATTATAGATTAATAAAATTCATTAGTATAGACAATCCTTTTTCGCCACTTTTTTCAGGGTGAAACTGACAACCAAAAATATTATTACTACTTATAATCGAAGGGATAATTATATTATTATAGTTACATGTGGCTAAAATATTTTTTTCATCAGTGTGAGCCATATATGAATGGACAAAATACATTGCCTGATTATCTACAGCATCATTAACAATACTTTTTTTTAAAAAATTATTTGAAGATATATTAATTGCATTCCAACCAATATGTGGAATCTTATGCCTTGCTCCATCATTATTGATGTTTGGAATCTTTTTAATTTTCCCATTGATTATATTTAAACCTGAATGACTTCCAAATTCATAACTTTCACTCAACATCATTTGCATTCCAAGACATATTCCTAAAAAAGGTAACTCTTTTTCTACATGACCAAGAATTAGGTCAGTTAAATTTTTATTCTTAAGAGAATTCATTCCATTTTCAAATGCCCCCACTCCGGGTAGCACTAAATGAGTTATTTCACTCATATCATGTGGTTCATCAATAACTTTTACATTCACATTTAAATATTCAAATGCATTAACTAAATTAAAGATATTGCTAGCCCCATAATCTATGATACCTATTTTTTTATTTATCATATGACCTGACATTTAAATTATTTTCTTCTGCATTATTTCGTATATCGGAAATACTTAACTTATTAAAATGCAAAACATCTGCCATTGCAACGGCATCAGCAGAACTCTCTTGAACGACTTTAAGAAAGTGATCTGTAGAACCCATTCCACCACTAGCAATAACTGGTATTGAAACATTAGTGGAAACCGTCTCAATAAGATTATAATCAAATCCTTTATTAGTACCTTCCTTATCTATTGATGTTAGGAGTATTTCACCCGCATGAAGCTTTTCTCCTCTCATAGCCCACTCCAATACATCCATCCCGGTATTTTTTCTGCCATTTTCAATGAATACCATCCAACTATTATCTATTAATTTTGCCTCTATTGACAAAACCATACATTGCGATCCGAATTTTTTTGATACATCTGTTATTAAATCAGGGTTAATAGTTGCAGCCGTACCTATTGCCACTTTTTCAGCACCATTTCTCAAAAGAAGTTCTACATCATCAGTTGATCTTATTCCTCCGCCAATAGTAATTGGGATATATATATGTTTTACTGTTTTCCTAACAATATCCAAGAGATTGTTTCTGCCATATAAGCTTGCTACAGAGTCCATATAAATGATCTCATCTACTCCATCGTTATAATATTTTTGAGCATATTCATTGGGGTCACCAACAATTTTAAGACCTTCAAGATGAATTCCTTTAATTAAATTTTCACCTTTAATATCCAGCCTTGAGATAATTCTAATGTTAGATGACATATATTTATTTATCAAAAAATTTTTTATGGAGTAATTTATTCTTATTAATTTTTAGTAATCTATTTATTATCTTTTCTATAGACCCATTACCTTGATATTTTGGTTTAAATTTAGTTTTATTAAAATCAAATTTTAAGCCATGATTGATTTTAGTGATAATATCAGATAGCTCATACGATGAAGAAAAAATAGGTTTAGATAAAGGTCGGCCTGCCTGCCTATTACCAATATTAATTGACGCCGTATGCAACGATGGAGACTCTATTATTCCAGAAGAAGAATTTCCGATTATTAATGCGCTATGCTTCATCATATTAACGTATAGTTCTCTTCCTGATGATTCAATTAGCGCTGCTTGTTTTTTATTTTTCTTAATGAATTCATTAATATTTTTACTTATAATAGAAGAGTCAGTATCAGAATTAGTGCCTGTAAAAATAAAATAATAATCTTTAAAAGACTCTAGCGCTAATAAAATATTTTTTATAAGTTTTTTGTTATTAGAGTTTATAGTTTCAGGGTGAACTGTAATAACAAAATATTGATTATAGTTGATTATATTAAATCTTTTTAAAATATCAACTTTACTATATTTTTTAATTTTTTTATTACCTTGAACTGCCAATGAGCCAATATTAATAATGGATTTATTTTCTTCACCCATAGATATTAATCTATTCTTAAACTCATTCGTTGCCACAAAATGTAAATTTGCAAGTTTGCTGATTGAATGCCTTATTCCGTCATCAATTACTCCCGAGGTAACTTCTCCTCCATGTATATGAGCAAGTGGAATTTGTAAAATATGAGTAGCAATTGCTGCAGGAAAAATATCATAGCGGTCACCTAAAATTATAACTAAGTCTGGCTTAAGTTGACTAAACGCAACTGCTATTCCTTTTAATTCTGTTGCCATTGCCTCTACTAATGAATTAGCTGAAACAGTTTTTTGTTTAGAAGGAACTTTGCGATCTATAAAAAATTTATCATTCTCAATCTCTTTATAGGTCATACCATGCTTTCTAATTAGATGCATACCTGTGGCAATAATTTGCAAATCAAGTTCTTTTGATCTTTTAATTCCCAACATTAATGGATAAAGGTGATTATAATCTGCTCTACTCGATGAGATAATACAGATTTTATTTTTATAACCCATTATAAAAGCTACTCGGTAAACTAATAGTTCTTTGCCATAAATCAATAGTATTATCTAGATTTGAAGATTCACATTTCTTATACATTGACAACATATGCTGGGGAGTCCAAAGCTCACGCACAAATATATTATTCTCATGCAATCTCTTTATCAGTTTTACTTTAAATTTTTTATATTTTGGCTTTAAAATCAAATTATTAAGCCAATAGTTGGAATTTCCATTAGTATTTTCTAAAATATCAAATAAATCATTATCTTTAGATAATTTCAAATACATGAGATGAAGTTTCTTTTTATTTTTGATAAATTTATTTAATGACTTGAGTTGTGATACTCCTAATGATGCATTTAAATTTGCCATTCTATAATTATAACCAATCTGATTATGTTCAATTTTCCATGGATGCTGCATTCTTGCCGTAGATGAAAGATGCATAATTTTCTTATAATCTGAACTATTTTTACAAATAATAGCTCCACCCATTCCCGTTGTAATTATCTTGTTTCCATTAAAACTAATAATTCCAAATCTCCCAAATGTCCCAACATGCTTGCTCCTAAACTTTGAACCTAATGCTCCTGCAGCATCTTCGACTATTTCTAGATAATACTTTTTACATATTTTTTGCATCTTGTCAATATCTGCTGGATGGCCAAATGCATGGACAAGTATTAAGCATTTAATTTCTTTTTTAGTATTCTTGTTATAACAACGATTATTTTTTATAACAGAAACTAATTTTAAATATTGTTCAAGTTTTACTGAATCAATATTTACATTTTCCTTTTCTACGTCAATAAAATGAGGAATGCCAAGGTTATATTTAATAGAATTTGTAGTTGCAACAAATGTCATTGATGGTAGCAATACCTCCTTATCTTCAATGCCAATAACATTTAAGGCCAAGTGTAGTGAAGCAGTTCCGGAACTTGTAAGTACTACTCTAGGGGACCCTATCGTCAGAGATAATTTTTTCTTAAAATCATTAACATATTGACCTGATGTCGAAACATATGATGATTCTATGCATTTTTTTATATTACCTATAGAGTTCTTATCAAAATATGGCTCATGAACATTATGGTTTTTACCATATGGTGCAAGCAATGATTTAATATTATCAGCTAAGCGGTTAATTTCTTGTATCATACATTATATATATTGGTCTTATATTGTTTGCTATTTTCATCATCTTTAAACCATTCTATTGTTTTTTCTAATCCATTTTTTAGGCCAGCTTTACCCTTATAACCCGGCTCCCATTTTAATATTTTTTTTGCCTTATTTATATTAGCTCTTAATCTATCAACTTCACCATCTTTCGGTCTAATTCTATTTTTATCTGATTTTATAGTTATTTTAATATCCATAATATCTCCAATCATTGAAACCAGGTCTTTAATAGATATTTCATATCCTGAACCAATATTAATAACCTCACCAATACTGTTTTTATTAGAAGCCACTGATAGAAACCCTGACACAGTATCTTCTACAAAACAAAAATCTCTTGTCGGATCAAGGGACCCTAGCTTGATAGTATGATTATCTGATAATAACTGAGTGATTATGGTAGGTATAATTGCTCTTGATGACTGCCTTGGACCATATGTGTTAAAAGGTCTTATAGTTGATACAGGCAATCCGAATGTACTATAGTAAGAGTAAGCAAGCTGATCCGCTCCAATTTTAGTTGCAGAGTATGGTGATCTGGCTATTAACTTTGATTCTTCAGAAATTGCAATTGTATTAGATTCACCATAAACCTCGCTGGTCGATGTATGTACTATATTTTCTATTTCAAAATTAAGAGCGGCTTCTAGAATATTTAGTGTTCCTTCTATATTTGTAGAAACATATGAGTATGGTGATTTATAAGAATATGGTATTGCAATTAGTGATGCTAGATGAAAAATCACATCAATATCTTTACATGAATCTGTTACAAATTTTTTATCTCGGATATCTCCAGAAACTACTTCTATTTTTCTTAATAGCCTCTTATCAAAGGTATCAAGCCAGCCCCAATTATTAAAAGAATTATACATTGTCATGGCTCTCACATCATGACCAAGACTTATAAGCTTGTTAACTAAGTGTGATCCTATAAATCCATCGGCACCAGTCACTAATATTTTTTTATTTTTTGATATACTCATCTCGTTTTATCCATTAGTTATTTATAATTTCAGATATTTTATTCTTAGACAACCTAAAAACATTATTACAATATTTAAGAGATGATAATCTATGCGTGATTAGAATAATTGTGATGCCAGGCAAATATTTCTTAATATTTTCAATAATTTTATTCTCAAGTTCTTCGTTAAATGAACTAGTTGTCTCATCTAATATTAATATTTCTGGCCCTCTATATAATGCTCGAGCTAATAAAATTCTCTGCTTCTGTCCACCACTTATATCCATTCCTCTTTCAGCTAAGATAGATTCATATTTTTGATCTAATGAAGCAGCAAAATTGTCTAATTCGACAACTGCTAATATTTTAGTTAACATATCATAATCAATATCTGACTTCTTGACCCCAAAGGCAATATTATTTTCCAATGACATATTGGTTAAGGACATGTCTTGAGAAACATAGCCAATTTTCTTTCTTAGGCTAATGAGGTTTTCATTGCTTAATAGAATATCATCGGCAAATATTTTCCCATCAAAGTTTGCATGAAACCCTAAAATAATATCAATCAGTGTAGTTTTTCCTAATCCGCTTTCTCCCACTATTGCAATAATATTAGACTTTTTAATTTCCAAGCTTATATTTGAGAGAATTATTTTGTCATCATATGAGAATGCAATATCTTTTAAGAGAATATTTTTTGAGAAATTAATTTCAGTCCTATCAACATTTTTTTTAATTGATAAATCATAGATATTTTTAATGATTTCAACAACTGGTGAATTAAATTTGTAAATTGCAAAATTTTGGTAAATTTGCTGCAACATAGGCAATGCCCTATATGCTGCAATAATAAAAACCCCTATAACTGGAGATTGAGCAATTAAGTTATAGTCTTTGGATAAAAAGTAAACTAAAACAGTAAAAATACCCCCAAAAGCTAGTACCTCAAGAATATATCTGGGTAAAACTGAAAGTAAGATGCTTTTTGCCGTCAAGTCTGCAAACTGTTTAGTTGGATCGCTAAATAATCCCAAGTAAGACTGTTCTGCTGAGTAAAATTTAATATTTTTAATATCTGTAAATGCATCATTGACATACTTATACTTATCCTTGTTCATTAAGACTTTATTTTTTCCATAATTTAAGAGCAATGTTTTAATCTTAGAATAAATTAATATATATATGATTGCTAAAATCATTATAGTTCCAATAAAGATTTGATAGTTTATATATAGCAAAAATACTGAAACAGATGCTACTATGGCACATTTTGACACAAACTGGAGAGATGGCAGGATGACTAACTCACATATCACTGTAGTTTCATGTAAAATATTCTTACTTAGATATGATGAAGAGTTTTTTGTATAAAACTCATAAGGCTGATACAAATATTTCTTCATTACTATCATTGATATTTTATGTTGTTGCGAGGCTGTAAATGAGACTGTCTTCCATAATGTATATGCTGCAATAATATTACTTGTGGCAAATAGTATAATAACAAGAGATCCCATCAGAACAGTTGCATCTAAATTAGTTAATTCATATGCATTGATAATACTCATGTATAACTGATTATTAATTAAATACTCAGGCTTAGTTAACAATGCTATAAAGGGGGCCACAGAAGCTATACCAAGCACTTCAATTACTCCAGAAGCAATAAATAATAAAAGCAGAAAAAATAGATTTAATTTATCTTTCCTGTCAAATAAATTGAGGATATTAATCATTTATAAGTAGGTATACGTAAATAGGACTGTATTATGTTATTAGTTTTGATGTTTTTTAGAGAGAATAAATAAAAGATTTAGGAATGCTAGTAAAATACCAAGAAAAAGACCTAAGGCAAGTATGAGTGATCTTTTTGGAGCATATTTCTTCGTGGGAACTATTGATAATTGATCAATTTCTGCAACTTTAACATCAGAGTAAGACACTTTTACCAAAGATATTGCATTCAACTCTTCTTCCAGATTCCGCAGATTTGGTATAAATGGATCATCCGAAATTCTTGTTTTTAAACTATTTATTTGTGATTTTAATGCATCACTTCCCAAAAGATATAGAGGCATTTCTGTTAGTTGTGTTGGACCTGTATCCCCTCCATTATCCATAAAAATCGATTGTCTAGTAAGGTTCACATTAGATGGGGCTACTATATTTAGTTTTTCCGCAGTTAATAACGCCTCCTTAAGCTGGATAATTTTATCTAACTTGATCTTTTTTGCTAACTTTCTTTTACTATCTATTGCAGATTGAATTTTTCGACTATAATTATTAATTGATGCATTCACTCCATCCACCATATTTTTAGAAGTTTCGCGTTCAACCATTTTTATAAAACCATTTAGCCATTTAGAAGCTAATTCAGGGTCTGTATGCACATAAGAGACACTTAAAAAATCTTCTTGCCTAATATCCCTAGAAACAAATTTTGACTCTAGCCTAAACCTGAAGTTATCATAAAAATATTCTTTAAAGACCTCGTTTCTATCTTCATCAGGGAAATAATTGTATAATTCATTCTCATAAAAATACTTTCTTTGATACTTTCTCGATTGTGCGTTTTTCATGAAACCAAAATAAATAAATTTTTGTTCAAGAGCCAACCTACTATCTTTTGCTATCTGTGTGGCAAAATAATTTAATGGCTGAATATGTTTGTCATGAGGTGGGACCAGATATATTTCAGCTTTGTATGAATTAGGGATTGAAAAAGCATAAATGATAAAAAAAATAAACACAGCTAACACAATAGATACCAACCTTACTTTATTCTCATGGTAAGCTTTAATTATATTAGTAAGATCTAAATGCTCATTCATCATGTACTTTTGTCTCGGATGCATTAATTTTTTTCATATCTTCTTCTAACTCAGCAAGCTCTCTTTTGAGTATATCATAATCATTTAATTTTCTTTTGAAAAATTTAACAGTTAAAGCGGCTTTTTCATTGATGCCAGCTGAAGTCAGATAATAAGTATATGCGAGCTTATTCTTATTATTTCTAAAATTTTGCACTTTTATAATACCCTTCTTGATTAGAGCGTTAAGGATAAAGTTAATTTTCCCCAAGCTAATGCCCATCTTCTGAGCTAACTCTCTTTGACTGACATCTTGTTTTTCTTGCAAGTGTCTCAAAAGATCAAGGTCTTCATATTTATATTCTTCTTTATTATGTTTACTGGTCATGACTTGATATTAATCTACGCCTCCCCTTTCTTTAAAAGAGTATTTTTCTTTAAATTCATTTTTACCCTTTTGTTGAGATATTTATAATAATATACTGGAGATATTCCATTCCCAGGTCTTTTTAGGACAAGATTTTTTTTTGTCAACCTCTCGCCTTTTTTGAGATCATCATGCACGGCTAAGCTTTTTCGGGCAATAGCAATATTTTTCTTTTCTGACTGAGTAATAATCTTTTGATTACTGCCCAGCATTATTTCGCATTTTCTAATATTATTGACATACTTTTTAAATTCATTAAAATCAAGCGAGCTTAAATGGTCCGGTCCTTTCATGTTTTTATCAATTGTTACATGCACTTCTATCTCAGATATACCCAAAGAAGTCGCAATAACTGGAGTCAGCTCATTACAAGAATGGTCAGAATAACCTACTTTTATCTTATACCTATTTCTATATGTTTCTAACACACTAAGATTCAATTCTTCTGCTGGCGCTGGATACTCAGAGGTACAATGCATTAATGTGACTTTATTTTTAAGATAATTTTTATTTTTTGTATAAAAAGACTTATGTTTGTCTATATCAAAATTTTTTTTATATTTTTTATTGCCGAATGATAAGGCTGATAGAGCGAGATCGACATCATCAATAGTACTCATACCACTAGATATTATTACCTCAACATTTGATTCTCCAATTTTTATTAATAAAGGAATATTATTAACATCGGTGGACGATACCTTGATTCTTTTTAGATTTAATGTTTTTAAAAGAAATTGCAAGCTTTTGAAGTCAAAGGGCGTTGAAATAAAGTCTATTTTATTTTCTTTTGAAAAATCTTTTAATTTTTTATATTCAATCTCTTTTAATGTATATTTTTCAAGCATCTCATAATGAGACTCTTCGATGCCAGTCGCATTCTTCTGATAAAGTGCTTTTTCTGTTGATTTTAACGTCATTTCCTCTGGTACAAAGTTCTGAAATTTAACTGCGTTTGCCCCAGATTTTTTTGCTGCAAAAATCATTTTTTTTGCATTCGCAAAAGAACCATTATGGTTTACACCAATTTCAGCAATTATGTATATATTATGTTTAATTATTTTTATCCAGACAGGCTACCGCACGCATTTATGCGTTCAGGCTATGAACAGTATAATAGATAACAAGGATTTAACAAATGATTATTACAGGGATAATTGAAGATCTGAGTTGGAGATAATTACTTCTCTTTGACTATTGAGTATATTTATCAATACTTTAGAGCGATTATGTGTACACTTCTCTATAAATATGGCAGATAATGAATTCTGTGAACCATTAGTTATTTGTAGTTTATCGTTCATTTTAATATCATCCAAATGATTTGAGCTGACTTTTATCCTCATTCTAATTTCAGAAATTATATTTTCTGGAACAACTTGTGCGCTATGACTTAGATAATCTACAAGTAATTTCGACACGCCTATTGTATTATTGATTTTAGAAATATTATGCCCATTATCACCTATCCCAATGAATATGTAGCCATGAAACAAGAGCTCCTTTCCAGATACCCATGAACTCTTTTTAAAGGTCTTTCGCTCAATATATGGCAAAAATACAGTAAAATTTTGATTTTCTAGATTAACTTGTGCCCTTTTTTCTTGATTAGGCTTTGTTTTCGCAATTAACCACATAGTGCGTTCGACCCCTGAACATATTATATTCATTATAGAGCCATAATTACAAGCTATTGTTGCTTAATTCCTCTACCAATTGCAAAATAATCAATGTTAAAATCCCTCATTACTTTTGGATCATAGATGTTTCTACCATCAAAAATAACAGCTTTAGACATTTTCTTAATGAATAGGTCTGGGTCAATCGACCAAAATTCTTTCCATTCTGTGCAGATAATCAATGCATCGACTCCGTTTATAGCTGATTGAGCTGACTTAACCTCGGAATATTTTTTGTATCTTTTGCCGACTAAGCTCTTAAGACTAGCAATTGGGTCATATGCCTTAACAGTAGCACCTTTGCTTAAAAGGTAGTTAATTATGACAATACTTGCCGCAAAGCGAACATCGTCTGTATTTGGCTTAAATGCAAGACCCCAAACAGCAATAGTTTTATTATTTAATTTATTTTTGAAATATTTGGAAATTTTTTGAGATAAGACTGACTTTTGGTCATTATTAAGTTTTTCTACCGCTTTTAGTAAATTGGGTTTATATAATTTTTTTTCAGCTGAGTAAATTAGCGCATTAATATCTTTTGGAAAACATGAGCCTCCATACCCGCAACCTGGATACAAGAACTCATACCCAATTCGCTTATCAGCGCCCATTCCCTTTCTTACATTTTCAATATCAACACCTAGACAATCCGCTATGTTTGCGAGTTCATTAATAAAGCTAATTTTAGTTGCTAACATTGCATTAGATGCATACTTGGTCAATTCCGCAGATTTTACATCCATAAATTGAATCTTATTAAATTTTCTATCAAGCGGTAAATAAATATTTTTAAACAAATCTTTTAATGAATTATCATCTAACCCAATAATTATTCGATCAGGTTTCATAAAGTCATCAACAGCAGTTCCTTCTTTTAAAAATTCAGGATTGGACACAATAGAGAAAGGCGTAGATTTTCTAGATTTAGATAAGTTCTTATTAATAGTTTTTTTTATATATTCAGAAGTACCCACTGGTACTGTTGATTTCTGAACAAGAATTGTTCCAGGTTCAATATATTTTGCAATATCGACGCAAACATTTTTTATGGATGCTAAATCAGCCTCTCCATTTTTCTTTTGCGGTGTATCAACTGCTATAAAAACTATATTAGAAAACTTCATTGAATCTTTTATAGATGTTGTAAAATTTAATCTTTTTTCTTTTAAATTAAACATTACAATTCTTTCAAGATTATTCTCATAAATAGGAAGAATGCCTTTTTTTAAATTATTTATTTTTTTCTTATTATTATCCAGACATATAACATCATGTCCTATCTCTGCAAAACAAGCCCCAGTTACTAGGCCAACATAACCTGTACCTATAATCGAAATTTTCATATTGATTTTTTTCCTAATTGATTAGTTATCATACCCGATAAAATAATAAATAAAAGCGTCATAAATAAGGTTGACAGTTGATGGGAGAACACACTATTAGTCAACATATAAAAGATATATCCAACTACAGATACAATACCAAAAAGCGATAACAAACCAACATCTTCATTATTCTCAGACTGATTGAGTTTATGATAAAAAAAATATAAATGAATAATCATAAAGGCAATTAATGTAAAAAATCCAAACACACCAGTTTTAACAAAAATATCAAGAAATTGGTTATGGGCATGATTTTGGCCATCGGTTAGATCATCAGATAAAGGACGAATGGGCTCTATATTCTTTAACCTAATCTGCTCATTCAGAGAATTATTAAAGTTTGTCAGACCTATCCCTTTAACTGTATTCTCATTTATTAAAACGATAGAACCTTTCCAAATATTTAACCTAGGAACAATGCTGCTATAGTGGCTCCAATGATATCCGCTACCCTCTGTTATATGATTATAAGTAGACTCATAAGACTCAACAGACCTTGAGATGATAGGTGAGCTTACAAAAATTGTAGTGATAATTAGTAAAAAAATAATATACATATTTTTAGGGATAATTATCAAATTCTTAAAAGGTTTAGTAAACAGTAAAGAGAAAAATATTAAAGCTAATAATACTGAACCTCTGTTTCCAGTGCTTGCCCAAGCAAAAAATGTAGATCCAGAAGCAATAAGGGGAAAAAGAATATTTTTATTATTATTTATATATCTTGAAATTGATAAAAAAGAAAACATAAAAAATACCAATGATATATTACCAAATATTATTGCAGAACTTGTAAAGCCCCTGACCCTAGTTTCATTTGAAATTATAATAAAATAAAGCGCACATAAACCAATCAAGATAGATGATAAGTTCACAATGCTAATAAAATTATTCATCGGTATCCGAATTTCACGCAAAGCAAGATAAACAGGAATGACTAGAAGAAATCTTATATAGTTATCAATTTCAGAAAAATTAGTTTGATGCATCATGGATGACCAAAATGGAATTAGAAACATAGCAAGATAGCTTAAAAGAAAAAATTTTTCTAAAGAAGATAAATTATTTTTACTATAAAATAGATTATAGTGGAGCGACAGTAAAACCATAAGGATTGCGGAATAATTATAAAAACCATCTGTTGTTAGTAGCATTAAAATGAAGAGATAGACTGTCCATGGCAATATAGTTATAAATATTCTTGGACACTTTTTTATCTCAATTCTTTTATCAATCATCAAAACAAAAAAAACGATTGAAAAAATAAAGGTTAAAAATCTTATTGGAGTATCAGGTATTCTGTAAAAGCTTTCTGATTGCAGAAAAATATTAAAGATACTGCTTATCTCAAGTGAGAGCAGTAAACCTTTTACAGGGATATTTTCTGGGCCCATCATAGAAATATTAAGAAAGGCTATGAATAGTATAAAAAAAGAAACTCTATTATTTAAAAAATTTAAAACTCGTGCCACTTTTTTTAGAATAAGCCAATTATATTGCCATTTTCATCCAGATCAATTTTTTCAGCAGCTGGTACTTTTGGTAGTCCAGGCATTGTCATTATATCCCCGCATACCATTACAACAAACTCTGCACCCGCAGCTAATCTGACTTCTCTTATAGTAATTGTATGGCCAGATGGAGCTCCTCTCAACGTAGGATCAGTAGAAAATGAATATTGGGTTTTAGCCACGCAAACAGGATACTTTCCATATCCATTTTCTTGTAGCTCATCTATTTGTTTTTTAATCTTTGCTGGTGCTGAAATTCCACTAGCACCATAAATCTTCTGTGCAATAGTTTCCATTTTAGACCATAAATCAAGATCATCTTCATATAGATACTTGAAGTTATTTTGAGATTCATCGATAACTTTAACTACAGTTTCAGCCAGTTCTTTAGCGCCTTCTCCTCCGTTAGCATGATGTGTTGAAGATATTATAGGCACATCTAGCTCGCTTGACTTATCTTGTAGTATTTTTCTCTCAGCCTCAGTGTCTGATGCAAAACCATTTATTCCTACAACAACTGGAAGGCCATAGTGTTCTTTTAAATTTTTAACATGTCTTTCCAGGTTAACAAGACCCTTTGTGAGATACTCACAACCTTCTTTACTAAACTCTTCTTTAGGACATCCCCCATGATATTTTAGAGCTCTTATTGTAGCTACTAAAACAACAACTGATGGCGTTAATTTCGCCTTTCTGCATTTTATATCTAGAAACTTCTCAGCTCCTAAATCTGCACCAAAACCTGCTTCTGTAACCACATAATCTGCAAGTTTAAGAGATGCTTTTGTCGCAATAACAGAATTGCAGCCATGTGCGATATTGGCAAAAGGGCCGCCATGTATTATGGCAGGATTATTCTCTAAAGTTTGAACAAGATTAGGCATCATCGCATCTTTAAGTAAAACAGTCATCGCTCCATGAGCGTTTATATCTCTTGCAAGTATTGGTTTTTTCTCTCTTGTATATGCAACTACTATATCGCCTAGTCTTTTTTTTAAATCAACAAGCGATGTTGCTAAGCAAAATATTGCCATTACTTCTGAAGCTACCACGATATCAAACCCATCTTCTCTAGGATATCCATTTCCAATTGAGCCAAGAGAGCATACAGTTTTTCTAAGAGCCCTATCATTCATATCTAAAACTCTTTTCCACGCAACCCTTCTTACATCAATACTTAATTTATTACCATGATGTATATGATTATCCAACATCGCAGCCAAGAGGTTGTTAGCTAACTGAATAGCATTAAAATCACCAGTAAAGTGAAGATTAATATCTTCCATGGGAATCACTTGAGCCATTCCTCCTCCTGCTGCCCCACCCTTCATTCCAAAAACTGGGCCTAACGAAGGTTCTCTAATAGTCACAAGAGCTTTTTTTCCAATTGCATTCAATGCATCTCCTAGACCTACAGATGTAGTTGTCTTACCCTCTCCTGCGGGGGTCGGACTAATTGCAGTTACCAATATAAGTTTTCCATCTTTTTTATCTTCAAGACTATTTAAAAAATCAAGGGAGATTTTAGCTTTATAATGACCATATGGCTCTAGTGAGTCCTCAGGTATGTTGATTTTTTTTGCAATTGTAGATATTTTTTCTAATTTTGCTGCTTGTGCGATTTCTATATCTGTTTTCATGATTAAGCTCCCAAAGTATGACACTAAAACGAATAATAACTATAATCTTAATTTAGCTCAGATTCAAGAAGACTTGGAGCTCAAATTAGAGTTTTTCCTCATATAACTATGCATTTATTTTTAATTTTGATGCTGATATTAATAGTTATATTAAAACTTTTTAATATCCAATAATTTACATTCACCAGAAATCGGATCTTCCCCAGTCTCTGTAACTATTAAAGACCCTGAAACTCTGTTAATTAATATTTCTTCTGTTTCATTAGAACCAAGAATATGTGTTGTTGAAAACTTAACGCTTTCAAGCTCCATTTCATTTACTCCGATTGACTCGACCAATACTTCTTTACTTTCATTGAAGTAAAATGTTCTCTCTATCTGATTAATTTCACATAATATATATATATTATTCGTGTTAATTAAGATTTCATCTGATTTTTTCTCCAAATCTACAGTATCCATTTCATCAATTTTTATATCTTCAGGCTGATCAGGTATATCATTGAGGAGCATGCTATCTGAAACTCTCCTGTCAACGCATAATTCAAATGGAATTTTTAATAGTCCACTATCAAAAAGATGAAGATTGACTTTAGAGTTATTGATTATAAATAAATGTGTTTTAAACCCAGTATAAATCAATTTATTATTCTGCGAGTTAATCGATAGACATAATCTATATCCATTATAATCATTCCTCATTTGACTAATTGAGATTTTACTCGGCTTATTTATAAATTCTACTTTAGCGCCTTCATGATTAACGAGGGTCTCTTGAAGAAAATCTTTTAATATTTTCTGATAATTCTCTGGATATTCACCATAGCTTTCTTCTGAAAGCCTATCAGTATTACGTTCTGGCATAACCATACCAGTCATGGGCATCAGACCTTTAGAGCAACCTGAGAGAATTAACATCAGCGATATAAGTAATATTTTATTCATAAATTTTGCCCAGGGCCGGAGTCGAACCGGCACGAGGTTGCCCTCGAGGGATTTTAAGTCCCTTGCGTCTACCAATTCCGCCACCCGGGCGAGTGTTTCAATACTTATAGACTTGAATCAGTATACCTAATTAAGACCAGCCATGAAAGTTTTCATTTTTCCATACAGCAATTGTCTTTTGAGAACAAGATTCGATAGTGCTTATATCTGATAAGACAAAATCAGGTGTAGGGAGTAAATAAGGCTTAAGATTGAAATTAATTGGCTTCCATCTGTCACCAAACTTATTATTGATATTCTTAGTTAATTTTGGAAAATTTGTAATTGCAATATATTTATAATTATGTTTTTTAATATTATTTAGGCATAAAATGATATCAGAGTATTTTAGATGTACCAATAAATCTCTAACTAAAATAATATCTGCTTTAGGTAAATCATCATGTGATAAATTTTTTTTAATGAAACTTACTTTGGCATTGCTATATTTTTTATTATTTACAATGATCATGTCTTCTACAATATCGCATCCTATATATTCAATATTATGCAAGTTTAATTTAGACATCCATTCCCAATCTCCACAAGGTATATCCAGGAAAGATTTAATTTGATGCTTATTAATAAAATTCGGTAACTCTATAGAAAGATTATGTGTTGACTCATCTAAATTAGAGCCGGCACCGGATAGTGAGCCATTATTGATATTTTGCCAATATTTATATTTATAAATGAAATTAAATTTTTTTTCCTCATCCCTTATCAAGGAAATAAAAATAAAAGATATTTTGTCTTTTATTAATCTCATGAGTTTTTGGAATTTACTAGCAGTCTTCATTTTATTTATTTTAGGCTAAGCTCGGAATCAAACCGATACGAGGTTTTCCTCGAGGAACTTTAAGTCCTTTATGTATACCAATTCCGCCACCCGAGCGAGTACAAACTAATTGCGACAGACATTATTTCAATATATTAAATAATTATATCTAACATACGTCGAAATCTTACAAAAATATAGCATAATTAAACATACAACACAATGTAAGCTAGTTTAGAGTATAAATAATTTAAGTAATTAAGGCTAAGGTCGGAATCGAACCGGCGTTGACGGCTTTGCAGGCCGCTGCATTACCACTCTGCCACTTAGCCATAACCTTGTGTTGGTAATCGTAGAATTGTATCACGTTTATTTAAGAAAGCATTATAGGCAATCATTTTAAAAGATTTATCTTAACTAGTTCCCACCAAGCATGACATTTGTTTATTTAGTACAAAATTTGGCATTTTCTTAATCACATCTAATGTTTTATCTTTCAAAATAGATATTTCTTGATTTGTTCTTCCCGCCGAACTTTCTCTCCATAAAAGAGTAGACCAATAGTATGTGGCATACTCCTCAGCTGTCGGAAAGGACATTTGAGTATCAACAAATTCCAGAGAAGTTTTATTTTTACCAAAGACAGTAGAAAAGAGTTTAGTAAATTCCTCCTCTATTCTATGCATTCTACTAAAATCCTCAGCATTTCTTTTTTTTCCTGTAACTGCAAGGTTAATTTCATCTAGCTCAAGAGCATTTTTTGAAGATGGTCCTGTAATCACAAATTTTGCATTATCTAACATATGTTTAGCTAAATCATTAACAAGACTCGCAGGATCTTGAGTATAATATATAGAGTATATTGAGAATATCCAATTATACTGCAAATCAGAAAAACTTAATTTATCATAATCTATTGCCTCAATTGTTACATTATCAGATAAAGATTTATGTCTTTTTTTCGCAATATTTATAAGATCTGTATTTATATCAATTGCATGTAATTTACCATTAGGTTTTATAGAATTCCAAAACAAGTCAATAAAATTACCATCTCCACAACCTAGGTCTAAAATATTATCAGCTTGTTTGATTTCAAATTTACCTATTAACCACTCATGTAAGTTGAAATTACTATATTTTGCATGAGCAGAAATCCTATTTTCAAGGGCTTTATCGACTTCTTTATAACTATAATCCATTTTATTTGTTCCTAAATATTTATAAAATCTTATCACAAAATTTTTTGAAATCATATATGATAAAACATGACTAAATCAATATTTATTGTCGAGATAATGCTTTATGAATAAAGGGCGTATAACATTAGTATCAAACAACTATTGGACCTTATATAAATTTAGATATGATGTCATTCAAATGCTAGTTAATGAGGGGTACTCTGTTAATTTAATTGCAAAAAAAGATTCCTATCATATGAATTTTTCTCATAAAAATATAAAGAAACATTTTTTGCCTTTACAGGAAAGAGGAAAAAATATCTTTAATGAAATCAAAACTTTTTTGACTATATATAAATTACATAAAGAAATTAATCCAAAAATTGTTTTTAATTTCACACTAAAGCCTAATATATATAGTTCTATAAGTACTAGAATTTTAAAGATCAAAACAGTCTCTATGATCACTGGGCTTGGACATGTATTTATCCAAAAAAATATTTTTCTAAAATATTTTGTAATAAATATGCTTCGTATATCTTTAAAAAAATCTAATGAAATATGGTTTACAAATAAATTTGATAGAGAATATTTTAGACAGAAAAAAATTTTAAGATCTCAAAAAACATTCATTGTGCCTGGAGCTGGAATAAAGATTAAGAATACAAAAGTTCTAAGGAAACATATTGATAAAAAATGTAATTTTATTATGGTTGCAAGACTTTTAAAGGAAAAAGGAATTAAGGAATTTTTGTCTGCAGCAAAATACTTTAAAAATGATCAAGATAAAGATTTTATACTCATTGGCGCTCATTCAGATGACAATGATCATGTTTCTAAAAAATTATTAGATCATTGCGTAAAAGAAAAATTAATTTACTATCATCCGCATACGGATGATGTTGATAGTTTTTTAAAAAAATCTCACTGCATTATCCATCCTTCCTACAGAGAAGGTATCTCTACAGTATTACTAGAAGCAGCATCTCTTAAAATTCCCATAATTACAACGAAAGTTCCAGGATGCATAGATATCGTATTGAGCGAAGATTATGGTTTCTTATGCGAGGCATCAAATTCACAATCCTTAATTGCAAAGGTAATTGAGTTCATAACTATATATAAAAGAGACCCTGGGTCTATTGACCGAAAAGTAAATAAAGTATTTGAACATGTATCAAAAAACTTTAATAGAGAAAATATAATAGAAAAATTTAAACTAACAGTACAGTAATACTTATGTATAAATCATTGATTTATGTATAATTGTGATTATATAAGGAATAAACAATGAATAAGAAATCCGTATTAATAGTAGTTGCACATCCAGATGATGAAATACTTGGTGCAGGTGCAACAATACACAAACTCTCTTCTATTGGAGTTGAAATAAACTGCTTAATTCTATCTGGCCATGTTGATGCTAGATCTACGAAGGTTTCAAAGGAAGGGATACTTAAGAATATTAAGACTTCAGGTGATCTAGTTGGAATAAATGACCATACAATAGGTTTCTTTAAAAATGTCGAATTGAATACTTATCCACACTTAGAAATCGTTCAGTTTATTGAAGATGCTTTGAAGAAGTACCAACCAACAACCATCATAACTCATCATGCGTCTGATATTAATGATGATCATGTAATTACTTCTAAGGCATGCTTAGTAGCGGCAAGACTATATCAAAGACAAGATACCACAAGTCAAATTCATAATATACTTGCAATGGAAATACCCTCTTCAACTGATTGGGCATATCAGTCATCCAATCCTTATCAGGCTAACTATTATTGTCATATCGATAAAGATAATCTTGAGAAGAAAATTGATGCATTAAGAGCTTATGAAGATGTATTGCGCTCAGAACCTCACCCTAGGTCAATTGCTGCGATTAGCTCGTTAGCTATAACTCGGGGTTCTCAGTGTGGAAATAATTTGGCAGAATCGTTCCAGTCAGTTTACAGTCTTCTTCTTGAGGAATCTGTTAAATAGTTAATTGAGTTTATGAGCGAGAAACGGGGCTCAAACCCGCGACCTCAACCTTGGCAAGGTTGCGCTCTATCAACTGAGCTATTCTCGCAAATAAATTTATAAGATTACTTTATAATAACATTCCATGACTTTTTAACATAATAAAAAAATGATATCAATGTTAATAAAGATGCAATTTGCAATAAATGTATTCCTAGCTGATAAACATCAATACCAAAAAATGGAAATTTATATAATAATAGCAAAAGCGATATTAGTTGTATTGTTGTTTTAATTTTTGATATCAATAATACGCTTAACTTCACACTATGCCCTACTTCCGCTAATCTTTGTCTTATTGCTATAATTAAAAACTCTCTAGTAACAATAATTAGGACAGGGATAAGAAACAAAATATCTTGGTTTTCAGATGTTAGAAGTATTAAAGTAATAATTACAAGAAGTTTGTCGGCAACAGGGTCTAGAAACTCACCAAAGCTTGTTACTTGCTTCATATAACGTGCAAAAAAACCATCAAGGTAATCAGTCACCGTTGCTAATAAGAATAGGGAGAATATTATTATTCTATAACTCTCTTCATTCGATAAGAACAAATATACTATCAAAGGAATTAGCAATATCCTCGTTATCGTCAATGAATTGGGAATATTAAATTTCATTATTATGTAAGTGATTATAAATTATATCAGCTAAATGCATGCTAATGCCCGAAACATTAGTTAAGTCTTCAGCTGATGATTTTAGAACTCCTTGTATTCCCCCAAAATATTTTAATAATTCTATTTTTTTAATTTTACCTATTCCTGGGATAGAGTCTAGCTTAGAATTATATTGTTTCTGATTAGATTTCTGTCTTTGCCCGATAATTGCAAATCTATGCGCTTCATCTCTCATTTTCTGTATTGTGATAATTGTCTTTTTTGATAAAGTTAAAGTAATATCATTGAAATTTATATCCAATATCCTGTCATTATCAGTATTACGCTTATGCCCCTTAACTATCCCCAAAACCATTAGGCTCGATATGTTTAGTTCTTTTAATACCAGTTTTGCTTGGGTGATTTGACCTTTTCCTCCATCGACTACGATAATGTCTGGAAGGCTATTCTCGTCTTGAAGTTTTTTTAATCTTTTTCTCATGACAAATTTAATAGCTCCATAGTCATCTGATTTTTTAATATCAACCACATTATATCTTCTATATAGATTTTTTTGAGGTCCATATTTTGTAAACCATACGCATGAGCCCTGTGTATTTGAACCACTCAAGTGACTAATATCAAAACAAATAATATTCTCTACTTCGTCAATATGCTTGAAATCATTATTTAATGATGCAAAGAGATTATCTTTTGATTTAGAGTTTATTAATAACTGTAAACGATCATCTGTATTAGCTTGACATATTTTTGACCATGTTGAGTAAGGTTTTCGATTAGAATAAATTAACTTAATACTCTTCTTATGTTTTCTAGACAATACATTCATTAATAAAGCAGAGTCTTGAAATTCACTTGGTACGACAATTTTATTAGGAGGATTATTGGTAAGGTAATATTGTTTAAAAAAAGAATTTAAAATTATCTCCGGTGAATCTTGAGAATTTTTAAACTCAAAAGTCTTATTCCCTAAATTAACACCATCTCTTACAAGAAATACATCAATACAATAAATATCATCTATATTGCTACATGTAATAATATCCAGATCTTTCTGATTATTAATAATATTTTTAGATTTAGTTAAGCTCCTGATCATAGATATTTTATCTCTCACCATTGATGCTTCTTCAAACTCTTGGCTAGATGAATAGTTTTCCATTTTTAGACTATATTCGTTAATAAGAGACTCATTCTTCCCTTGCAGGAAAAGTATTGTATTTTTAACTGAAGTACTATAATGCTCTTTGCTTATCAAACCTACACAAGGGGCATCACAACGATTAATTTGATGTTGTAAACATGGTTTATTTCTATTATTAAAATATGAATTTTCACATGATCTTATTTTAAATATTTTTTGAGTTAAATTTAACATGTATCTTACATGAGCTACCTGTGTATATGGTCCGAAAAATATACCATTTTTAGTATTTTTATTTCCTCGATAAAATTTGATTGAAGGAAACTCATGACTAGTATCAATATAAATATATGGATATGACTTATCATCTCTTAAAAGAATATTGTACTTAGGTTTATGCTTTTTGATAAGCGTGTTTTCAAGTATCAGTGCCTCTTCTTCATTTTCAGTTATAATAACTTCAATGTCAGATATGTGTTCAACTAACTTCTGAGTCTTTATACCGCTAACAGACTTATTAAAATAAGACGAAATTCTTTTTTTTAAATTTAAAGCTTTTCCAATATATATGATCTTAGAATTTTGGTCTAAGAATTTATATATTCCTGGTCTACTCGTTATATCTAATATTAATTTATCAATCATAGCTTTAACCGGCATGATTTAGCTAAAAAAAAAATATCTCTCAATATTTTCTTGTTAAGTCTTCTGGTATTTATATTGATTTTATTGCAGTGATAAAAGTCAATAAAGTGCTCATGGATTCTGTGACATCTTATACATGAATCTAATGCTTTTAACATCTTAAAACTTAAGTAAAACTGAGCCCCATGTAAAACCAGCCCCAAATGCTTCTAACATGATTAAATTTCCTTTCTTCAAAGATCCATTATGATATGCGTCATCAAATGCCAAGGGAATTGATGCCGCTGATGTATTGCCATGCTTATTAACTGTTAATATAACTTTTTCACTCGGTAGGGATATTTTTTTAGCGATTGCATTTATGATTCTACTGTTAGCTTGATGTGGAATTAGCCAGTCAACTTGATCAATTGTGATATTATTTTTTTCAAGTGTCGATACTGCTAATTTACCCATTGTTTTTACAGCAATTTTAAAAACATCATTACCTTTCATTTCTATAAACTCAGGGTCAATGTTAACTGTCAATAGATCTTTATATGAGCCATTAGAGCCTATATTAGTTGACAATACTCCAGGTGCTGTAGACTCAGATAATATAACTGCCCCAGCTCCATCTCCAAACAAGACACATGTATTTCTATCCTTCCAATCAAGCAAAGAACTCATTTTTTCGGAACCTACTACGAGTATATTTTTTGCTACTTTAGCCCGTACATATTTGTCAGCAACATCCAACGCATATATGAAGCCAGTGCATGCAGCATTAATATCAAAAGCAAACCCTTGCTCAACTTTTAAACTATTTTGTAAAAGCACAGCTGTACTCGGAAACTTTCTCTCAGGTGTAGATGTGGCAACAATAATCATATCAATATCATTTGATGATAATTGAGCCATAGACATAGCTTTCAATGAAGCCTTGTATGCCATATCAACAGACGATTCATTTTTAGATGCAATATGTCTCTGCTCAATTCCAGTTCTTTCAAAGATCCAGTCATGGCTTGTATCAACTATTTTTGCTAAATCATGATTAGTTAAAATTTTTTCTGGAAGGTAACTTCCGCTACCAATTATCTTTGAATAAAGGTTAGTCATCAGAACCTTCGGAATGAACTAATGATGCAATTTTATCTAATATACCATTTTTAACTTCATAATAAGCCGTATTTATTGCCTGACTAAAAGCATATGAGTCTGCGCCACCATGACTTTTTACAACAACTCCCTGAAGCCCTAAGAGGCTTGCGCCATTATATTTTCTTGGGTCTACTTTCTTTTTTAATGCTCGCATTACTGGATAGCTTATTAATGCAGCAAGTTTCGTAAATATTGATTTATTGAATTCCGTTTTTATAAAATAACTAATCAACTTAGCAACACCTTCGATACTCTTTAACGCAATATTTCCAGCAAATCCATCTGAAACAATTACATCAAAGTTGCCATTAAACATTTCATCGCCTTCCACAAATCCCGCATAATTTAATTTTGATTCTTGCATTAACTGACCTGCATTCTTAATAGTATCATTTCCTTTAAATTCCTCAGAACCTACGTTTAATAAACCTATTACTGGTCTTGTATTAATTTCCAATGATTGAACGAGTGCTGATCCTAAAATAGAAAATTGGTATAAATGACTGGCATCACATTCAACATTTGCCCCAAGATCTAAGATATGACATTGTCCAGTCTTTGTTGGCAGAGATCCACATATTGCTGGCCTATCAATTCCTGGAATCATTTTCAAAATAATTTTCGATAAAGCCATTAAAGCCCCTGTATTTCCAGCACTGACACATGCATCAGCCTCTTTGTTTTTAACGGCATTAATACCAAGCCTCATTGATGATTTTTTTTTAGATCTAATGGCCTTGATTATTTCATCGTCCATAGCAATATATTCAGTTGTATGAGTTATGCTATATCTTTTTTTTGGGGTATTTTTAAAGTCATTAGGTATTAAGGGTAAAATTAATTTTTCATCCCCTACAAGAATAAGAAATAAATCATCGTGCTCCCTCAATGATTTAATTGCACCTGGCACAGACGCAGATAAGCCATGATCTCCACTCATCATGTCTAATGCTATTGTAATTTTTTGATGCATTATGGTTAGTTTACTAAGATTTTACTAAGTTTGCGACTCTTCTTGCTTCTCTTTTTTTACTTTAGGCGCAACTACTTCATTACCCATATAGTAACCATCTTTGGCAATATGATGTCTCAAATGTCTAGTACCAGTGGTTTTATCTACAGACATAGATGGTCCAGATAAACCATGATGAGATCTTCTCATTCCTTTCTTAGATTTAGATTTTCTACTTTTTTGAACTGCCATGAGTTAGTACCGTTAATTTGTTATAAAATATACGCTATTCTAAGCAATAAATGCTTATCAAGCAATTTATATCTGCTTTATTTGGTTACTTTTTTATAAAAAAAGCATATATCATTTAATATGAACTATGTTTCTGATAACATCAGTGTTTTAAAAAATCTAATACAGGGTTTGGTTATATGAGAAAAATAGTACTGGCATCTAGTTCAATTCATCGCAAAAAGCTTCTACAGCAGATTAAGTTAAAGTTTACATCAATATCACCAGATATAGATGAATCTAGAAATAAAAATGAACCAGTAAATAACTTTGTAAAAAGACTCTCGGTTGAGAAAGCTATGAAAATCGCAGTACTTCAAAAAAACTCTATAGTCATAGGATCAGATGAGATAGCTGTAGTTGGAAATAAAATATTAGGTAAACCTCTTACCAAGCAAAATGCTCAAAAGCAACTTAAGTTTATTTCAGGAAAGAAAATAGTATTTAAAACAGGGATATGCGTAATAGATACCAATACTATGAAAAAATATTCATCTGTAGTGAATTATTATGTCCAAATGAAAAAGTTATCTAAAAACATTATAAGTAATTATATAGAGAAAGAAGATATGCTCAGTTGTGCTGCTAGTATACGAATGGAAGGCTTAGCTATTAGCTTAATTCAAAAAACTGCTGGCGAAGATCCAACCTCAGTGATTGGCTTGCCACTTATTAGGCTTACCACATATTTAGAAAAACTTGGCTATCAAGAACAATAGTTTTATTTAGAAAAATGATCAAAACCTTTTAAGGTTAAGTCAACTTGCTTGTCATTATCAAAATATCTCAACTTACTTTTTGTGATAACCCCTATCTTTGTAATGGGAAGAGAATATTTCTTCGATATTTTGTCAATTTGTTTACGATACTTTTTATTCGCGGTAAAACATAATTCGTAATCTTCACCTCCACCAATCAGAGCTTCATAGTAAAATTTTGATGGTATTACTTTCTTCACTAATTTATGAGTTGGAATCTTATCTATAAATATATCTACTCCACACTTACTACTTACTGTTATATTATATAAATCTTTTGCAATGCCATCTGATATGTCAATGCAACTACTTGCAAATTTAGAAATCTCTATTCCAATATCTATCCTAGGAACAGGCAAGTGTAAATATTTTTTAAGTAATTTAAATTCATGCTGATATCTTTTTTTATTAGTTATCATTAACGCTGCTCTTGCGCATCCAAGCTTACCTGTAACATAAACATCTTCATCTTTTTTTGCTCCATCACGGTAAAGTATATTTTTCTTATTCTCTCCTATAACTTGAATTGAGATACTTAGTGGACCACGGTTAGTATCTCCACCAATTAACGCAACATTATGCTTTTCTGTAAGATGCTTAATGCCTTTATAAAAAGACTTAATCCATTCTGATTCTAATTTAGGTATAGTTAAAGCCATAAATATATATTTAGGCACACAGCCCATTGCCGCAATATCACTTAAATTGGTAGCCAATGACTTATATCCAATTTCATATGGACTATAATTTTTGGTGAAATGAGGTCCCATTAAAGAAGTATCTGTTGTAATGACAAAATATTTCTTCGGGGATACTTTAATTACAGCGCAATCATCACCTATACTTTTAACAACGTCTCTAGAAGTCGTCTTAATATTTGATCTGATATAGTCAATAATGCCTTCTTCATTCTTAATCATTTTTCTCAAAACATCTAAGTAGTTGGTCAAGAATATTATTAATAAATTTATACGATTCATCAGTCGAATATTTTTTAGCAATATTTATACTTTCATTGAGAATAACTTTTTTAGGAACATCATTCCTATATATCAATTCACAAACTGATAACATTAGTATTGCTCTATCTATTGGTATCAGTGACTCAAGCTTTAAATCCGTATTGTCTTCTATAAAACTAACTATTTTTTTATTATTTTCCTCAATCAATGAAATAATATTTTCAAAATAATCTTTATCATATTTTCTCTTTTCGATGAATGTTTTTAGGATATCTGAGAATGCGTACTCATTTAAATTCTGCTGATACAAAACCTTTAGAATGTTTTCCCGCGCTATGGTTCTCTGTTTAGGGTTAATCGTAGTCATTGTATATTGACCACTGTAATAATGCTCAATAAACTCTCTCTGACCTTTGCATATTCACCACCTTTACTGAATTTAACTCCAGCTCTATCAACAGCCTGCTGCTCAGTATTTGTTGTTAAAACTCCATTTATTATTGGCTTTTCAAATTCAAGACTAAGATTTCTTAATCCATTAATTACTGATGATGATAAATATTCATCATGTTTAGTATCACCTTTTATAATGCATCCTAAGGCCAGGATTATATCCGGCTCATGTTTACTTAAAATCATTTTTATTATTAATGGTAGTTCAAAGGCACCAGGTGATTCAATAAAACCAATCTTAGAGATATTTTCTCCGGAATGACTTATAAAGTCAGTGGCCATGCTCCCAGTTATATATTTATGATATGAAGTTGAAACAATAATAGTTTTTTTATTTGTTAGCTTCAAAAGCTCAGAATAATTATCTTTGTAATATGTTTCAGGATGATCATATAACTCTATACTCTTATTATCTATTTTTTTCATTTACTTGCTTACGTACTTAATTACATTGAGTCCAAAAGCATTTATTCCATGATAAATTATCGGACTGCTTAACAATATCATATCCTTCACTCCAATATCGCTTAATATTTGGGCACCTATGCCAACTGTACGAAAATCATCAAACTTAGCTTTATTTTTTGAAACTATTGACTTAGATAACTTCAAATTATCTATCCGATTGCTGGTAAGATTTTCTGTAATAAATACAACAGCTCCTTGTTTTGATTTAGAGATTTTTTCCAATGCTCTATCAATTGGCCAAGTTGAGTAATTAGTAGACTTCACTGTATCTGTTAAAATATTTTGAACATGCACTCTGACCATTGTAGGTTCTTCTGAAATTATTTTATTTTTAATTAATACAAAATGTACCATTGAGGTCAAAGTATCTTTATAAAAGACTCCGGTAAAGTCACCATACTCAGTCTTGATAATCTCTTCTCTTATCCTTTTAACAGTTTTTTCATTAGAAACTTTATATTTAATCAGATCTTCAATTGTTCCAATCTTTAATTTATGTTTTTTTGCAAAAGTTAACAAATCTTTCTTTCTAGCCATCGTTCCATCTTCATTTAATATCTCAACAATCACAGCGGAAGGTTCTAGTCCGGCTAGTTTAGCTAAATCACAACCAGCTTCTGTATGACCAGCTCTTATAAGGACTCCACCATCTTTTGCCATAAGCGGAAATATATGGCCTGGTTGAACTAAGTCACTTGCTTTCGAATTTTTAGCAACCGCAGCTTGAATTGTTTTTGCTCGATCAGCAGCAGATATTCCCGTAGTCACTCCTTTGGCAGCCTCTATAGACACTGTAAAATTTGTTTCCTTGGATGTTTCTCCTGTTTTTTTTATGAGCGGTAAGCCTAATTTTTTACATTTAGCACTAGTAAGGGTCAAGCAAATCAAGCCCCTGCCTTTTGAAGCCATAAAATTAATATCCTTTGCCTTAACAAATTCAGATGCCATTACAAGATCACCTTCATTTTCACGATTCTCATCGTCCATTATGATGACCATTTTACCTTTTTTAAGGGAATCAATTATTTCTTTAGTAGTATTAACCATTCTTAAGTTTCTCTAGATGTTTTGCTATGTAGTCTACTTCAATATTCACACTATCACCTAAACTATAATTCTTAATAATAGTATTTTGATATGTATGAGGAATGACCATTAAGTCTATTATATCGCCCTGTATCTGATTAATTGTCAGGCTAATACCATCAATACAAATAGAGCCTTTGTGAACTATATATTTTAAATATATTTTATCAATTTTAATTTGAATAAACCATGAATCAGTATTCTTTAAAAGTTTTTCTATTACTCCAACAGTATCGATATGTCCAGTAGTTATATGTCCACTAATGAATTTATTCAAAGTTAATGGAAATTCTATATTCACGAGATCATTTTTTATTAAATATTTAAATGATGTTAGTTTCATAGTTTCAGGAGATAAATCAAAACTAAAAATATTATCCTTAATATTAGTTACTGTCAGGCAAGCACCATTAATAGCAATGCTGTCGCCATTTGATATATTCATTGATAGATTAGCAATCTCTATTTTAATTACATAGTTACAATTAACTTCCTCTATGAGGGTAATCTTGCCTATATTTTCTATAATCCCTGTAAACATATTATTTTTCTAGTCTCACTTTTAGATTATTACCAATTGGAATCATATCATTTATTTTAAATTTTATCTTTTTAGAAAGTTTTTTTATATAAGTAACTCCAGAGAAAGATTTTCCAGTATCTCCAATTATTTTTGGAGAGATGTATAATACTAATTCATCAGCCAAAGATCCTTTGAAAAAAGACTCCATCAATGTTGGGCCTGCTTCAACAAATATATTATTTATATCTTGTTTAGCTAAAAAAGAGATGCATTCCATAAGGTTAATCTTATTTTTTCTTGATTGGACATAAACCACAATCACATTTTTTTTATATTTTTTAGTAGTTTTTTTTATTGACGTAAACAGGTAAATTTTTCGAGATGATACTTTAAAAACTTTACTACTTAATGGTATTTTGAGAGTTCTATCAACTATTCCAAGATCTGGTTGCTTTAATATCTTTTTTAAAAGTAATGGCTCACGAATATTTAGGCTAGGGTTATCCATGATTACTGTCTTAGACGAGGAAAATATTAATGGTGACAATGCTCTTTCTGTTTGAACATCAAGCCTTGATTCTTCTGAAGTAATCCATTTACTTATGCCATTATTCAAGGAAATCTTACCATCCAACGATATTCCTGATTTACAAATAATATTAGGTCTTTTCAATAAAAATTTACTAAAAAATCCTCTGTTTAGACTCATTGCTTGATTTTTTAAAACTCCAACCTTGACCTCTATTCCAGACTTTTTAAGTTGCTTAACGCTTTTACCATTCACGAGTGGGTTTGGATCTAAACATGAAATAACAACTCTCTTTATCTTGCTATTAATTATTAAATTAGAGCATGGAGGCGTTCTTCCAAAATGGTGGCATGGTTCTAAATTCACATATAGGGTTGAATTTGCAACAGATTTACCAGCATTCTTGATAGCTTCTTGCTCGGCATGCGGGAAACCAGGCTTCAAGTGATAGCCTTTTCCTAAAACTTTTCCATTTTTAACCACAATTGCGCCAACCATAGGGTTTGGATGTGCCGTAAATTTTCCATTAAGCGCTAATTTAAAAGTTTCTTCTATATAATATTGATCTGTTTCTTCCTTATTCATCTTGCAGTAAATTCTTTTGAAGTTTCTTCATTTCTGGCGATAAATCTTTCTCTAAACTTTTTATAACTTTGGTGAATGCTTCTTTATCTTCAAAATTTAAATAAACAGATGCAAATCTAAGGTAAGCTACATGGTCAAGCTTCAATAACTCTTTCATTACTATTTTTCCTATTTCACTTGAAGATACTTCCTTGTCTGCTTGTGTTCTGCATTTTTTAAAAATACTTTCAAAAGTCCTATCAATATCAACAATAGAGTTTTCTCTTTTCTCTAAAGCTATATAGACACCTTTTTTAATCTTATCTTCGGAGAATAATTCTGACGAGCTATTTGTTTTTATTACACGCGGATATGATAATTCTGATTGTTCAACAGTATTAAAACGTATGTTACAAGAGACACATTCACGCCTTCTCTTTATAGCATTTGTCTCTCCGGTTAACCGAGAATCAATTACCCTTGTTTCAGGCTCTCCGCAAAAAGGACAGCGCATACTAAATACCTCTAGGCTACAGCTTTTTTATTCTTAGAATAAACTGGGAATTGAGATGTTAAATTCAATATTCTTTCTTTAACAGATGCAATTTTTGATTCATCCTCAATATCATCAAGTACATCGCATATCAAATTACCCAATATAGTAGTTTCAGCTTCTTTAAAACCTCTAGTTGTAATAGCCGCAGTACCAAGTCTTATCCCACTTGTAACGAAGGGGCTCTGCGGATCATTTGGAACTGAATTCTTATTTACAGTAATATTTGCTCTATGTAGGGCTGCATCAGCTGCTTTACCAGTCAATCCTTGTTTGACCAAGCTAACCAGCATCAGATGGTTTTTAGTTCCGCCTGATACAATCTCATATCCTCTTGAGATTATTGTTTTTGCTAGTAAATCTGCATTTAAGACAACTTGTTTCATATAATCTTTAAACTCAGGTTCTAACGCTTCTTTAAATGCTACTGCTTTAGCTGCAATAACATGCATTAATGGTCCACCTTGAGTTCCTGGAAATACTAAAGAGTTAAATTTTTTCTCAAGTTCCGGGTTAGATTTACATATTATTATTCCGCCTCTAGGGCCTCTTAATGTTTTATGCGTAGTTGATGTAACTACGTCAGCAAATGGAACTGGAGAAGGATAAACTCCGCCAGCAACTAGTCCGGATACATGCGCCATATCAACCAGAAAATAAGCATTAACTTTTTTTGCAATTTTTGACATTCTCTCCCAGTCAATTACTTGCGAATAAGCTGAAAACCCACCAATTAACATTTTTGGCTTATGTTCTATAGCAAGTTTCTCTATTTCATCATAATCAAGCATACCATTTTCATCTATACCATATTGGACAGCATTAAAAAGTTTTCCTGAAAAGTTTACTTTTGAGCCATGTGTCAGGTGGCCACCAGCGTCCAGACTCATTCCTAGTATAGTATCGCCAGCATTAAGCAGCGCAAGATATACCGCAGCATTTGCTTGCGAGCCAGAATGTGGCTGAACATTTGCATAATCTGCACCATATATTTCTTTTAGTCTATCAATGGCTAATTGTTCAGCTATATCAACATTTTCACAACCACCATAGTATCTCTTGTAAGGATAGCCTTCTGCATATTTATTAGTTAAAACTGATCCTTGAGCCTCTAAAACCCTAGGACTTGCGTAGTTTTCAGAAGCAATTAGCTCTACATGCTCTTCCTGACGGATGATTTCTTTGTTAATTGAATCATTTAGCTCGTCATCAAAGCCTGCAATTTTCATATCTACATCAAACATATCGGTCTCCTTTTACAAATATAGTTTATAAATTCAAATGAAATATTAACATTTAATCTATTTCTTGTAACTAATTTTCTATACCTTCATTATCATTTTCTAAAGCTAAAGTTGGTTGTTTTACCTCATTTAAATCATAGTTTTTTATACTTCCAAGATACTGTTTTGTGACTTCCCATATAGGATCACCAGATTCTTCTGAATTCACACTAGCCCAACCACTAACCACATATTTCTTGTTATCATTCAATGATTTACCGTTATTTAATGTAATATTAGTTATTCTTTTATTGATAGTATTTTTTGGTGTAATTTGATAATTAATCCCGGTTGTCCTAACCATATCTCCTCCTTGTTGGAGATAAGGGTCTGGATTAAATATATTATCCGCGACATCTTCTAAGATATTTTTAATAGTAAGGCCGGTCATTTCTCTACGATAAACATTTGGATATGTAATAGCAGTATGATTATAAATATCAGACATCAAAATATCTTCGCCTGCAAGAATAGTTGGGCCCCACCTAAATCCAGGAGATAAACAAATTTCGGAATCCAAGACATTAGACATTGAGTCACAAATAAGATTGTCAAAAGACCCATTGAAATTACCTCTTCTATATAAATCATAATTTGATTTTCCAATTTTCTGATTTAATTCTTTCAAGTATGGTTTTTTTACATCTTTAATATGTTCAGTCATCTGAGCTGAGGGTTTAATTTGATTCGAAAGAATTGGCAGAAGCTTATATCTGTAGTCAAAAGAAGAGTGTCTAATCTTTATATCAATCATTGACACAAATTTTCCATTACATCCAGAGTTAAGGATTACAGTTCTTGAGTTATTATTAATAATTTCAATTGGTTTAGGCAACACGTCATGGGTATGTCCACCAAATATTATATCAATCCCATTAACCTTGGATGCCATTTTTTTATCAACATCAACGCCATTATGAGATAACAAAACAATTAAAGACGCACCCTCTTTATCCTTGATTAAATCAATCAGTTCTTGCAATTCATTATCACGAATACCAAAAGTGAGGTTAGGAATTAATCTCCCTGGATTTGCAATAGGGGTATACGGAAATGCTTGACCAATAACCGCAACTCTCTGATTATTTATTGTTTTTATAACATATGGTTTCTGGAAATGATTACTGTCATCGACAGGCTCAATACCATCAAACAAGGCTTCTTCAGTCAATGAAATATTTTGAGCAACAAAATCTCCATTAAACTTTTTTAAATTTTCTAAAAATATTTTTTCACCATACGTAAATTCCCAATGTCCAGTCATTACATCAACACCCAGAATGTTTGATGCTTCAACCATGTCCATTCCATTAGTCAATAAAGAAAGACCACTACCCTGCCATGTATCTCCTCCATCTAGTAACAAAGAATTATCATCAGCATCATGCCTTAATTGATCAATGACTGTTTTTAAATGTGCATAACCACCAAATTTTCCAAACTCTTTTGCATGTTGATGGAAGTCAAGATGGGTAAAAGCATGCTTCATAATAGTTGAATCAATAGAATAGTAATCTAAAAGCTTTCTTCCAACTATATGTGGCGGGGTATTTCTATTATTACCTACACCTAAATTATAATTAGGCTCTCTGAAATACATTGGATCTAGTTGCGCATGTGTATCCGTGATATGAATCAATCTCAAATCACCAAACAATCTAGTATTATAATTTATTCTTGGTGAACCTAATGAAGGCTTTACAATACCAGCTGCATATCCGGCCATCAAAAATTGAATAAATTCTCTTCTGTTCATGTTTTATAAATCCTTTTTTTAATTAACAACATAAATAATATTATAAACATATAAGTGTTAAATAAAAAATAATCTGCTTTAATAATTAAATAATAATGTAATAACGATAATGCAAGTATTAAGTAAATTAATCTATGTAATGATAACCATTTAATACCAAGTTTTTCCTTAGATTTATCGGACGATGTTATAAACAGAGGAATAAACAATATCAGAGCCATATATCCTGCTTGAATATAGTTTCTGGAAACTATATCTGACAGTATAAAAGAGAGACTTAAATCATTATCAAATAAATATAAAAAGAAATGCAATAGTGTAATCAAAAAAGTAATGATTCCTAGGGATCTCCTATCTATATAATTTTTAATGGAAAATAAGATTGGTACTGATAAAATAATTATTATCATGCTTATCGCAATATAACCTGAAGAAATTATTAAATATGAATATGGATTGATAATTTCATCATTGAATATAGATTGATAAAAAATAAAAAATATAGGTAAAAGTGATAGAGTATATGTGACAAGCCTATTCAAAATAATTGATTATATTAAAAGTTTTTTTCAAGGTCCATTCCTGTATATAGATTATTAACAAATTTACTATATCCGTTAAACAACAAAGTGTCTCTCTTACCAAACTCACCTATTCTCCTCTCTCTTTTCTGACTCCATCGAGGATGATTTACATATGGATTCACATTTGAATAAAATCCATATTCATCAGGAGCTTGTTCATTCCATGTGCATGCTGGTTGATGATCAACAAATGAGATTCTAACAATTGATTTTATACTCTTAAACCCATATTTCCATGGAACGATGAGTCTCACCGGAGAGCCATTTTGATTAGGCAAAACTTTCCCATACAGCCCAACAGCTATCATGGTTAATGGATTAATTGCCTCATCCATCCTCAACCCTTCCTTATAAGGCCAGTTCAAAATATTTCTTTTTTGACCAGGAAGATTTTCTTTATCTAATATAGATTCAAAATAAACATACTTAGCATTATGCAGTGGCTTGGCAAGATTAATTAAGCTTCTCAACTCAAAACCAATCCATGGGACAACCATTGACCATGCCTCAACACATCTTAACCTATATATTCTCTCTTCTAGTTGAAACTTTTTTATTAAATCATCACTATCTAGTGTAAATGGATTTTCTACCAGACCATCTATTGTTAATTTCCATTCATCAGATTTAAGTTTAGATGCATTTAACATAGGGTCTCGCTTTCCCGTTCCTAGCTCATAAAAATTATTATATGATGTAATTTGTTTAATAGTATTTGTTTGTTCATTTGTACTGTAATCAAGGTCTTTATTAAAAGATAACTTTTTTTGTGATGCAGCTAGAATATTTGAATTCATTAGAAATGGAAATGCTAATGTTGATGTCATAATTTTTCTACGATTATGAAAATGTTTTTCATCTGTAATCTTATTCTCTTTATCTAAATTATATTTATTAAATATTTTCACTTTAACCAATTTCTCGCATTAATGAATATTTTAGACCATGGTGATATTTTCCAATTAACAGGATGATAAGAATACTGATTTAATGTAAATAATCTTTCCGGATGAGGCATCATGATAGTTATTCTTCCATCACTGTTTGTAAAACCATTTGATCCATTATCTGAACCGTTTGGATTGAATGGATACTCTGTTGTTTTATTATTATTATTGTCAACATAACTGATTATAGCATTACTTATATTTTTTTTACTTGGAAATACTGTCTTCCCTTCTCCATGAGAGACTACTATTGGCAATATCGACCCTTCCATTCCATTCATAAACAATGATTTAGATTTATTTATCTTAACTCTTGACAGCCTAGCCTCAAATTGATTAGATTTATTTTTATCAAATAAAGGCCAATGATCAGTACCAGGTATTATCGAATGAAGTTGTGAAAACATCTGGCAGCCATTGCATATACCAAGTCCAAATTTATTTTTATCATTAAAAAATATTTCTAATTGATCCTTTATCTTATTGTTATAAAGTATTTTACTCGCCCAGCCTTTTCCTGCGCCTAAAACATCACCATATGAAAAACCACCACAGGCCACTAATCCCTCATAAGATTGCATGTCTACGTTGCCCTTCAAGATATCGTTAATATGCACATCATGGGCCTCAAACCCTGACATCATGAATGCATGCGCCATTTCCTTATGCCCATTAACGCCTTGCTCTCTGAGAATTGCTACTTTTGGCTTTCTATTTAATTTAGCTTTTTTAATCTTTACGCTACCTGTTAAAAAATTAACTTTATTCTCTAATGGTTTTAGATTCTTATGAGAAGATATTTTGTTATTATACTCTTCTCTTGCAGTTATAGGATTATCACGAATCTTTTGGATTTTATAAGACAGATTACTCCAATATTTTCTTAATATTTCCAAAGAGAATGATATATCTTCATATGATTTTATTAGTAAACTAGGGTTTAATGATTTTACTGATCTTCCTAACGGAGTAACCAATGCCTCAGCCTTATTTTTCTGAATTAACTTATTAAATATATTTATATTTTTTTTAGGCACTTCTATTACAGCGCCTAACTCCTCATTAAAGAAGAATTTTGTCATGTGAGCAACGTCAAAATATTTTTCTAAACTTTTGGAGATGTCTAAAGACATATTCCCTGAAATAGCCATTTCAGTTAACGTTGTAAATAAACCTCCATCTGATTTATCATGATACGCAGAAATAGTTTTTGATTTTATAAGTGATTGAATAAAATTAAAGAATAACTCAATATTTTGAGGTTTATTTATTCTTGGAACATCTGAATCAATAATATTATGTATTTGATGCAAGGATGATCCACCCATGCGTTCCATACCTTCAGATATATCTATTAGAAAAATTTCTCCATTACCTTTCAGGTCAGGAGTAATAACATCATTAACATTATCTATAGAGCAGAATGCTGACAGGACAAGGCTTACTGGACTTTCAACATTATATGATGTTTTTTTATTTTTCCATGATGTACTCATTGATAATGAGTCTTTTCCAACTGGTATAGTAATATTATTTGAAGTACATAGAGTTGATATCTTTTTAACAGCTAAATAAAGACTTTCAATCTCATTACTATTTTTAGATGATGCCATCCAATTTGCTGACAATTTTATTTTAGAAAGATCTTTTATATATGAACATGAAATATTAGTTATAACTTCACCAAATGCAATTTCTGCCGAAGCTTCTGGATTTGTAATTGCGAGAGATGGCCTTTCACCCATTGTAATGACTTGTCCACTCGAAGAGCCTATGTCGGACATTGTTATACCCACATTAGAAACAGGTACTTGATTAGCTCCGATCATTTGATCTCGTGCAACTAACCCTGTCACTGACCTGTCACCAATCGTAATAAGGAATCCTTTGTCCGCTACTGCTGGTAATGACAATACGCCTTGTACGCATTTTTTAAAATTTATATAAGTGTGCTTGTTACTATGATTTTTGTGATCATAACCAATAATATTAATAGGTTTAATTGGAGGCTTACCTAAAAGATAACTCATTGGTAAATCAATTACTTTTGTTTTGTCATCCACGTCATACACTATAAGGTTTTTAGCAGTGGTTACTTTACCAATTAAAGAGTAAGGACAATTTTCTCTAACGCATATAGAATCAAAAAGACTCAAATCTTTACCATCAATTACTATCACATACCTTTCTTGAGATTCATTACACCATATTTCCAGGGGGCTCATTGATGATTCGCCAAGAGGAATCTTAGACATCATGATTTTCGCACCTCTACCAGAATCATTAACTATTTCCGGAACAGCGTTACATAAACCTCCAGCTCCAATATCATGAATACTTTTAATAGGCGTCTGCTTATCTAAATACACGCACTGATTAATAACTTCTTGGCATCTTCTTTCAATTTCTGGATTATCTCTTTGTACAGATGAAAAATCTAAGTTCTCACTACTTGAGCCAGATGATAACGATGATGCCGCGCCTCCACCAAGCCCAATAAGATAAGAAGGACCGCCTAAAATAATAATCAAATCCCCCTGGTCTAACTTATTTTTATATATATGATTATTTCTTATAACTCCAACACCACCGGCAATCATTATGGGTTTATGGTATCCAATGCTCTTAATGCTAGATTTTTTAATGATCGGACTAAATTCACATGTTCTAAAATAACCAAATATATTAGGTCTTCCAAATTCATTATTATAAGAAGCAGCTCCAATTGGTGCTTCAACTATAATATCTAAAGGTGATTTAATTCTTCCAGGAGTGCCTATAGCATTTTTTTCCCAACTATTATTATCTTTCGGTATACATAAGTTTGATAATGTATAACCTGTAAATCCAACCTTAGGTATCGACCCTCTTCCTGTTGCACCCTCATCTCTTAATTCTCCCCCTGATCCTGTAGCCGCACCTGCATGTGGAGAAATTGCTGTTGGATGGTTATGAGTTTCAGCTTTAACAATATATAAGCCATCTTCTTTTTTATATTTATATTTTTTACTTACAATATCAGTATGTAAAAAATTTACTCTATTGGATTTTATGATCGAGCAATTATCAGTATATGCGGACACCACATCTTTATTAGTTTTCTTAAAAGTTGTCTTAATTAATTTAAATAAAGAATTATCTTCTTTAGAGTTTTTTAGAACAATTTTAGAATTAAATATTTTATGCCTGCAATGTTCAGAGTTAATTTGGGCAAACATCATCAACTCTATATCTTTTGGTGACCTCTTAAGTTTGGTATACATTTTCTTTAAATAAATAATCTCTAACTCACTAAGAGCTAGGCCCATTGTTTTATTATATTTATTTAATTTGGATAACGGGATTATTTCTGATCTCTTACTCTTTATATGTAATTTTTCTTTTTCAAAATACTTTTGAATGTCAATTTTTGTAGTGAGACAATATTGAGTCATTTTATCATATACTAGATCAAGATTACTGCTTGCACTCTTAAAAGCAGCTTTCCCATTAAATTGATATAATTTAATTTGCTCAATACTTAAACTATTATTAAGCCCACAATTAACAATAACCTGTTTAGCTTTTTCTGCCCATGGAGATAAGATGCCTGATCTACTTGTTATTAATATACTGTTACTAGTTATATCCCCTTTCTTCAATTCTCTGGCTGTATTCAATAAATGATTTAAGGTCTTTAATTCTTCTATATTAAGATTTTTTTCATATTGAACCTTGTAAACAAGGAAGTAATAAAATGGGTCTCTATTATTATCCTTTCGCTTGGTTATATCTAAGAGTATATTTTTATTTTGAAGCATAATTGAGTCTACATTTTAATACAGTTTTAGGACTATTGGTATTCCTTAGTCGTAATAAAAGATATTAATGGTAGTAGCCTCCCAAGGTTATCAATAATCCTGATATTAAGCATGCCTTGAATAATTCCTAAGTATTACTTCGAGTCTTATATAAAAAAATAAATTAAATCTAGTCAATATCAATTGCGTATGTGTATTATTAGATATAGGATATAAAGCTAATTTTAGGGGGACGACCTGGCTTCGACGTGGGGTTGCAATTCCTGAAGTGCATGTCGAGCTCTTCGGTAACTCGTTAAACTGCTGATAAACTATAAACGCTGAAAATAAACCTTTAGCCCTAGCAGCCTAACTGCCGCTAGCTTCACTAAGAGTAGGCTTATATGCTCTTTACTGAAGTCATAATGATAAGACCGCAGTACATGTGCTTGTTATTGTACTGTTAAATTAAACAAGACAGTTATTAAGTAGATTGTTTGTCGTCAGCTTGGTGATTAAATTAAAGATAAACTAAACATGTAGTACTAAGGGCTGAGTGCTCTCGGACGCGGGTTCGATTCCCGCCGTCTCCACAAAATCAGATGGTACTTATGTGCCATTTGATTAAAAGACTACTCTAGCCACACACTCGCTTATAGGAAGTATTTTATTAGTAGACTTATTTTTCTTCAAGTATGATGGTGGTATGGTCTGGGTATTTCCACATTGCACCTGTCAACATATCAACTATTCCTAAATCAAGGGTTACTCCAATAATTCCAGCCGTCTGGGCAGAGGAAACTAATCTTGTAATTTTTGACTTATAACCTTTCGCGACACAGTTAACTAATAAATCACTATTATCTTTTGCTACTTGCAACATATTAATTGTCCCAGATACAGAACCTACTTGTCCTCCGCCATCAGAAGTAACTGTGCAAGTTGCTTCAACTGGTGTGATACTAAAAGCTAATAATTGATTAGTTCCTTGAGTTATAGAAGCACAACTTGTAAAGACAAATGCAGTCAGTAGTATTATAAATTTATTCATATTTCACCTTTTATCTTAGTAATTTTATAGCTTCTATGTACAGCTTATTCTTTAACCTAGTATAGATCTATATCAATACATACTATAATCAAAGTAACTAAGAAAAGCTAAAGATACCTATATAGGTTACTTACCCAATGCAGTACCAATGCGTCTAGGATCTGAAACACCTTTTATGATATTTTTTTCAGAATCAATATGTATGGCAGTGAGTCCGCTTGCTAGAGGTGTTATATCTAGTAAATGTCCTTTTTGTGACAGATTATTCGTTATACTAGTTTCCTCTTCAGCCTCAATGTTACCACCACGATTTAGAATATGAGGAGCGTTTATTGCATCTTCTAAAGACATATTATTGTATAAGACATCTATTATTCTTTGAGTAACATATCCTATTATTCTACTCCCACCTGCAGAACCAATAATGAGTGTGGGTTTATTAGTTGATGTAGAAAAAATAATTGTTGGAGTCATTGATGATCGCGGTCTTTTTCCAGCCTGTACTCTATTAGCTATTAGGTTACTATTTTTTTTAGGAGAAAATGAAAAATCAGTGAGTTCATTATTTAAAAGATAACCATTAGCCATGATACGGGATCCAAAAGCATTTTCAATTGTTGATGTCATTGAAATAGCATTTCCATATTGATCAATGATTGAGATATGAGTTGTACCTGATTCATTAGGTCCATGATAGCTAGCTTGAGCATTTTCTTTCCAATTATCTGGAGTTCCATGCTGAGCATTATTTATAATATTTTCATTAGAAATCAGTCTACGTCTTTTTGAAATATAGTTATCATCTAGTAAACGCTCCCCAGGTGTTTTAACAAAATCAGAATCAGCCATATAATAATTTCTATCAGCAAAAGCAAGTTTTGAAGCCTCGATATAATTATGCCATGTTGGGTTATGATTAATGAGTTTTAATATTTGAAGCATTGTAAGTGCACCAGAAGATGGCTCACCCATCGAGCAAACTCTATGTTTTTGAAATATACCGCAAACCGGCTTTCTCTCTATAACCCTATATCTATCAAAATCTTTTTGTGTAAGTACACCATTTTTTTTATTTACAGTATTTATAATATTGGTTGAAATTGGAAATTTGTAAAATATTTCATGCCCTTTGTTTGCGAAAGCTTTCAAAACGTCTGCATAATTTTTATTCTTAATGATATTTTTATTATAAAAATATTCTTTGCTTTTTTTATTTTTATCAAGTCTACCGATATCATTCTGTAGAGACTCAAGCAATCCTCTTGAGGGTGCAAAACCATCCATTGCCAAAGCAACGGCAGGTTCTATAAGCTTTTGTATATCAGCTTTCCCAAACCTTTCATGTAGTTTTCCTAAAACTGCCGGGGTTCCAGGCACACCTACAGAGCGACCATCTAGAACAGCTTCATAAAAACCTATTGGCTTTTTATTATTATTTAAAAAATAATTAGGTGTACTAGCTAAAGGAGCAGTTTCACGGCCATCAAATGTAGTTAGTAGATTCTGTTTGGCATTATAGTATATAACAAAAGCACCTCCTCCTAAACCTGAAGACTGTGGTTCTGTCAATCCCAATACAAATTGAGCAGCTATTGCAGCATCAGCGGCTGTGCCACCATTTGATAAAACATTATAAGCAGCTTTAGTTGCCTGGGGATCAGATGTCACAGCCATATATTTAGTACCAATACTGGTTTCAACTATATCTGACTTTCCGATATATCTTTCAGGAGAGGCTCTATAAATATCAGATGCATTCACTAAAGATATATATGCTCCAATGATAATAAATAAAAATATATTTTTCATAACATACTATTTCAGTTTTTTGATAACTTCTTCGATCAGCTGAATTGTTTCAGGACTTCCATAATCTTCTCCCTTTTCAAAGTCACCTTCTTTTTGTGCCATTGTATTAGTCAGATGTGCAAAACAAACAACTTCTTTATTTTTTGCTTTTGCAAATGCATATAATGCAGAAGCTTCCATTTCTACACAGATTATATTGTCTTTTCTCATTTGATCTATTGCGGACATTGTTTCTCTATAAGGCGCATCTGTAGTCCAGCTTTTTACTTCCGACCAAAGATTATTATCATTTTTTAGTTTTTTAAGTAATTTTTGACAAAGCTCAGATAGTTCATTTTTTGGCAGGTAATGATAACTTGTTCCTTCGTCTCTGATTGCCTGTGTAATTAAAGCAAATTTTTTATTAGAACCGGATTGTTTAATAATTCCAGCAGAAGTTATGCTAATCAAAAGCTCACAACCTGACACAAATAGTTGCTCAGCAATTAACACAGCATACGAAGATCCTACCACACGAGGAATTATTCCTACTGTTAATTCACCAATTTTAAACGTATATAGATTCGAATGGTAACATGCCCAATATTTGCTTATTGTTGCTCTTTTTTTATTATTTAAATAGTCTACTAGATCGCCGTCTGGGTCTAAAACACAAATACTCGGAACTTTTCCCGAAGGGATTTCATTTTGTCTTCTTGATTCACGTAAGAGGTTTATAGGTTGAAATACTGACGCTTCAGTATAGTTTTTGTTTTTAAGGATATCAGCTATAGTAAAATTTTTTTTGTTCATTCCTGCTCAATTATTCTTGGATGAGAATAAATAATAATATTTATAACCTTGGTCGCAACTTGTTGAGAATAAAATCTCTCGTTTGACCTTTATGGTGAACTTGATGGAGTATCTCATCGACAGAATGCTCTGTCTGGTTTTGAGCATTTACATACATAAAGTTTATAAATATCCCCATGATTTTAGAGATATATCCGTGATTTTTTTAATATTCCCATAATTTTAGAATAGCATGTTACAAAAAATAAACTAAATATAAATAAATTTATACTATTGACAAATACTTATATTAGGAGACTATTAATTACTTACTTTTAATAGATCTATATGTTTAAACCATATTTTTTATAATCTAAATATAAAAGTCTTTTATGATTACAGATTAAATCAAGATATAATAAATCCAAAACAGAATTTAGTGGGATACAATATGGGAAAGCTAAACTTGAGTTTAATGACCACTGCCTTAAAAAAGAGAACTAAATGACAACTAAAATAAATCAATGGAGTTCATTTGAGTCACGCATAAAAGGTTTGCTGTCTAAAGATTTAATAACCCATATAGAGATTGCGGAACTTTTTGAAATAATGCATACATATAATGCTGTGCCTAAGCTTATCCCAGAAGAATTAAGTCAATGGTGTAACAATACCTCTATTGAGCTTAGAAATAATTCTAGATCTTTGGATAAAGCTTTAGGACTTACTAAGGATGTAAGGCTAACGGATAATCTCGCTATGTCCATGGTAATTAATAATGTATGGTCTGAAATATTTGACGAGAAAACCAATGTAAATGCATTTGAAATCATAGCTAAGAAATATGATGTTGAAACAAAATATATAAAAAAAGGTTTTTTAGAACATTGGGAACATGGGCTAAACTATTATTTAGTCTTAAACATGAAGTCACTGTCTCCATTTGAAATAGGCCTTGTATGCTTTAATCTCAAATCACTGAAAGAGACAAATTTAGACCCTGATAATATGTTTGATAAAAATGGCGATGAAAAAAGAAAAGCTGCTATTGAAAAGTTTAAAAAGATGCAGAAAAAAAATAATTGATAATCGTTTAACTATTTAAACAAATCTCTTATCGTTGCTATTATAATAAAGAAATATAATCTCAGTTTAAAAAATGGTTTATCTTTAGAAAGTACTCTTAGCCTTCTATATTCAGACAAGCCGCAATCAGACTTAATAAATTTTTCAATCATAAAAATATATTTAATAGTAAATAAATAGCTAGGGAAACCATTGATGCTCCTATTAGTATTAATTTAATTGTTTCTAAAGTTAAAACTTTAATTGATTTATATTTTTCAACCATAATCTAAACATTCAAAAATTTTTAAAAACTATAACTAACCGAGAATGCCCCGTAAGTTGTATCTTGATTTGAATTAGCAGCGGTACCCATGGCATTATCATTATTTATACCTAGTTTCACACCAAAATTTATATCATTTACAGAAAACCCTGTTGATACTTCATGGACAACATATTGCCATGCCCCAGAATATGTTCCATAGGTATAGTTAATTGGACCCATTGGAACCGTAACTTGAAAATGCCAATAATCAGAGCTTGGCGATGTATCGTAGTCCCCTAAAACTACAGCATCAATAGAGAAGAAATCAAAGTCAGCACCAATGCCAACTTCATTATAATGTTGATCAATGCCATCGGTATATCGGTAAGCCGCTAAACCTACATACGCGGGTACAGCGAGTAGCTCAAAATTATAACTTCCATATAAACTTATAAAAGCTTCGCCTTCATTATAAGTAGCCCCACCCTTTCTATCCCTTAAATCTGCATATCCAGCACTTAAATATACTGGTCCTGAAGTATAGGAAACATTACCATAAAGAACAGATGCGGCTTGAAATGACCCTCTTATCCAATACTCTGACATATAGCCAATAGTGTATTGAATATTTTTAGTGCTGACTGAATCCTCGCTTTTTCCACCTGAGTATACATAAGATGGATGGATGGAAAAAATAATTAAAAAGAATAATGCTTTATAACGCATATCTATCTCTAGCTAATTTGTTAAATGATTCAAACCTAGTCATATTAAAATAATTATACATATTATAGATATAGCACTATAAAATTTAATGCTAAAGAGATTATTTGAGTTTATACGCTATATAAGCAAAATCTTATACGCAGATTATTCTGTTATCATATTCCAGAGTTTAACATATGTAGACATATCACTGCGTCTATTGAAAATTCTTTTGATATGTACTTCGTTGCCTGCATCCGGGTTCAACTCTATCCCCCATAACCCATGCCCCTCATTTGGAAGCATAGAATAACGAATGTCAATTATTTGATTTGGGTTATTCTGAGACATTGCAATATAGCCATTTGAAAACCATCGAAATCTTTCAATGTCTTTTGCTTGCTGTGATTTTTTATTTAACCAAGGAAATGATTCATTAATATTAAATTTTTTTATCTTCACCCCCTCTATGATTCTAGTATTTAATCCAGTTCTAACTGCATCGATATAATAATGTGTTTGCGTTGTATAAATAGTTTTCCAAACAATAATATTTGCAAAACTTGGTTTTGCCTCAATATTTATAACCTCATGTCCACGCGACTGAGCCAATTGTTTTCCTATCTCTATCGCTCTATCCTTTTGAATGAATCCTAGTGAGCTGTACATCAAGACCCATGATAAGGCTGCATATGAATACTTCTTATTATTTTTTATAATTGCAAATAAAATTAAAAATAATATGGGCAAAGTAAATAATGGGTCAATAATAGAAATTGTATTCCACGCAATTCTGTCATTCGTAAACGGCCAAAATAATTGAGTACCATAAGTTGTGCATGCATCAAGTAGACCATGAGTAGCGTAACCCAATGTTGAATAAATGTAAGCTTGCTTGAAAGATATATCTTTTTTCTGTAAAAATAAATAGTAAAAAAATAATGCACATATTAACCCACCAAATGGCATAAATAATATTGAGTGAGTAAACTGTCTATGAAATTCTAATGAGAGCAATGGATCTTGCGAAGATTTAATAAATATATCTAAATCAGCAGACATGCCTGCAAAAAATCCTAAAAAACTAGCAATTAGAAGATGTTTACGGCTAGCAGTTTGCTGAGCAGCAACTACACCAGCAACACCTTGCGATAATGGATCCATCCTTTTTCTCCTAGTAAATAAAAATTAATTTTTATCTTTATCTGTATCTGATGGTTTTACAAATGCCTCATGACTTCCATCACTTAAGCTCTGCAAAATTTTTATAGCTTCTTCGCCGGACAAATATTTATACTCATCATATTCATTTGGAAAATTAACAATCTGTATTTCCATTCCTTCTAAAGTTTCAACCACATATTGTCTGTCAGCTATGGAAAAATCTAGGAGACACTCATTCAAGGTTTCATTGAGAATGTACCCAATTTCTTTACCCTGACGAATTAATTTTTTAAGTTTTTCCTTATTATCCATAATGACTATATTTTAACCAAAAATACATGGATCAAGCATTACCAATGTGGAGGCTTGTCTTTTGCATAATCCATATCTTCTTCTATCTTATCTCCATATTTATCAAAAACAGGCTTCTTGTCCTTTTCTTTCTTTTTAATTTCCTTGTCTGTTTTCTTATCTTTGGTTATTTTTTTCATAAAAATTTATAATAGAAATCTGCATCAGTGCACTCATATGAATATGAGAATATACATTGAATATATAATAATATATTAAAATTCAAGAGAATTGCCAGGATATTAATAAAAATAAATGTCAAAACAGTAATGGCGACAATATTTGTTATTTTTTTTAACATAAGCTAATACTGTACAACCTCAGGATCAATAATTCTCCAAATATACCATACGGCAACAGTTTTATAACATCCCCATTTTTCTGAAACCTTTAATAAATTCTCTAGTTTTGGCTCTTTTATGCCATACATTTTAATCGCACTATTTACAAAGCCTATATCTGCTAATGGCATGATATTGGGTCTATTTAATTGAAACATTAAATACATTTGAGCTGTCCATTCCCCTATCCCTTTTAGCTCACACAACCTTTTAATCACATCTTCATCTGTCATATTCCTGAAACCATAGAAATAATTGGGGTTTGTAACAAATTTAGAAGCTAAAATAGTTAAATATTCAACTTTTTGCCTAGATAAACCTGAATTTTTTAGCTTAATATTCCCTGCTAAATATACCTTTTTTGGAGTAAAGCCATTAATATTTAATTTAAGTTTTTTTAGAACACTTGAGGCTGCAGCTACAGATATTTGTTGTCCAATAATTGCATTAGCTAATGTTTGAAATGGAGTAGAATTTCTCGTCAAATAATGTTTATTATCAACACTTTCTATAACTTTTCTCAAAATATAATCATTCTTAATTAAATATTTTTTAGCTTTTTCCCAGTATATTGGCTTGGTATTATATTTGTTATTCATAGAAATATAGGATAAATCATAAAAAAAGAGACGCTTTAAGCGTCTCTTAATTTAGTAAATACTAAGTTATTATTGATTTTTCATTGTATTGATTCCAAACGGAAGATACATTGGGCACCAACCCAAAGATCCAGTAAGAATTGGAACTATTCCAATTAATCCCCATGGCATTGGAATCATTCCAGCCATTGTAAAGTATAGTATAGCTATACCTGCGACGACTCTTATCATACGTTCCATTCCACCAACATTTGTACTCATTGTTTTAGGTGTTGTTCCCATTATATTGTCTCCTCTAAATTAACTTAATAACATTATAGGCAAATAACAGTCATATATTCAATATATAACTACTTATTTAGCCTTATTTTTATAATCTTCAATTGCAGCTGTTATTGCGTCCTCAGCAAGAACCGAGCAATGAATTTTAACGGGTGGCAGAGCTAATTCCTCAGCAATATCTGAGTTCTTTATTAAAGAAGCCTCAGTTAAAGATTTTCCTTTAACCCATTCAGTCAACAATGAGCTTGATGCTATTGCAGATCCACAGCCATATGTTTTAAACTTCGCATCTTCAATGACACCATCATCATTTACTTTAATTTGAAGTCTCATTACATCACCACACGCTGGTGCACCAACCATTCCAGTGCCCACAGTCGTATCATCCTTATCAAACGTACCCACATTACGTGGATTTTCATAATGATCCAATACTTTATCGCTATAAGCCATCTATATTTCTCCGGTTAATCTCAAATTCTATTTACCATTACCTCTTCTATTACGTCATCTATCATTGACTCGGTCTGAGCTGATTCTGACATATTTACAGAGCTATTCTCCGTTATTAGACTGCCAAGAGTAACAGTTTCTAAGTAGTTACACAGCTTAGCACTGAATGTAGACCAAATCACCTCATCTTTCCTTTCAGAGGCCTCCTTTTGCTCAACATCACTATTAATTGCATTAATAATTTGCGCTATGGTGATATTTTCAGGTTCATCTGAAAGTTTGTAGCCGCCACCTGGGCCGCGTATTCCAGACACTAGATTGTTTTTTCTTAGTAGAGCAAACAATTGCTCCAGATATGATAAAGAAATTCCCTGGTACTTTGCTATTTCTAACAATGTTTTTGGCTCTTTTGAAGTATTTAAAGCGATATTGATCATAGCCTTAATCGCATATCGTCCTTTTGCTGATAATTTCATCTTAACTCTCCTTTTAAGTTTTCAATTACCCCTTAATGAATATGTTATGGGATAAATTTATGATTTACAAGACTTTCGATCAAACTAAATATTGGCCTAAATATTATATTACTTATGTATACTATTGATATGTCTTGTTATTTTTCAATATGCTCTTTAACCAAAAATAAATATTTAGATTAATTCTAATCTTATTGGTGATATTTTCATCAAAATCTCTATTCTGCCCTAGAGATTTAACCTCAAGTAATCTTGCATCTTTATATAAAGTAAACACAAGGTGAGGTTTAATTGAGTAACTATTTCCTGGGTGAAAAGGAGACTTATATTTATAGTAAAATCTAAATATATCCGTGTACCTAGTTATTGTAATAGGCTCGTATTGCATGACATTGTTATTGAATATAATTGTAGACATAGAATTACTATCCCTGAGTGTAGTTATTACCTTTTTAAAAAGATAATAATTATTTTCATAGATCTTCATAAGATGATCAAAATTCATAATCTTAAAATCATCTTCTTGTCTAGAGGCGTTAGTTATATTCATACACTATTAACCCAAACTTTGTTATACTGAACCAACTTCTAATTTACAGTTTAAAATAAATTATGTCAAAAGATGAGCAAATAGAAATGGGCGGCAAAGTTATTGAAACTTTACCCAATACTATGTTTAAAGTTGAGCTGGAAAATGGACATGTTGTAACTGCTCATATTTCTGGAAAAATAAGAAAGCACTATATACGAATTCTTAGAGGCGATAAAGTTATGGTGGCATTAACGCCATATGATCTATCGAAGGGTAGAATTATCTTTAGAGACAAATAAGATTACATATTATCTATAACTGCATCACCAAAACCTTCTGTACTAACTAAAGTCGCACCAGGAACGAGTGTCATTAATTCTTTTTGAATTTCTTCTGCAGTATGCTTCTCTTTAGACTTTGGTCTTATAAATTTTCTTCCTGCTCTTACGCGAGCCAAATCAAAGGTGAGTTGTTTTTTTTGAATCGCTCCTTTCACTCCTTTAAGAACAAAGTCTGCTGCTTCATCCCAACCAATATATCTAAGCATCATTTCGCCAGATAATATAATTGAACTTGGATTAACTCTATTTTTTCCCGCAAAAGATTCTGCTGAACCATGAGTGGCTTCAAAAACAGCTATGCCCTTCCCTATATTGGCACCAGGCGCTATCCCTATTCCGCCCACTTGTGCAGCTAATGCATCTGATATATAGTCACCATTCAAATTAAGTGTCGCAATAACCTCATGTTGCTCTGGTACTAGAATTATTTGCTGAAGAAAATTATCAGCTATACAATCTTTAACTGTTAGAACATGATTTGTTTTAGGATTTAAAATCGAATAAGTCCCATCTTTATTTAAAGTACCATTGTATTTATCTTTTACAAGACCATATGCCCAATCCCTAAAAGCACCTTCTGTATACTTCATGATGTTACCTTTATGAACGATAGTTAAGAAATCTTTTTTTTCATTCAATGCATACTCAATAGCCATGTTGATGAGTCTTTCCGACCCTTCTTGAGATACTGGCTTGATTCCTATTCCGCAATTATCTTCAAAACGGAATGGTGATTCCCCAAGCTCTTCTTTAATAAATTTAATTATTTTCTTAGCTCCTTCTGAGTTTGGTTTCCACTCAATTCCAGTATAGAGATCCTCTGTATTTTCCCTGAATACAGTCATATCAGTTAAATTTGACTCAACCATAGGACTACTTGTTCCTGGGAAATATCTAATTGGTCTAACACATGCATATAAGTCAAGTTTCTGCCTTATGGTTACATTCAAAGATTTAAATCCATTGCCGATTGGTGTAGTTAGAGGTCCTTTGATAGATACTCTATATTTCTTCATTGCATCAAGAGTTTCTTGAGGAAGCAGTTCATTGTTGCTTTCTTTTGCTTGCTGGCCAGCATATATCTCCATCCATTTGATTTCTTTGGAGACACCATATGCTTTCCCAATTGCATAGTTTAATACTCTTTTCATAACTGGTGTGACATCCATTCCGATGCCATCACCAATTATGTAAGGTATGATAGGTTTATCAGGGGTATTTATCGCTCCTTTTTCAAACGATATTACCTGTCCGCCATTAGGTACATTATATTTAATCATATAACCTACTTAGTTTGAAAAAAAAGTATATTGATTACTTTTTATCAAATTGTTCTTCTTCTGTTGATCCCGTAAGAGCTGTAGTTGAAGATGTGCCACCCTGAATAACTTGAGTGACCGTATCAAAATAACCAGTACCTACTTCTCTTTGATGTTTAGTAGCGGTATATCCATCTTTTTCTGCAGCAAATTCAGCTTCTTGTAATTTAACATACGCAGTCATTTGACTTTCATTATAACCTTTTGCCAATTCAAACATGCTGTAATTTAAAGCATGGAAACCAGCTAGAGTTATAAACTGGAATTTATATCCCATTGCGCCTAATTCTTTTTGGAATTTAGCTATCTGTGAATCATCTAATTTTTTCTTCCAATTAAATGAAGGAGAGCAGTTATACGCAAGTAATTGCTCAGGGTATTCTTTCTTTAAAGCTTCTGCGAATTTTTTTGCAAAGGCCAAATCTGGGACACCAGTTTCACACCATACTAAATCAGCATATGGAGCATAAGCTAACCCACGTGATATAGCCTGGTCAATTCCATTATTTACTCTATAGAAACCTTCAGGAGTTCTTTCGCCTGTGCAAAACTCTTTATCTCTTGGGTCTATGTCACTTGTAATCAAGTTTGCTGCTTCTGCATCTGTTCTAGCTAATAGAACTGTTGATGTTCCAGAAACATCTGCCGCCAATCTTGCCGCAGCAAGTTTTTGAACTGCTTCTTGTGTTGGTACAAGAACTTTTCCGCCCATGTGACCACATTTCTTCGCTGATGCTAGTTGATCTTCAAAATGAACACCTGCAGCACCTGCTTCAATCATAGCTTTCATAAGCTCAAAAGCATTCAAAACCCCACCAAAACCAGCTTCAGCATCAGCAACTATGGGAAGCATATAATCTACAACCTCATTGCCTTCAGCAATATTCAACTGATCCGCTCTTCTGAGTGAATTATTAATTCTTTTAATAACAGTTGGTACACTGTCAACTGGATATAATGATTGATCTGGATACATTTGCCCTGAACTATTAGCGTCTCCAGCCACTTGCCAACCTGACAAATAAACCGCTTTTAAGCCTGCTTTTGCCTGTTGCATTGCTTGGTTACCAGTTAAGGCTCCCAGGGCATTTACAAAATCTTCAGTATTAATCAGATCCCATAGTTTTTCAGCACCATTTTTAGCTAAACTGTGCTCAATTCTTACACTACCACTACATCTTACAACTTCTTCAGCCGTGTAGTCTCTTTTAACATTTTTCCATCTAGGGTTAGTATCCCAGTCTTGTTGGATTTCTTTTGCAGATCTAAGTTTATTCATTGTTACCTCTTGAACATCGATATATTATAAATTAGCGTAGATGATACTATTAAGTAGTCTAATTAACAAATATAAATAATGAATTCTAATAAAAAAATCATAGTTGGCATGTCGGGAGGCGTAGATTCCTCAATAACAGCCGTATTATTGAAACAATCTGGTTATGATGTTTCAGGATTATTTATGAAAAATTGGGAAGAGGATGATTCAGATGATGCTTGTAATTCAAAAAGAGATTATGATGATGCTCTCAGAATATCTAAAAAATTAGGCATAAAACTCTCTACGGTAAATTTTTCAGATAAGTACTGGGACTTAGTTTTCAAAAGATTTATTGATGAGTTGAATCAAGGTTTAACTCCTAATCCTGATATTTATTGTAATAAAGAAATAAAATTTAACTATTTCATGAACTATGCCTTGTCACTTGGATGCGATAAAGTTGCAACAGGCCATTATGCAATGATAAAAGGCAATGAGCCAGATCTAACATTAAATATTCCTAAAGATAAATTAAAAGATCAAACATATTTTTTATATATGCTAAATCAAAGTATCATGAAGAACTTAATCTTCCCTCTTCAAGATATTGATAAAAACGAGGTTAAAAATATTGCCAAAGATTTTGATTTATCTATTTATCGAAAAAAAGAAAGTATGGGGATATGTTTTATAGGAAAAAAAGATTTCTCAAGTTTCATCAAGAAATATATAAATGCTAAAAATGGCAATATATGCGATGAAGATGGTTATATACTTGGAGAACATGATGGCATTTTTAATTATACAATTGGGCAACGAAAAGGTATAAGAATTGGTGGGAATAAAAATTATAGTGAAAAGCCATGGTTTGTTATCGGCAAAGATATTGATGGGAATAAATTAATTATAAGCCAGGATCAAGATAGACTGATTTCATCAGGGAAAGTAGGACTTAAAAATATCAACTGGGTACGCTCACAACCTTCCGCAAGTTTTATATGCAAAGCAAGGTTTCGACATGGGGGGAAATTAATACCTGTCAATGTTAGCGAAGATAACGATAAGTATCATCTAGATATGTTAGATGGAGAAAGGGCAGTTACTCCTGGCCAATCAGCTGTATTCTATATTGGTGATGAATGTATAGGCGGGGGTATAATTAGCTACGTATGTTAATAAAGAATATAGATGAGCAAACAATAGCATTAGCTGGCTTATATCAGTCTTGCTATGTTGTATCAAATATTGCCTGGAAAGGAGAATATAGTGAACAGGACTTTCTTCCCTTGGTTAATAGTATTTTGAAAATTGACTCTACAATCGTTAAAGACATATATATAGATATTGATAATATTAATTCAGGATTTATTTATCTAAAAAAGCAGATAATAGGTGATATATTCACAAGAAGTAGTGAGACAAGAAGATACGTTGAATCTTTAAAAATATTATCTAATCATTTGATGGGTAACCAGAAAACTATAATTCTAATGCAAACTCTACTGAAAGAATTAGAGGAAAATGCTGGTGACCTAACTATAGATGAAAAGGCTGAGAAATTATCAGAGATATATCGAAAAACACTGAGTAAATTTGAACCTAGAATTATTGTTAATGGAGAGAATAAGTATCTTACTAATCCTGTTCATGCCTCAAGAATAAGAACAGCTCTATTTGCAGGCGTAAGAGCAACACTCTTATGGGAACAGCTTGGAGGATCTAAATGGAAATTATTTCTATTCAAATCCTCTTTTTCAAAAACAATAGATTCATATATTAGCTCTACGAAGAGCTAGCAATATTTTTTAATACGTAATTAAGTATTCCGTCATTTGTGAAATAATTCCATTCCATAGCAGTATCTATTCTAATTTTTACACTGAACTCAAATGGCTTGTTATCTTTAGTTGTCATAATTTTAACTGACTTGTCATTTATATTTATCTCATCAATTGTAAATTGAGCAGTTTTATCTAAACCAAGTGAGTCAAAATTATTGTTATCTAAATACTCTAAAGGTAATACACCCATTCCTACAAGATTAGAGCGATGAATACGCTCATAGCTTTCTGCTATAACTGCCCTCACACCTAATAATTTAGTTCCTTTCGCAGCCCAGTCTCTTGAAGAACCACAGCCATAATTTTTACCTGAAAAAATAATAAGGTTATCATTCGATTGCCTATATTTTTCAGCAGCATCAAATATAGACATTTCTTCTTTTGATGGAATATGAATAGTGAAACCACCTGTTGTTTCAGGAACAAGCTTATTAGCAATTCTAATATTTGCAAAAGTTCCTCTTTTCATAATCTTATAGTTACCTCGTCTAGAACCATAAGAGTTAAAGTCTGCAATTTGAGTTCCATTTTTAACTAAGAATTTTCCAGCAGGCGTCGAATCCTTAAAAGATCCAGCAGGCGATATATGATCAGTTGTAACACTGTCTCCTAGAATTAATAATGGGTATGCGTCAGCTATTGAATCAAGTTTATGTAAATCATCATTTATATTTTCAAAAAATGGAGATGGTTGTATATATGTTGAATCTTCTTGCCAATTAAAATATTCAGAATCATCAGTGCTAATATCTTTCCAGTTTGTGTCGCCATCAAATAGATCAGCATATGAATCAGTAAACATTTTTCTATCAATATTTTTATCAACAACCGAGCGTATTTCATCAGATGAAGGCCAGATATCACTTAGATATACATCATTTCCGCTCAAATCTTTGCCGAGACTTTCCTTGGATATATCGAGCCCGATTTGTCCAACCAAAGAATAAGCAATTACGAGCATTGGTGATGCTAAGAAATTCATTTTTATCTCTGGATGAATACGTCCTTCAAAGTTTCTATTTCCAGATAATATTGAACTAACTATAAGATCTTTATTTGCAATTTCTTCGACATACTTATCTTTTAATGGTCCTGAGTTCCCAATACATGTTGTGCAACCATAGCCAATAATATTAAAACCAAGCTTATCAAAATACTCAATTAATTTAGCCTTTTCTAAATAATTTTTAACAACCCTTGACCCAGGAGCTAATGATGTTTTAACCCACTCCTTAACCTTAAGTCCTTTTTCAACAGCTTTTTTAGCTAACAAGCCAGCACCAATAATTACACTAGGATTAGATGTATTAGTACAACTTGTAATGGCAGCAATCATTATCGCCCCATCGACTATTCCAGAGTCATCTTGTGATATATCTTTTTTTTGTTTCGTTATTTCATCCGTTACAATCTTTTTTACATCCCTAAGATTAACTCTATCCTCTGGTCTCTTTGGCCCAGATAAACATGCTTGTACGCTAGAAATATCAAGATATAAATTATCACTATATATAATTTCATCAGACGCATCCCTGAATAGACCAACCTTTTTAGAATACTCTTCGATTATCTTTATATGCGATTCTTCCTTGCCCGTGGTATGCATATAACTTAAAGTCATATCGTCTATAGGGAAAAATCCACATGTAGCACCATATTCTGGAGCCATATTTGCTATAGTACAACGATCCGCAATTGACAAAGAATCTAAGGCATCACCATAAAATTCTACGAACTTACCAACAACATTTGCCGCACGTAACTGTTCAACTATAGTTAAAACTAAATCAGTTGCAGTAGTAGATTTCTCTAGCCTGCCAGTCAACTGAAAACCAATTACTTCTGGTAGTAACATAGGTATTGGTTGCCCTAGCATAGCAGCTTCTGCTTCAATGCCTCCAACTCCCCATCCAAGTACACCAAGACCATTAACCATTGTCGTATGGGAATCTGTTCCTACCACAGTATCAGGATATAAAGTTTTATTCTTATTGAAAATAACTTGGGAAATATACTCGATATTAATCTGATGAATAATGCCATTGTTAGGCGGTACAATTCTAAGGTTTTCAAATGCACTCTGGCCCCATTTTAACAGTCTATATCTTTCAATATTTCTTTTATATTCAAGTTGTGTATTTAAATCTTTAGAGTCGGCAGTACCATAGTGATCAACCATAACAGAATGATCTATTATTAAATCAGTTTGGCATTGAGGGTTAATTGATTTTGGATCCCCATTTAGTTTTTTAACAGCATCACGCATAGATGCTAAATCAACAACTGCTGGTACGCCAGTAAAGTCTTGCATGATAACTCGGCTAGGATAAAAAGTTATCTCTGTTTGATCTTGAATACTTCCATTCCATGACATGAACTTATCAATAACATCGTTTGAATCAGATTTATTATTTCTTATATAGTTTTCAAGTAATACTCTAAGCGAGTATGGCAAGTGTTTAATTTTAGCCTTATTAATATTATAAATATCATATGACTGGTCTGATTGCTCAAGCTTGTCTTTAAAATCCATGTTTTCTTATCCCTCAAAAAATTGTCAACATTTTATCATATAATTCAATAAAAATTCTGTTTTATTTAGCTGGTACTACTTTTTTAATATGCTCAATACTGATTCCATAAGGATTATCAGCTTTATTATTATCAAAAACTCCAATTATTCTCTTGCCCTCGCTTCTTCCAGCCATAGCCTCATTTAGGATATCTTCTAGTTTTTTACTATATTTTAATTTATATAACCTAGGAAGAGAGTTATTTGAAATATTTTCAACTAAAACAATAAATTGATTATCTATTTTCTTAACATATAAGATATTAAATTTATCAGGAAAATCTAATGTGACTGGATAGCCCAAATTATCAAATATCTTCACTTGTAAAAATAAGAATAAGAATAGTATTGATATAGACAAATATATCATTTTTTTAAAAGATTCTTTTTTGATGAGAGAAAAAATTAATATTCCATAAACTACTGTTAATAATATAATAACAAAATAAATATTCATTTTACTAATAACCTTTCAAGCTATACGGGGTAAGTATTTCATTTACTGCATAAATAGATTTAAAATTTCCTTCTGAGTCAAGGCGGAATTTTGTTATTGTTAGCTCTGTATCTTCATTCTTTAGAATAACATCTCCTACGAATACTAGCCTTAAAGATGGGTTTACTTTTTCAATAATTATTTTAGCTTCAACCGGACTATTACTTTTATGATCATATAAATATAAGTTAACAACATATTCTCCTGGAATAATACCTCGTAACGTTACTACTTCACGATTTATGGGATAAATAACTTCTTTACCATCAATGATAATTTTATCATTTACCACTCCCCTGTCGTCCCTATCTAAGTGTAACCATCCAGCGTCTTTTTTTAAATATGATACGATCTCACCATTGGGGTCTTTAACCCAAAGATCTATATCATCTGGAAGACTATCCTTCCAGTCAACAGTTATAATATACTCGGCTTTCATATTAACATTACCAAGCTTAGTAATAGGGTTTATAAATAACATAGTTATGAAGAATAGAAATGTAAAGCCTAGAAGAATATTAAACAATAAGTCTGTAAATGGATCAAAGTTAGAATATCTTTTTTTCATCTTCATAAATTTTCTTTAGTTCATCGTCAAAAAATGGAATACATATATTGCATATATGAAATATCTTATAAACAAATGTCTCTAAATATTTATACTGCATTGATAATAAAATTGATGTTACTAATCCAGTTAAGGTTGTATATAGGGCAACCTTCATTCCGTCACTCATATTTTGAAGCAATGTATTCATTAAGGTAAAATCAAAATTTTCAATCTCAGTAATTGCTGACAACATTATGATAAACCCTATGACTGTTCCAACAAGCCCCAGTTTTAATAATAAATCTACAACAAACCATCCTGTTTCTAATTTAGCAGTTAAATCATTCTCGAAGCTATTTCTTACTTCCTTCGACTCCCTGCTATTAGAGTTTAAAGTGATAATTGATTTAATATACTTTGCTATAATGATATCGCCATCATGATTTGATTTTTCAAAATACAAAATATTTTTTACTGCATCTTTTTTTGAATTAGACGATAAATTTTCTAAAAATAATTCAATATTTAAATATCTATCCTTGATAAAAAATAATTCCATTCCAACTTTTAAGGTAAAAATAAAAAAAATAAATATTATTAAAGAAGATATATGACTAATATCATTAAATAACATTAAAGTTAAAAATCCAAGTTGATGCATTATCAGCAAAGCAATGATTAAACTTATAAAAAATAAAAACCATTTTATAAAAATTAAATCACTTATATGTTTCTTTAACATGATTGGTTAGATTAATTTTTTTGGATCTAATAGCTTCAAGATCTGAGATCTTGTTAAATTAGTTTTTTCTTCCGTGATGTCTATAATAGATTTATTTGTCTTATAAGCTTCTTTTACTATTTTTGACGCTAAATCATAACCAATTGTTTCATTTAATTTAGTGGCAATAATAGGATTCTTTTCCAAATTTAATTGAATATTTTTTTTATTGACTTTGAAAGTATCAATAGTATCAGCTAAAGAATAAACAGAATTTATTAATAAATTAAAAGACTCTATTATATTTTTTGAAATAAGAGGAAGCATTGTATTTAGCTGAAAATTTCCAGATATACAAGCTATGTTAATAGCACTGTGGTGACCTGTTACCTGTGCCATCGCCATCAATACTGCTTCAGGAATCACGGGGTTTATTTTACCTGGCATTATACTACTCCCTGGTTGCAAAGGTTTCAGAGTAATCTCTGAAAGACCCGAAACTGGTCCGCTATTCATCCATCTTAGGTCATTAGATATTTTCGTTAAGGACGAGGCAACTCTGAGTAATGCTCCGCTCATAGTCAAAATATGATTTTGAGAACTAATCATTTCAGATTTATTTGGATTAGATGTAAATTTTGCACCTGTCTTTCCTAGGATTTTATTTAGCTCAGTAGAAACTAATTTCCCAAAATTCTTTGGAGCATTTAACCCTGTTCCAATTGCAGTTCCACCTATAGGTAAATACTGTAATTCTTCAGCACTTTGAAGTAATGGTTGGTTACAATGCACTATCTGCTCTCTCCAAGACTCTATTTCATAACTCAAAGATAAAGGCACGGCATCCATTAAATGTGTTCTACCAGATTTGATAATATCTTTTACTTCAAATTCTTTATCAATTAGCTTCATTGTAAAATAATCCAAGGCATCATTTAACTCTAGAGCTAACAGCACAGAACAAATATTGATTGTTGTTGGGATTACATCATTTGAACTCTGTGATTTATTAATATCATCATTAGGGTGAATTTTTTTCTTGAGCTTTTTAGAGACAGTAGTTGCTAATACTTCATTCATATTCATATTAGTGCTCGTACCTGATCCAGTTTGGTACAAGTCAATCGGAAATTGATCATAATATTTATCAATATTTTTATGAATATCTAATGCACAACTACTAATAGCTTTTGCTGTTGTAGCTGGCATTAATTTTGCCTTATGATTAGCCAATGCACAGGCAGCTTTTAGCGCAGCCAATGATTCTATGAAATCTGGGGGGAACACATCTCCGCTAATCTTAAAGTTATCTATTGCTCTTTGAGTTTGAGCACCATAAAGTGCAGTTTTAGGAACTTTTACCTTTCCCAGTGAGTCCTCTTCTGTTCTGAAAGTAATTTTTTTCATATTATTTTTTTAAATTTATAATTATTATTATGTTATAATATCATCTTTGAGATGAATGTGGTTATGAAAAAAGATGATTTACTCTCAATCTCTCCTCTAGATGGAAGATATTCAGATGCATGTAAAGACATAAGCGATGTCTTCTCTGAATACAGCTTAATTAAACATAGAGTCTTTGTTGAGATTAAATGGTTTATATTTTTATCGAAAATTGACAAAATCAAAGGACTTCCAAAAGTCAAAGCTAAGGATGAAAAATTCTTGCTAAATATTTATGATAGTTTTAGCTTGAGTGACGCAAAACTAGTGAAAAAATTAGAAAGCACAACCAAGCATGATGTAAAAGCTGTAGAATATTTCTTAAAATTAAAATTTGATGCTAAGCCTGGTCTAAAAAAATATAAAGAGTATATTCATATATGCTGCACTTCAGAAGATATCAACAATCTTTCTTATGCTCTTATGGTGAAGACAGGTCAGGGTTTAATCTTAAATAAACTCAGTAACTTGAATGCATTAATTAAAAAATATACAAAAAAGTATTCTAAAAATATTATGTTGTCGCACACCCATGGTCAGCCTGCAACTCCAACATCAATGGGAAAAGAATTCTTAAATTTCTATGCCAGACTCACTCTTTTGCAGAAAAAAATAAAAGATCTTAGTGTTATGGGAAAATTTAATGGCGCTACGGGAAATTATTCTGCCCACAGCATAACCTTCCCAAATATAAACTGGCCTGCCATTAACAAAAAATTTATTAATAGCTTGGGAATTGAAGAAAATAAGTACACGACTCAAATAGAACCTCATGATTATATTTGTGAAATGTCTAATAATATAGCTCATGTAAATTCTATCCTTATTGGATTTTCTCAAGATATGTGGTCATATATCTCAAAAAATTATTTTATACAAAAAAATATTGCTGGTGAAATTGGTTCTTCTACAATGCCTCATAAGATTAACCCCATTAATTTTGAAAATGCTGAAGGCAATCTCGGTTTAGCCAATAGTATATTAAGATTTTTATCTGAAAAGCTAACAATATCTAGATTACAAAGAGACCTATCAGACTCAACAGTATTAAGAAATATTGGAATTTCATTTGGCTATTCATACCTGGCTTATGAAAACCTGATGACGGGACTGCATAAGTTGTCTATAAATAGTAAAAAAATTAATGATGATATCGTGGATGCATGGGAAATATTAGCTGAGCCAATACAAATGGTTGCTAGAAAATATCATATTTCAAATTCTTATGAGCTACTAAAAAAAGCAACTAGAGGTAAGAAAGTAAACAAAGAAGTCATCCATAAACTTATCATGTCGCTCAAAATACCAGAGAATGAGAAAAAATTACTTCTTAGCCTGACACCCAAAAAATATATTGGTTATGCAATAAAGCTATGTAATGAAAAATACTAGTCTTGATAAAATCGTTCAACTTGAAAATTTTATTCAATCATATGGCCATGAATTTCAATCAATCAGTAATGAGATAAAAATATATCTACTGAATGATAGTGAGGTCCATATTATTGTTAGTGACTCCATTGATATTTATACCTATGGGATCTCGGGCATAGATAATAAATATTCGTCAAAAGATATCGAGGGTGCCAAAACCATTTTAAAACAGTTTCTTATTTTTTAGGCTTCATATGAGGAAATAACAAAACATCTTTTATAGATGCTGAGTCAGTAAACATCATGATCAACCTATCTATCCCAATTCCAGCACCAGCAGTAGGTGGCATACCATACTCAAGAGCCATCACAAAATCTTCGTCGTAACTCATTTTCTCATCATCATCTGAATTTACCTGCTCCTTGAATCTATTAGATTGTTCTTCAGGGTCATTGAGTTCTGAGAACCCATTTGCTATTTCTCTCCCTGCTATAAATAATTCAAAGCGTTCCACTAGATTTGGCTCGTCGTCAAAACTTCTCGACAAAGGTGAAACCTCTGTTGGATAATGCGTGACAAATGTCGGATTAATAAGTTCTTTCTCTACCATTTTATCAAATATATCTAAATGCATTTTAACTATAGACCCTTTATCAGAAATTTTGATACTATTTTCAGAACAATAATCCTCTATATACTTCTTATTATTAAATTTAGAAGAATCGATTCCTTTGGCATATTTTTCTATGGAATCATAAAATTTAATTTTTGTAAATGGTGTTTTGAAATCAATCTGAAGGTCTTGATATTTAAAATTAGAACTAAAATTTAACGAACTAATAATTTTACTAAATAAATTTTCTATTAAAGACATTAAGTATATGTAGTCTTGGTAAGCACAATAAAATTCTATCATTGTGAATTCTGGATTATGTTTAACAGAGAGTCCCTCATTACGGAAACTTCTATTAATCTCAAAAACTTTTTCATATCCGCCAATAATGCAACGTTTTAAAAATAGTTCCGGAGCTATTCTTAAATATAAATCAAGATCTAATGAATTATGATGAGTGATAAATGGTTTTGCAGCAGCTCCCCCAGGAATCATATGCATCATTGGTGTTTCCACTTCTAAGTAATCATCTTCTATAAAAAAATTTCTAATCTCAGACACTATTTTTGAACGTGTTTTAAATAAACTTTTAGTTTCTGGATTTATCATTAAATCTAAATACCTTTGCCTATATTTAATCTCAATATCAGCTATCCCATGAAATTTCTCTGGTAGCGGCCTTAGAGATTTTGACAAAAGCATAATTGATGAGGTATTGACGGTTAATTCACCTGTTTTAGTCTTAAACAGTACTCCTTCAATTCCGACAATATCTCCTAAATCTAGATTATTAAATAAAAGATAACTGTCTTCTCCTACTTGTTTTTTTTGTAAATAGATTTGTATGTTTCCACTTTCATCATGTAAGTTTGCAAAAGATGAGTTTCCCATATTTCTTATTGTCAACAATCTTCCAGCAATAGAAACAGGTATATTTTTTTCAGCTATATCTTCTTTTTCAAGGTCTTTATACTTATCACCAATACTATTAGCATAATCTTTTTTTCTAAATGTATTAGGATATGCTTTATTATTTATCTTGATAGCATCAAGCTTCTTTTTTCTCTCAGTAATTAATTTGTTTTCTTCTGTCATTCTAAAGTCCTTCTTTTAAGCTTTTTTCAATAAAATCATCTAAGTCACCATCCAATACGGCTTGTATGTTACCAGTCTCATGTTTTGTTCTTAAATCTTTTATCCTGCAGTCATCCAAAACATATGATCTTATTTGACTGCCCCATGATATGTCAGATTTTTCTGATTCAACTTTATTCTTAATCTCATTCTTTTTAGTCATTTCGAATAAATATAGTTTAGCACGTAGTTGTTTCATTGCACTTTCTTTGTTTTTATGTTGTGACCTTCCATTCTGACACTGAGTTACAATTTTACTTGGGAGATGCGTAATTCTTACAGCTGATTCTGTTGTGTTTACATGTTGACCGCCTGCTCCACTGGCCCTATAAACATCGATACGTAAATCAGCAGGATTAAGATTAATTTTAATATCTTCATTAATTTGAGGATATACAAAAACAGAGGCAAATGATGTATGTCTTCTACTACCCGAGTCAAAAGGAGATTTTCTTACTAGCCTATGTACACCAGTTTCTGTTCTAAGCCATCCATATGCATACAAACCATTCACTTTAATTGTTGCGCTTTTATAACCTGCAACCTCTCCCTCTGAGAGCTCAACAACTTCATGTGAAAACTTTTTAGATTCTAACCAGCGCAGATACATTCTCAGAAGCATTGCTACCCAGTCTTGTGCTTCTGTTCCTCCGGATCCTGACTGAATATCAACATATGCATCATACTGGTCTTCTTTTTGCTTAAACATTTGAGTTGTTTCTAGTAATCCTATTTCTTTTTCTAAACTACTAGATATCTGAATCATTTCATCTACCATATCTTTATTATCTGCAATTATCCCATCATCCAGCAATGATGTTATTGTATATTGGATAAGATCGATATCATCTTGAATTTTAATGAGATTTTGAAGAAGACCTTGTTTGTGTTTTTGTTCTTTTTGCAAAGCTAGCAACTTAACTTTATCTGACCAATTTTCTTCAAGTACTAACTCTGATGACAGGAAATCTAATTTTCCCTGTATGGAGTCGTAGTCAAACTAACCTCCGGACTTCAGTAAGTCTTTTTGCGAAACCTTTATTTTTTTCCAGAATATCTTCTATATTAGGCATAAATATTCTCTGTTAATTTTGAAAATACATCTAATCTCTCAAACCATTTTTCTTTATAAGAATCTAGTTCTTGGCCAGATATAACTGTCTTTTCAAACTCTCCATTTCTTATAGCTAAAAACACAATAATGGAATGAATATTTGTTTCATATTGCCAGTCATGTGCTACAGCATAAGCTGCTAACTGCAAAAAATGCTCTTCCATTTCTTCTTTAGTTTTTTTTCTATATGATGATTTATAGTCAATTACTGATAATCTTTCATCTTTTATTCCAATAAGATCTATTGTTCCGGCATATAAATTTTTATATAAAACTGAAACTTCGGTACCCCAGGCTTCATCTAGACCATCAATAAAATTATCTATAATAATCTGTGCTAATTTTTTAGCTATGACATAATTTTTGTTATCACTATGAAAGGTATCATCTTTGGAAACATAGTGTTCCAGATATTTATGCATATAATTTCCAATTTCCATCGAATCAGTTTTATGGCTGAAATCAAAGTTTACTTGCTGCTTTGGATTAGTGAGCCTAAGTATACTGGTTACGCTAGGAACATTAAGGTTTTCAGAAACAGAGTAAAATCGAATATTATTTATTTTATTAACATGATAAATAGGATAACTATATTTTTCTCTGAAAGAACTAATCATGGTTATCTTTTAAGAATCGACAAAATATTTTCAAGATCAGACTTAATTTGAGTCACCATATGCTTATCGATTAATGGGTCTGGTTTGATTTGATTATTATTTATCATGTTTTTGGCACCCTCTATTGTAAAACCTTCATCTTGCAATAATGCTTTAATCTTTAAAATCATCAAAAGATCTTTTTGCTGGTAATATCTTCTATTTCCTTTTCTTTTTATAGGATCTAATTCTGTAAATTCTTGTTCCCAATACCTGAGGACATGGGCTTTTACATCACAAATTTTAGAGGCTTCCCCAATAGTGAAATATCTTTTATTGGGTATAACGGGAGCGCTTTTATTCTGATTTTCCATCATATGCTTCTAATTTATTCTTTAGTTTAAGACCAGATTTGAAGGTAACCACTCTTCTTTCTGAAATTGTAACATTTTCCCCAGTTTTTGGATTTCTACCTGGTCTGGCTACCTTCTCCCTGAGTGTGAAGTTACCAAAACCAGAAAACTTTATATCATTACCTTCTTCAAGAGTACCTTTGATCATTTCAAAAAATTCTTCAATGAATTCCTTGGCTTCCCTTTTATTAAGACCAACTTCGTCATGTATTACTTCAACAAGTGAATTCTTTGTGATTGTCATTATTACGTTCTAATTACTGCTTCGTGTTTGCTCTTTAGCAAATTTATTATCTTTCCCATCTCATCATTAATCTGACTATCAGTCAGCGTGCTTAGCTTGTCCTGAAACGTAAACTCAATAGTCATACTTTTTTTCCCAGTTTCAAACTCAGCCTTATTATAGAATATATCACTTATTTTAATATTTATCATATAGTTAAATGATTTTCTTTCTACCACATCTATTATATCATTTGCAAGAATATTATCATTAACCAAAACAGTTAAGTCTCTCTTAATCTTAGGGAATATTGAGATTTTTTTATATTTAATATTCTCAGCATTAATAACCTTATCTATCATTAATTCAAAATAAAATACTGTGCTTTTAATAGAATATTGCCTATACAAAGACTTCTCAGGCTCTCCACAATACCCTACAATTTTATTATTTTGCTTTATGACTGCCTGGCAAGCCTTATCAAAATATTTGATACCTGCATGAGCTTCAAAGCTTAAATTCGGTAACACAGACAACAGGTCACCTTTTAGGTCAAAGAATGAAAGCTTATCCTGGTCATTTTTTAAATTAGACTCTGAGTTAACTCCGGAGATTGCCCCAGCAAAAATATTTTCTTCAATAACCTTCTTATTGTTATGCTTTATATAGGTTTTACCTGACTCAAATATTCTTAGATTGAGATTTTTCCTACTGAAATTATAACTGCAAGTACTTAAAATACTGTTTATCATGGACCCTCTTAGCTCTGCCTTATCCTCAGATATTGGATTCATAAGAGTAATGATCTTAGGTTTTAATATATGATTTTCTTGGTCACCTTTTGGAATAAAGCTAAATGAGATTACCTCATTATAACCACGTGCTACCAGTGCATCTGAGTAATTATTAGTTTTATCTGAAGTATTTTTTATATTTCCTAAAGAGCCAGAGATTAGAATCGGATCAAAATTATTATAACCATATACTCTAGCAACTTCTTCGACTAAGTCCTCTGGTATCGCAATATCAAATCTATGACTAGGCACAGTCACCTTTAACCCCGTTTTCTTCTTTCTAGACAAGTCTGGGTTAAAGCCAAGATACTTAAGTGTTTGAACTATAAAACTACTAGATATTTTTACACCTAAAGATGATTCAAATAAGTCAGGATTAATTAAAATACTCTTGCCTATATGTTTAGCTACTTTTGGGGCAGAGGACTGATTGAAAAAATAATCACCAATATCTGTGTATTCTTTCAAGATAGTAAGAACTCTTCCAAGAGAGTATTCATTTAAGAGTGGATCAACTCCTCTTTCAAATCTATATGATGCATCTGTTTGTAAACGAAAAAATTTTGAAGCTTTTCTAATTATATTTGGCGCGAAATAAGCAGACTCAATAATAATGCTTTTAGTTTTAACGCTAACTGAAGAGTCTTCTGATCCTATAACTCCAGCTATTGCCTGAGGTTTCTCATCATCGCATATAACAGGAGTATTTGTAGTCAAAGTATAACTTTGACCATCTAAAGCATGTAATTTTTCATTCTTTTTTGCATATCTAACATTAATCTTTCCAGAAAATTTTTGATTATCAAAGGCATGCATTGGCTGGCCATTCTCAAGCATGACATAATTTAGTGTATCTACTATAAAATTAATGCTCTTTAACCCGCATGTCTCAAGTCTTTCTTTTATAAAAGGAGGGGTTACAATTGAGTTATCTATATTTTTGATAACTAAAGCGCTATATGAAGGACTGATCTTCTTATCGATATTTGAAAAAATTTTTTCTTTTGATTTTATGAATTTTATATATTTTGGAAGAGATATCTTTTTTTTATATACAGGGCTTATGTCTCTAGCAATCCCTATAATTGATAAACAGTCAGCCCTGTTAGGCGTCATATCAATATCTATCATAGTATCTTTTTTAGTTTTAACAATTGAAGCTACCTCTAATCCTAATGATGTGAGTTCTTCGATAAAAATATCATTTTTTTTAATATTAGGGACGTATTCTTTTAACCAATTCAAACTAATTTTCATAATTATTTCAACCCTTTGAATTGTGACAAGAATGAAATGTCATTTTCATAAAACATTCTGAGATCCACTATGTCATATTTGAGCATCGCTAATCTTTCAACACCTAAACCAAATGCAAAACCAGAGTATTGCTTGGTATTAATTTTTACATTTGATAAAACATTCGGATGAACCATTCCACAGCCAAGGACTTCAAGCCACTTACCTTGGAATTTGATATCTAATTCCGCTGATGGTTCTGTAAATGGAAAATAAGAAGGTCTAAAACGTATTTCCATATCTTTCCCAAAGAATTCTTTTATGAAGTTAATTAACACTCCTTTTAAATGACAAAAGTTAACATTCTTATCAATATAAAGACCTTCTATTTGATGAAACATGGGTGAATGTGTAGGGTCAGAATCACACCTATAAACTTTTCCTGGAGTCATGATTTTTAGCGGTGCTTTATTAGATAACATTGACCTTATTTGGACAGACGAAGTATGCGTTCTTAAAAGCTTATCATCAGATACATAAAAGGTATCATGCATATCTCTTGCTGGATGAGTATCTGGGATATTTAATGCTTCAAAATTATGAAATTCATCTTCAATTTCAATACCACTGACTGATGTAAACCCATGATTACTTAATATAGATGTAATTTGATTTATAGTGATTGAAATTGGATGTCTGGATCCCATCGATATATTTTTTCCAGGCAAAGTGACGTCAACAAAGTTATTATCTTCTTTTGTTTTTTGAATATTATCGAGTTGTAGAGCTATCAGCTCTTGCATCTGACCTTTTAAAATATTTAAAGATTTACCCAGCTCTTTTTTTTCTTCCAAGCTAGCATCTTTTAGCTTGCCAAATTCATTCGTGACAATTCCAGTTTTACCAAGATAATGCGCTTTAATGTTTGCAATATCATGAGGAGATTTACATTCTTTTAATTTCTCTCTAAGTTCTGAAATTAGTGAAGTATAATTGTTTGGCACAAGTTAAAAATAGCTATTTTTGACTAGCTATAGAGTTTACGATAGCCGTAAAGTTTTCAGCATTATTCACTGCTAAATCAGCTAACATTTTTCTGTTAATTGTAATATCTGCCTTTTTGAGCTGATTCATTAATTGACTATAAGACATATTATTTAGTCTTGCAGCTGCATTAATTTTTGTTATCCATAATGATCTAAATTGTCTCTTTCTTTGTTTTCTACCAATATATGCATACTGCCCAGCTTTTATAACTGCTTGCTTAGCAACTCTATATACTTTGCTTCTGGCACCCTTGTAGCCCTTCGCTAATTTTAATACTTTCTTGTGTCTTGCATGTGCAACTACACCACGTTTTACGCGTGCCATAATTTTCTCCTATTTAATATGGTAACATCCTTTTAACTAGTGCTTTGTCAGCTTTACTAACTAATAAGTCATCTCTTAGATGTCTTTTTCTTTTAGAGCTTTTTTTCGTCAATATGTGCCTACGATGAGATTGCGCTCTCTTCATTTCATCCGAAGGAGTCTTCGAAAATCTCTTTGCGGCTCCACTATGGCTTTTCATTTTTGGCATCATCTTCCTCTTATTAGGCTAAAAACGTGTTAAGTATACAGTAATTATTTCTTTGGCGCTATAACCATTACCATTTGTCTGCCCTCAAATAGCGGTATTTGCTCAACAATTCCTATTTCATCTAAATCTTTCTGTACTCTGTCTAAAACTTCTCGTCCAATTACCTGATGAGCAATCTCTCTACCCCTAAATCGCATGGTTATTTTAGCTTTATCTCCACCATTTAAGAACTTCGTTATGCTCTTCAATTTAACCTGGTAATCAGCTTCTTCTGTATTTGGTCTGAATTTAATTTCTTTTACCTGGGTCTGTTTTTGTTTTTTCTTTGCCGCATGGGCTTTTTTTTGATTATCAAATCTAAATTTGCCATAGTCCATTATTCTACATACTGGCGGTGTTTGGTTGGGCACTATTTCTACTAGATCTAATTCCTCTTCCTTGGCTAACTCTAAAGCTTTTGCAGTATCAAGAACACCTACCTGATCTCCATTTGATGCTATCAACCTTACTTCTAGAACACTAATCCTCGCATTCATCCTTGGTCTTCTATTAATCGCTATAATATTACTCCTAACTAGTTTTTTAAAACAATACTCTTGTTACCTACAAGAGTTTCTACCATTTTGATAAATTTATCAACATCCATTACTCCTAGATCTTCACCAGTCCTAGTTCTCACAGATATTTGGTTACTTTCAACTTCTTTATCACCAATAACTAATAAATATGGAACTCTCATCATGCTATGGTGGCGAATTTTATAGCTGATTTTTTCATTTCTCAAATCAGATGATGTTCTTATGCCTAAATTATTTATCTGCTTAGCTAGTTCCAAGCAATGAGCTTCTTGATTTTCTGATATATTTATTATGACCGCGTGAAGTGGTGACAGCCATAAAGGTAAATCACCCGCATATTCTTCTATAAGGATACCTACAAACCTTTCTAAAGAACCAAGTATTGCCCGGTGTATCATTACAGGTGCAACTTTATTACCATTATGATCAACATATGTTGCATCTAACCTCGCAGGCATAGAGAAATCTAGTTGTATAGTCCCTAACTGCCATACTCTTTCAAGTGAATCTTTTAAAGAGAAATCAATTTTAGGGCCATAGAATGCTCCGTCACCTTTATTTAGTTGCCATTTAATATCACTAGCATCTAAAGCCTTCATGAGAGCGTCTTCAGATTTATCCCAAATTTCTTCCCCACCAACTCTTTTTTCTGGTCTAGTTGATAATTCCACCTTAATCTCCTCAAATCCAAATTGTCTATAGATTTCATAGATAGTTTTTATTAATAATTTTATTTCATTTTCAATCTGTTCAGGCGTACAAAAAATATGAGCATCATCTTGGGTAAATGCTCTTATGCGCATCAAGCCATGCAGTGTTCCCGATGGTTCATTTCTATGCACCAAACCAAACTCTGCAAACTTAATAGGCAAATCTCTGTAACTTTTCAAACCTTGGTTAAAGACCTGAATATGTCCTGGACAACTCATTGGTTTAACTGCATATTCTTTATTTTCAGATGAAACATCAAATATAAGATCTGAAAACTTATCTAGGTGACCAGACTTTTTCCATAATGATTTATCTAAAATCTGTGGGGTATTGATGATCTTATAATCATAATTTCTCAGATACGAGGTAATAAAGTCTTTAACGATGTTGAAAAGTTTCCAACCATTATCATGCCAAAATACCATACCTGGAGACTCTTCTTGAAAATGAAAATAATCAAGTTTTTGTCCTATTTTCCGATGATCTCTCTTCTCAGCTTCTTCCAGCTTATGTAGATAAGCCTTCAGGTTATCTTTTGTATCCCATGCAGTGCCATATATTCTTTGAAGCTGCTCATTCTTTGAATCTCCTTTCCAGTAAGAGCCGGAAATTTTCATAAGTTTAAAATAGTTTAATTCTTTTGTGCTTATAAGGTGAGGTCCTCTGCACATATCTATATACTCTTCATGATGATAAATAGCTATTACTTCATCAGAAGGTATGTCAGCAATTAACTTTAACTTATAATCCTCTTTTCTTTCCTTGAATACACTCTGAGCCTTTTCTTTAGTCACGACTTCTCTTCTAATTTTATAATTCTTTTTTGCAAGCTTTTTCATCAAGGTTTCAATAGAAGATAAGTCTTTTTCAGAAATACTATTTTCACTATGGATATCATAATAAAACCCATTATCAATTGTAGGGCCAATAACCATTTTTGTATTAGGATATATCTGTTTGATTGCATGACCAAAAACATGTGCGCATGTGTGTCGGATTATCTCAAGACCTTCCTCGTCAGCAGGTTTAATGAGCTCTATCGATACATCTTTCGTCACGATTTCACTTAAATCTACTAAGACACCGTCTATCTTTGCGGCAACAGGCCTGATATTTGAGAAGTTATTTTTAATGATCTCGTCCACTGATAGGTTTTCAGTAGCTTCAATAACTTTATTTTCTATAGTAATTTTATGCATAATTTTACAATTCTAGGCACGATTGGACTCGAACCAACGACCTCCACCATGTCAAGGTGGCGCTCTAACCAGCTGAGCTACGCGCCTAAGTCATGTAAAATTAACATGCCAATAGGCTATTCTCAAGCTAATTATATTCATAAATAATTTATATTCTTACCTTTTGCTTCCTTTATTTTTATTTGGCAGGTCAAGGAAATTTTCCTGTATTGTGGCTATTTGATCTCTTATTTGGGCTGCTTTTTCAAATTCTAAATCTCTAGCATGTACAAACATATGCTTTTCTAGCTCTTTAATAACAGATATAACATTATCACCATTTACTTTAGGATATTTTTTCTTAACATTTGATATTAGTGTTAATTTATCAAGTTTTTTAGCAGAAACATATATGTCTTCATCTAGCGCTTCTTTTATAGCTTTTTTTATGCCTTCAGGTTTTATATTGTTTTTTCTATTATGCTCTACTTGTATGTTGCGTCTTCTTTCTGTTTCGTCAATAGCTCTCTTCATAGATTTTGTAACGGCATCACCATATAAAATGACATGCCCATCAATATTTCTTGCCGCTCTACCAATAGTCTGAATTAAAGATTTATCTGATCTTAAAAAACCTTCTTTATCTGCATCCAGTATGCATACAAGCTCAACCTCAGGAATATCCAAACCTTCTCTCAATAAATTTATTCCCACCAAAACATCGTAGATGCCTTTACGTAAATCTCTAATAATCTCTACTCTTTCAACAGTATTGATATCTGAGTGTAAATAATTAACTTTAATATTGAACTCTTGAAGATATTCGGTTAAATTTTCAGCCATCTTTTTTGTCAACGTTGTTACCAACACTCTATTTCCATTTGCGATAACTTTATTAATTTCAGATAAGGCGTCTTCAACTTGATTAGAGGATGGTCGTACAGTTACTACTGGATCAATCAACCCAGTTGGTCTTATGACTTGCTCAATTATACTATTTGAAAACTCAAGCTCATAAGGACCCGGAGTAGCTGAAACATAGATTGTTTGAAAATTATATTTAGTAAATTCTTCAAATTTTAAAGGCCTATTATCCATTGCAGATGGTAATCTAAACCCATAATCAACCAAAGTTTGTTTTCTTGATCTATCGCCTTTATACATTCCACCAATTTGAGGAACGGTAACATGGCTTTCATCAAGAATAATTAATCCATCGCTTGGCAAGTAATCTAAAAGACATGATGGTGGTTCACCAGGCTGACCTCCTGAAATGTATCTAGAATAATTTTCAATACCCGAGCAGTATCCCATCTCAGCAATCATTTCTAAATCGTAATTAGTTCTCTCTTTTAACCTCTGCGCCTCTAACAATTTATTTTCTTTTGAAAAAAAAGTTAATCTCTCCTTGAGCTCTTCTTTAATTTGAATCGAAGCATCATCCATGATTTCTTTTGGCGTCACATAATGTGTTTTTGGATATACTGTAAATCTATTAACTTTTTTATATATCTGGCCAGTTAAAGGGTCGAACGTATATAAGTTTTCAATCTCTTTATCAAATAACTCGACTCTTAATGCCTCCTTTTCCGAATCAGCAGGAAATATATCTATAATCTCGCCCTTAACCTGATACGTTCCTCGTCTAAGTTCAAGATCATTCCTAGCATACTGTAGTTCTGTTAACCGCTTTAAGATCTGACGTTGATTAATTATATCTCCAGTAACAAGATGTAATTTCATTTTCAAATATTGTTTTGGGTCACCTAGCCCATAGATTGCAGAAACACTCGCTACAACAATTGCATCTTTTCTTTCAGTTAATGATTTAGTAGCAGATAGTCTCATTTGCTCAATATGCTCATTAAGCGAAGCATCTTTTTCTATATATGTATCAGAAACTGGTACATATGCCTCTGGTTGATAGTAATCATAGTATGATACAAAATATTCAACTGAATTATCTGGGAAGAAATCTCTCATTTCAGAATATAATTGAGCTGCTAATGTCTTATTAGGAGCCATTACCAGGGTCGTTTTATTGGTTTTCCTGATTACCTCTGCCATAGTGTAAGTTTTTCCAGACCCTGTTACACCAAGAAGAGTTTGATGTTGTTCACCAGCCGTAATTCCCTCAACGAGAGATTTTATGGCCATAGGTTGATCCCCAGCTGGACTGTAGTGTGATTTAAGATTAAACTTCTTCATCAAGAAACATTTTAACATGAAGTTGACTTAAAAGACTGATTTAAGCTACTATGACTTATCCAAAGGAAATACGTTGACGTTCTCAAATAGAATAAAATTAATTAAACCATCTTCAACAATGGCACTGACATCAAAGGCGAATGAAATGCGTCAAAATGGTGAGGATGTTATTGTCTTAACGGTTGGAGAGCCTGATTTTGATACCCCGCAATATATCAAAAATGCTGGAAAAATAGCTATAGATGAAGGTCTAACCAAATATACGCCTGTAGATGGTACTGTTCTTTTAAAGAAAGCTATAATCAATAAGTTCAAAAATGAAAATAATCTAGACTACTCGATGGACCAAATAATTGTATCAGCTGGCTGTAAGCAATCTATTTTTAACTTATTGCAAGTTTTGGTGGATAAAGGTGATGAAGTGATAATACCTCAGCCATATTGGGTATCATATGCTGACATGGTAGTTTATTCAGGCGGAAAACCAGTACTTCTTGAAACGCAGTATGATAAAAATTTTGATATTGACCCAAGTCAACTAGAAAACTTAATTAATGACAAAACCAAACTGTTCATGTTAAATAGTCCAAACAATCCAAGTGGAAAATATTTTGATTCAAAATTATTAATAGAATTAGGCAAGGTTTTAGAAAAGCATAAGCAAGTATTTATCTCTTCTGATGACATTTATGAGCATATTCATTGGCATAAAGAAAAATTTCAAAATATGGCTAATGTCTGCCCAAGTCTAAATGACAGAATTATTGTTCTCAACGGGGTATCAAAAGCGTATTCTATGACTGGATGGCGTATAGGCTATGCTGCTGGAAATAAAGAAGTAATTAAGAAGATGAAAACACTTCAGTCTCAGTCTACATCTTGTGCAAGCTCTATATCTCAGGCTGCTGCCTGCGCAGCGCTATCCTCGGCATGCAAGGAATTACCATCTATGACTGCAGAGTACAAAAAAAGACATGATTATGTCGTAGGTCAGCTTAATAAAATACCAGGAGTTACTTGCAAAGAAACTGATGGAACCTTTTATGTATTCCCATCTTTTGTTGAATATATAAAAAATAGCAAAACTATTAATAATGATAGTGATCTGGCGCTTTATCTGCTTAATGTAGCAAAAGTTGCGACAGTTCCAGGCAGTGCATTCGGGACCGAAGGACATATTAGGATATCAATTGCCATCGATACAAGTTCATTAGAAGAGGCTATGAAACGAATCTCTGACTCTCTTTAAGGGGGTTTTTTAAATTAGAGCAGCTATTAAATACATTCCAGTATATGTCACTAAAAGTAACACTAAAACTATTAATAGAAATCCTATTATAAGAGAAATTTTATCCGACATATTAATATAGTAGCAGGAATATCTGATAATAAAATACTCCTCGGGACGGACTCGAACCGCCGACCTGGTGATTAACAGTCACTCGCTCTACCAACTGAGCTACCAAGGAATAAGTTGAGTTATCATAATTGATAAATACTTATTCATCAATAATATTCTCTATATTTTTAAATTTTTTAAATAATTTCTAAATTCTTTAGAAAGCTCTTTATGCTCTAAAGCATACTCAATCGTGGCTTGAAGATAACCAAACTTGCTTCCACAGTCAAACCTTTTACCGTCAAAAATATACCCATAAACAGCCTGATTATTCATTAAACTGGCAATTGCATCAGTAATCTGTATCTCTTTCCCAACTCCAGTCTTTGATTTTTCTATTTGAGAAAAAATTTCAGGCGGGAAAACATATCTTCCTACAACCGCTAGATTAGATTTAGCATTTTTTGGAGATGGTTTTTCAACTATTGACTTAACATCATATAAGTTATTATTTTTCGAATTATATTCAATAATTCCATACTTACCGGATTCCTTTTTATTGATTTTTTCAAGAGCTAAAACTGCAGTCTCCTTTTCATTATAAATATCAATTAATTGCTTCAAGCAAGGTGTTTGTGATTTTATGAGATCATCTGCTAAAATTACTGCAAATGGTTCATTGTTAACAATATTTTTGGCACAATGTATCGCATGACCAAGACCTGCAGGTTTATTTTGTCTTACAAAAAAACAATCAATATTCTTTGGTACAATTTTTTGCACTAACTTCAAAAGAGTTTTTTTATTTTTAGCGAGAAGCTCATTTTCCAATTCAGGAGCCGAATCAAAATGATCCATAATAACGTTTTTTGTTCTACCAATGATAAAAATCAATTCTTTAATTCCGGAAGAAACAGCTTCTTCAGCTGCATACTGAATTAATGGTTTATCAACAATCGGTAACATCTCTTTAGGGCTTGCTTTTGTGGCGGGTAAAAACCTTGTTCCTAATCCAGCTACTGGAAAAACTACTTTTTTTATTTTTTTCATGTATAAAAATTATTTATTATGTGCAAAAATTATTTATTTAGTGCAAAATAACACATCTAATGACATATATTATCACAGAAAATTGTATTAAGTGTAAATATACCGACTGCGTCGAAGTATGCCCTGTTGATTGTTTTCATGAAGGGCCAAATTTCCTTGTGATTAATCCAGAAGAATGTATCGATTGTAGTTTATGCGAACCTGAGTGCCCTATTAATGCAATTATCTCCGATGAAGATGTTACGGATGATAATCGCCACTTCTTAGAAATAAATGAGCGCCTATCTAAAAAATGGCCTATTTTAACAGAAATTAAAGCCGCACCTAAAGATGCCAAGGAATGGGAAAATAAAGCAGATAAGCTTAGCTTGTTAGAAGAATAAACCTAAAACTCTCCAACTCCATCATAAACCTGAGGGTGATAATCCTCAAATCTTGTGCAATGAGGAACCCAGGTGAGTTTTACAAAACCAGTTTGACCATTTCTATGTTTTTCTACACGTATCTCGGCAATATTTTTCTGATCAGTATTGGGGTCATAAACTTCATCTCTATAAAGGAAAATAATTAAATCAGCATCTTGCTCAATCGAACCAGATTCCCTTAAATCAGATAAGAATGGACGTTTATCATTTCGTGTTTCTACTCCTCGGTTTAACTGAGATAAAGCTATAACTGGAATATCTAGTTCCTTTGCAATTGCTTTTAATGCTCTTGTCACCTCGCCTACCTCATTAACTCTATTTTCGGAAAAACGGGGTATCGACATTAGCTGCAAGTAATCCACTACTATTAAATCAATACCAGACTCTCTTTTCATTCTTCTAGCCTTTGACCGTAAATCCATGGGGGATATTGCTGCTGTATCATCAATATAGAAATCACAGTCATTCATCATTTCTATTGCAGAAGTAACGGCCTTCGTGTCTTGTGGAGATGACTCATAATCACCTGTTCTTATCTTTTGCATTGAAACCGAACTCAATGAAGATAACATTCTTAAAGCTATAGACTGAGAGGACATCTCAAGACTAAAAAATCCAACTTTCTTTTTTTGTTTAAAAACAATATCTTGAGCAATATTCATAGCAAAAGCTGTCTTTCCCATCGATGGTCTTCCTGCAATAATAATTAGATCAGACTTTTGCAAACCCGCGGTTAATTTATCAAATTCATTATATCCAGTGAGAAGATAATCCAGCTCATTATTATTCTTCTTACTGTAGACAGTATCTATATATGCATTCACCACAGGTCCAATTTTATGCAGTCCATCGTTAACGTTTGAATCAGTTGTAATCGCAAATATTTCAGATTCCGCCTTGTCTAAAACATCTTTAATATCACCTTGTTCACTCTGATGGACTGTTGTAATTGTTCTTGTGCTTATACTGATAAGTTCTCGCATAATAGATTTTTCTTTTATAATTTCAGCATATGCTTTAATATGTGCAGAAGTCGGAACCTTATGCGCCAATTGGCTGATATACTGCATACCACCTACTCTATCAAGGACTCCTTTACTTCTTAGGCAATCTTCAAGGACAACAACGTCTATAACCTGGCCAGCAGATGCTAAATCATATATTTCGTTAAATATAAGCTTGTTATTACCATCAAAAAAATCTTTTGTTCCAACCATATGTGATATCTGATCCCATGAAGTAGAATCCATAATCAATGATCCAAGAAAAGCTTGCTCAGCCTCTAATGATTTTGGGGTACTTGGTAGTTTAGTTTCCATTATTTATTCTAACTGAAATATAACAGATTTTATAGGCAAGAAGCTGTGGAAAAATTGTGGAATAAAATACTAGATATCAAGAAATTAGTCAGTGCCTTTAATTACAATAAATCTTAATATACCTTTAGTATTCGATGGAAATCTTGACAGAGTTTATTCTGATTCTGGTTTATCAGTAGTTACTTCTGTAGTCATGTCATCATCAATTACAGGTTCTGGAGCCGCAACATTATTACGAGTTAATTTAATTGGAACAGTAACACTGATATCAGTATGGAGACTTACAGTTGCTATATAATCTTCAGCAAAAGTCTTAATGGCTCCTGATGGGAGACTAACCTGCTTCTTCGAGATAGCATAGCCGTCCTCCACTAAACGATCTACAATATTCTGGAGAGTAATTGAGCCAAATAAATTATCAGCATCTTCCTGAACATTAACTTCAAAAGCTAACGAGTAATCCTTATATTTTTCTTGTTCAATCAAGGCTGAAGCTTTTAGCTCTTCTTCTTGTTTAAGTAATACTTGTTTCTTTTCTTCAACAACAGCTAAGTTGGCCTTAGTAGGCAACACTGCATGTTTATTAGGTATCAAGTAATTGCGAGCATAACCAGCTTTAACCGATACTTTTGCTCCAACTTCACCTAAGCTTTTAATATTTTTTAAAAGAAGTATATCCATTATTGTTTATGATTATCGCAAAATGGCAACAGTGCTAGGTGTCTAGCGATCTTGATAGCCTGATTAATTCTTCTTTGCTCTTTACCCGTAGTTCCACCTATTCTGCGAGGTGATATCTTACCAGATTCAGTTATAAATTTTTTTAAGAATGCTATATTCTTATAGTCTATATCAGCTATTAAATTAGATTTTTTCTTAGTATATTCTTCACTCATTGTATTAAGCTCTTTCTCTAGTTGCCATCATCACAGATGGTTCAGTAATTTTTTCATCTTGGGCAAGAAACATATGTCTCATAATACTGTCATTAAATTTAATTAAATTAGCCAATTCATCTAAAATTTCATTATTAGCCTGAAAATTTAATAGGATATATCTCGCTTTATTAATTTTATTTATATTATAAGCCAGCTTCATTGTTCCCCAGTCTTCATACCTATCTACAGTTCCACCTTTGGAGCTAATGACATCTTTGTACTTATCAACTGTCTTTAGAGTTGACTCATCCTGGTTTATACTAAACATCAATAATAATTCGTAATTTTTCATAGTTTCATCCAATATGCGAATACTACTTTAGTATCCATGATATTTCAAATATTCATTTAGTTTTTTTAATCATTTTCTTAATCTGATATAAAGTAATTCCAGTAGCAACAGCAACATTGAGGCACTCTACCGAGCCATAAATTGGTATTCTGCATACATCATCACATAAGTCTAACAATGACCCGCTAACTCCTTCTCCTTCAGAGCCTAAAATTACAGCAACGCCTGTATCACATGACTTAACATCATATATAGTCATATCACTACTATCAGCTGTTCCTATTAGTCTAATGTTGTGACTTTTAAGTTTTTTTACAACCATAGCTAGATTATTGGTCTCAAGCAATGACAAGCCTTGCAAGCCTCCAGATGCTGTCTTATGGACTAATGGAGATATTTCACAAGAATTAGATTTTCTTTTTATGATTAACGAAACACCAGCTGCATTTGATGATCTAATGCATGAGCCTAAATTTCTAGGGTCTTGAATTGAATCAAATATTACAATAAAGGGGTTTGTTTCAGTTTGCAGGTATAGGTCAATATCAAAACTTGACAATGTTTTATTTTCTAGCTCAAAAACAACTCCTTGATGTTTTGACGAAAAACATAAGGTTGTTAAAAAATCTTTTTCAACCTCTACTATTTCTACATTTAAATTTTCAGCATTTTTAATGATTTTCATGACATTATTGCTTACTGGTGGTTTTTTAAGATATATTTTTTTTATAGTGCCGGGATTTAACTTTAGCTGAGCATTGCAAGTATGGATGCCATATATTAAATTTAAGTTTTCTTGATCAGTCATTTAGGTTGCAAAAATATCTTTTAGACAAATTATTTCATTTCTTGCTGGGCCTGTTGAAATCATGACTACTGGTGTTTTTGATAACTCTTCAATAGTTTTAATATATAATTTAGCATTTTCAGGTAAATCTTCGTAATTTGTAATTCCTACTGTTGAAGACTTCCATCCTTTTAGTTCTATGTACTCTAGACCGTCAACCTCGAAAGTATCGTAGTCAATATCTCCATAGTCAATACATATCTTGATAAGATCCAAGTTATCTAAGACATCCAATTTTGTTAAAGCTATTCCATTAATCCTGTTTAATTCAATAGATTTATTTAGTATTTTCATATCTAACCAACCACATCTTCTAGCTCTGCCTGTTGTAGCTCCAACTTCACCACCCCATTTAGCAATATCAAGTCCTAGCTGATCATGTAATTCAGAAGGGAAAGGTCCGTGCCCTACTCTAGTTGTATATGCTTTAGTTATCCCTAAGGAATAGTTTACTTTATCTACGCCAATTCCTGTGCCTGATATTAGACCTGAGAGCGTTGTATTTGAAGAAGTCACATATGGATAAGTACCATGGTCAATATCTAGCATCGTTCCTTGTGCTCCCTCAAAAATAATATTAGATTTTTTATTCAAATCTAGAATAAGAGGAATCACATCACATACATGATCTTTTATATTTTCAAAAATTGGAGTTAAAGACTCTAATACAGATTCTAGAGAAATTGGGCTTTCTTTATAATATTTTGTTAATAAAAAATTATGATAATCCATTGATTTTATTAGTTTTTTCCGAAGATTATCGACATTATAAAAATCAATTAACCTTATACCTCTCCTGGCTACTTTGTCTTCATAGGTTGGGCCAATGCCTCTGCCCGTAGTTCCAATCGATGATTTCCCCAATGATTTTTCATGAGCAATATCCAGTGCAACATGAGTTGGTAATATTACATGGCATGCTTCACTTATAAATAATTTGTTTTTAATAGAAATATTTTTAGATGCCAAATCATTTAATTCAGTTTCTAGTGCCTCAAGCGAAATAACAACACCATTACCTATAATAGAAGTAACGTTGTCACGAAGAATCCCAGATGGAATTAAATGTAGTATCGTTTTAACTCCATTAATGACTAGTGTGTGACCAGCATTATGACCACCTTGGAATCTGACGCAACCAGAAGCATTCTCTGATAAGACATCAACTATCTTGCCTTTGCCTTCATCTCCCCAATGAGTACCAACTAATAACACATTAGACATAGGTGTCACTCCGTCCAATCGAAAGATTTAGAATATCTTTTATGTCAAGACTAAAGCCAGTGGCGTACCTTGGCTTATCTGAATGATCATTATATGCAGTATATCTTCCACCACGCGCTATTTCTTTCCTAAGGCCTGGAACATAAGCCGTATAAATTAATCCTGATTGATAATTAAAACCATGTAGTTCACATAAATCAATCTGCACTTCTGAAATACCCCTGAATTTATTTATAGAATTAGCTATTGATGTTAAATTAGTTAATTCTAGAGATACTTTACTTTTATGGCTTTTTATCAAAGACTTTAATTCCTTTAATACTTTCATGTCACCAGAAAGATCAATTAACTCTATCAGTAAACTTAATTTCTTATTGCTAAGTTTATTTATTTTGAAAAATTCTTTTATCTCAAATTTTGACTTAAGGTTAATTAAATCAATAAGAGCTAACCGTTTAAAATTTATAAGATTTAAATCTAATAAAAGATTATTAATAAAAGATAGGTCTCCCAGTTCAACGACAATCTTTTTTTCATTTGAGAGTGATATTAAATCGATCATTAATTTAATAATCTCTATTTCAGTAGAGTTGCTTAATTTCCCAAAGTATTCCGCACCAGTTTGATAAGGGTTAATTCTATCAAATGGACCAGGTGATAATCTAAGGATATCGCCCATATAAGAAAATCTAGAATTACCTATACCTTTGGTCATTTGATAATCTATTTTAGAAATTTGCGGCGTAATATCTGTTCTAATACCAATTTCACTACCAGTTTGCTTATCTAAAACAAAAGCTGTCTCCGTGTCTAGGTCAGTTGATTTAAGGTTTAATAGGTTTTCTAGATTATCAAAGATTGGGGGAACAACATATGAATACTTGTATTTTGAATAGATTTTCAAAATTTTACTCTTAATATTCTCTAGCTTAACCGCATCACTTGGCATATAGTATTCGATACCATCTGGAATCTGGAAATTTTTTGTTTTCATATTACCCGCTAAATTGTTAATAAAAATATACTCAACCCCAATATCATACAGATAAGACCAAGTATTCTCAAAGAGTTATTGTCGAGATTATTAAAATAAAGAATTATTTTTCTAAATATTTCTGGGGCAAGAAATAAAATCATTCCCTCTATGATTATAGTTAAAGAAAGAGCCAGGATTAACAAATACCAAAGATTTATTATTTTCTGCCTTTGGAGTTATTAAAATATTTAAAAAAGTCAGAGTCAGGCTGTATAACTAATACATCCTGCTTGGCATTAAAAGTTTCTTTATACGCAGCAAGGCTTCTATAAAAGGAGTAAAACTCGGGATCCATGTTATAAGCTTTGGCAAATACTTCAGTTGAAATTGCATCACCTTGACCTTTAATATCCTGAGATGTTTTATACGCTTCTGCAATTATAGTTTCTGATTCACGTTCTGCCAACGCTGTAATTCCCTGAGCTTCTTCTTTTCCTTCTGATCTAAAAGTTTTGGCAACAGTTGCTCTTTCTTTGACCATACGTGCATATACAGAATTACTGACTTCATCAGGTAGGTCAACTTTTTTAACTCTCACGTCAACAACAGTTATGCCTAGAGCTTTAGAAGCTTTGTTTGCCTCAGTAGTAACAATCTGCATCAATGCAGCTCTATCACCAGATACCACATCATTAATCGTACGTTTACTAAATTCACTTTTAGTTAGGTCATTTATAATTTGCGATAATCTATTTATTCCTATGCGTTCATCACCTTTTGAAGACCTATAAAAATTTTCAGGCCCCGTAATTCTCCACTTAACAAAAGAGTCTACTATGACGTTTTTCTTTTCACTTGTCAGAAATTGTTCTGGTTTTGAATCCATTGTTAATAATCTAGAATCATATCTTTTCACATTATTTACAAAAGGAATCATAAAATACAAGCCAGGTTCTTGATAAGTTTTTACAATTTCACCTAGTCTAAATTTTATAGCTACTTCTCTTTCATCCACGATAAAAGTTGATGAGGATATGACAACGATTAGTACCAAAATTATTGAAAATATATTTCTGTTATTCATTGTATAAATCCCTCTTTCTTGAATTAAAACCATCTCTAGATCTTTGAATCTTTTCTGATAAAGAATTATTGCTACCAGAATTTCCTGAGTTACCTATATTTGAACTATTCTGCATTCTAGGCTCTAATATTTTATCTAATGGCAGGTAAAGTAAATTATTACCACCATCAACATCAATCATAATCTTTGTAGAGTTACCAAGAACAGACTCGACAGATTCAATATATAATCTCTCACGGGTTACTTCTGGTGACTTCCTATATTCTTCGTAAAGTTTACTGAATCTCAGAGCCTCACCTTCCGCTGATTTTATAAGCTTTACTCTATACGCTTTAGCTTCTTCAATAATCTGGACGGCTTTTCCTCGAGCTAAAGGAATAATTTCATTTCTGTATGCTTCAGCTTCATTGATATACCTTTGTTCATCTTCACGAGCTCTAATTGCATCTGAAAACGCATCTTGAACTTGTTCAGGTGGCTGTGCTTCTAATATATTTACTGTTTGGACATTAATACCAGCACCATAACTATCTAGAACGCTTTGGAGTAAAATTTTAGTATCAGAAGCAATTGTTTCTCTACCTTCTGTAATCACAAAGTCCATCTTGTTTTTACCCAAAACTTCTCTTATAGAGCTTTCTCCAGCCGCACTAAGCGTTTCATCTGGATCTCTAAGGTTAAATATATAATCACTTGCATCTTTTATGTCATATTGAATAGCAAAGTTAACACTCACAATATTTTCATCTTCTGTCAACATTTGAGCCTTTTGCTGGATAGACCTGATCTCAGACACATCTACAATTTCTGCTTTTTGTATTATTCTTGGAATCCAATGAGGTCCAGGCATTGTGATATCAGAAAATTCACCAAACTGAAGAACTACTCCTCTCTCTCCATCATTAACTATGTATATACCACTTAATAGATAAACTGTTAGAATAACAACACCAATTATAGAGGTATTTTTTTTATTAGAACTAGGTCCGCCAGAGGTTCCACCTAAAAGACTTTTGAAGTATTTATTTAAATCATTAAGAACATTATCTAGCTCTGATTTACTACTAGGTTTACGACCCCAGGGGTCTTTGTTTCCATTTGGTTCATTCCATGCCATATAACATCTCCTTAGAACAACATCATAATATAAAGCAGTCTACTCATCAATTTCTAATTTAACTAGTTCTGATGGCACTATAGTTGACACCGCATGTTTGTAAACACACTGAGTCACTTTATTCTTTAACATTATAATATAAGAATCAAAGCCCTCAATAATACCTTCTAATTTAATTCCATTAACTAAAAATATCGATACACTTATCTTATCTTTTCTTATCTTGTTCAAAAATTTATCTTGTAAATGTTCCTGCATAAAGTTTTTCCTATAGAATATAAAAATATTTTTTGCATACTTTATATTGACACTATTTACTGGAAATGCAAATAATTGTCCATAACCTTATCGATATTTCCAGAATAATTTTCAGCTATATCAATAGAGATGCTATCCTCAAATCGTTTCAGCCATGTAATTTGACGTTTTGCTAATTGACGCGTTGCATAAATGCACTTATTTTCTAGATCCTGCAAAGGTACATTATCATTAAGGTAATCAATAACTTGCCTATACCCTATTGACCTCATAGACTGATTTTCTTTGGTAAGCGAGTATTTTTCAATGAGATGAGTTACTTCATCTATTAAATTATTTTTAAACATATTTTTAGTTCGCATAGAAATCTTCTCATGTATTAATGACCGATCTTTAGATATTAATTTAAGTGTTAATAAATCATATTCATCAGATAATTTGAGGTTATTATTAAAAAAAGATGTGATAGGTTTGCCTGTTTGCATATATACCTCTAATGCTCTCTGAATACGCTGCATATCATTCTTATCAATATTTTTATAAGATGATGGATCAATATTTTTCAAACAAAAATGTAATTCATTGCAAGAATATTTTGTAAGCAAGTTTTCAATAAACTTACGTTCTATAGTGTTTTTTTCTGGTAATAAAGAAAGTCCATTAAATAAAGAATTGAAGTACATCATAGAACCTCCAACAAGCAGAGGAATCTTATCATTACTATGAATACATTTTATGATTGTTCTTATATCGCTATAGAATTGTCCAACATTATAACTCTCATTTGGATTGCGTATGTTCACAAGGTGATGTTTGACAGATGTTAAAATTTTTTCCGAAGGTTTGTCAGTCCCAATATTCATATCCCGATATATCATCATAGAGTCTACGCTAATAATCTCAACCGGATACTTATCTTTTAACTTTATAGCTAAAGAAGATTTTCCAATACCAGTAGGGCCAAGCAAAGAGATAATTTTTCCTTTGCTTCCTTTCATGTTTTTCTATGTATCTTGACTAATCGAGAACTCTCTAATGAGAGGAAATATATATCAAAGTCTGAGACTGGAAGCTCGCTAGCAAACTTATCAGGCCATTCAATAAAATGGAGGCCAGCTTGCTCAAAATAATAATCAACTCCTATCTCATATAACTCTTTTATAGAATTAATTCTATAAAGATCATAGTGAAAAATCTTAAGATCGCTAATCATATACTCATTAACTAGTGAAAATGTTGGACTACTAACCTCACTATTATTATCCAGATAATTTAAGTATGATTTAACAAATGTAGTTTTTCCCGCCCCTACCTGTCCGTATAGGCAAATAATCACTTTCTTATGTGATATAAAATTTATCTCATCAAATATTTTATTATAATGAGATATTTCTGAAAGATGATAATGATTATATATATTAGAAAGTATCATGGTTTTATTTTACTTTAATTTCGTTTAATAATTTATTAATTTTAATAATAACTTGAGAAGCCAATAATCCTATATCTCCAGTTTCCTTTTTAATAATATCAGCTGCTAACGAGTGTATACCTATGGCAAATAAAACAGAGGTGGTTCTATCGCTTTTATTTGCTAAGGTAATTAAGGATAAAACCGTGCCTGCTAAACAGTCACCCATGCCTGCTGTTCCCATACCTTGATTTCCATGATTACAAATATAACTATTTTCTTTTGTCTGGATAATAGTCTTTGGCCCTTTAAGGACAATAATCCCACCATATTTTTCTTGTAATTCTTTAGCTGCTTTTGATCGGTCAGCTTCTATATATGAAGATTTCTTTTTTAGTAACTGAGCAGCTTCTCCTATATGAGGAGTCATAATCCAACCATCATATTTATAAGGATCTTTAGATAGTATTGATAAAAAACCTCCATCAATAACACAATTTATTTTTGTAGATTGAGATCTTAAATATTTCTTTATCTTTATGAATATTTTTTTTGACCAATCATCATTTGACATGCCTGGGCCTATCAATAAATTTTTATAAGATATAATTTTTTTCTGAAAATCAGACATTTTATAAGATGTTATTAGTTCTGGCTGATGCATTGATAATACCATCGAATGAGGTTTTGTTGTCATAACTTCAACATACCTTGACCCTGAGTATAATGCTGATTTTCCCGAGATAATTGCAGCTCCTAAATATCCACTAGCTCCGCCTATTATCAAAGTTTTACCAAATGATTTTTTATAAGTGTTTTGATCAAAGGGAATATTAAAAAAAAGATTTTGGGATATTTTTTTTTCTGGGGTTAACGTAAACGAGAAAATATTCTCATGACTTATGTCTTTCTTGATGAATATTTGATATTTCATCTTTCAATATTTTATTCCATACGTAAAATCATCTAAAGAGATTTCTATCGCTGTTTTCATTAAGTCTTTAAAAAAATTATCTTCTTTATTATATGTGATAAGTTCAATGTTATTAAAATATTTCTCATTTACATCATATATAGAAGCAATTTCATCAATTAAGCCAATTTTTAAGGCCTCGGTTCCTGTCCAAAATAAACCTGTAAAAACATTATTTTCATCTATCTTGCTAGATCTTGATTTCTGTATATCGCTTATGAACTGATTATGGATACTTGCAAGAAGAGTTTTTAGATGCAATCTATGCTTTTCCGTGAGTTTATTAAATGGATCTAGCATAGTTTTATCTTTACCTGAAGATATGACTTGTGATTCTATGCCTAGCTTTTCCATTAAGGAACTTACATTGAAACTATCTAGGCGCACACCGATAGAACCAACTATGCTTGATGCATTAGCAAATATCATGTCACCGCTAGCAGCAATATAGTAACCGCCCGATGCCCCAACATCCTCTATTACTGTATAAATTTTCTTGTCATTTATTTTCTTAAATTTATTTATTTCATCAAAAATAATTTTTGACTGTGTTGCACTTCCGCCAGGACTATTAATTTTCAATATTATCCCTAAACAGGAATCATTATTTATAGCTTTCTCAATATGCGGAATAATATTTTGAACATTCACGGGACCATTTGAGGAGATTTCACCATTAACGTTTATTATAGCTACATGATCTTTTGAGTAACTTACTCCAGAAGAAGAAAACATAACTAATATAATTACGAGAAGAAATAGTCCAAAGATCAATGCTCTTCCGATGAGCTTGAATTTTCTTTCAGATTCTCTTTCTTTTATTAGAGAGTCTACTAAACTTTTTACAATATTATTATCTTCCATGTCATCAACCTATATGCGAGTTATCATTAATCTTATAGGTCATTTTTTAAATTATCAATAACTAAGGTAAGGTCTTCTGGCTGAGGCGCTACAATTGTATGTCTTCCTTTATAAAAGAACGATATATCCTTAGAGTGAAGAAACATTCTTTTCAAACCATATTCTCTTAATTTTTTATTGACTTCTTTATCTCCATATTTGGTATCTCCACATACGGGCTGTCCTATACTTAATGCATGTACACGAATTTGATGCATTCTTCCAGTTTCAATTTTAATATTAACCAGGCAACATTCCCTGTACTGTCTTAGTAACGTAATATAGGATAACGCCTCTCTCCCTCTTCCATCTTCAGATACTGATACAGAATTAGTTTTATTGCCTTTATTTCTTACTAAAGAATGTTCGACAGCAATTCTATCTCCTACTAAGGCTCCAGATAGTAATGAAATATAATTTTTTTCGACGGCACCTGACATAAATATTTTACCTAATGCTGAAGCAGCCTGGTAATGTTTTGCAAGTATTAGACAACCGCTGGTATTCTTGTCTAGCCTATGGACCAATGAAAGAGATTTATACTTATCAACTGATTTAAGTGATGACATTATATCATGCTCAACTTTTGATCCAGAATGAACTGCTATTCCAGGAGGTTTATTGATAACCATAAAATCATCATTTTCATATAATATAATTTTCTTGAGGCTTCTTGTTAAAAATTTGGAGACAGATTGAGATGTTAAGTCAACAGAAACAGGTGGTACTCGGACAATATCATTAGCCTTCAATTTATAGAGCGGTTTTATCCTTCCGCTATTAACTCTGACTTGACCATCTCTTATTATCTTATATATAAGACTATTTGGCACCCCTGTTAGGATTTTTCTTAGGTAATTATCTAGTCTCTGGCCTTCTTGTTCTGGAGGAATTGTGATCTTTCTAACTGCTATTTTACTAAAATTAGGCATAATATGTATGAATTAAGAGCGATATTAATTGAAGATAGTGTAAATCATTGATATATTAATTCAAAGATTTTTATATTGTTTAAAGAAATTAGTCAAAAAGTGGCTAAACTATTGAAAAATAAAAGACTGCTGGAACTAGGATAAATAGCTATACCAGTATATATAAGTAAATTAAACAATATTTGTACTATAAAGAAGGGCAAAATTCACTATATTTAGAATATAGTTAGTATTTTAGCTAATTAATTAAAAATCATAACAAAAAAGAGAAAAATGAATTACAGGATCATAAATGAAACAAATACTAATAAATGCCTCTCAGAGAGAAGAGGTCAGGCTGGCTATTGTCGAGGACAACAAACTTGCAGAGCTAGATATAGATTTACCATCAAAGAACATCAAGTCAAATATTTACAAGGGAACAATTTCTAGGGTCGAACCTAGCTTAGAAGCCGCATTTGTTAATTTTGGTCGAGCTAAACATGGATTCTTGCCGTTTAAAGAAATAGCTGATGAGATATTCACTCCAGGAAAACTTAGGTCTGCTAGAGATTGCATAGAGCCAGGAAAAGAAATTGTTATTCAAGTGGACAAGGAAGAAAGAGGCACCAAAGGTGCTGCTCTTACAACATTCTTAAGCCTTGCAGGGAAATATCTTGTACTACTACCTAGAAATCCAAATACCGGAGGAGTATCTAGAAGATTAGAGGGCAATGATAGAATGACAGCGAAGAAGCTGTTAAGTGAAATAAATGTCCCAGATGGCATGAGTGTCATATTGAGAACTTCTGGATTAGACACAACGAAGGAAACTCTTGAATGGGATATGAACTATCTAATTCAAATCTTTGAACAAATACTAGAGAGTTCAGTATTAAAAAAAGCACCTTTCTTGATATACGAAGAAAGCAGCATGCTTGCAAGAGTCATACGTGATTACATTGACGAAACAGTTCAAGAAGTCATCATTGATGATGAAAAATATTATAATGATTTTGTGAATGGAAAAGATCACTTCATCCCCCATTCAACTATTAAAATTGAACATTATACTAAATCTGTTCCATTATTTAGCAATTTTGGCGTTGAAGCACAAGTTCAAAGTGTATATAGAAAAAAAGTTACTCTTCCGTCAGGCGGAAATATAGTTTTTGATACAACTGAAGCCTTAACTAGCATAGATGTTAATTCAGCTAAATCAACAAAAGGCGGGGATATCGAAGAAACTGCTCTTAACACAAACTTAGAAGCAGCAGACTCATTAGCAGTACAACTTAGGCTAAGAGATATAGGCGGCTTGATTGTGGTAGATTTTATAGACATGATGTCACTAAATTCTCAAAAGTCTGTGATTTCAAAAATGGCTCACCTCTCAAAAATTGATAAAGCCAAAATGCAGTTCAGTAGAATTTCTAAATTTGGTTTAATGGAAATATCAAGACAAAAGCTCAAATCTTCTATTATTGATAATAATATTGAGCATTGCCCTACTTGTGGTGGTAGCGGTGAAATTAAATCGTTATCGACATTATCAATTAATTTGGCAAGAGTTCTTGAAGAAGAGGCAATGAAAACAGAGAAGCCTCTGACAGTATACCTTCCTGTTAAATTAGCAACATATTTGCTAAATGAACAAAGAGAGTTAGTTAAAGGAATCGAAGAAAGACAGAAAGTATCCATTAAAGTAGTTCCTGACAATACTATTGAAGGTGCAAATTATTTAATAGATAAAAATAATATGGAAATTGGAGCGTTTAAAGCATCTGTAGCCAAAAGCCAACATAGAGATAAAAAAACTCTCAATGAAACAAGCTCTCATTACGAAGAAGCTCTTGTTAAAGCTGTGACACCTAAAACTGCTCCGCCAAAACCATCAACAAAACCTAGGAAGCCTTTTAATTATAGAAATAAGAGTATGTTTAGAAGGATTGTAGATTTTTTAAAATCATTAATTGGCATAAAACCGAAGAAGTTTTATAAAGGCAGACAGTTTAATGGAAGAAGAAGATATAATAATAAGAATAATTATTCAAAGTTTAATAACAATAATAAGTATAAGTCTTTCAATAAAAAGAAACCTTACTATAATAAAAATAATTCTCCCGTTAAGAAACCACAAGGCACTTCTTCAATAAAAGAAAATAAAAATGGCTAATGATCAAGTTTCTAAAGAGAATATTTTTTATTTCACTAGTGGTCATGTCTTTATTATTTATATTTAAAGACTATCATCCGTTAAATAAAAATGACTATTATCGCATTCTTCAAAATAATGAAATAAAAATAGTGACTAGGTTTGGTCCGTCAGATTATTATGAAATTAAAAGCGAAGAAAATGGATATACGTATGATGTTATGAAAGGCTTTGCTGATTTTATTGGCGTCAAATTAACAGTCATTACAATGGATAGCTTGGAAGATGCCATTAATGCTCTTAATAATAGAGAAGTTGATATTCTAGCTAATATGGGGGTCACAAATAATGTCAAGACTTCCTATGCTTATAATAAAGTAAATCAATATATTGTATATAACTCCAAATATACCCCAAAACCAGATGAAATAAATGATCTAAATGGTAATGATATTGAAATCATAGATTCTATTATAATTAAAAATAACTTAGATTCATTTCTTAAGCCTATAAATGTGAATCTGGTCATTTCTAAAGAGAAAAATATCGGTGAGATTATAAATTTAATAAAAGATAATAAAATTAAATATACAGTTGTAAATAATAATGAACTTGCAATATTTAATAAATATTTTCCAGAGATAAAAATTGGATTTAAGATAGGAGAAAATATCCCTTCAACATGGGCTATACCAGAAAACACAAATCATCAACTTGAGGAAAAATTATCAGAATATTTTACTCAAATATTAAAAACTAATAAATTAAAAAAATTTTATACAAAACATTTTACTGGAAAAATTCAATATACATTTGTTGGCACAAGAAGTTTCCTAGCTGATTTTTTAAATGTGTTCCCGCTTTATGAATTTTATTTTAAAAAATATGCAAAGCTCTACAATCATGATTGGAGATTACTCGCAAGTATTGGATATCAAGAATCAAAATGGGATAAAGATGCTGTCTCATATACGGGAGTGAGGGGATTAATGATGCTAACTAAAAACACATCCAAGGAAATGAATGTTGAGGACAGAGAAGATCCCATTCAAAGCATTGAAGGTGGGGCAAAATATCTAAAAAAAATGTTAAAGAGTCTTCCTGATAACATAAATAATAATGATAAAATTTGGTATGCAATTGCCTCATATAATATTGGTTTTCGTCATATTGAAGATGCCATGAAAATGGCTGATAATGAAGGAGTTAACTCAGGTAACTGGTATCTGTTAGAACCATATATTTTAAGATTAAGTCAATCTAAATATTACAAGAATACGAAGTATGGATATGCAAGAGGCTGGGAAACTTTAAAGTATGTTCAAAATATTAGACAATATTACGATATCCTAGTATTCTTAGACTCACAAGATAATAACAATGAAACCAAGCAAATAGATAAACAAATTCCGAGTACCTTATGAATAAAGAATATATAGAAATGATAGAGAATGCATATGATACAAATTTAAAAGATGCAAATTTAGATGTTATTAAAAATCTTGTAGAAGATATTATAAAAGAATTAAATGCAGGAAATATTAGAGTTGCTGAAAATAAAAATGGCTCATGGAGTGTTAACCAATGGGTAAAAAAAGCAATTCTTTTATCATTTAAATTTAGAAAGAATCAAATCACAGATACTGGTTATACAAAATTTTATGATAAATTGGATTCAAGATTTAAAAATATTGAAGAAACTTATCTTAAAGAAAACAATATAAGAATAGTTCCGCAAGCTATTGCTAGAGAAGGAACTTTTGTTGGAAAAAATGTTGTCCTAATGCCTTCATTTATAAATATAGGCGCTTATGTCGATTCGGGTACTATGGTCGACACTTGGGTTACAGTTGGCTCATGTGCCCAAATAGGTAAAAATGTTCATCTTTCTGGTGGCGTAGGTATTGGCGGGGTTCTAGAACCGCTTCAAGCTAATCCAACAATTATAGAAGATAACTGTTTTATAGGAGCAAGATCCGAAATTGTTGAAGGCGTCATTGTTAAGAAGAACTCTGTTATCTCAATGGGTGTTTATATTGGGCAAAGTACTAAAATCTATGATAGGGAAACAGGTGAGGTTACCTACGGTTTAATACCAGAAGGCTCTGTTGTGGTATCTGGCAACCTGCCCTCAAAAGATGGAAAGTATAGTCTGTATTGTGCTGTAATTGTTAAAAAAGTTGATGAAAAAACTAGAAGCAAAGTAGGTATCAACGAATTACTTAGAGAAGCCTAGGGAGACTACCCTCTTCTATAATATTGATATTTAAATCAAGAGCTTTTTGATATTTTGATCCCGGGTTAGCTCCAAGAATAAGGGCATAAGTTTTCTTTGAAATTATGCTTGATATTTTTCCGCCTTTAGACCTAATTTCATCCTCAATTTCTTTCCTCTGATAGTTTTCAAAAACCCCGGTTATAACAAAAGTCATGCCATCATATTCCTGAGTAATGCCTACCTCTTGATAAATTATATGGATGCCATTATTTATAAGTTTTAAAATATTATTTTTATTTTTCTGTAATTTAAAAAATGCATAAATATTTTCTCCAACAATTGGGCCAATATCATTTATCATTTCTAATTCAGCCTTATCTGCATTCATTAAAATATCAAGTGTAGAGAAGCTTTTTGACAAAACCCTTGAAGTTGAAACTCCCACCTCTCTGATGCCCAAAGAATATAAAAACCTATCAAAGGTTATATTCTTAGACTTGATTATGGAATTAATCAGATTTGTAGAAGATTTTAATGCCATCCTATCTAAATTCAATAGTGATTTAATATCTAAAACATATAAATCTGCATAATTTTTAATTATATGATTATTAACCAGCGTTTCAACTAAACTTTCACCCAATCCAGAAATATTCATAGCTTTTCTAGAAGCAAAATGTTGAATTGACTGCATAACTTGTGGCAAGCAATTATCTTCATTAGGGCACTTATATGTTGATTGGTTAGGGATTTTAATAACAAGAGTTCCACAGGATGGGCATTTTTTTGACATTATAATTTTTGTAGATTTTTTTCTATGAGTTATCGATACTCTGTCAACTTCAGGGATAACATCTCCTGCTCTCTTCACATAAACAGTGTCATTAATTCTAATATCTTTACGAATAATTTCATCCATATTATGAAGACTAGCTCTGCTAACTAGAACACCTCCAATATTTACTGGCTTTAGTTCTGCCACAGGTGTAATTACTCCGGTTCTTCCAACTTGGAATGTGACATTAACTAGAGTTGTCATAGCTTCTGCTGATAGAAATTTGTAAGCAATTGCCCATTTTGGAGCTTTGGTAGTAAAACCTAATAATTTTTGTGACTCATAACTATTTACTTTATAAACAATTCCATCTATTTCATATTCCAAAGAATCTCTAATAGAAATAATATGCTTATAGTAATTTTTTGCAGTCGCAAGATTTGGGGTTAACTTATTCAATTCACAAACGGGCAATCCATATGACTTAATTCTTTGAAGTGAATCCATATGAGTTCTATCGCCTGATGAGCTAGCATTCATTACTCCATGGAAGTAAATTTGTAAATTACGCTTTGATGCAATTAAAGGATCTAGTTGTCTAATAGTGCCTGCAGCGACATTTCTAGGATTGGCAAAAATTTTCTCTTTGGCAGAGGCAAGAGTGTTATTGAGTCTATTAAAATCACTGATAGTCATATAAATCTCAGCTCGTAAGATTAGTATTTTAGGAACATCAGTAATAGCTATTTTCAATGGTAGAGATTTTATTGTTTTAACATTAGTAGTGACATCTTCTCCAGTTTCCCCGTCACCTCTTGTTACAGCTGAATGATATATTCCATTTTTATAGGTTACACTAATTGCTAGTCCATCAAATTTTGGTTCCGCAAAAAGAATGATATCTTTGTCATTTAAATCTTTTTGTAACCTTATATAAAATTCATCAAAATCATTATCATTAGAAGCATTGCTTAAAGATAACATTGCATTTTTATGCTTAATTTTATTAAAACCACCTAGTAGTTTTGCTCCTACTCTTTGCGTTGGAGAATCATTGAATATTAATTGAGGGTATTTTTTTTCAAATTCTTTAAGTTTAGAATATAGGGCGTCATATTCAGAATCAAGAATCTTCGGTTGATCTAAAGCATGGTAAAGGTAGTTGTGATGATTGATTATATCAATGAGCGACCTAACCTCTGTCCTTAATGATGATATATCAATTGGCATTATACTAGTTAGGTTGATTTATATTTCTAGACAAAGATTCTTTATTCGCTGTTAAGTTTACAGCTTCACCAACATTAACAGATACAAGTTTAGAAACACCTGGCTCTCGCATAGTTACACCTGACAAGATATCTGCAAGTTCCATCGTTGACTTATTATGCGTGATAAAAATAAATTGGACTGTCTTAGACATTTCCTTAACTACACTACAGAATCTAGCATTATTAGCCTCATCTAATGGGGCGTCTACTTCATCTAATAAACAGAAAGGAGCTGGATTTATCTTAAAAATTGAAAATACAAATGCTATACCCACCCCTGCTTTTTCACCACCAGAAAGTAGATTGATGTTTTTAACTAACTTACCAGGCGGTCTTGCCATCATCGATACACCGGTATTCAGTAAATCATTATCAGTCATTTCCAGATAAGCTTTTCCGCCACCAAATATTTTAGTGAAGTAATTATTCAAATTACTATTAATTTGATCAAAAATATCTTTAAACTTCACTTTAGTCTCATTATCAATAGTTTTAATTGCGCTTTCAAGGGTGGCAACAGATTTTGATAAATCATCATACTGGTTATCAAGATAGCCTTTTCTTTCTTCTTGATCTTTTAACTCATCAATAGCAGCCAAATTAATAGCTCCCAGAGCGTTAACTTTTGATTGAACCTCAGTAATCTCTTTTTCAATAGATTCAGTGCTATCAGAGTCTGATGTTTTATTAAGAGCATTCTCAATCTCAGAGACAGGTATATCTGAATTTTCTTTCAAAGAATTACGTTGAGCTGTTTTCTGGCTAAGTGATATTTTCATTGATTCCAATCTTTCTCTCAGACCGGATATAGTAATATCAATATCATTTTTATCAGATTCAAAACCAGATACTTTCTTATCTAATAAAGTCAAAGAATCTCTAATTTCAGTTAAACCTGCTTCCTTATTCTTCTTATCATTGAGTAGTTGTCTCAATAAATTTTGTATATCAGAAGATGGTTTCATAGGAGTTGAGTCGTTAGACAAAAGAGTTAATTTCCTATCTTCTAAATCAATTTTATCACGGTTAATTCTGGCAAGATTATCATCTGCAGCTGTCTGTTCTGATACCAATGATGAAATTGAAACATTTAAATCATTTTGGGATTTTTGAAGCTCCTCAGATTTCCAAACTACCTTATCAATGATTTGCTTAAACTCTATTCTTTCTTTCTCTAGTTTAATTTTCTTCTCATTATCAGCCTGAATCTCTAATTGGAGAAAATCTAGTGATTTTTTAGCTGTAATAATTAACGACTGGTAATCATTAATTTTATGCTTAATATCTGTAATCTCATCTTCCTGGGATCTAATCAAGATTTTAATCTTTTTTATTAAATTTTTTAAATTATCTGAAATATACCTAATTGAAGATGGTAACATTTTAAGCAGCTTATTATTTTTACTATCAAGAGATTCTGATCTCTCCACATCCACTAGCATTGAAGATATTTTTTCCTGTATATCATTTGCAGTACTCATAATCATATTTTTATCAGATAAATTTTGATCATCGTCAATTGTATATGATTCTAATATTTTTAACCTCTTCGTTAAAAGCTCAATAGATTTTTCTGATGCCCTAGTTTTAGTTTTTTCAATTTCTTGTTTATTTTTTGTCTCTGATTGAGATGAAATAAAGTCATTAAAAGATGTTTGCCAATTTTGTAAAGCGAAGTTTGACGCAGATTTTTCTTTATTTAATAGATTTAATTCATTAGTTATATTATTTAATTCTATCTTTTTTTCTTGAACAACATTGTTTAAACCCTTAATTCTTAAACCTTCATTTTCCTGATCTTCCTTCAGAGATGTTATATTTAATATAATTTCATCTATAGACTTTTGTCTTGAAAATTCAGATTCTTGAGAATGCTCAATATCTTTTTCACATTTTGCTATCTCGCTTCCAATATGATAAAAGTCAGCTTGCGCTGTATTAAACATATCTTGCTTTGTACTTCTTTGGAGTCTAGTTTCCTCGATTAACTTATCTTTACTAGTTAATAGTGATTTTTGCTTTTCATATTCAATATTTGATTTACTAATATCTTTATCTAATTCTATAATTTCTAAATTATAGTTATTCCATTTGAGGCTTAGTAAACTGAGCTTCAACTCTCTTTCTATATTTTTTAATTCTTTATAATCATTGGCTGCTTTAGCTTGTCTCTCAAGCTTATTTAACTGAGAGGAAATTTCTTTCATTACATCATTTAATCTATTTAAATTATCTTTTGTATGTTTTAATCTAAGCTCTGTTTCTCTCCTTTTTTCCTTATATTTACTAATTCCCGCAGCTTCTTCCAGATATGTTCTCAACTCTTCTGGCTTTGACTCAACCAATCTTGAAATCATACCCTGCTCAATGATTGCATAACTACGAGGACCTAACCCCGTGCCTAGAAATACTTCCCTGATATCTTTTCTTCTACACCTGGTATTGTTTAAAGAATAATTAGAAACACCATCTCTGGAGACTTCCCTTCGTATTACTATTTCACTAAATCTGGCAAACTTAGCATCTAGAGTATTATTTTCATTATCAAAATATAATTCTATGAATGCCTTGCTGACCTCTGGCCTTGACGATGATCCCGAGAATATAACATCATCCATGGATTCCCCGCGAAGATTCCTAGCTGATGATTCACCCATAACCCATCTTATTGCATCAATAATATTTGATTTTCCACAACCATTAGGTCCAATTATACCTGTTAGATTGCTTGGGAAAGATAAGACCGTTGGATCTACGAATGTTTTGAAACCAGCTAATTTAATTTTTGATAGACGCATAGAAAACCCTTAAATAGATTATAATATTATCTTAGGTATAATACTACTATCAGGAGAAAACAATGACAAAATCAAAAAATAAAATTTTAGATACATTTCAGAACCCCCATATAAAGGAAGACTATTTAATAACAATGGAAATACCCGAATTTACATGCCTATGCCCATTAACAGGTCAGCCAGATTTTGCTGAATTTATCATAAACTATGTTCCAGACAAGCTATGTGTTGAGTTGAAGTCTATAAAGCTATACATGGGTTCTTTTAGGGATATTGGTGCATTTCATGAAGATAATACGAATAATGTTTTGAATGATATAGCAACTTTAATTAAACCTAGATATATATCTGTTATAGGTTACTGGAAAGTCAGGGGTGGCATAATAACTACAATTACGACTAAGAATATTAAAAGAGGCTGGAAAGATAAAAATAATATTCTAGTCTAAGAAATGAAATTATTTAATACATATATCTTCTTAATTATTCTATCCACCTGTTCTACTGAAGAGCTAAGAGCTTCTGATAACTTAAGTGTAAATACTAAAGGTGGAGTTTATATTCATAAAATTAAAAAGAGTGATTTAAACTCAAATATTTTGTTAAATAATCAGCAACTATTAACTATAGAATATAAAAATAATTTTTTTTTATTATATGGAATTCCATATAATAGTCCATTAGGTAAAAATGATCTTAAAATAAGAATTAATAATGATATAAGTCACTTAAAATTTAATGTTCAAGATAGAAATTTTGATACTCAATATATAAACGTTTCCTCAAAATATATAAATCCTGGAATTGATAGTCAAAAGAGAATCAGTCTAGAAAGAAAGAATCTTATCGAAGCAAAAGACATTTGGTATAATAGGAGTCCAGATTTAAAATTTATTATTCCAGCTAATGGGATTATTACTGGAAAATTTGGAACAAAAAGATTTTATAATGGTAAAGAAGGAAATTTTCATAATGGTTTGGATGTTGCCGCAGAAAGAGGCTCCCCCATAATTTCCCCATCTAGAGGCAAAGTAATATTGACAGGTAATTACTATTATAATGGAAAATTTATAATCTTAGATCACGGTAAAGGACTAAAGAGTATTTTTATACATCTGGATGAAATATTGGTTAAAAAAGGAGAAATTATAAGTAAAGGCGACCTAATTGGAAAGATAGGTAATACTGGAAAATCATCAGGTCCCCACTTACATTGGTCTTTGATGCTAAATAAGACATATATTGATCCAGAGTATTTTCTGGAGAACCGAATAATTGATTATTTTTCCTTGAAGCTTGAATGAATCCATAGCAGAATAGACTATACATTAAAAAGGAGGGGTAAAATGCCACAATATGTAATAGAAAGAGAAATTCCAGGAGCAGGCGATCTAAAGCAAGAGGACCTACAAGGTATTTCACAAAAATCATGTGGAATATTAAAAGATATGGGTACGGGAATTGAATGGGTCCATAGCTATGTAACAGGTGATAAAGTTTACTGTGTATATAATGCAGAAAATGAAGAGCTTATAAAGCAACATGCTTCTACAGGTGGATTTCCTGCAAATAAAATATCTGAAGTTAAAAATATGATTAGTCCTAAGACTGCAGAATAATAATATAACTAAAGTTATCTGAATAAAAACCCATTCACTCGAATGGGTTTTTTTGTTTAGACAGTGTTATTCTTAAAGGAACCCCAACCAGCTTTAATTTAGAAATAAAAAAGTTTTTTAAATACTTCTCATAAGAAGTTGGTAGCTTATCCGTTTGATTACCAAAAATAATAATTGAGAGAGAATCAGATTTCGCTTGTTGTGCGAATTTTAATCTAATTCTTCTATTATCAATCATAGGAGGCTGGTGTTCTTCTAAAGCCTCATTTAATATATCTGTTAATAAAGATGATTTATATCTTTTATATATAGAATAGGAAATATTGCTAATTGTATAAAGTAGTTTTTTGATATTTTGGTTGCCGATAGCTGATATCAAAATTATTGAAGCATTGTCAACAATATTAGAAAAATATTCTAATTCTTGCTTTAGTTCTTTAATTTCGTGTTTTGATTTCATATCAATCTTATTGAGAACTATTATGAATGCCTTGTTATATTTTTTTATTATATTAAGTATGATTTTATCTTGCTTAGTAATACCCTCTTCAGCATCTATCATAAATACGCATATATCCGTTGTCTTGATAGTTTCTAAAGTTGAGCCAATACTAAATTTTTGAAGCGTAGTGATTGTTTTAGATTTTCTTGTGATCCCGGCAGTATCGTATAGTAGAAAATTATTATCTTTGAATTTAAAAGGTATTTCAATTGCATCAAGCGTTGTCCCAGCAATATCAGAAATAATCATTCGCTCTTCATGAAGAATAGTATTTATAAGCGTTGATTTACCAGCATTAGGTTTACCAATAATAGATATTCTTCTAAAAATATCTTTTTCTACGTATGTTTTAGATGACCCAACACTAGATATTTTTTCCTTTAATTCTTTTAAACCAATATTGTTTTTTGCTGATATAACAAATACTTCTTTCATGCCTAATTCATAAAACTCGCTTATTGGCTGAGCTTTTCTTGTTAAGTCACATTTATTAATAAGTAAAGCCACCTTTCTATCAAGCCTTCGTAACATCCTGCATATCTCATGATCTTGATTAGTAAGGCCATCTGCTGCAGATACAACAAATAATATTAATTTTGCTTGTGAAATTGACTTTAATACTTTATTTATAATAAGCTGACTGAATTGATCAGCCTCTTCTGGAATGCCACCAGTGTCTTCTATATATATAGTTTTGCCATCCAATTCTATATAACCAGAATTAACATCTCTTGTTACACCATGATAATTTACAACCAAGGCCTTTCTAGCTTTAGTTAGTTTATTAAATAGTAGTGATTTACCTACATTTGTTCTGCCGACAATGGCAATACTTTCATTCATTGGTAAAATTAATCAATCTTAATTGCGTTGAGTCTACCATTTTCACTGGTTATATAAAGTACTTTATTGATTAATACTCCCTTAGATTGATTACCAACACCATCAATTATATCAACCAATGATAGAATTTTTCCTTGATTTTTATCAATAACCATAATGTGTCCTTTTGTGGAAATATTAATAATATATTTTTCATAAGAAAAAGATTGTGTTCCTATTAAGTTACTTTCTAATTTTAACTTCCACTTAGTAAAGCCAGAAAACCTGTCTAAGGCAAATATATAACCTTCGCTATCTGCAGCATAAACATACTCTTCATCAACATCAATATTTGACAATATAGACATGGGTTTAGACCAAATCAAGTTACCATTAAAGGCATCAACTGAAATAAGATTACCCTGAAAAGAACCGACAAAGATAGTGCCGTCTTTAATAAAAGGCGTCATTTCCACATCTCGCAGAGACTCAAGTTCATTACGCCCTGATCTTGGTGAAATTGGTACAACCCAATTTAATTTTCCAGTATCTTTTTTAAGAGAAATTAAATTACCATCATCTCTTGCTATAAACAAATTATTATTTAAATTAGTTATTGACCCAGAACCCTTCATGCTCAACGGTACATTTCTACCTTTGTACTGCCATTCCACTTTTGAATTTTCAATATTTATCGCTACAGTATATCCATCATCCAACTTAACAAACATTAGGTTATCTATGCCAAGTCCTGGCGCAGAAACTTCACTGAGAAGTTGGATAAGTAGATCTGGCTCAGTAAAAGATTCTTCGAGCAGTGAAGTTATATCAAATATATCAAAAAATTTATAAGAAGAAGAGGCTAATCTATCAACTTTATATCCATAATATTTTCCATCATGAGTCCCAAAAAAAAGCATGTCATTATGGAAAGACAATCCAGATGAAACATCTAAATTTAAATCATAAACCCAGTTTATTTCTCCAGAAGATAGATTTATCGAGGTGATGACTCCTTCTGAATCAATTGTATATGAATTATTATTAAAAAATATAGGTTGTAAAGTACCAGTCTTAAAGCTTCTTCCCTCTCCAATATCAGCTGACCATAATAATTTTACATTGATATTTTGATACTCTCCTATTTTGTTTTTACTAAAATCAAAGTAAGAAAGCGCGCTTGTATAAGAGCAGCTTGTAAAAAATAAAGATAAAATTATTAGTACATATTTTTTCATATTTATTGTATTGAATTGAGTTTATTCTCAATAATTTTTCTATTGTTAGGTGTTATGTCAAGTCTTAAGCATGATTCATAATATATTTTAGCTTTATTGATATCAGATTTCATATAACTAATATCTCCAAGCATTTCAACTAAGAGAGCATTCTTGTCAAAATTCATAACTGATGTAATAAACTTTTCTGCCTCATCATATTTTTTTTGCAAGATCAGTATACGACTATATCTAACACTAGCAACTATCTGCATTTCTTTTGAGCTAGAATTCTTTATTATGAAATTTAGATTTCCTAGTGACTCTGCATATTTCCCCTCATCATGATATATTTTTGCAGCATATAAATTGATCATAGCAGTGTATATGCTAGAAGGATTACTTGCCTGATACTCTTCTGATAAAAGTATAACTTTCTCATACTTTTTATCCTGGTAATCTTTTATAGCTTCTTCATATTTAAGTGACATTTCATACTGTTTGTTGGCATTTGAATCATTATAGTATTTAAATCCAAACACCAGAATAGTTCCAAATAATAATCCAAAAATAATATTTTTATAATTATCCTTAAACCATGAGATTAATTTATCTTCTTCTTCTGTATACTGTCTACTCATATTGATTTCTCATATATTTAATTAAATCTTCCAGGCTAATAAGCGTGTCAGTCATCTGGTTTTCAGGTATTTTAATAGTAAGATTTTTATTTTTAATATTATCATCTGTGATGACTATCACAAATTTATCATTAATCTTTATTGCATTTTTTAATTGAGACGTTAAGCTCGCTGAAGAGTCTGTATTATAAAAACTAATGCTGCTAAATTCATATCTTAAATTTTTTGAAATTGAATGAGCGTATACTTCATTTTCAGAAGAATCATTAATTATCCCTATAGAAATATTTTTCTTAACCTTAAAATTATCATTAAACTTTAATATTTCTATGATTCGTTCTACTCCCATAGCAAACCCAATTGCTGGAACATCATCCCCGCCAATTATATTTACTAAATTATCATACCTGCCGCCAGCGCATATTGCATTTTGACTACCTAAGGATTCATGTCTCCACTCAAATACGGTATCATTATAATAGTCAAGGCCTCTAACTATTGTATTATCAAGAATATAATTAATTTTAAGACTATCTAGCTTGCTCATCAACATATCAAATCTGTTCTTTGATAAAGCTGACAAGGTTTCATATAACGTAGGTATGTTTAATAATATTTCCTTAACATTATCATTCTTGCTATCAAGTAATCTTAATGGGTTCTTCGCTAAAGTATCTTTTTGATGCTCATCAAGGCTATTCTTTTTTGCGCTTAAGTGATCAAAAATTATTTTCTCATACCTTTTCTTATCTTCCATGTTACCTAATGAATTGATATGTAGTTTTGCATTCTCGACATTTAGCTCTTTCAACAGAAAATCACCCATCATTAGTAACTCAACATCACTGTTAGTGTCAGAAAAACCAAAATATTCGGCACCAAACTGGCTAAACTGTCTATACCTGCCCTTTTGAGGCTTTTCATGCCTAAACATTGGACCATAGTACCAATATTTTTGTTTTTTGAGACCTCGGTCATAAATCAGATTATGTTCTATAGCAGCTCTAACAACAGATGCTGTTCCTTCAGGCCTGAGGCATATGGATGCGCCACTTTTATCAATAAAATCATACATTTCTTTGGTAACAATATCTGTGACATCACCAATAGACCTATGAAATAAATCAGATTTTTCAATTAATGGCAACCTTAGTTCTTCTACAGCAAACTGTGAGGATATTTTCCCTATAGCGTCTTCGAAGAATTTATAGTATTTGATTTCATCAGGTAAAATATCTTTAAAGCCTTTGATTGATTTAATTATATTTTTTTTCATGATTTGAGATATTTATGATTTAAAAAATAAACCAATTTCTATTCTAGCATTTTCTGGGCTATCTGACCCATGAACGGAATTATACGTGGTATTCACAGCATATAATTTACGTATCGTTTTTTCTTCAGCTTCCTCAGGATTAGTTGATCCCATTAAATCTCTATAAGCTTTAATAGCATTATCGCCTTCTAGGAGAATGACTACAACCTGGCCTGAGGTCATATACTCAATTAATTTCGAATAAAAATCTCTATCCTTATGAATAATATAAAATTTTTCAGCCTGATTCACTGATAAATTCATCATAATTATTTTTTTAACTACTAGTTTATTAGCTTCCATAAGCTGAATAATTGATCCAATTAAATTTCTCTGAACAGCATCAGGCTTTATTATTGCTAATGTTTGCTGGATAGCCATCTATTTTTCCTCAATCCATGCCATTTGAATGGCTTCCAATATTTTCTCATTTGATTTCATTGGGTCATCATTAAAGTCAGCTAAATCGCAGACCCAAGAATGTAAATCTGTAAATCTAATAGTTAATGGGTCTACTTCTGGGTGTTTTTCATCCAACGCAATTGCTATATCAAGAGTATCTGTCCATTTAATGTCCATTAATGTCTCTCAGAGGCATGATTTATAGTATATTTAGGAATTTCAACAGTAATGTCATCATCACTTAATAGCGCTTGGCAACTTAAGCGAGAATTTGGCTGCAAACTCCATGCTTTGTCAAGATAATCATCTTCATCTTCAGTAGCACCATCTAATGACCTTAAGCCCTCTACTACATATACATGACAGGTCGTACAAGCGCACGATAACTCACATGCATGCTCAAGAGGTATCCCGTTATCAAGAGCTGCTCGACAGATACTAGTTCCCTTTGGAGCTTCTATTACAGCACCATCTGGACATATATCCTCATTAGGTAAAAAAGTTATCTTTGGCATTTCGTTTTACAGTATATCATCTATACCTTTACCTGCAATGAATGACTTTATACTACTATTCATTCTGCGTTCTACATAAAATTCTGATTTTTTTTCAACCTGTTTAATTTTTTCCTCGATGACTGACGAATCCTCTCCAGTTATACTTAATTTCAGGCCTTCAAGCTCGTCATTAACCATAGCAATTTCTTCCTCAGAGAGAAGATCTTTGCCATCATTTTGAAGCGCTTGCTCTAAGGCATAAATAACTCTTTTTCCTTCAACAATTGATTCATTTAAGCGTCTTAGAGTCATGTCTATTTCAGCACTATTATTAGAATCATCAATCATCTTCATAATATCTGATTCAGTCAGCCCATAAGAAGGTTTAACTTCTATCATCGAAGAATTTCCAGTTGTTGTTTCTGTCGCGGAGACAGATAAAATACCATCAGCATCAATCTGAAAATCCACATCGATTCTTGGACCTCCGGCAACCATTGGTGGTATATTTTTCAAGATAAACTCGCCGAGAGAATTACAATTCTCAACAAGTTCTCGTTCACCTTGGATAATATTTATTAATAATTTAGACTGCCCATCTTTAAAAGTAGTAAAAGTTTTTCTAAGCTTAATAGGTATTGGAGTATTTCTTAATATTACCTTTTCTGAAAGACCTCCATATGTTTCTATACCCAATGAAAGCGGCAGGACATCTAAAAGAAGTATATTTTCCTTGTTATTACCGGATAATATTGATGCTTGGATTGCAGCACCATGAGCAACAACTTTATCTGGATCAATATTATTTAGAACTCCACAAGAAAATTTTTTTTCGAGTAAAGTTTTAATACAGTCTATTCTTGTTGAACCACCAACCAATATAATATTTTTAATATCTATAGATGATAATTTAGATTCAGTTATAGCATTTGTGACAATATCAAATGTTTCATTCAATATAGGATTAATGATATCAATGAAATCATTTTTTGACAAAGAAATCGTATTACCATCAATATCCATTGAAGAAGAATCTTTGTTACTCATTGATTCTTTTAGGGAACATGCGTATTTTTTTATCTGTGTGGTTTTATATGATTTTAAAAAAGAATAATTATTTACAAGCCATTTAGTAATAGCATTATCAATATCATCGCCACCTAGTCGTGTATTACCATCAGTTGATAAGACTTTAAATATACCTTTTTCTAAAGTAAGCACAGAGACATCAAATGTTCCGCCGCCAAAATCATATATCACAAATGATCCTGTTTCATTAGATTCAAGGCCATATGCTAAAGCAGCAGCTGTTGGCTCATTTAATAATCGCAAAACATTAATACCAGATAATTTTGCAGCATTCTTAGTAGCTTGTCTTTGTATATCATTGAAGTAAGCAGGAACAGTTATAACTGCACCATCTATGGTTTTATTCTCATGAGTTTCAGCTAGGTTTTTAAGATGGGATAGAATTTTTGACGAGATATCTATGGCTGAATATTCTTTATTATTCACGGCAATACATGGTAAGTCATTTTTAGATTTTATAAGCAGTAAATCATCTTTAGAATCTAAGTTTTGTATATCAGAATAGGACAAACCCATTATTCTTTTTATAGAAGCAATACATGTAGTATTTTTATCATCAAAGGCATCGGTAGCCTTTACACCAATCAATATGTCTTCTTTAGTGATAGATACAACGGAAGGTATTAAACTTGATGAATTATCCTCATATAGCTTTAACTCATTATCATAGGATGCAATCAAGGAATTAGTGGTGCCAAGATCTATTCCTACAACAAATTTCTTTAAATCATCATTCGATATAGAGGGGTCTGATATTTGAAGTAAGCTCATTTATTTCTCAGTTTAATAAGTTCATTGATATTTTTTATATAAAACCTAAGTTTTGACAAATTTTGCCACATATCCTCAAAGTCATTAGATTTAAAAGATGATTTAATACTATCAACTGTAGTCTTTAATAGAGACTTGATGCTAGAAAGACTGTTTTCTATTATTTTACTATCAAAGTTGTCATTCAAAGATTCAACCAATTCACTATACTCTATTTGTTCTTGTAAAAAATTAATATCATTAATAGTTTTAGACTCATCTTTAACAAAATTATTGATTTCAAGAATATACTCAATCCTTAGGACTATGTCGCCCAGTATTTTATATCCATCATTAATATGAGATGAAATTTGCAGGGCTAATCTTTTTTCAAAATCAGACCCACTAGAGAATTTATCAGGATGAAATTTACTTTGTAAAATCTTAACCTTTTCGTCAAGTTCTGATCTATTTACATCTATAGCAATTTCAATATCAAATAATTCAAAAAAGTTCTTCTTTAATATATCCATTAAACATTAAAACTCTCACCGCACCCACATTTATCTTTTACATTTGGATTATTAAATTTAAAACCTTCATTGAGACCTTCTTTCCCAAAATCAAGCTCTGTACCTTTTAAATAAACATAACTTTTGGGATTTATAATTAATTTGATTCCATTATTCTCAAAAACTTTATCATCATTTTCTACTTTATCGGCAAATTCAATTACATATGCTAAACCTGAGCAACCTGTTGTTTTGACACCCAGTCTTAAACCTATACCTGTGCCACGGGACATTAAATGTTCATTAACATGTTTTGCAGCAGTCTGTGTGATTGTGATACTCATATTTTTAATGTGCTGCCCATTTTACTGATTTTAAATCAACACCATCTTTATACATATCCCAGAGTGGTGATAACGCACGCAGTTTTGTAACAGCATTTTTTAGTAAAGTAATTGCAGTGTTTATTTCTTCTTCTGTAGTATATTTACCTATAGTCATTCTGATAGAGCTATGTGCTAATTCATCTTCACGACCTAAGGCTCTTAATACATAACTAGGTTCTAAGCTAGCAGACGTACATGCTGAACCTGAAGAGACTGCCATTCCTTTGATTGCCATTATTAGACTCTCTCCTTCTACAAAATTAAAACTGATATTTAAATTTCCAGGAATACGTTGATCTAAATCACCATTTAAATAAATTTCCTCCATATCCTTGAGGCCATTCCATAAAATATCTCTCAATTTTTTAATTCTCTCATTATCAGCTGCCATTTCTTCTTTCGCAAGCCTGAAAGCCTCTCCCATTCCTACGATTTGATGTGTTGGAAGTGTTCCTGACCTAAATCCTCTCTCATGTCCACCACCATGCATTTGAGCCTGTATTCTTACCCTAGGCTTTCTACGAATGTAAAGAGCTCCAATACCTTTTGGTCCATATGCCTTATGTGCTGACAGCGCACAAAGATCAATATTAAATTTATGCACATCGATTTCAACTTTCCCGGGGCTCTGTGCTGCATCAACATGAAATAATATGTCATTTTCTTTACATATTTTTCCTATAGATTCCATATCTTGTATTACACCAATTTCGTTATTCACATGCATTATAGATATTAAAATAGTTGTGGGTTTAATTGCAGCCTTTAATACTTCTAAGTCTAACAACCCATCATCTTTAGGGTTTAAATATGTAACCTCAAAACCTTCGCCCTCTAAAAATCTCATTGTATCTAAAACCGCCTTATGCTCAGTAGTTAATGTAATAAGATGATTTCCTTTACTCTTATTAAAATAAGCAGCACCTTTAATAGCCAAGTTATCAGATTCTGTCGCACCACTTGTCCAGACTATTTCACGTTTATCAGCATTAAGAAGGTTAGCAACATTAATTCTAGCCTCATCAATTAATTTTTCACTATCCCATCCATAAGGATGCGATCTTGACGCAGGATTACCAAACGTTCCTTTAACGGTCAAGCATTCAAGCATACTCTTAGCTACTCTTTCATCGACTGGTGTCGTTGCTGAATAATCAAGATATATTGGCATACTCATATTACTTTCCTTGTCTTTGATTATGACTGACATTTTTATTCTCCCTTAAAAATATTATATTTTTGACATCTTCTCTTGATGCTATATCACCTAAGTTGATTCCTTGCATGTATTTATTAATTATACTATTTAAGTCTGTCCATATGAAATGTGTTAAGCAGGGCTTTTCATTAATGCAATTCATAGCTCCTCCACACTGAGTTTGATCTATATTTTCATCTACAGCAGTTATTACATCCAGGAGATTAATTTCCGAGGGGATTTTATTTAAAACATACCCTCCTCCAGGACCTCTTACGCTTTTCACCAAACCCGATAATCTAAGCTTGGAAAATAACTGTTCTAGATATGATAAAGAGATATTTTGTCTTTTAGAGACATCTTTTAATCTTACGGGATCTACAGTTCCGTTGAGCCTGAGATCAACCATTGCAATTATGGCGTATCTTCCTTTTGTTGTTAATTTCATGAGTTAAGTATGCAATAACCCAGTGTTCTTATCAACTACTTATTAAGCTTTTTATTGATAGAATTAAGCATTCCAAGTAACATATTAACCTCATCAGATTCAAGGTTAGCCTTATTAAATAATATATATATTTTTTTTGTCAGAGATTTAGAATTTTTAACACTCATGAATTTTGTTTGACCCATAAGAGCAATTAAAGACTCAATAAAATAATTTTTTTCTTTAGCTGTTGCGCGAACAATAGGTTTCTTTTTATTAGAGATATGTGTATTTGAGTGCTTATAAAATTCATAAGTAATTAATTGGACAGCTGCTGATAAATTAAGAGAGTTGTAGTCTTTATGAGTTGGTATTGAGACCATATAATCACACTTTAGTAGATCACTATTTGATAAGCCAGATGACTCATTTCCGAAAATGATATTATATTTAAGATTATTATTTGATAATACATGATTGATACATTCATTTACATTTAATGTTGGAATCGAAGCTTTTCTTGTTCTTACCGAAAGGCCAATATTTACATTGGCACTCGCAACAGCATCATCAAGACTAGAAAATACTTTGGCTTTTTCAAGAACATCAATGCAACCAACTGCTAGTGCATCAGATTTTGCTGATGGAAACTCTTTTGGATTAACTAAAAGTAATTTTTTAAAACCCATAGTCTTCATCGCCCTAGCCGTAGAACCGATATTCCCCGGATGCGACGTATTAACCAAAACTATATGAACATTTGAAAACATATTGTAGTATTATGAATATTTTATTGGATTAAAACAATATGCAACCAAGATTAAATATAGCATTAAAAGCATGTAGGTCAGCTTCAGAGATCATCACTAAGATATATAAGTCCAAAGATCAAGATGAGTTGAGGTCTTACGACAAGATTGGTGATTTACTATATAAACATATAGCGGACGTTATTGCTGAATCTTATCCCTATGGTGATGCTGATATATTGGGTCCATCATATGTAGATAGCGAAATAATGGAGAGTATTACCAGTAGTCAAAATATCACATCAAATATTAATAGTGATGATGATAAATATATATGGGTAATCAATCCTCTTGATAGTTATAAAAATTTCACTAATAAGCTTCCTCTTTTCAACATTACTATTACAATATTTCAAAAAGGCATAGCGCAAGCGGCTATAATATTTAACCCTATCCAGGATGAACTGGTAACAGCGATAAAGGGTGAAGGTGCGCTATATGAGAATACTAAGATACGTAATAAGAGTCTGTCTAAAACGAAAATACTTTATGTTATTGATAATTCAAAAATAAAATTAAATATTGAAAATATGTTAGATGGCAGTGAGAGATTTATAGGTTCTAAGTCAACGGAATTAATATATATGGCATCAGGTAAAATTGACTTAATAGTCTATCCAAAGATAAATATCTGGGAATCAGCAGCTGGCGTATTAATCTGCAAAGAAGCAGGTGTCTTTGTTACAGATTTCGCAGGCGAAGATGATATTTACAAATCTAAATCATTAATTGCTTCAAAAGAATGGCTTCACAAAAAAATATTACCTGAGCTTAATTAAAGATCTTTTCTATGCTCGGCATTTGCGCCTAAAAAATACAAGCTTGTACTTGCTACGAATATAGAGGAATAAGTACCTACCAAAATCCCAATCATCATTGCTAAAGCAAAGTATTCCACTGCTGACCCACCCAATGTATATAAAGATATCAAAACAAACATTGTTGTTAAGGAAGTGATAAGAGTTCTAGTTAATGTCTGATTTATTGAAATATTTAATATATATTCATAAGAGTCAGTTTTAACTATATTAATATTTTCTCTAATACGATCATACACAACAATAGTATCGTTCAATGAATATCCAATTACTGCTAATATTGCCGAAAGTACACTTAAGTCAAATTCAATTTGGAAGAGAGAAAAGAATCCTAAAGTTATAATTACATCGTGGATTAAAGCTATGATAGCCCCAACACCAAAAAGCAGTTCAAATCTAAAACCAATATAGACAAGTATGCTTAACAAAGCCACCAACATTGCCCACTCTCCTTTTTCCCTAAGCTCGTCTCCAATCTGGGCTCCAACAAATTCTAGTTTAAGTATCTCAAAAGGATGCGTCTCAGATAAAGTGTCTACAAGAAATACATTAACAGATTCTTTATTAAAATTACTCTCCTCCTTGAGCTTAATAATTATTTCATTATTAGAGCCAAATGACTGCATAACAGAATCAGTAACTCCATTCTCTTCAAATGCAGATCTTATCTCAGAAATATTAACTTCTTTTTCAAATTTTAATTGAACAATATAGCCACTGGAAAAATCAATCCCCCAATTCAAACCTTTGGTCATAAAACTAGTTAAGCTTACAATTATCAAAAAAGCTGATATAACAATAGCAATTTTTTTTTGTCCTAAGAAATTATAATTAAGAGATGAACTTATAAGCTTAAACATTATATTGAAAGACCTTTGTTATTTTTTCGTTCATATATTACGCTAACTAGGGCTCTTGTTCCAACAATCGATGTGAACATAGAAGATAGTATTCCAACTACCAATGTAATTGCAAAACCTTTAACTGCACCAGTACCTATTGTTAATAATGCAATAGCTGCAATCAGAGTTGTGATATTAGCATCTGATATCGTTGAAAAAGCTTTTTGATAACCTGCGTATATACTTGCATTTGGTGAATTTCCATTCATAATTTCTTCTCTGATTCTCTCAAAAATTAGAACATTCGCGTCAACGGCCATTCCTACCGTTAAAACTATGCCGGCTATTCCAGACAAAGTTAATGTAGCTTGAAATATTGAAAGTACAGCTGTGATAATTACTATGTTTGCAATAAGTGCAATATTTGCTATAAACCCAAAAAGCCTGTAATAAATTAACATAAATAATCCAACTAAAAATAAACCAAAATATATAGAATTTTTCCCAGCTAAGATATTCGCCTCGCCTAAGCTCGGTCCTACAGTTCTCTCTTCGATAATTTCCATTGGCGCACTCAGAGCACCAGACCTTAAAAGAATTGCAAGATCAGTTGCCTCATTTATATCTAACCCAGTAATCTGAAAACTTTTACTAAAAGCCTCTCTTATAACAGCAACATTTATTACTTCCTTCTTATTTTTTTCAACAAATATAACCGCCATCCTGCTGCCAATATTTTTAGATGTAGTGTCAAGCATTCGCGAAGCACCATAATCACTAAGATTTACAAAAACTGCTGGGGTATTTGTTGATGAATCAAATCCGCTATTAGCACCTTTAATATCAGCTCCACCCACGATAACTTTACGTGAAAGTAAAATTGGTGATTCATCTCGTTGCTTATATAGAATCGAAGAATTTATAACAGGTGTTCCAGAGATTTTAGAAGCATACCAATCTTCCGGCGTTCCTTTGGTAAGTCTAAATTCTAAAGTAGCAGTTGACCCAAGTATGCCTTTAGCTCTCGTAGAATCCTGTAGACCTGGTAATTGCACAATGATCCTATCTTTTCCTTGTTTCTGAAGTATTGGTTGAGCTACACCCAACTCATCTACTCTGCTACGAAGTATTGTAAGATTCTTAGCTAAAGAACTGGCAATATCTCTGCTGATTAAATCTTCGGATGGAATAATTTCAAAACTTATATCTTTATCGCTAATTATTCTAGATATTACTATATCTGGAACTGCATCATTTATTGTTTTAATAATTTCATCTGAAGGCTTATCTATATCAAAATTAACAATTACTTTTTCTTCTGTCTTATAAAAAGAATTATATCTAAGTTTTTTTTCAATTAATATATCCTTTACATCATCTTCAATTTCTCTAAGTAAATTTGTTTTTATATTATCTTTATCAACCTGAAGTAAAAAATGTACTCCACCCTTCAAATCTAAACCTAGAAACATAGGGTAAGCATTAATAGACTTCAACCAGTCAGGCAAATTAATATAATTTGTTAAAGTATAGTTGGTTTTTATATTTGAAAAGCTTACTTTATTATAAGCATCAAGCTGTTTTTTTGAGCTGTCAAACTTAAATATAAACTTATTATTTTCTTGAATTACGTTTTCTACTTTAATATTTGGATCAATAATATCAATTATTTGATATATATCAATCTTATCATTTTTGTTTATCTCTAGAGCCGGATATGAGCTATAAAGATTTGGTAGCGAGTATATTATGGATATTACTAATACCAGAACAACCATAATGTATTTCCAACGTGGATATGATGACATATTACTTTATAGACTCCAGAGAATTTTTAGGTAATATTTTACTAACAGAAGACTTTTGAAGTTTAATCACAACATCGCTCGAAATTTTTAGTTGTATATAAGATTCTCCAATCTTTAGTACTACACCTAATATTCCACCAGTTGTCGAAACTTCATCTCCTACTTTTAATTCCTCTACCATTTGCTTATGTTCTTTTAATTTTTTTGACTGCGGTCTAATTAAAATAAAATACATTAAGACTAGAATAAAAATGGGTAAAAGAAATCCTAGTGCTGATGGTTCCTGGGTGTCTGTTGCTGCATACGCTATATTTATAAAATCCATATTAACCTCATTCGTATAAATAGTTTTGTTCAATATTTTCTATCAAGGAATCTAGTTTATTCTCCTCTATAGACAATCTAATTTTTCTCATAAATTCCTGATAAAAGTATACATTATGAATCGACATAAGTCTTCCAGCCAATATATCATTGCACCTATCTAAATGTCTAATATATGCTCTAGAATAATTTGAACAAGTAAAGCATGGGCAGTCTTTGTCGATAGGACTAAAGTCAGATTCGTATTTTTTATTTCTAATATTAAGATTCCCGAAACTAGTAAATAATTGTCCATTTCTTGCATTTCTAGTAGGGATTACACAATCAAACATATCTATGCCTTGTTTTACAGCATAAATTATATCAATGGGCTTTCCTACACCCATTAAATACCTTGGCTTATCTTCAGGTAACTTACACCCCATATGCTCAACAACATTATTTCTCATAACAGAAGGCTCGCCAACAGATAGTCCTCCTAAAGCATAACCATCAAAATTATGTTTAGACAGTTCTTTTAATGAAATTTCTCTTAAATCATTATGCATGCCTCCCTGAACTATTCCAAAAAGAGGCATTCCGCTAGTATTGGCATTTTTAGAGAGCTCAGCCCAATAGAGAGATAGCTCCATGGATTTCTTAACTTCATCCTTTGATGCGGGATAAGGAGTGCATTCATCAAAAATCATCATGATATCACTTCCCAAGTTAATCTGTGTCTCAATAGATTTTTCAGGCGACATAAACATCTTGTCACCATTTAATGGTGATTTAAACTCTACTCCATTTCTCAAAACTTTAGCCTGACCGGACAAACTAAAAACCTGATATCCTCCTGAGTCAGTTAATATAGGCTTAGCCCAATTCATAAATTTATGGAGACCGCCAGCTTTTTTGATAATCTCATGTTCCGGCCTCAACATAAGATGATATGCATTGCATAAAATTATTTGTGCTTTACATTCTAAAAGATCACTATTAGTTAAAGATTTTACAGACCCATATGTTCCCACAGTCATGAATGCTGGAGTTTCCACGGTGCCATGCTTAAGCTCAAGAATCCCAGATCTTGCTTTTCCGCTTTTATTTTTCAGAGTGAATTTAATCATAAGTTTTCTAAAAACATGCTATCACCGTAACTATAAAATCTATACTTATTTTTAACAGCATAATTATATGCATCTATAATATTTTTTTTACCTCCAAAGGCGCAAACAAGTAAAAGTAATGAAGATTTTGGAAGATGAAAATTAGTCAGTAAACAATTAATTGCTTTGAATTCATAACCGGGATAAATAAATATATCCACAGGTCCCTCATAAGAATCCTTGATATTTTTTGTATAACAAAATTCAAGTGCTCTTGCCACAGTAGTGCCCACTGCTATTATTCTTGATTCATTTTTTTTAGCAATCTTAATAGCAGAAAATACCTCTTCTTCTATTTTTATATACTCTTCCCCAATATCATGATTCAAAAAATCTTCTACGATTATAGGCTTAAAGGTATTGTAACTAATATGCAAAGTAAGATATTTAATTATTACCCCGGCATCTAAAATTTTATTAATCATATCTTGTGTGAAATGTAATCCTGCCGTTGGCGCAGCCACAGAACCATCATGCTCAGCATATACTGTTTGATACTTTTCTTTATCGCTATCAATAGGAAGTCTTTTTATATATTTTGGTAGCGGTATCTCTCCATATTTCTCAAAAATACCAAAGATATTATCTTTTGATAGTTTTAAAAGTGTAAGATAATTTTTATTAATATCGAGAACTTTAAAAAATTTTTCACCATCTAAGACTAGATAAGAATTAATGATAGGTTTTCTGGATGAAAAAAATATAACCTCTATAGAATCTTGGTTTATCTTTCTATTGAATAAAATTTCAATTCTACCCCCGCTATCTTTATTTAAATTTATTCTTGCAGGAATCACTCTTGTATTGTTCATAATCAACAGATCTCCTTTCTTTAAAATATTCAATAGCTTTGAAAATTTTTGATCTGTATAACTAGATTTTTTTAAATTATAGTGTAATAACTTAGAGTCTGACCTATGGTCCAAAGGATTGGCAGCTATTGAATCAGTAGGAAGCTGATAATCATATGAAGATATTAGAGTTGTCATGATACTGCAAAATAATACTTCTAATGCTGCTTATGTCAATAAAATTATATATTAGTATATTCTAATATTGATTTATAGCTCTATATTTGCTTTAATTAGCTATGAGTTTAATAAATAACTTCCCGCATGATGGAATAGTAACAATTAACAGAGTGATACTTAAAGACGAGTATACTCTGGATGATCTTCAAGAGAGAGTCGCTGTAATGTGTGAAAATGTGAAAACATATCACTCAGATACAGGCTTTATTGGAGGCATGGTTGTTCTAAATAGTGGACAAATCTCTAATGAAGGTTCCAATATCGGGAAAGCGTTAGCTTCTGATCTTAAAGATCGTGAGGCACTAATCATAACATTCTGGAAATCTTATGATGATCATGAGAATTCTCATAAAAGCGAGACTTTTCAACCCTTATTCCAAAAAGTAATTGATGTCTGCGATAATGGTAATGAAGAAATTGTCTATAGTATGCTCTGGCAAGGGGCTGCTTATACTCCAGAAATGGCTAAATTAGCAAGATCAGCTAAAAAAGAAAATAAATAGTTAAACTATTGGAGGATTTTTTTTATTCGTCCTTTTATGTCTTCCGCCAATTAACTTATGTTTTTTCAGTTTTTCCTCGATATTTTCTAATGTAGTATCTTTAAGCGCAATTTCTTTCGATAGCTTTATTTGTTTATAAGAATATATTCCAATAAGAACCAATACAATAATAATAAAAGAGTAAATCAATATAATATCCATATAAAGATAATATCATGATTTTATATGGATATTTATTGATAAGAAAAATATTTCAAGCTATAAAAGATAATCTTCTACTCGAGGTGGGATTCGAACCCACATGTCTTGCGACAGAGGATTTTGAATCCTCCGTGTATACCATTCCACCACTCGAGCAGAATAATTATTATATATTATGAGGGGGCACTTGTAATAAGATTTCTTAATCAACTTTTTTCTTATAATACCTATATATTTATATCATTTGCTCGGGAAGTTTTCTAATTTTATAATACAAGAAAGGATTTTATGATATCCTATATGTCAATAAATATATGACTATGAAGTCATTAAAGAATTCAATATGAAACTAATTATAATAAAGGATGGAGAGTATGAGCAAATATAAACTATATGGTATTGGAAATGCATTACTAGATTATGAATATAAGATTAATGATCAAATTCTAGAAGATCTCAAGCTTGAAAAAGGATGTATGCTATTAAATGAATATGAGAAACACTTTGCACTTCATGAAAAATTAAAAGCCATGAGACCTCCAGAAAAAATTATACCAGGCGGGTCAGTAGCAAATTCTGTATATGCAATGGCTCAATTTACCGATAATGTTTGTTTCTCAGGGAAAGTTTCAGATGATGAATCTGGCAAAAATTTCATCAATTGCTTAAATGAATCAGGTGTTGATGCATATGTTGCTAAAATTAATGACCAAAGAAGTGGTGAATGTTTAGTTCTGATTACACCTGATAATGAAAGAACAATGAATACTTTTTTAGGTTCATCAAGCTTATTAGGTGAAAATGATATAAGCAAAGAATCAATTAAAGATTCTAATTATTTATTGATAGAGGGCTATTTAGTGACGTCAGATACAACTTTGAATGTAGGAATAGCTGCGATAAATATTGCTCATGAGAATAATACAAGAATAGTCATAACTTTATCAGATCCAAATATTGTTTCATACTTCCGAGATAACATGATGAAATTATTTGATAAAAAATCACATATAATTTTTTGCAATGAGCAAGAAGCCCTTAACTTTTCACAAGCTGATAACTTAAAAGATGCCGAAAAATTTCTTAAAGAACTAACTAACATGTATATCATTACACTTGGATCTAAAGGAGCAATATGCTTCGATGGAGCTAATAATCATAAAATTTCTGGTCATCAAGTTGAGTCTAAAGACTTTACTGGTGCAGGCGATATGTTTCTTGGTGCTTTCATGCATCAATATACAGATACTAATATTCTTGAGTCTATGAAATTTGCAAATTATTGTGCATCAAAGATTATACAGATATATGGTGCTAAATTTAACAATGCAAACGATTACCAAGAATTGAAAAAAAATTTTAAATCATTAATTTAATTTTTTCTACAATGCTCATTGGGTCTTTAGCTTCTGTAATAGGGCGACCTATAACAAGATAAGAACTGCCAAGTTCCAAAGCTATCTTTGGTGTATATATTTTTGAATGGTCATTTGAATCATCGCTCAACCTTATTCCTGGCGTAACGAATTCTAAGCTATTTTTAGATGTATTTATAGAATTAATATCTCCAGGAGAACATACAACTCCATCTATCTTTGCATCACTAGCTATTATTGATAAATTTTTCACTACATCTTCACGCGTATTCATACCAAGGTGAGCCATACTCTCTTCATTGTGACTAGTTAACAGAGTAACCCCAATTATTTTAGATTTTTTATTAACTTGATCCCTAGCTTCTTTAGCTGCAAGTACCATTTCTTGTCCGCCTAAAAGATGGATATTCAACATCCATATTCCTAATTTATAAGCTTCTAGACAAGCTTTATAAACTGTGACTGGTATGTCATGGAATTTTAAATCTAAAAATATTTCAAAATCCATATCTTGAAGCTCATCAATTATAGTTGGACCATATTTAGTAAAAAGTTGTTTACCAATTTTTAATCTACAATACGATGGATCTAATTTTTTTGATAGTTCTAGAGCTTGCTTTTTATCATGATAATCTAAAGCAACGATTATTCTATTCTCTTCAAAATGACTATTCACTACTTCTTCCATCTTCCATCATATCAACCACTGATTTCGGCACTATAGTCTCCCAGGTATTACAGCTTGGGCATATCCAGTTTAACTCATTAGACTTATATCCACAATTGTTGCAAATAAAAAAATAACGCGAAGAAAAAATATTTTTATAAGAGTTAACTAAGTCGTATATAATGCTGTCAGCATCAGTTTGCTCCTCTGTTGAAGCCAAAGTGTGAGTTATAATAAAGTTATTAACTAAATCAGCTCTATCAAAAAAATTAATATAAGTCATAGCCGTATCTTTGTCCTTTTCATAGAGAAGAAAGAAATATATATCTGGTATAAATGGCATATCTTTTATTTCAGATACGGTGGTTAATATTTTTAAAATCATTCCGCTATTTTTTAACTCCTTAGCCAAAGAAATTATTTGGCCAACAATATATTGTCCAAAATTTTTATTTTGAATAATTACAGAATAATAGTATTGCACTGATATCCTAATATCATTTCTTGAATAATATTTAGCTAATTGATAATTTGCCCGTATGCATTCAGGGTTAGTTTTTAATGCTTTCTTTGATATCGCAATTGCTTTTTCAGTTTGATTTTGGTTGTTATATAAGTCGGATATTTCACAATAATATTGAGCGAGGAGCGGAGATGTCTGTTGGTTATTAATAAAAATAGTATCCATTGATTTTACTAATTCTATGGCTTTTTCCCAGTCTTTTGTCACTTCATATATTTTTAATAAATGCTCTGAACATGATTCTTTATAACTTTTGATTTCAGATAGATTTTTAAAAATTTTTTCAGAACGATCATAAAGCCCAGCAGAATGAAAGTCTTTAGCTAATTCATATAAAGCCTGATTTTTAAGCTCTATTTCTAAGGTTGGCCTTGAAAGAAGGTTTTGATGAATTAAAATTGCCTTATCAAACTCCCCTCTCTTTCTATATAATCCACCTAAAGCTAAATGCGTCTCGATAGTAGAGCTATCTACATCCATTAATGCTGCAAATATTTTAAAAGCTTTATCTTCTTCATTATTTAATAAATAGTTTAGACCCCTATAGTACTCAGCATTAAAAATATTTTTAGTAGTTTTGGGCTTAGGTTTATAATAAAGATATGCTGATGATAATATAATCACCGTTATAATAATCAAAGCATAAATCATTCGTGATCATCTCTGAGAGGATTTTTTCTAAGACTATCAATCTCATCTTCTTTCGTTTTCAATATTTTTCTTAGATTTCTGCCCTCATGTTTATGGCTAATGTATGCAGATAAGAAAAATAATAAAGCTAAAAAAGATCCTATTAGAAAACTTATAAATAGAAAAAGTGGCAAAGGAGAAGAATACTTCTGGAAATATAAATCTATTTCAATAGGCAAAGGATTAAGCATGGATATTATTATAGACAAAGCTAATAATGATAATGTTACTAAAAATATTAAAACTCTAAACATAGTTACATATTATATTATTCTATTAGAGTGATTAATTGAAGATAAATTAAGTTTTAATTCTTATTATTTACTCTCGACTTGAGTTCTTTGCTAGGTTTAAAATGAACACTATTTCTTTTTTCCAAAGCCACTAATTCTCCAGTTTTAGGATTCCTAGCAGTTCGAGAATTATGATTATGCAAAGAGAATGTGCCGAAACCCCTGACCTCAACCCTATCACCAGAGTATAAAGATTTTGATATATGTTCTAGTATCTTTTTAACAGAATAGTCAATATCAGAGGCGGTAAAAGATTTAAATTTACTTGAGAGTTTAGATATTAATTCTGATCTATTTAAAACCATAACTACTCAGACTCTGTTTTCTCATCATTTTTAACTATATTCTGATCTTCGGACAACTGTTTAATGCCAAGAGAGACTCTTTCTCTGCTAGAATCTATGGACAGTATTACCGAGGTTACGTCATCACCTTTCTTATACGATCTTATAGCTGCCTCTTGCTTCTCTTCCGATGTAATATCTGTTATATGAATGAGCCCATCTATTCCACCGTCCAGCCCTACAAAGATACCAAAATCAGTTATTGACTTAATTTGACTAGTAACAATGTCACCTTTGCTATTGTTATCATCAAACTTCGCCCATGGGTTCTCCAGGCACTGTTTATGGCTTAACGAGACTCTTCTCTTTTCATTATCAATTTCCATAACTTTAACGTCAATTTCATCGCCTAAGTTAACTACTTTATTTGGGTTTATATTTTTATTTGTCCAATTAAGCTCAGATGTTCTAACTAGACCCTCTACATTGTCGCCAAGATCAACAAAAACTCCATAGTCTGCTATGTTTGCAACTTTACCTTTATATACGGCACCTAATTCTAATTTATCTGGAATTTTATCCCATGGATCATCACCTAGTTGTTTCATCCCAAGACTAACTCTATTCTTCTCTTGGTCATATTTTAAGACAACTACATCCATCTCATCACCAACACGTAATATTTCGCTAGGATGATTAATTCTTTTCCATGATATATCTGTTATATGCAACAAACCATCTATGCCACCTAGGTCAATAAAGGCACCATAATCTGTAAGATTTTTAATAAATCCTTTTACAACTTTTCCTTCGATATATTTCTCTGCAATTTCTTCTGGACTTGAATTTTGATCCATAAGAACTGCTTTTCTAGATAAAACAATATTATTTCGTATTTTATCCATCTTAATAATTTTAAACTCTAATACTTTGCCTTCAATATAATCGGTTTCTTTAGTGGGTCTAACATCTACTAATGAGCCAGGTAAGAATGCTTTTATATTCATTAAATCAACAGTAAAGCCACCTTTAACTTTTCCAGAAACTTTTCCTTCTATATTTTCTTGGCTGTTTTGAACTTTTTCTAACTCATCCCAAACTTTAGTTCTTTTCGCTTTTTCACGAGACATGATGGTTTCGCCATACCCATCTTCAATCATATCAAGCGTAACTTCAACTACGTCGCCTAATGAAATTTCTAGCTCACCCTTTAGATTCAGGAATTGATTTTTAGGAATAATACCTTCAGATTTTAGGCCTGCATTTATAACAACATAGTCATTTCTGATTTCTATGACTGTTGCAGTAACTATGCTACCAGCGGTCATGTCAACATTGCTCATGCTCTCATGAAATAATACTTCAAATTCTGATTGGGCTTCCATTAATTATTTTTCCTCATTTAATTCAAACTCTTGATATCTTATACAATCCAAGGATTTTATCAAGGATAGTATCAATATTTAATTTACTAGAGTCGATAATAATAGCATCTTTAGCAGCTTTTAATGGCGAAACTTCTCTATTAATATCCTTTTCATCTCTTTCTTCCAAAGATTTACGTATATTTAGCAGATTTGGGTTAGATCCAGACTTAATCATCTCCTCATATCTCCTTTTCGCCCTAACATCTATGCTAGCTGTAAAATATATTTTTAGTGCAGCTTCTGGGAAAACTTTTGTTCCCATGTCTCTGCCGTTTGCTATCAGTCCTGGTGCTTGCGCACATGCATGCTGAATTGATAATAAGACATTTCTGATATCTTCATTTTTAGAAATATTAGACGCTTCCAATCCTATTTCTTCATTATATAGATTCTTAGTAATATCACTAGAATTATAAATAACGCTAAACCCTAAATCTTTATTAGGTGCCATCCTAAGATTAGAAATTATTCTTGCAATAGCATCAACTGTATAAGCATCAATATTTTCTATAATTTTGATATAAGCAAATGCACGATATAAGACTCCACTATCTAATATATAAAATCCTAGATGATTAGATAATAATTTAGATATAGTAGTTTTTCCTGAACTAGCTAAACCATCTATTGTGATAATAGGTACATTATTCATACTGTATACACGTCTATTTTTTGATCTCTCAAGATATCCTCAAAGTTTGGAAAAGAAGTATTAATGTTGCTAGTATTTAGAACTGTTATAGGTTTATCAGAAACTAATCCTGCTATCAAAAAAGACATTGCTATTCTATGATCTCCATAACTATCAATGATGCCGCCACTAAAGGTCCCACCAGTAATCTTTATAGAATTCTCGGTTGAAACTATGTCTATGCCTAATTTTTTAAGTCCATTCTCCATCGCCTCTATGCGATCACTCTCTTTATATCTCAGCTCATGTATATCTTCTACTAAGGACTGACCATTGCAAGTTGCGCATGCAATAAATAAGACTGGTAATTCATCTATTAGGCGAGAAATTATATCTCCTGAAATATTAATAGGAGTTAATTGAGAATACTTTACTTTAATATCTGCCACCGGTTCATTACATATAGTGCGGCAATTAGTAAGCTTAATATTTGCGCCCATTTTTAATAAGATATCTATAATTCCAGTTCTCAATGGGTTTACCCCAATATTATTTAATGTGATATCTGAATCTCTTTTAATTAAAGCCGCAACAATAAAAAAAGCAGCTGAGGATATGTCCGATGGAATATCTATATCTTTTGCTACTATATTTTTACAGCCCTGTAATCTTACAATTTTTTTATCTATTGAGATTGGGTATTCCATATATTTTAAAAGTCGCTCCGTATGATCTCTTGTCTTTATATCTTCACTAATAATAGATTCACCTTTTATATATAATGCTGCTAAAATTAAAGATGACTTAACTTGTGCGCTAGGAATATGGCTATGATATTTGATAGGTTTCATAGAGTTAGACGATTTAAAATTCATTGGCAACTTTTGATCTTTTGATTTAATTAGTGCACCAAAAGATTCAAGTGGCTCAATGATTCGCTTCATAGGTCTTGTTACTAATGACTCATCTCCTGAAATTGAGCTATTAAAATTTTGAGTAGAAAGTATGCCAGACAATAATCTTGCCATTGTTCCCGAGTTACCTGCATAAATTTGAGATTTTGTTTCTGAAAGTCCGTTTAGTCCTTTACCTAATATTGTAACTGTATCATCATCAATCTGAATATTTATCCCAAGTTCTCTGAATGCCTCAAGAGTTCTCATACAATCTTCAGACAAAAGACTATTTGAAATTTTAAGTTGCCCATCAGACAAAGACCCCAGCATTATTGCTCTATGGGTAATAGACTTATCCCCTGGAATACTTATCGGTCCTTCTAGTTTCTTGGGGTTATTAATTATTAGATTCAAATTTTCCTTCATTTCTTATCTAACTTAGCTTTAATTCCACTCAGATATAAACGTAAAGACTTATCGTTACTCTTAACCATATTTTTAATCAAACCTAGCTCTTTTATAAGCATGTTGATTGAAGTAACAATATTTTTCTCATTGGTTCCACAAATATCACTCCACATTACTCCATCACTATGGGCCAATCTTGCAAAATCTCTAAAGCCTCCTCCAGTATAATCTTTTATATTTTTTATAGACTGAGTATTTAATATAATATTAACTAGTGCAAAAGAAACAAGATGCGGTAAATGACTTGTTTCTGACAAAACCAGATCATGTAGTTTAGGAGATATCATTGTCACTTTACATTTCATTGCTTTCCAAAATCTAGATACTTTTTTGACTAATTTTTTTTTAGTTTTTTCTGTAGGCGTGATCAATACTACAGCTTTGTCAAAAAGATTTTTCTCATACGCTATAATCGTACTTGTCTCTTTACCGGTTAATGGATGAGAGCCTATAAAACATTCCTCATGGTCGACTATAGTTAGTTTTAAAATATTAATTATATTCTGCTTAGTACTTCCAATGTCAGTAATAATAGCATCAGATTTTTTATATTTATTAATAATATTAAAAATATTTTTATATGCACTCATCGGCGCGCATATTATTATAAAATCAGATTCTGATAAGTATTTGAAATCTTTATCATCATAATCACTAACAAGCTTCTTTTCTTTAGCATATTTTAAGCTACTAATATTTTTATCATAGGCATATATTTTTTTTGCTAGTTTTTTGCTTTTAATTGAGGATGCAAGAGAGCCACCCATCATACCTAAGCCAAAAATATAAATAGAATTGTACACTTACTTTATTACCTTTAAAGATTTTTTAAGCTTCCTGATAAACATATTATTCTCTTCTTTTGTGCCGATAGTTACCCGTAAGTAATCAGGAAGACCATAATTTTCTAAAGGCCTCAGTATCACGCCCTCAGATAATAATATCTCATAAATTTCTTGTGTTTTCGATCCTAGATATAGAGTAATAAAATTTGTATATGTATTAAGGTATGTGATTCCTAGCTTATTTAATTCTGATTTTAAAAACTGCATTCCTGCATCATTAAGTCTCAGGCTCTTTTCAAGATATCTTTCATCTCCAAGAGATGCTACTGCCATTTTTTGAGCAATATAATTCACGTTGAATGGTTGTCTTATTTTATCAAAATCAGAAATTATATCTTTTGAGGCTAATCCATAACCTACTCGAATTCCAGCTAAAGCATATATTTTAGAAAATGACCTCGTAACCACAACATTTTTATATTTTCCTAATAGATTTACAGCACTTTTAAAACCATAATGAGATGAATATTCATAGTATGCTTCATCAAGCACAATAATTATTTTTTTAGAAATATTTTTGATAAATTTTTCTATCTCACCAATTGACACTATAGTTCCCGTTGGGTTTCCAGGGTTTGCAATAAATATCACTTTAGTTTTATTAGTTATTTTAGATTTCATTGACACTAAGTCTATCCCCATAAAATCTTTTCCCTTCTCCTTAATAGGTTTTGATTCAACAATTTTTGCCTTCATCGTATTTGAGATAATTTTATAGACTAAAAAAGAATGCTTACAAAATAAAACTTCTGACTTATTATTTAGATATTTTCGAGCAACTAACTCTAAAATCTCATTTGATCCATTTCCAATAATAATATTACTAGCTGAGATATTTCTTTTAGAAATATTTTTTAAAATAGCAGATTTAAGATCTATAGATTTACTATCTGGATATCTATTGATAGATTGTACAATTTTATTTGCTGCAGATATTGCTTTTTTACTAGGACCAAGGGGATTCTCGTTAGATGCTAATTTAATAACTTTCTGTAAACCATATAATTTCTGAATATCATTAATATTTCTGCCAGGCTGATATGATGATGTTGATGTTTTATTAGCCATTATTACTCAAATGCTTTTAGGGTATGAACCTAAGTTTTTATAAAATGAAGTCTTTTTCTGTATCTCTTTGAGAGCTTGACCAACAATCTTATCATCGATATGTCCGTCAATATCTAATAAAAACATATACTCCCAATTATTAATTCTAGTCGGAATAGATTCAATTTTAGACATACTTATTTTATTCTTAGATAAAGGTAATAATAATTCATTTAATGATCCAGCTTTATTATCTACAGATATTAAGATAGATGTTTTATCCAAACCACTAGCAGCTATACTATGGTTTCCAATAACAATGAATCTTGTAGTATTATCTGTGCTGTCATGTATATTATTTTTCAATATTCCAACTTTATAAACAGGCCCACAATTTTTACTAGCTATTGCTGCAGAATTCTTAAGCTTAACAACTTTCTGTACTGCAGCAGAATTACTCGAAGTGAAAATCCTCTGTATATTTGGCATATTTTTATTAAGCCATTGATTACACTGCAAGAAAGTTTGTTCATGGGCATAAACTTTTTTTATTTCACTCATTTTTTTAGAATTAGATAATAAGCAGTGTTTAATATCCAAGTTAACTTCACCGCATAATTTACTATTACCCTTAATCAGATGATCTATGGTTTCTTTTATACTTCCCTGATTTGAATTCTCAACTGGAACTAATCCAAAATCTATATTTTGTCGACATACATCATCAAATATCTCTGAGATTGAGGTATTAAATTTAATATTCACCGAAGAACCAAAGAACTTGTTTAATGCAAGATTGCTATATGATTCCTTTGGACCCAAACAACTTACTTTTAAATCGGTTTCTAATGACAAACATGAGGATATAATTTCTCTGAATATAGCTTGTAAATGTTTAGCAGTAAGCGGTCCTGAATTAGTTGAAGCTATTTTTCTAAGTATCTGAGCTTCTCTTTCAGGTCTAAATATATCTTTTTTTTCAGATGACGCTTTTGCTTCTTTTATTTTTTTTGCAAGATTTGCTCGATTATTTAATAGTTTGACAATTTGCTTGTCAACTTTGTCAATAAGAATTCTTATTTTACTTAAATCTTCACTCATCACTAATAATTGTTTCTGTTGATATTGCTACAAGTTTCTCATCATCCTGTAAAACTTGCAATCTAACTCCTTGCGTATTCCTTCCGATTATAGGCATATCATTTATTGATATCTTAATTGTTTTACCCTTATTTGTAATCATAATTATTTGATCATTGGGTCCAACATTCACTGCACCAACAACCTTCCCATTACGTACACTGGCCTTAATACCTATTACCCCAACTCCTCCGCGCTTTTGCGTATTATAATTCTCAACAGAAACCCTATTGCCATAACCATTCTCTGTAACTGCTATAATCTCACCACCAGTAGGTTTTAATATTGATACAAGTTTAGAGTTTTTTGATAATTTAATGCCTTTTACACCAAGCGTGCCTCTAAATCTTGACCTTACATCTGACTCAGAGAACTTGATAGCCTTGCCATTATCAGCAACTAACATAATAAACTCACCTTTATTAGTATAATGAGCGCCTAGAAGAAAATCTCCTTCTTTAAGTAAAATTGCTTTCAAGCCTGTAGTACGTATTTTTTTAAACAAATTAACTGGAATTTTATTTATCATTCCATTTTTTGTTGACATAAATAGATATGCATCTTCCTCGAAAGAATTCACCACAACGAATGTGCTTATTGACTCATCAGTTGTAAGCGGCAATACATTATTTATAGGCCTACCTCGAGCTTGTCTACTTGGATCTGGAATATCAAATGCTCTAATTGCGTAAACTTTTCCTAGCGATGAAAAACAAAGTATTATGTCATGGGTATGTGCTTGACATAATAGTTTTGCCTCGTCCCCATCTTTAAATTTTGTAGCGTTAATTCCTCTTCCTCCTCTCTTTTGACTCTTAAAGTCAGCTGCTGGAAGGCGCTTAACATAGTTAGCTTTTGTTAAAACTACTATTATATCTTCCTTCTTAATTAGATCCTCTTTTCTTAGCTCTCCCTCGTCATCAGACACAACAGATCTTCTTGGTTCACCATATTCACTTTTCACATCCCCCAACTCTTTTTTCATAACATTATCGAGTTCTTCGGTATGAGAAAGTATTTTTATATATCCTTTTATCTCATTAATTGTTAATTCATAATCAGTAAATATTTTTTCCTGTTCCAAGCCAGTAAGCTTTTGCAGTCTTAAATCTAAGATTGCTTGTGCTTGCTTCGGTGATAACTTATATAGTTTTCCATGTAAACCATATTGATCATCACTTTTTATAAAAGCATTGGTTTGTTTATCTACAATTCCTAAAAACTCAGTGAGTTGTCCAGGCTTCCAGGGTTTTGACAGTAATGCAGTCTTGGCTTCCGATGAATTCTTAGATTTTTTAATCATCGCAATTATCTCGTCTACATTTAATAATGCTATCCCAAGACCTTCAAGGATATGCGCTTTATTCTTTGCTTTTTCAAGATCATATAATGTCCTCTTAGTAATGACTTCTCGTCTATGCTTAATAAATTCATTTAAAATTTCAGTGAAGCCTAATGTTTTTGGCTCCCCATCAACAAGGCAAACTGTGTTAACTGAATATGAAGTTTGAGCATTTGTATGCTTATATAGTGCACCCAACAAGACTTCATGTTGTTCACCACGCTTCAACTCAATCACTAATCTCATTCCATCTCTATCTGACTCATCTCTAAGATGACTAATTTCATTTATTTTTTTATCTCTCACGAGTTGAGCAATATTTTCAATCATCTTTGCTTTATTAACCTGATATGGTAATTCCACAAATACAATAGATGTCCTATCGTTATCTTTCTTTTCTATAATATGTTTAGCTCTGATCTTAAAAGATCCTCTTCCTGTAAGAAGAGCATTTCTAATTCCTCCGCTATCCTTAATTTCACCATATGTAGGAAAGTCAGGACCTTGAAGATTACTCACCTTGATTAACTCATCAATATTATTTTTATCTGCCAGCAATGGATTATCAATAATTGCAATTGTTGCGTCCACAACCTCGATAAGATTGTGAGGGGGAATGTTTGTGGCCATCCCTACGGCTATACCAGTAGATCCATTAACGAGTAAATTTGGTATTCGTGTTGGTAAAACAGTTGGTTCTTTTTCAGATCCATCGTAGTTTGGGGAAAAATCAACGGTATTCTTCTCGATGTCTTGCAATAATTCTTGCGATAATTTTGACATTCTAACTTCTGTATAACGCATAGCAGCTGGAGAATCTCCATCAACAGATCCAAAGTTACCTTGTCCATCAATTAATGGATGTCTCATGGAGAATGGTTGAGCTAATCTGACTATTGTATCGTATACAGCAGTATCACCATGGGGATGATATTTACCTATAACATCACCAACAATTCTTGCTGATTTTTTATATGATTTATTCCAACCATTATTAAGTTCATGCATAGAAAATAAAACTCTTCTATGTACTGGTTTTAAACCGTCTCTTACATCGGGTAAGGCCCTACCTACTATCACGCTCATAGCGTAATCCAGGTAAGATTGTCTCATTTCTTGTTCGAATCTTATTTCTTGGTTTTCAGGCATATATTGCTAATATTCTTTTATGTGTTATTAAATAACTATTTTATCATAAACCTTTGGTATACACGATATAATTTATAAGATAGCAAAATTAGCTTAAAAATTGATTTTATGGCTATTTCCAATATTTGGCATTAAAAATAGTCTAAATTGAGTATAATAATTGATATGCAAAATGTTGATAAAATTATAAGCGCTAAATGGGTCTTATCTTCAAAAAATGATGGCTTACTAAGAAACCATTCTGTGATTATTGAAGGGAATATTATTAAAGATATTCTACCCTCAAAAGAAATATCGAAAAAATATCGAACAAATAATCATCGGTTATTAGAAAGTCATATAATTACCCCTGGATTAGTAAACAACAATATTTGCTTACCTCATATATTTTCTCGGGAATACTTAAAAAGTAATATTCCGGCTACCCAAAAAAATATAAATAATAAAGAGTATTTAGAGCTATCAACAGAAATCGCGCTTTGCCAGATGATTAAAAATGGTATTACAACATTTACAGATACAAGTACTTATCCAGAAATAATTCTTAAGCAGGTTATTAAATCTGGTGTAAGAGCAAACATTGGATTACCTATATTGAGCCAAAAAACTAATTGGGCAGAGAAAGAGCAAGAATATTTTAAAAAAAGTATTGGCTTTTATGATGAGTATAGAGATAACCCTTCCATAAAACTGTATTTAAATCTTAATGGAATTCATATGTTATCAAAATCAGGGTTTGGAAAAGTTTCTCAAATAGCCAGTGAACTAGATATGCCAGTTAGAATGTATTTACATGAAAATCTAGGTAAGTTGAATACATTCAAAAAAAAATATAAACAAAGACCAATAAAGTTTTTAGAAGAACTAGGATTATTGAGCAATTCATTTACTGCCATGAATCCATTTCATATGACTAAGTCAGATATAAATATAATGAAAAAATATAAGGTGCATGTTGTGCATACTCCATCATTAAATATTATGTCTAAAAATATTTACTGTAACACTAAGCTTTTTTTGAAGAATAATATTAAGGTATCACTTGGTACTGGTGAACATACAATAGGTAGTAGTATAAATTTATTGAATGAAATGCGGTTGGCATCTCTTTTATCACGACTAAGTGTAAATAAGATTGATTATTTAACACAATCAGAATTATTAGGATTGATAACAAATAATGGAGCTGAATCCCTAGGACTAGATTTTAATACAGGAAAGCTTAAGCCTAAGTATAGCGCAGATATTATATCAATTAAAATTAATGATCTAGGTATGGATAAAATAGATTTATATAAATGTATCGAAAGTGAACTTATGTCTAATAATATTGATAATGTATGGATATCAGGAAAACAAATACTAAAAGATAAAAAGCTCCTGACAATAAACGAAGATATGTTATATCATAAGTTTACTGAATTGATTAAAAATTAGGCTCATTATGAATGTTGATAAAAAAGAAATAGATAATTTTGATATATATGCACATGAATGGTGGAATAAAAGAGGTCCATATAAACTTATACATAATCTAACTCCTTTAAGAGTTGAATATATTCAAAATAGCATAGATGTAAAAGGTCTAGATATCCTAGATATAGGATGCGGTGGTGGCTTACTTGCAGAAGAACTGACAAAAAGAGGTGCGAAAGTAACTGGACTAGATGCATCTGAAAAAACCATTGCAATAGCAAAGCAGCATGCTAAAGAAAGTAATCTTGATATTAACTATGTCTGCTCTACTCTTGAATCATTTATCGAGAAAGATAAAAAAAAATATGATGGCATTATATGTTTTGAACTGATCGAACATGTTCCTGATCAAGAGAAGCTTATTTTAGATATCTCTAAAGTTTCAAAAAAGAAATCAAAATTATTTATGTCTACAATAAATAGAAATATTATTTCTTTTACGTTTGCAAAAGTTATTGCGGAGTATATTTTAAAGATTGTCCCCCAAGGCACTCATCAGTATGAAAAGTTTATTAAACCATCTGAACTTGCGAGATTATTAGAATTAGCTGAATTTAAAGTTGAAGATGTTTCCGGTGTAAAACTAAATCCTACGGATTATACTTTTACATTATCAAGTATGACAAAGATTAATTATTTTATGACCTCGACTAAAAAATGAATAAAAATATAGAATGTATATTATTTGATTTAGATGGAACATTTGCTGACACATCAAAAGATATGTGTGATGCCCTTAACACCATTTTAACCGAAAAGAAATTTACTAATGTAAATTGCACAGAATTAAAACTACATATATCTAGAGGAGCTGTTGGTATCATAGATTATGCTTCTAAGGTTAATGGACGTTCTATTGACTCGTCCCTAATGAGAGCTGAATTTTTACAAGAATATTCTAATAATACTTTTGTTCATACAAAAATGGTGGATGGCATTGCAGAGCTAATAAAAAATATTGAAAAGAATCATATTAAATGGGGAATAGTTACAAATAAACATTCAAAATATGTCAATAAAATACTTAAAGGCTTCTCTATCAATGAAGATGTTAAATATTTAATTACAGGAGATATGCTGGAAGAAACTAAGCCTAGCCCCGAAGGTTTATTGAAAGCTATTGAGATGGCAGATGTGAACGCTGAAAATACTATTTATGTAGGTGATGATGAAAGAGATATTATTGCAGGAAAAAATGCAGGAATGTTCACAGTAGCTGCAGACTTTGGCTTTATTGGACCTGACAAAGATATTCATTCCTGGAATGCTGACGTAAATATTAATAAACCCACGGATCTTATTAAAATATTATCTTTATAAATCCACTGTGACTGAATTATCACCTCTCATTAAAGTGATCCATCCAAAAGATACTTTAATATTTTAACAACCTGATGTTGGTCTTTTGCAACTGCAGATGCAGATGCATCTACTTCTTTAAGAGCATGCTGATGTTCATCACCATGGATAACAATAATTGATTTATTCAATGCCGAGGCATAACCTGCATCAAAGGCAGCATTCCATTGTTTATATTTCTCTCCAAATTTTACAACTACCACATCACTATCTTTTATAGATTTTTTAGTTTTAATAGAATTAATACTTGCACCTTTATTATCTTTCCAAAATTTTTTTTCTTCAGCTCCAAGAATTTCAACTCCACAATTATCTGAAGACTCATGATTTGTATTCGGCGAAGAAAACTTAATATTTAAATCTTCTTTATTACATAGTTTAATAATTTCTTCTCTCCAATCACTATGAATCTCTCCTGACAAATATACATTTAACATTTAACACTCTCCTTTTGTTTTGTTAATTATCATTTTCATTAGCTATAAGCACAGGCATGTTTACAAATGTATTATCAAATAACTCAATTACATCATCATTATTCATTCTAACGCATCCATGGGAATCTGGGGTACCAATTTTATCTTCATGTGCCGTTCCATGGATATAAATATAACGTGAGTAACTATCAATGTTGTCACCTTTATTGATCCCTTCCTCATGACCTTTAAGCCATAATATTCTAGAAGTAATTACATCTTCATATTTTGCAAAATGTTTATCACGTATATCAGTATTCTCAGGAAGATCCAAGTCAGCTAATGTGAGATTACTTGCAAGAGGTTTCCTACCCCTGAATATAGTCATTTTAGGCATATTTTCACCGATTTTATCAGCTATATAATGAAGCCCTAGTGGTGTCTTAAAAGAGTCATTCTCATTGCCAAGCCCAAACTTTGATGTAGATATAGGATAAGAAAATATGGCGGTACCTTTTAAGATTAAAAGAAGTATCTGTTTAGATGGTATTACTAAAATATATTTTTCTGAATTTATAGAAGGAAACTTTTGAGTGAAGATGCTTCCTGTTGCTTTTTTTATTAAAAGCTCAGTCTCTGACATTTCTTAATACACCATAACATCATCATCCGAATCTTCAGGATTTTTATTTTTAGCACTATCCTTTCGAAGGTCATCAAGCTTTTCAAGATATTCTTCTGTTACATCTTTCGTCACATATTTACCATCAAAACAAGACGAATCAAAATCTTTTACCATAGAACCTGAGTCTTTAACTGATTTAATTAAATCAGGTAAGTCTTGATAGATAAGTTTATCAGCTCCTATTAAATTAGATATTTCTTTTTCTGTTCTACCATCAGCAGCAAATTCATTACTAGCCGGCATATCAATTCCATATACATTAGGATACTTAACTGCTGGTGCAGCAGATGCCATATATACTTTATTTGCTCCAGCTTCTCTTGCCATATCAATAATTTGTTTAGATGTAGTGCCACGTACTATAGAGTCATCAACTAATAATACATTTTTCCCTTTAAATTCAGATGCGATAGCGTTTAATTTTCTTCTTACAGACTTAGCTCTCTGAGCCTGTTCAGGCATAATAAAGGTTCTCCCGATATATCTATTTTTAATAAAGCCTTCCCTAAAAGGTACTTTAAGTGACACAGATAGTTCTAATGCAGATATTCTACTAGTGTCAGGTATTGGCATAACAACATCGATATCATGATCTTTCCAAGTTTTAATAATTTTTTTAGCAAGATTTTGTCCCATTTTCATGCGGGCAGTATAAACTGATATGCCATCAATAATGGAATCTGGTCTAGCAAAATAGACATACTCAAATATACATGGAGTATATTTAGTATCCTCGGTACATAATCTTGAATGAATATTTCCATTAATATCTACAAAAACTGCTTCCCCGGGCATGATATCTCTTTCAAGTTTAAATCCTGCGCCATCAAGAGCTACAGATTCTGATGCAATCATTGTTTCTATTTTTCCATCTACTTCTTTAGTACCAAAGCATAATGGTCTAATTCCCATTGGATCACGGAATGCGACAATGCCTCTGTCAGAGATTAATGTAACAACAGCATATGCTCCCTTTACTCTACGGTGAACTCCTGCTACTGCATAAAACACGTCATCTGGAGTAAAAGTTTCTTTACTATGCAAGTGAAGTTCATGTGCAAAAATATTTAATAGAATCTCTGAGTCTGATTTAGTATTAATATGTCTCAAATCTTCAGAAAACAAATTATTTTTTAATTCTGCAGAATTTATAAGATTCCCATTATGCGCTAAACCTATCCCATAAGGAGAGTTTACGTAAAATGGCTGTGCTTCTGATGAACTATCAGCTTGACCAGCAGTTGGATATCTAACATGCCCAATACCTAGCTTTCCTTTCAGTCTTGCAATGTGTTTCGCATCAAAGCCATCTCGGACTAATCCTAGTGATTTCCTAAGAGTTATTTTTCCTTCATGATTAGTAAGAATTCCAGATGCATCTTGGCCACGATGTTGCAGTACTGTTAGCGATTCATAAATATCGCGAACTACATTATTTGTCCCATAAACAGCAACTATTCCGCACATATGCTATATCTTATATTTTTAATTCCAAACTATCAAAGAGTGAATTGCCTGTTTGAGTATATTTTTCCAAAAAAGCCTGAATAATTGGCATAAATTGAGAATCCTCTATCAGATAATAATTTTTTAGATCTGTTTGATAGATTATAAATACAAAAAAAGTTAAAAACACAAAACCTTTGAGAGAGCCAAATATTAACCCAAGGACTTTATTGTAATTATATAAACCAACAATATTCACAATTTTTGAAAATATAAATCCTAAGATAGCAGCAACTATAAATGTGATTATAAAAATAGTAATAATTGTGAGTATTGAAGAAATTTGATCAGATAAAACATAATTATTTATTAATTCAGAAGGTATATGAAAATATTTAATAGACAAATATACCGAAGATGTCCAAATAGTTAATGAAACAATTTCAGATGCAAATCCTTTTACAAAACCTCTTATTGCCCAAAAAACTAAAAATAAAAGTATTGAAATATCTAAGACTGACATTAATTATTTAATCTCTCAACATTACCAGAATAATTTAAAGAGTTTTTAATCTTAAGAGCTATTTTTTCTGCCATTTGCTTATCAACAAATGGACCTACTGCAATAGACTCAATATTATTTTTAGAACTTAAATTAATAATTGAAGTTATTCCTAGTTTTTTTAAATCATTTGAAAAATTACTAGTCAGCTTTTCTGAGGTTATACTCGGAAATGATATTATCCATGATTCAGAGATTATCTGTTTTAAAGGTATATCATCAGAAACTTCTACATCCCTATACTTTGTTATTTCTACTGAATCATTTTCTATACTGTTCTCGGGTATATTTAAAGAATAAGTAATTTTATTAAAATTATAAATATAATTCATTACTGGCATATAAAAAATATATCCTGGAATAAATAATAAAGTTAAAATTAGATATGTATTTTTTAATTTCATTAAATAATGTCTTTATGCTTATTTATTAATTCATAATAATCTAAAAATTCAGAGACAGTATAAAATGAGCCATAGACAACAAGTCGGTCATTCTCACCTAAAGATGCCATCGCCTGAGAACAGGCTTCATTAATACTATCAAATGTTTTAATATTTTTCTGATTGATTGCACTAGACATTCTTGTTTTGATCTCTTCTGAATTCATTCCTCGATCACTATTTATTGTGCCACAGTACCATTTATCAACATTGCCTATCATTGGTTTAATTAAACTATATACGTCTTTATCTTTTAATACACCTATAACTGCAATAGTATTTTTTTTACTTTCTTTGTTAAGATTATCCATTAACTTTTCTGCAGAGTCAGCGTTATGGGCAACATCAATAATAATTTCAGGATTTGAAGATATCGTTTGGTATCTTCCCATTAATAATATATTTTCAATACCATTCTCTAATAACTCAGTATTTTCAAGAATAGCTGGCTCTATAAGCTCTAATGCTTGCAATGCAGCAGCTGCATGATTATATTGGAAATCACCCTTTAAAGGCAATAAAGGTAAAGTTAACTCCTTCCCAAGATTACTTTTCCAAGTCCATGTAGTATTTGAAATCTTTGTAAAAAAATCATTTTGATTATATAAAAAATTAGAACCATTTTTTTTGGCATAACTTAATAAAACAGAAGGAGGGCTCTTGTCAGCATAAATACAAGGCGCAAATGGTCTCATTACCCCAGCTTTCTCTAAAGCAATACTATCAATTGTAGTACCTAAAAACTCCGTATGATCTATTCCTATAGAAGTGATAATTGCTAAAGTTGAATCAATAATATTCGTAGCATCAAGTCTGCCACCTAATCCAACTTCAAGCACAACATAATCTAGATTTTTTTTACTAAACAAATAAAAGGCCGTTAAAGTTGCAAATTCAAAATATGTCAAGGTTGTCTCACCTCGCAATTTATCAATCACTTTAAACGACTCTATTAACTCAGCAGATGTTGCCTCTTCTTTGCCTATCTTTATTCTTTCATTGTATCGTTTTATATGTGGTGATGTAAAAGTTCCAACAGAAAATTTATTTTCAAAAAGAATACTTTCCAATATTGCTACAGTAGAACCTTTCCCATTTGTCCCAGCCACAATAATGACTTTATCAGCTATACTTTTAATATTTAGCTTTTCATATACTGATTTAATACGCTCTAGCTTAAAGTCAATATTTTGAGGATGGAGTGTTTGCTGCCAATCAAGCCATTCCTGTAAGTTACTTGGATATTCTTTCACTACTATAGTTACTCATCAAGGACGAAATAATTTCAGCTAATTTAGCTTTCTGGTTATTCCTATCTAATATAAAATCTATTGCGCCATGGTCTTGTAAAAATTCACTTCTCTGAAATCCATCTGGGAGTTTTTCCCCAACGGTTTGTTCGATAACTCTTGGGCCAGCAAAACCAATAAGTGCATTAGGTTCGCCTATGTTAATATCACCCAGCATAGCTAAACTAGCAGACACGCCGCCCATAGTAGGATCAGTTAAAACAGAAATATATGGTAAACCTTTTTGAGATAAATCATTTAGTGCTGCACTTGTTTTAGCCATTTGAAATAAAGAAAATAATGATTCTTGCATTCGAGCTCCACCACTAGCAGAAAAACAAACAAGAGGTTTTTTTTCTTCAATGCATTTTTTTACAGCCAAAGAAAATTTCTCACCAACCACGGACCCCATTGAGCCACCAAAGAATGAATATTCAAATATACATACAATTGCAGGGATTTTATTTATATTGCCTTTGAAAACCAACATTGCATCTTTTTCACCAGTCTTTTTTTGAGTAGATAACAACTTATCTTTATACTTCTCTTTATCTTTGAAATTCAACATATCTACTGGCATAATATTGTCAAATATCTCTATCCTGTCTTCCGCATCTAAAATAATATCAGCTCTTGTACGCGCTGATATCCGCCCATGATTATTACACTTTGGGCATACATTGAGATTTTTTTCAAATTCTGCTCTATATATAACGGTATCGCAATTAAGACACTTGTGCCATAAGCCTTCAGGAACAGAGCCTTTATTTTCCTTCTCTGCTCTTATTCTTGATGGTAGTATTTTATCTAACCAGCTCATTTCTCACCTATACTCTTACTTATGCTCATTAAAAATGACTTTATCTTTTTATACATTATCATTTTATTATCTATATGTTGCTCAATTAATTCTACTATAGAACTACCAATAATTATACCATCAGAAAACTTTCCAATATTTTTAGCAGTAATTCCATTTTTTATACCAAAGCCAACCGTGACTGGAATGCTACCCTTTGATAGCTTCCTGATATGGTCTACACTTTTCTTAATTGGTTTAAAATCTATAATAGATGATCCAGTTATTCCTTTTATTGAAACATAATATAGATAACCAGTAGAGTATTTAATTATTTTTTTTAGTCTTTTATCTTCTGTAGTAGGTGAAGCTAAGAATATCTGACATAAATCATTTTTAATCAAGGCACTATTTATTTCTTCTGATTCTTCTGGAGGAGAATCTACGAGTAAAACACCATCCACACCTTTACTCTTAGCTTGTATTGAAAATTTATTAAAACCCATACGTTCTATTGGGTTCATATACCCCATTAAAACCAAAGGTGTTTTTTGATTACTTTTCCTAAAAGCTTCAACAACTTTTAAAACATCTAATAATGAAACGTTTTTTTTCAAAGCTCTTTCTACGCCCTTTTGTATTGTAGGTCCATCAGCTATAGGATCTGTAAATGGAACACCTAATTCTATAAGGTCTACCCCTGACTCTACCATTAAATTCATTATTTTTAATGTAGATTTTAAATCAGGATCGCCGCAAACTAAATATGTAATGAAAGCAGTTCTTTTACTTTTTTTTTGTTGCAAAAAAAGCTGGTTAATTCTATTCACACTTTCATTCCTTGAAGAGATGCTATTGTATCAATATCTTTGTCACCCCTGCCCGATAAATTTACTAATATATTTTTTTTAGATTTAGATTTAGCAATTTTAAAAGTATACGCTAGAGCATGCGCTGTTTCTAGAGCAGGAATAATTCCTTCTTTTTCAGTTAAATAATAGAAAGCCTCAAGAGCTTCTTTATCGGTCACTGTCACGTACTTAACTCTTTTATTATCTTTCAACCAAGAATGCTCCGGGCCAACACCAGGATAGTCTAAACCTGCAGAAATTGAATGAGTAGACTCTATTTGTCCGTTTTTATCTTCCATAATATATGTGCGATTACCATGCAATATTCCTGGCTTACCTTTATTCAGTGGGGCTGCATGTTTACCTGTACTTAACCCATATCCACCTGCCTCTACACCAATAATTTCTACATTATCATTTAGGTATGGATGAAATAGCCCTATTGCATTAGAACCTCCTCCTACGCATGCGACCAAGATATGCGCTTTTTTATTAATTTTTTTCATTTGCTGTTTGGATTCATGACCAATAACTGACTGAAAGTCCCTCACTATCATTGGATAAGGATGTGGTCCAGCTACAGATCCAATAATGTAATGTGTATCATCAACATTAGTTACCCAGTCACGTAGTGCTTCATTTAAGGCATCTTTTAAAGTTTTAGAACCAGAATTAACAGCCACCACTTCAGCTCCTAGCAGTTTCATACGATAAACATTTATCTTTTGTCTCTGTATATCTTCGCTACCCATGTAGACAACACATTTAAGATTATACCGAGCACATGCAGTGGCAGTTGCAACACCATGTTGCCCAGCTCCAGTTTCTGCGATAATACGTGTTTTCCCCATTGCTTTTGCAAGCATAGCTTGGCCCATCGCATTATTAATTTTATGGGCTCCAGTATGATTTAAATCCTCTCTCTTGAGATAAATATTGCAATTTCCAAGTTCTTTGCTAATTCTAGATGCATGATAGATTGGAGTAGGTCTGCCAACATAGTTTTTAAGCTCTCCTTTTAATTCTTTCTGAAAAGATGCTGACTTAGCAATCTTCATATAAGCTTTATATAGCTCACTCAATGGATACATTAATGTCTCAGATACATACTGGCCTCCGTATTTCGCGAAATGCCCATCTTTATCTGGAAATGATTTATAATTAATCTTTTTCATAATTTTCTAACTCAGATATTCTTACATTTTCTATAAATTTTTTCATCAAGAGATGGTCTTTTTTTCCAATACTTGATTCAATCCCACTACTAACATCAACACCCGGAGGGTTATATTTAGATATCAAAGCTTTAATATTTGAAGGATTGAGCCCACCAGCAGTTAAATATGGAAATGACAAGTCTTGGTCAGCACAAAATTTATTTTTATTAAGAATCTCCCAGTCAAAAGTCTTGCCAGTCCCCCCATAAGTATTACCAGATGAAGTGTCTAGTAAAAAAGCATATGCATGTTTAATAAAATCCATATTGATATTTAATTTTGCATCTTCAATATGAAAAGTTTTTATGAAAGGTTTTTTAAAAAAATTACAAAAATCAACTGACTCATGACCATGAAATTGCAAGATATCAAAATCAAGATTTTTAATTATGGTATTAACATCTTCTTTAGACTGATTCATAAATACTGCTACAATATTTTTTTTCTTATCACATGTATTAATTAATTTTTCAGCTAAATTAAGATCAACACATCTCGGGCTTTCTTTTGCAAAAATAATCCCTAAATAATCAATATCTTCTATATTGCTAGCATACTTGATATCATTAATATTTGTAATTCCGCATACTTTGATAAGAGTCTTTTTCATCAATATATACTAACATGTATTTTTATTAAGGAGTAAGTAATCAAGTATCTCTAGAAATACGGAAATGCGTCCTCAGAATTAATATTATATTGCTTGGGGTAGACAATATTTTTAAGGTATAAACCATTTGGTAAAACCATTTTTCCACATTTTTTTCTATCACGAGAGTTAATTAACTGGACAATATAATTGGGTTCATATTTAGATGTACCCACATCAATCAATGCTCCAACAATATTTCTAACCATATGATATAAGAAACTATTGGCTGTTATATCTATATATAGAAAGTTTTTATATTTATTAAGTTTTAATGACTTAATATTCTTAATTGGACTTTTAGCAGAACAACCAGATGCTCTAAAACAACTAAAATCTTTCTCACCTCTTAAATGCTTAAAGGTTGATCTAATCTTTCCAAGACTAATTTTTTTATTTAAATGTAAAGCATTTGAGGACAAGTAAGTAGATGGATAGTCTTGATTCAAAATAACATAACGATACGTCCTAGCTAAAGCGCTGTATCTTGCATGAAAATTATTATCAACATGATATACATTTTTAATGATGATATCGTTAGGGGTATTAGAATTAATCCCATTAAGCCATTTATAATCTAATCTTTTTTTATTAGTGTCAAAGTGTACTATTTGAGAAAACGCATGAACGCCAGTGTCTGTTCTTCCCGCACATATTGTGCTTACCTTTTCATCTGCAATTTTAGATATAGCTTTATCTACATAATATTGTATAGTTTTTTCTTTATGGTTTTTTTGTTTTTGCCATCCAAAATAATTAGCACCATTATACTCTATAGATAATGCAATTCTCATTACTTTAATTGCATAAACAGAAGTCTTGCTTCATGCTTTTGGTCTTCAGGATCATTTTCAACAATTCTTTTTAAAAGATTCTTGGCATCTTCATTTTCACCACTAGCTATCAATGCTCTGGCTAAATCAATTTGAGAAATATTTTCATCATTCATGATTTCATCCGCAGCATTTGCTTTGTCATTTATCTCATCTTGCTCTACTAAAGGCTCGGCATCTTTTCTTAATCTCATTAGCTGCTCTTCATCTTTAGCGCGCTTCTTGTCTCGGATAGTGTTATTACTATTTGTAAACTCTATATCTTTTGCTGATTTCCTTCTTGCTTTTTTAGATCTAATATTTTTAGATTTAAACACACCAGCTGCACTATTAATTTCTTCTAGTAATTTCATTATTGAATCAGCTTTATTTTTTAACTCACGAATATCATCTTCATGATCAATTAGTGGTTTTTGAGTATCATTATTTTTCGAAGTTAGTTCTCTGATAATAGAAAATAACTCTGACTGTTTTACGATATCTTTATTTAGTTTGGTTATGTCATTATTTATAATTCTAAACTTTTCAAAAAAATATCCAATAACGAATAACCCTGCTATTACATATAATGGGTTAATCTTTTCATATGGTAATGAAACTATTAAACCACTTAAATCTAATATTAATGCGCCTATAATATTTAATAAGCTTAATATTATTGGCAATATGATGGCAATTAGATTAGCTAAGTTTTCTAGAATAATAACTTGTACTTCACCAAGAAGAATTAAGATGCTCGCTGTTTTTGAGGAATAATCAATTGGCCAAACACTATAAATAGGAACATAAGCAAATAATACAATAACAATTAAAAATCCAACAAACTTTTTCATTTAACACCTTTTATTAATTCTTCGGCTATCTGAACACTATTAAGTGCAGCACCTTTTCTAACATTATCAGCTACAACCCAAATATTCAAAATATTATCACTATTAAGAGATTTTCTAACTCGTCCAACGTATACCTTGTCAGTGCCATGACCATTTATAAAAGCTGTAGGGTATTCATCATTGCTTGGATTATCAATCAATTCTATACCTTTATTATTTTTAAAATCAGACATAACATCCTTGATATCTATTGGCAGCTCTGTTTCTATTGTTACTGATTCTGAATGACCAATAAGAACAGGAACACGAACAGCTGTCGCATTAACAGTAATATCTTTACTTAAAATCTTTTGAGTTTCCCATACCATTTTCATCTCTTCTTTTGTATATCCATTTTCACAAAAACTATCTACAAATGGGATTACATTAAATGCAATTTGTTTAGGGTAAACTGAAGCTTTTATATCTTGTTGATTTAAATACGAGTATGATTGTTCTAGCAATTCGTCAACTCCTTTTTTTCCTGACCCAGATACAGCCTGATAAGTGCAAACATTAATATCTAATATTTTATATCTATCATGGATTGGCTTTAGTGCTACTAGCATTTGGATTGTTGAACAATTAGGGTTCGCGATTATATTTGTTTTTACATGTTTTTCAATATCAAGAGGATTGACTTCAGGAACAACTAACGGGATATCATCAACATACCTAAACTCTGATGTATTATCAATAATGACAGCACCTGCTTTTGCAGCAATTGGAGCATAAACTTTAGAAACGCTACTACCTGCAGAAAAAAAAGCTATATCAATATCCTTAAAATCATAATCATCTATAGCAATCACATCAAGCAAGTCATCCCCGAATTTAACTTGGCTACCTTCTGATCTTTTGCTGGCAACAGCAATAACATTATTTATAGGGAATTTTCTAGAAGACAAAATTTCTAATAGAGACTCACCCACTATTCCTGTAGCACCAATAATTGCAATATTATATTTATCTTTAACTTTAAACATGTTTTCTAATTTCCTCTACGAGAGCATCACCCATTTCAGATGTGCTAACAAATTCTTTCTCTAAGCTAATATCTTTTGTCAATACACCTGATTTCAGAACATTTTCAATAGAGTTTTTAATAATGTTTGAAACTTTTATATTGTCTAGAGAATATTCAAACATCATCGCAACTGACAAAATCATTGCAATCGGGTTCACTATACCTTTGTCCGCAATATCTGGAGCAGAGCCATGAATCGGCTCATAAACACCATTGATATCAGATAACGATGCTGATGGTAGCATACCAATTGAGCCAGTTAACATAGAAGCCTCATCAGATAGTATATCCCCAAATAAATTTTCCGTAAGTATCACATCAAACTGCTTTGGATCTTTAATTAATTGCATAGCAGCATTGTCAACATACATATGATCTAGCTTAATTTCAGAATATTTATCCTTATGTAATTTAGTTACGGCATCTCTCCATACTTGAGATGCCTCTAATACATTAGCTTTATCTACTGATGTTACTCTAGATGATCTTTTCTTTGATAAATCAAAAGCATACTGAGAAATTCTAGAGACTTCATTTTCAGAATAAATCATGGTGTTAAATCCAGATCTATTAGGTCCATCATGAAAACCTCTTGGTTCACCAAAATAAACTCCACCGATCAGCTCCCTTATAATAACAATATCTAAATTTTTTATTATTTCAGGCTTAATTGTAGAGCTTTCAAGCAAAGCATCAAATAGAAATATTGGTCTTACATTAATATATAAATCCAATGATTTTCTTAATGCTAGTAATCCAGATTCAGGTTTTAGCTTATTTTCATTCTTCTCATGTTTTTTTGTTCCAACTGCTCCTAATAAAATACAGTCAGCTTTTCCTGCTTTCATAGAAGTTTCTTCTGGATATGGAGTTCCATGATTATCTATGGCAATACCACCAATATCAGCGTATTCATATGACAGGTTACTTAATTTTAACTTATTGAATAAATCAATAACCTTAATGGCTTCTGCCATAATTTCAGGCCCAACTCCATCGCCAGGTAATAATAAAAGTTTTTTCTCAGTCATTATTATTCTCAAATATCCATGGTTTTTTCAGTTTCATTTCAGATTCATAATTCCGAATCTTATCTTTATATTTCAAAGATAGCTCAATATCATCATATTCAAATATAATTCTCTCTTTGTCCGCATCAGAAATAGTAAATGAATATACTTGGCTATTAGGCGTTGTAATTGTCTGATTTTGAATGTTAATTGTCAAATTATATTTAGGAGACGCAGATATTTCATCAAATATATTTTCTAGCTCATCTTTTTTAAGAGAAATTAAAAGCAAACCATTTTTAAAACTATTTCTATAAAATATATCAGCAAATGATGTAGAGATAACAGCTTCAATCCCATAGTCCTTTAGAGCCCATACCGCATGTTCACGAGAAGACCCACATCCAAAATTATCGTTAGCTAATATTATATTACCATCTGAATATGGCTTTATATTTAAAACAAAGTCAGAGTTTAAATTTCTTTTTTCTGTTGTACCTAAATCTCCAGGATCTGTATATCTTAACGAGTCAAATAAGAATGGTCCAAAACCTGATTTCTTAATTGATTTTAAATATTGTTTAGGGATGATAGCGTCAGTATCAATATTTGATTGGTCAAATGGTATAACTTGTCCTTCAATAATCTTATTTTTCATTTATAAATTCTACAACGTTACTAAAATGTCCTTTTATTGCTGCTAATGCAGCCATTGATGGGCTAACTAGATGAGTCCTTCCTTTGTCTCCTTGTCTGCCCTCAAAATTTCTATTAGAAGTTGAAGCACATCTCTCATATGGCAATAGACTATCATTGTTCATGCCAAGACACATTGAACATCCCGGTTCTCTCCATTCAAAACCAGACTTAATAAAGATTTTGTCGAGTCCTTCTTTTTCTGCCTCAGCCTTCACATGTCCAGACCCAGGAACAACAATTGCTTGTTTAATATGATCTGATATTTTATAGCCTTCTAAAATTTTTGCTGCTTGCCTTAAATCCTCAATCCTGGAATTAGTACATGACCCTATAAATATTTTATCAAGTTTTATAGATTGGATATCTTGATTAGCTTCTAGTCCCATATAATCTAGAGCTCTTTGAATATATTGTTTTTTACTAGAGTCATTTTCATTCTCAGGATCAGGAGTTTTACCATTAATATCAGTTGTCATTTCAGGTGATGTCCCCCATGTGACCTGAGGTAATACATCAGCTGCATCAAATGACAAAGTCTTATCAAATTCAGCATCACTATCACTAACTAAAGTTTCCCAATATTTTATGGCACTGTTTAAGTGTTGTTTACTCGGGGAGTATTTTCTATTTAACATATAGTCAAAAGTTTTTGAATCAAAAGATACTAGGCCAGATTTAGCCCCAGCCTCAATGCTCATATTACACATAGTCATTCTGCTTTCAATGCTCATGTTTTCTATGCAGTTACCAGTGAACTCAATTGTATAACCCGTTCCACCAGATGTTCCTATTATTTTGATAATATGTAAAATTAAATCTTTTGAAGAAACAAGATGGCTAAGACTGTTAGTAATATTAATTTTAAAATTCTTTTCTTTATTTATATTTATACATTGTGTGGCAAGAACATGCTCTACGTCGCTAGTTCCAATCCCAAAAGCAAGTGATGCAAGCGCGCCATGCGTTGACGTATGTGAATCACCACAAACTAAAGTCATTCCTGGTTGAGTAATGGCAAGCTCTGGGCCAATGACATGAACAATACCTTGATTAATATTATTTAAATCAAAATAACTAAGTTTATGTTTCTTACAATTATCTATCAAAGTATCTACTTGAAGTTTAGATATTTTATCATCTATACCTGATGCTCTATTTTTAGTTGGAACATTATGATCTGAAACAGCAAAAATAGAATTTTTATTCCATATATTCCGTTTCTTAATACCAAGACCATCAAAAGCTTGAGGTGATGTTACTTCATGCACCAAATGTCTATCAATATAGATCAGAGACGACCCATCTTTATTCTCATGAACTAGATGTTCGTTCCATATTTTATCATAAAGAGTTTTTTTCATAATATGAGCTTAAAATATATTAATTAGAATTTTGCGCCTTATCTCTAAGGTACAAATCGCACAAGACTAAAGCCATCATTGCTTCTGCTATAGGCGTTGCTCTTATGCCAACACATGGATCATGTCTACCTTTAGTAACAATTGTTGTTTCTTTATTATCCGTGGTAACCGTTGCACCTGGTTTGAGAATACTAGATGTTGGTTTTAAAGCCATTTTAACTACTATATCTTGACCAGAAGAAATACCGCCTAGTGTTCCACCAGAATTATTAGAAGTAAAACCATCTGGCATTATTTCATCACGTCCTTCGGAACCTTTTTGGGTTACTACCCCAAAGCCAGAACCAATCTCAACACCTTTAACTGCGTTAATTGACATCATTGCATATGCAAGTAGAGCATCAAGTTTATCAAATACAGGGTTACCTAACCCCACGGGAACATTGATTGCTTTCACGGTAACTTCTGCACCGATAGAGTCTCCTGATTTACGTATTTCATTGATGTAATTTTCCAATGCAGGAACCATTGATTCATCAGGAAAAAAAAATGGATTATTCTCTACATGATCTAGATTAATAGACAAGGGTTTATGCTCACCAATCTGTGAAACATAACCAAATACTTCTAATCCTATTTTATCTTTGAGGACTTTTTTTGCGATAGCGCCACCAGCTACTCTAGCTACTGTTTCTCGCGCAGACGATCTACCGGCTCCTCTGTAATCTCTAAAACCATATTTTTTTGTATATGTATAATCAGCATGCCCAGGTCGAAACTTATCCTTAATTTCCCCATAATCTTTAGATCTCTGATCTTCATTATAAATAATTAGGCATACAGGGGTTCCCGTGGTCTTGCCTTCAAAGGTTCCAGATAAAATTTCAACTTTGTCCCCTTCTTTTCTCTGAGTAGTGAACTTTGAATTGCCAGGTTTTCTTCTATCAAGGTCTATCTGGATATCATTTTCTGACAAATCTATTCCCGGAGGACATCCATCTATAACACATCCCAGTGCTTTTCCATGACTCTCTCCAAAGCTTGTGAGAGTAAAAATCTTTCCAAAAGTATTGCCTGACATAATAAGAACTTCAAATAGTTAGTAAATTGAATCTAAATAACATATATTTACTTTGTTATTATATATTAAATAGACTGATAATTGAATAAATTGAAGAATAATGAATAAAACATACCTTATATATGGACTGGCGCTAATAATATTATCAATGATTTATCTTGGTGACGGTCAGGAAGAAAAGCCAAATTTCACAAGAATTAATGCTGATCATTTATTTTTAGAGGAAAATAAAACATATAGAACGACAATAAATGATTCATTTAATAATGATTCCTTAAAAAACCATATAACGCTTGTTTTTTTTGGGTATGCTAGCTGTCCAGATTTTTGCCCAGACACTCTAGCTAAAATGAATAAATTATTTAAAACAGTTAGTGAAAATAATCAAAATAAAAAATTACAACTACTCTTTATATCTATTGATCCAAAAGATGAAATGAAAGTCATGAAAAAATATGTTGAGTACTTCAATAAAGATTTTATTGGAATGCCAATGAATGGCAATAATCTTGATAAGGTAATCAAAAAGGCAGGTGTCTATGTAAAAAAAGTTTCCAGTGAAGGGGATATAGACTTCTATGACCATACTGGCGCAATATTTATTGTAAATTCTGATGCAAAAGTAATTGGAATATATACGCCACCAATTCTTAATGATTTAATTCTTGAAGATATAGTAAAGGTACTAGATTAGATGATTCAAAAAAATATTCATAATATTCTAGAAGCTTTGAAAGCATACTGGCTTTTTATAATCCCGCATCATTTATTTTCTAGGTTTACATATATAATCACTAGAACCAGTCATCCATTGACTGGATATTTAATTCGAACTTATATAAATTTATTTAAAGTAAATATGAATGAGTGTGAGAAAAAATCTATTGATGAATATAATACATTCTGTGATTTCTTTACCAGAAAGCTAAAACCTGGAATCCATAAAATCAATGATGAAGAAAATTCAATTGTATCTTCTTGTGATGGAAAAATACTAGAGTATGGAAAAATTAAAAATAATACAATACTTCAAATAAAAGGAAAAGATATTACAATTGATGAGTTACTAGACAATGACAAAAGTATTCAAGATACATATAAAGATGGTTCATTTGTAACAATATATCTATCACCAAAAGACTATCATCGTGTACATATACCCTATAGTGGTAAATTAGTTCGCACAATACATGTGCCCGGGAGACTGTTTAGTGTTGCCTTGCATGCTGTTAAATATATAAAAAAATTATACTCAAGAAATGAAAGGCTTGTCTGTAATTTTAAAAATAAAGATATGAACTTCTCAGTAATATTTGTAGCAGCTATAAATGTTTCTTCAATAGAAGTTATCTGGAAAGGGGAAGTATCCCCTCCTCTTCCTAAAAAAACAATAACTACAAACTATGAAAAGAAAAAAGTTTCTATAGAAAAAGGAAATGAGCTCGGTATGTTTAAAAGTGGATCTACGGTTATTCTGCTGCTTGATAAAAAAGCTAAACTTGATTCTACTCTAAAGAGAGGGAAGTATATAAGAGTTGGAAGTAAAATTGGTGAGACAACTAGTTAAATATCTACGGTATGATTAGCATAGTCAGGAAATGTTTTCTTAAGGTCAAATGGCTCTTTAAAGTTAGAATATTTTTCAGCATACTCTAAAAGTATTTCAGAATTCAGCGAAACCTCTTCATTGAAGTAATTAATATCTTTTAATTGATCATTATCTACTTCAGATAATATTTTTTCCCAAGAATCAGATATATAATGATTTCTTTTATCGAACTTTAAATCATTTGAATCGCATAAAGAAATTGGCTTCACAACTTCATATTCATTACGAGCAATCTCAAAGTGCCCTATATAAAACTTATTACTATACGCTTTCCTTATACAGACAACATTTGAGTAGTTTGATTTTAAATAATAAGCAAATGCCATCAATGATAAAGATGATATTCCAATTACAGGTATATCTTGAGTATAACCTATCGCTTGGCAGACAGATGCGGCAACTCTTGTCCCTGTAAAGCTTGCCGGTCCTTTATTAAAAACAATCGCATCTAAGTTATTTACTTCTATTTTAGATTTTGATAGTAATGCATCTATAGAAGATAAAATAATTTGACTGGCTCTAGATTTCTGTTGATCTGAAAAATTTGAAACCTTATCATCTAACTTAAGAGTTAATGATAATATGGGTCCAGAAGAATCAATAGATAGAATATTCATTAATAATAATAGTACCGTATGAAATTTTTATATACAATTCATACATAAACTATATTCTCCCCGTAGTTAAATTGGATATAACAAGACCCTCCTAAGGTTTAGTTCCTGGTTCGAGCCCGGGCGGGGAGGTGTCAAGTCTTATCTAGCTCAATGTATTCAACAATCTTTTAAAATTGTTGTTCATAATACCCCCAGCAATACCCCCGAACGATATATTTGGGAGTTAAATATTGTTATGATTAAGATATTAATAAAATATTTACAGTAATATTATTGTATGCAATCTGTTTTTATCCTGAACTTGTTTTAGCTAGAGGTTCCCCTACCGCGCCAGGTAGCATATTAAATGAGATAGGTGCCGTTCTTGGGTATGGACTTTTATTTTTTGTACTGGCAATTCCTGTTGGGATGTTATTCATTTATATGATGGACAATGTAACAGGAACAGATAACCCTTATCCCGCACTGATAATAACAGGTATCATAACTCTAATAGTTGTAGTTGTTATTTTTTGAAGTTTATTGAACAACAACTAATATTATGGGAAGTATTTAATATAACTGAAAATATAAAGTGCATGAATACTGTTGGTAATTAAAACCCAACTGTGTAATTAAAGTAAAGAGTCGTAGCAGCAGTTCTGGTGTAGGACAATTCTTGATATTGCGCTTGTGCTGAAAAGGCTCGATTTGGGGCGATGTGATAAGTGGCACCTAAAGTTACTACTGGTCTGGTTTTGTTGATTCTGGTATTTATGTCGACTGGTGTGATTCCAGTTATGGTTGAAGAAGTAGCTTGGATTTTATCCACCTTGTTACTTATATCATTTTCAACACCAAGAGCTCCATTAAGAGTGACGGTATGGTTGAGTCTGTATCTAGCTTTCATACCCATAACTATGGTAGTCGATTTATCTTCTAAGGTATTATAGGTCAACGGGTTAGCGACTCCTGTCTCGGTATAACCATCTTGTTTGATAATAGCACGACGCGCAGCAAGGTAGAGGCGGAAAACACTATCCTTATCCCTAAGGTATGACACTTCAGCAACATAACTTTGTGCCTCAATCTCAGTTTCACCCACCCCTGCCTCAGCCTCACCTATTTCGCTTCTGGTAATGGTCATATCTTTTGCTTGGTAAGCATTGGCTACTCTAACTTGAAAACCAGAACGATTATCAAACTGATTCCATACCAAGTTCCCACCGAACATAGGCCCTTTATTATGCACCTTTAAACCTTTAGCATTATTTCTATCTACTTGTTGGTCGATAAATGCTGAAACTCGAAAGTTCTTGTTAAACTTATTACCAAAAACAAACACTGCTCCTGAGCTTGATGAGTCAGAGTCGTTATTGCCATTTACATCTGTGTGACGACCCCCCATAGAGTAACATTTTCCTTCTGGACCAAATAAATCACAATCGTAAGTATTCATGTTGGCAAAACTAGCAGTGGCAGATGCGCTTTTGTCTAAAATTTGTGAAAATTCTGAGATAATACTATCCCCAATTTCCTCAATGGTGTCCTGAGTATCTTCCGTCATGCATCCTGTGCATGAACCTACGACCAAATCCCATAAGTTAGCAGATGAATTCTCCAAGGTCCACGCCCAGGTTCTACCATCATAAGTATAATTACCTGAATTTCCTGCGGTAATATTTGACGATTCTAAGCCATCAATGACACTAGCATAAGTGGTTCCGCCTTTTAAAATAGACCTTGCATGTATACCAAAAGAAGTCGTTCCACTAACGGTGCTAAAAATTATTTTTCCATAGTCTGAAGTACTGTTAATGACAGCATTATAATTGGTTGGTATTTTTCCATAATAAGTAAGTCCGCTTTGGCTGTTATTTAGGGTGGCAACAGTAGTAGTTCCTCTCAAATAAATATCGTACGGATCATCCCCCGCGGTAGTAATAGTCCCAAGATTAGTTATAGTAATTCCAGAACTGTTAAAAATATCAATACCACGACCATTAAGCAGTCTCGTATTTCCCTGAACATTGATATTCCCGTTTAGCGTGATGTTAGCATTGTCACTCTCATATATTACGATACCAGGAGCATCATCCCCATTGGTAGTAATATTTCCGTTTAGCGTAAAGTTGGTATCGTCTTCATAAAGATTGAAGTAACCATAACCCGCATATCTATTTGTAGTAATATTCCCGTTCATTATGATGGTGTTGTTGCCAGTACCTGGACCACTTAAAATACCATAGAGACCCGAAGCGCCTATATTAATATTCCCATTTATCGTGATGTTGTTGAAGGTACTGGTAGTTACGTATACGCCCATTGCGCCATAAGCTTCCGAACTTATATTCCCAGTATGATTGAAGGTATTACGGTCAGCATTGATAAATCTTATGGCAGACAATCCTGAAGTCGGCGTTATATCGCCCGTTAAGTCGTAGTTACCATCGTCACTACTTATTATACATCCGATTACTGGCACAGTGCCACTGACACAAGCATCTTGAGCCATTACCTGAGAAGTAATAGAGAGAGTGATGACAAGGCATACTGCTCTGATAGATTGGTAAATAATTTTATGCATAAAATTTTTCACCCACATTATATGAATCTTATCCAAAAGGCAATTTTTTAATTATTTTTTACTGTTTCCCCTACGGTGTGTGGCCAGAGTAGTCTTTTATCAAGTTAAGGCATGACAATAATGCACTAAGATAGTCTATATAAGGGGTGTGTGGATTGTTGCTATTAATAGTTAATGCATTTTTTTTACAAAAGTATTTGAGATTATAATGCCTATTAAAAAAGCTGGGATTGATATATAAGTATAAGTCCAATCACCATGCATAAATGCTGGATAGAAAGGTATTACATAGAACAGTTCTAGCATAAAGAAAAACCATGCTAAGAAAATAAATATTCCATAATCAGGATAAATGTCTATTAAGAGTTCATGACCTGCAGCAAATCCAACCAAAAACCCAATTGCATAGCATATATTTGTTAAAAGCTTAAAAAACCATACATGTGAATTTCCCATCATATACCCCCTAGCTACAATTAGTATATTATGGTTATATTTAAAATTACAAGCAATTACTGTTATGTTCCCCCTGCGGTGTGTGGCTAGAGTAGTCTTTTAGCTCAATATTATGGGAAGTATTTTATTCATTATTTATTTCCATTTAGCATCAAATGTTTCTGGATAATTTGATTTAGCAGCTTCACATCCTTGAAATTTATTTTCATAACTCCTATTAGTTAATCTTTTAGATAATGGTTTAGTCAGAAAACTGTCTTTTATAAATCGTTGGCATGTCTTTTTATCTTTTTCAAAACGACAATCATCAGAATAATTTATTGATTCCATGAAGTAAATATTGTTCCACATACCAAGTGTAAGATTATCAGCACATTTTTCTAATGTTGTTTTTGTATTACCACCACACCCAGACAAAACAACAACTAATATTATGGGAAGTATTTTATTCATTTTAAATTATTTCCAAAGAATATGTTGTTGCTTTGAGATTTGATTTATTAATACGCCATGGGTTCTCTTCTTTAAGAACACCATTTGAGCATTTCCATTTTTTCCTCTTCTTTGTAGGAGCTGTACACTTAATTTCACTTAATACATATAAGACACTATTTTTTGGATGAGCAATACAATGTTCATACTCTTTCCAAGTTAACTGAATTTTTTCAAGCTTGCTAGACAGACCTTTTACTTCTACGTGAAGTTCCTTATCTCCTTTCTTAGCTTTTATATCATATGGAAAACCTTTCCTTGGCATTGCCTCAACACTAAATCCTTTTTGTTGATAATATTTCATTGCTCTTTCAAAAGCATAATATTCAACAGCATCTTTTTTATCTTGATTAACTGGTTGTCGGTCTGGTTTATCGTTTCCTAGTTTTATTTTTTTTCCTTTACGAAACTTATCCAATGCTTCCTTCAGTTTTGGAAATAAATCTACAAAGCTTTGGCTAATAACAAATCCATAGCCTTCATTAACAGATAAACTTTTTCTTTTTTCAGTAGCTGGTGAAAATGGGAAATAAGGAGGTTTATTATAGCGAGTTCTTAAATCTTCAACAATGTATTCAATTTCATCATTATTTTTTTGTATTTGTTTAAGAGTGAGTTTTCTTATTTTATTATAATCAGTAAGCTTAACCATCTGACCAGGTCTTATGTTTGGCTTGTCATCTTTTTTTTGCTGTTTAGATGGTATCCAATCTATTGCACTTTCTTTCCAGCTGTCAGCTACCCTCGAAATTCCTATAATAGCTTTCACATTGCTATCATAATGCACAACTAAATCTCCAGGACACATTTGCTGTAATATTGAATATCTCCAGGAATCTTTATTGCCACTATCTTTTAAGGGGCTCTTAAGTCTTCACCAATGTCATCTCTCTTAGTGACCTCAACCCAATAGTATTCTTCAGTATATTTTTGCCACCATACATTTTCAAACATAATACTTTTCATACCTTAATCATAACAAGAAAGTGTATGGCCAGAGTAGTCTTTTTCAATACCCCCGGCAATACCCCCAAGTGATTCATTTCGACGATAATCTTAAAACTGCTAAATAAATTATTTATATTCTATTCATATACTTATAAATACTATTAAATAGCTATTGTTTATGAAATTCACCGGGCGGGGAGGCAAGTCTTTTCTTTACAATCAATGAAATAAACAAATATTAAAAATTATTCAATCCTACACCACCAACCACACCACCATTTGCTGTAAAAAAAGCCCTAAATATTGTTATGATTAAGACAAGCATAATATATTTTTATAATTTATTATGACAAATAATTAGTTAGGGTTTGATTGTTTTTTTAAACCTTCTTCTAGGTTACAAGGGGAATAAGAAATCTTCTCTTTAGCAACAAATATATCATAAGAATATTTAGAAAGTAGGCGTGGAACTTGATCTGGAACTAATTTAGTGAAACCAAACTTTGTCAGTATGTTTATAAGAAATTTAATTATAGTTGCTGCAATATGAATTTTAATCCTTTTAACCTTGTAGAATTTTGCTACTCGATCTATAAATTCATTATAAGTGTATTGCTGAGGTCCTGCTAAAATTATAGTTTCATTCTCAAGTCCATCAGAAATAATTAAAGATGTTATCCCCTGCACTAAGTCATCAAAGAGAACTGGGCTCAGTTGAGCTGTTCCGTCTCCAATCACAGGTACAAATATAAAATTTTTAATACACCAAATTAACATATCTACAGATGAGCCGCTTGATTGATGACCATATGTTTGAGATGGACGAATAATTAACCACTTCATTCTAGAATCTTTGATTAGTTTTTCAGCTTCCAGTTTACTTTGAGAGTATGGTCCCCCCTCCGCTTCATTATTTGATGAAACAGCTGCGGAACTAATATAGATTATTTTTTTTACGCCTTTATCTAAACAAGCATCTATAAGGTTTTTGGTTCCATTAGTATTGATTTCAAAGTAATCTGAATTTTTTGTAGATTTTGTTAAAGCAGCCACATGAATAACCATATCAATTCCATTAAGGCACCGTATCAGAGAGTTCTTATTTTTTAGATTACCAGTAACTTTTTTGCAACCAGATATGTTTACTGGAGCACGATGTAACATCGCTCTTACATCCAAGTCTTTTAATTTTAATAAGACATTAGTAATTGCCGAACCTAATTCGCTTGATGCTCCTGTAACCAATATACTATGAGATTTATTTTTAGATGGTTTTTTTATCATAGGATTAGAATATATTATATCATATATTATTAATATGGCTTTATGTTGCCGCTAAAAATTTTATCAATACAGAAAACTTAATTGCTGCTGCTGGATATATACTCCTCTGGACAGGGCTATGTCTATTTTTATTAACGAATACCTACCTTTTATAATTCGCGAATGAGTGTGTGGCTAAAGTAGTATTTTAATTACTATTTATTTATGAGTTTGAGAAGCTCAGTGATTTTGACGTTAACACCATCTTCATTTTTTAATGCATTTTTAACACAAGACTCGATATGTCTTTGTAAAATTTTCGCTTCTACAGTTACTAGGGCACCTTTTGCCGCTTTAATCTGAGTAAGCACATCAACACAATATTTGCCGCTGTCTATCATCTTAATAATACCTCGAATTTGACCTTCAATTCTTTTTAAAGATGCAGTTTGAGATTTATGCGAGGGATGTTTATTCATGTTATAAGTATAACGGTAAAATATAAGTAAATAAACTTGCAAGCATGAATATTGTTAAAGAAACATTATACAAGGTCATCGACCTTTTCCTGGTTGTAATACATGCTTCTCGTAAAGCTGGATCAATAGGACAGGGTTGAAGCTGAGCTTTTTTAATTAAAAAACCAGCAAGCACTAATATAACTAATGTAAATAATGATATATATATTTTATATTTTGAAATAATAATTAGCTGAGGAAAGACGCTAACAATCGAAGCAAAAGTTGCGCCAGCACCAAGCGCAACAAACAGAGCTGGCAATGCACAACATATCAATGTCGATGATGATGCCAAAAGCGTAAGGAGCCCAATGCTTGATGTTTTTTCTCTAGTTTTCATAATTTATATTTTTTTTATTATATATCCAGTTGCATTTTGTCCATTGGACAAAAATATATTTTTTATTTCTTCAAAATCAACTTTTGTAGAGGGTGCATATGCTATGAGAACTTTACCAAGCTCTAGGCTGACCCCAACTTTTTTAACTGCATCATCTGTATATAATACTTTTTCTATCCCTCTTGCACAAAAATCACAGACCATGCCATTTACATCAACAATGACAATTTGTACATTCGCAAGATCAGATGTAAATTCACTAAACATCTTTTCTGGGAATGCTGTGTCTGAACCATTTACGCTTTCATCGGCACTATGCTGATGACTTTCATCGTTATGAGAGCCATGGCCATGACCACCTGATTTCTCCATTGCAGATACAGAACTTACTGTAAATACCATAAACATTACTAATATTTTATACATACTTTTCTCCTATATTTAATACCTAATTATAAAATGAACATCCCAATGAGAGTTCTTAGAGCCAACCTCTATTAAAAAATCTCCTTGAAATAATTTTATGAATGGATATATTTCCCAATTATTATTAATTGTATTCTTTTTAGCTTTTAACATAACCCACGTATGGATATCATCATACTTACCTAAATACGGTGCTACTCCCAGCTGAAATTCATTTTCTGTATAATCTTTTTCTTTTGTATGTTTATTAATGAGTGAAAACGATGAGAATAATCTTCTAGTTTCCCAATCTCCATGTATGCCATAAGAAAAGTCTTGATTAGTTTTAGTAGATATCCCACCAGTTAAGTAAATATTTCTTTGAGAGATTTTAGTATTATGTCTGTCCAGTAAATATGTTGATCTTAAATTAATAAAGTGATTATTAAAATATCTATCATTTACATACTCAGCCCCAATTGAATATTTATATGTTGGAGAATAATGGAAAGTATAAGACGACATCATTGAGTTTGTCCTATACATTATAGTCGAACCACCAGCCCAGGATACGGGTCTTGACTGAGCCAAATCACTCAGCATGAATAGCATTGTTGCAAATATTAGATTTTTATATATACCCATATAGGGTATATTAACATTAAGTCTAATTGATTCAACATATAAATCGCTCATATATGAAATAACAGAGAAAGTATGAGACTAAAGTAGTCTTTAATCAAATTCTCGTGCCATCAGATATGCCAACGTTTGCTTTAAAAACAACTCAATATTATGGGAAGTATTTTATTTATTTTATTACGCAGTTATATGACCAGTCTGCTACGCCTGGCATATTTAAAACCAAATTATTGGTTCCTTTAAAGAAGGTATAGTTATATCCAAATATATTATCTCTTAGTTTTATATAATTAGAATTATTATCTAGTATATCAAGTTCGATTGGGAGTTCTTTAACGCCATAATGGGTAACATTTTCTTCTCCACTTTGAAGATTAATCTCAAGATTAATATACTCTGTCAAATTAGTCTCACAGCTATAAATATTTTCATATGAATCTCCTGAAAAAAAGAAAAGCAAAGCAAGGAAACCTCCGGCAATAATAAAAGCTTTTTTAGGTATTTTTGTTAAAAAATTTAGATTCTCGTCTTTATTAATTCTCTCGCTAGCAGACTGAAAGTTCTTTTTAAGTTTTTGAACCTCTTCTCTTTTTAAAAGATTATCTCCGGTAGCTTGTATATTTTTTTTAAGTTTTTGAACTTCTTTGCTTTTTAATATTTCACTACCTTTTTTATCAAGATCTTCTTTAAGTTTCTTAATCTTTTTTAACCCTTCATCTATCTTGTCTTTCATGTTTCACCTCTTTTTTTACAACCCCTTTATCTCTTTTTTGTGCGTGTTTTTTTCGCATAATCCACTTTAGTAAAGTTTTTAATTTTTTAACCAAATTTATTTTCTTAGGAGTTGTTTTTTTCCCGTCTAACTCCGCTAATTTATCCTTAGTATGCTTGAGAACATACTGCTTCTTATTCGCTCTAACGGTCTCTTTCCTTGTTTTGTCTTTACTCATATCTTAATCATAACAAAAAATTATATAGCCAGAGTAGTCTTTTAACTAGGATTACTTGTAGCAAAGTCCTTGTTGTCCTGAAACTCTTTATCTTCCTTACTCATGAATACTGTCTCTACTGTATTCTTTACTTTCTCTGTGATCTTTTTACCGCTTGACCAATCAAGATAAAGGAACGCAAATATATTGCCATGTCTTTTAATAATCTTGTAGATTGTTGTACTCTCTTTATTAAGTGTCTTTGCTAACTTATCTATATGCTTGTTAAGACTTAACT